>NZ_JBYHFM010000001.1:0-647499 GCF_057669765.1 Microbacterium sp. Y832 | reverse complement strand
ACCCCTAAAACGCGAAAGGGCCACCCAGCATTGGGTGGCCCTTTCTCGAAAGAAGTCCGGCGGTGTCCTACTCTCCCACAGGGTCCCCCCTGCAGTACCATCGGCGCTGTGAGGCTTAGCTTCCGGGTTCGGAATGTAACCGGGCGTTTCCCTCACGCTATGGCCGCCGAAACACTATTGATGTTTCAATCAGCATAACAAAGTCATTGTCATGCGGTTCTCGACCGTACATCGAGAACCACTCAGTGGACGCAAGCACCAAAAACGGTGTGTTATCAAGTCATCGGCTTATTAGTACGAGTCAGCTACACGTGTTACCACGCTTCCACATCTCGCCTATCAACCCAGTAGTCTGGCTGGGAGCCTCTCGCCCGAAGGCATGGAAGTCTCATCTTGAGGCCGGCTTCCCGCTTAGATGCTTTCAGCGGTTATCCATCCCGAACGTAGCTAATCAGCGGTGCTCTTGGCAGAACAACTGACACACCAGAGGTTCGTCCAACCCGGTCCTCTCGTACTAGGGTCAGATCCTCTCAAACTTCCTACGCGCGCAGCGGATAGGGACCGAACTGTCTCACGACGTTCTAAACCCAGCTCGCGTACCGCTTTAATGGGCGAACAGCCCAACCCTTGGGACCTACTCCAGCCCCAGGATGCGACGAGCCGACATCGAGGTGCCAAACCATGCCGTCGATATGGACTCTTGGGCAAGATCAGCCTGTTATCCCCGAGGTACCTTTTATCCGTTGAGCGACAGCGCTTCCACAAGCCACTGCCGGATCACTAGTCCCGACTTTCGTCCCTGCTCGACCTGTCAGTCTCACAGTCAAGCTCCCTTGTGCACTTACACTCGCCACCTGATTGCCAACCAGGTTGAGGGAACCTTTGGGCGCCTCCGTTACTTTTTGGGAGGCAACCGCCCCAGTTAAACTACCCACCAGGCACTGTCCCTGAACCGGATTACGGTTCGAAGTTAGATATCCAGAGTGACCAGAGTGGTATTTCAACAATGACTCCACATGAACTGGCGTCCATGCTTCAAAGTCTCCCACCTATCCTACACAAGCCACACCGAACACCAATACCAAGCTGTAGTAAAGGTCACGGGGTCTTTCCGTCCTGCTGCGCGTAACGAGCATCTTTACTCGTATTGCAATTTCGCCGAGTTCGCGGTTGAGACAGTTGGGAAGTCGTTACGCCATTCGTGCAGGTCGGAACTTACCCGACAAGGAATTTCGCTACCTTAGGATGGTTATAGTTACCACCGCCGTTTACTGGGGCTTAAATTCTCAGCTTCGCCTTGCGGCTAACCGGTCCTCTTAACCTTCCAGCACCGGGCAGGCGTCAGTCCGTATACATCGTCTTGCGACTTGGCACGGACCTGTGTTTTTAGTAAACAGTCGCTACCCACTAGTCTCTGCGGCCTCCAAACGCTTTCGGAGCAAGTCCTAATACGTCGAAGGCCCCCCTTCTCCCGAAGTTACGGGGGCATTTTGCCGAGTTCCTTAACCACGATTCTCTCGATCTCCTTGGTATTCTCTACCTGACCACCTGAGTCGGTTTGGGGTACGGGCAGCTAGAACCTCGCGTCGATGCTTTTCTTGGCAGCATAGGATCACCCACTTTTCATCCGCATCGTGTCTCAGCCTATGTGAGCGACGGATTTGCCTATCGCTCGGCCTACGCACTTGCACCAGGACTACCATCGCCTGGCTGGGCTACCTTCCTGCGTCACACCTGTTAATACGCTAACCGCACCAGCATGGGGTCGAGCGTTCACCAAGACGTCATCACCCCGAAGGGATCCGATCATTCCTGGCTAGGACTCTTAGCACCACTGGATTAGCTTGGGCGGTTCTTCGCCGGTACGGGAATATCAACCCGTTGTCCATCGACTACGCCTGTCGGCCTCGCCTTAGGTCCCGACTTACCCAGGGAAGATTAGCTTGACCCTGGAACCCTTGGTCTTTCGGAGGACGTGTTTCTCACACGTCTTTCGCTACTCATGCCTGCATTCTCACTCGTGTAGCCTCCACGGCTGGTTCACACCGCCGCTTCGCTGGCCACACGACGCTCTCCTACCCATCAATACGGCTGGACCACGAAGGCCTACCAAAAATATCAATGCCACAGCTTCGGTGGCGTGCTTGAGCCCCGTTACATTGTCGGCGCGGAATCACTTGACCAGTGAGCTATTACGCACTCTTTCAAGGGTGGCTGCTTCTAAGCCAACCTCCTGGTTGTCAAGGCAACTCCACATCCTTTCCCACTTAGCACGCGCTTAGGGACCTTAGATGGTGGTCTGGGTTGTTTCCCTCTCGACTATGAAGCTTATCCCCCACAGTCTCACTGCTGCGCTCTCACTTACCGGCATTCGGAGTTTGGCTGACGTCAGTAACCTTGTAGGGCCCATCGGCCATCCAGTAGCTCTACCTCCGGTAAGAAACACGCAACGCTGCACCTAAATGCATTTCGGAGAGAACCAGCTATCACGAAGTTTGATTGGCCTTTCACCCCTATCCACAGCTCATCCCCTCAGTTTTCAACCTAAGTGGGTTCGGTCCTCCACGCGCTCTTACACGCGCTTCAACCTGGCCATGGATAGATCACTTCGCTTCGGGTCTAGGACATGCGACTGAATCGCCCTATTCAGACTCGCTTTCGCTACGGCTACCCCACTCGGGTTAACCTCGCCACATATCGCTAACTCGCAGGCTCATTCTTCAAAAGGCACGCTGTCACCCCTACTAAGGAGGCTCCAACGGTTTGTAAGCAAACGGTTTCAGGTACTATTTCACTCCCCTCCCGGGGTACTTTTCACCTTTCCCTCACGGTACTTGTCCGCTATCGGTCATCTGGGAGTATTTAGGCTTATCAGGTGGTCCTGACAGATTCACACGGGATTTCTCGGGCCCCGTGCTACTTGGGATACTCTTCGCGCCAAGGGAGGCATTTCGACTACGGGGTTGGCACCCTCTTTGACCGGCCTTTCAAGACCGTTCGTCTATACCTTCTTGTAACGCCGGCTGCTCGGCAGAGCAACCTGAAAAGTCCCACAACCCCGAATACGCAACTCCTGCCGGATATCACACGTACTCGGTTTAGCCTGTTCCGGTTTCGCTCGCCACTACTAACGGAATCGCGGTTGCTTTCTCTTCCTGTGGGTACTGAGATGTTTCACTTCCCCACGTTCCCTCTACCCGCCCTATATATTCAGGCGGGAGTCACTAGGTCGGCAAGCCGCCCAGCGGGGTTTCCCCATTCGGAGACCCTCGGATCAAAGTGTGCTTATCCACTCCCCGAGGCTTATCGCAGATTGCTACGTCCTTCTTCGGCTCCAGATGCCAAGGCATCCACCGTTTGCTCTTAAAGACTTGAAATCACATGAGTTTTATCAGAATCGACGTCGAACCGAAGTCCGACATGAAATTGACTAATGATCTTTAAGATCATCTATATGAACTGACCGAAGTCAGCTCAAAGATGCTCGCGTCCACTGTGTAGTTCTCAAAGTACGGGCGGTACCCTCACCTCATGCCGAAAACGGCAATCAGAAAAGGCCCTGAGGTTCGTCTGCACCGAGCAAAAAGCCCGAGCGCATCCGGTCCCTCAGGACCCAACAGCGTGCATATGCCGGCAGCGTCACCAGAACCCTTCCAACTGCAAGCAGCGTACTAAGTTCGAGATCCCCCGATCGGCACCAAGTCAAATGTTCCACCCATGAGCTACCAGTCGAGAACATTCGTCCCGAATCTGGCGCCTGGACACCCCGAAGAGTGCCAGATGCTCCTTAGAAAGGAGGTGATCCAGCCGCACCTTCCGGTACGGCTACCTTGTTACGACTTAGTCCTAATTACCGATCCCACCTTCGACGGCTCCCTCCACAAGGGTTAGGCCACCGGCTTCAGGTGTTACCGACTTTCATGACTTGACGGGCGGTGTGTACAAGACCCGGGAACGTATTCACCGTGGCGTTGCTGATCCACGATTACTAGCGACTCCGACTTCATGAGGTCGAGTTGCAGACCTCAATCCGAACTGGGACCGGCTTTTTGGGATTCGCTCCACCTTACGGTATTGCAGCCCTTTGTACCGGCCATTGTAGCATGCGTGAAGCCCAAGACATAAGGGGCATGATGATTTGACGTCATCCCCACCTTCCTCCGAGTTGACCCCGGCAGTATCCCATGAGTTCCCACCATTACGTGCTGGCAACATAGAACGAGGGTTGCGCTCGTTGCGGGACTTAACCCAACATCTCACGACACGAGCTGACGACAACCATGCACCACCTGTTTACGAGTGTCCAAAGAGTTGACCATTTCTGGCCCGTTCTCGTATATGTCAAGCCTTGGTAAGGTTCTTCGCGTTGCATCGAATTAATCCGCATGCTCCGCCGCTTGTGCGGGTCCCCGTCAATTCCTTTGAGTTTTAGCCTTGCGGCCGTACTCCCCAGGCGGGGAACTTAATGCGTTAGCTGCGTCACGGAATCCGTGGAATGGACCCCACAACTAGTTCCCAACGTTTACGGGGTGGACTACCAGGGTATCTAAGCCTGTTTGCTCCCCACCCTTTCGCTCCTCAGCGTCAGTTACGGCCCAGAGATCTGCCTTCGCCATCGGTGTTCCTCCTGATATCTGCGCATTCCACCGCTACACCAGGAATTCCAATCTCCCCTACCGCACTCTAGTCTGCCCGTACCCACTGCAGGCCCGAGGTTGAGCCTCGGGGTTTCACAGCAGACGCGACAAACCGCCTACGAGCTCTTTACGCCCAATAATTCCGGATAACGCTTGCACCCTACGTATTACCGCGGCTGCTGGCACGTAGTTAGCCGGTGCTTTTTCTGCAGGTACCGTCACTTTCGCTTCTTCCCTGCTAAAAGAGGTTTACAACCCGAAGGCCGTCGTCCCTCACGCGGCGTTGCTGCATCAGGCTTGCGCCCATTGTGCAATATTCCCCACTGCTGCCTCCCGTAGGAGTCTGGGCCGTGTCTCAGTCCCAGTGTGGCCGGTCACCCTCTCAGGCCGGCTACCCGTCGACGCCTTGGTGAGCCGTTACCTCACCAACAAGCTGATAGGCCGCGAGCTCATCCCTGACCGAAATTCTTTCCAGCTGCTGAAGATGCCTTCGCAGCTCGTATCCGGTATTAGCAGCTGTTTCCAACTGTTATCCCAGAGTCAGGGGCAGATTGCTCACGTGTTACTCACCCGTTCGCCACTGATCCAGCAGAGCAAGCTCCACCTTCACCGTTCGACTTGCATGTGTTAAGCACGCCGCCAGCGTTCATCCTGAGCCAGGATCAAACTCTCCGTAAAGAAATTTTGCTGACCACGACCGGAAAAAGGTCGAAGCAGCGAGTTTGAACTGACCAAATGGATGTCATTGCTGACATATCCGTTGCCGACCCGAAGGCCGGACTTTGATCCAAAGGAATCTCATCCAGCCGAAGCTGGAACGAGGTAATTTGGCATTTGACAAGTGCACGCTGTTGAGTTCTCAAGGATCGGATGCTCCTGCTACTCGGCCTCTCGGCTCTGCCCGCAGGGCAACTTCACTATCTTACATGTCGCTCCGCGCCTGTCAAATCAGCGCTCCCGACAAAATGTCAGGAACAGCAGTCATCGACGGCTCTTCGAAGCTAGATCGGCCCCAGGCGTTCGGCCTCAAGCCAGCCCGCCGGGCAACTTCTCTAGTTTATCCCGCTCGCTCTTGCTTGTCAAATCGGCTCACCGCGACTGTTTAGCGTCTCCGGTCAGCACTCATCAGCAGTTCGAGGAGTGGGAACCTCATCCTAGACCCGAGGGTCGCGATCCTCAAGAGGATCAGGATGGGGGCGGTTCTCCGCTTGAGGGGGGTAAGGCTCTCGGCCTCTCCGCATCCCTGTGGGGCGAACAAGTAATAAGTTACGTGGCTCCCAGGGGTACGGCAAATCCTGCTCGGACCCCGGGCGTGTCGTCCTGCGTTTTCGCGGTTTTCCGCGGCTTCCGGTGGCTGAGCCGGCGCAGGCCGCACGGGGGACGCGCATAGGAGGCGCACGCAGACCAGATCGTGGGGGGAATCAGCCCGCTGCTCGTGCGGCACGCCGCATCGACGACCGCCGCACCTGGACGACCATCGCCAGCGCGACTGTCACGATGCCCCACACGGCGCACGCAGGCGGGAGCACGCGGTATGCCAAATGGGCCACTGTGAAGTCATCGTCGAGCGGGCCGAAGGAAGCGAGGCCCCAAGACCACGCACCGATGAGGGCCGTCGGCAGCGAGAGCCACCACACTCCGCGAACCCACGCGGAGAGGATCCGCTCAACAGGTGCTGTGTTCGCTCGGGCGAACCAGACCAGCATCCAGACGCCGATGATCGCAAGCCCGATCACGCTGGAACCGTGCTGGAGCCAGGCGTATCCCGCCAGCGGACCCCACCGCTGGTCGAGCACCGGGACAAGGGCCACTCCCCAACGTCCCTCATGGGTGAACAGATCCCACACGATGTGAGTCACGACGCCGAAAGCCAGTGACAGGACCGTCATCGTCAGCGCTCGCACCGAGAAGCCACCGGGCCTCGGGAATCCAATCGTCTCGCGGAACGCCCCCGTCGCGGGTGCGTCCCAGTCAACGGGAAGCCGTTCGGCGAGCCAGCGCGGTGACAGCTCGCGAACCGCCGGCCGCAGAAGGCAACGCCACACGAGCAGCAGGACGAAAGCGAGCAGGATCGTCGCCGCGATCCACGTCAGGTCATGCGTGCGGCCGTAGTGCAACGCAAGTCCGCGCACGAACAGCGGCAGATCCGGGGTCATCGCGCCGATCGCGATCGCCGCCGGCACGAGCGGCGTCCGCACGAACGGCAGCGCGACGACAGCGTGGCTCGGCGTGAACGGCATTTCTCAGGCGTCGACGAACACGCCGGCCAGCGTCTTCTTGCCGCGTCGCAGCACCGACACGCCGCCGGGCAGTGCGCCCATGACCTCGGCATCGTCACCCGTGACCTTCACGCCGTCGAGCGAGACGCCGCCCTGCGCGATGGCGCGTCGGGCTTCGGACAGGCTCGCGACGAGCCCCGTCTCGACGAGAGCCTGAGTCACGGGGGTGCCCCGCGCAACGCTGGTGTTCGGCAGTTCGTCGAGTGCCGTGCGCAGGGTCGCCGCGTCGAGCGCGTGCAGATCACCCTGGCCGAACAGCGCATCGGATGCTGCGATCACAGCCGACGTCGCGTCGACACCGTGCACGTAGGTCGTGACCTCGCGCGCGAGTCGCCGCTGCGCCTCACGGCGGAACGGTTCGGCGGCGACGAGCCGCTCGTACTCCTCGATCTCGTCGCGGGTGAGGAACGTGAATACCTTGAGGCGCGAGATGACATCGGCGTCATCGGTGTTGAGCCAGAACTGGTACATCCGGTAAGGGCTGCACATCGCAGCATCCAGCCAGATCGCGTTGCCCTCGCTCTTACCGAACTTCGTGCCGTCGCTGTTGGTGATCAGCGGTGTGCCGATCGCGTGCACCGAGACACCCTCGACGCGGTGGATCAGATCCGTGCCGCTCGTGAGGTTGCCCCACTGGTCGCTGCCACCCGTCTGCAGCACGCAGTCGTACTGGCGGTACAGCTCGAGGTAGTCCATGCCCTGCAGGATCTGGTAACTGAACTCGGTGTAGCTGATGCCGGCCTCGGAGTTGAGCCGAGCTGCAACGGCGTCTTTCTTGAGCATCGTGCCGACGCGGTAGTGCTTGCCGACTTCGCGAAGGAAGTCGATCGCACTCAGCGGCGCCGTCCAGTCGAGGTTGTTGACCAAGCGAGCGGCGTTGTCGCCGTCGAAGCTGAGGAATCGCTCGACCTGTGAGCGAAGGCGGGCGACCCACTCCTGGACCGTTTCGCGCGTGTTCAAGGTGCGCTCGGCCGACGGGCGAGGATCGCCGATGAGACCGGTGGATCCCCCGACGAGCCCGAGCGGCTTGTGGCCGGCCAGCTGAAGGCGGCGCAGCAGGAGGAGCTGTACGAGGTTGCCCAGATGCAGGCTGGGAGCTGTCGGATCGAAGCCGCAGTAATACGTGATCGGGTCGCCCGACAGGAGCTCGCGGAGCGCAGTCTGATCGGTGGACACATGCACGAGTCCACGCCAGACGATCTCGTCCCAGACGTTCTCGAACGTCGGATCGTTGGCGGGCGCGGTCGCGCTCACGAGGCTGGATGACACGCTTTTCAGGTTATCAGCGCAGAAGATGGAGCTCGTGCCGCCCTCAGCGCGCGGCCCACCACACCAGCAGAGCGGCGGCGAGAGCGAGCACCCAGCTGACGAGGCTGCCGACGAGGAAGAACTCAGCCCGATTGCCGTCGCTGCTGTCACGCGAGATCTCGGGGAAGCGGACGATTCCCTTCGCCGCGAGGACCGCAGCGATGAGGGTGTAGGCGCCCGCGAGCATCAGAGCGAAGACGAGCACGCGCTCGAGCGGGCCGATGAGTCGCCCACCCTTGAGACCGCCCGTCGTCGTGGTCTCGGTCTCATCTGCACCCGCCGTGTGCTCGGCGCGCAACGCCGTGCGCACGACGATGTTGCTGGATTCGAGCAGGAACGCCACCGCGCCGGCGACGAGTATCAGCAGGTCGACGGGCACGCTCGTGCCGGGCGCCGGCAGCGCCCACAGCGTGTCGAAGGCGGGGGTCGCGGAGCGAGGACCCGCGACGATGACAGCCGCCGCGACGGCCGCCCCGAGAAGACCGACGGGCCACAGCCCGGCACGGGCGCCGCCTCGGGCCGGCATCGTGAGCACCCAGACCGCGGCGACCGCGAGGGCGACCAGTCCCCAGAGCGCGGCGTCGACGAGCACGGCGACGAGGAAGAGCAGCACTGCGGCGAGCGCCATCGCGATCCCACGGCGGCGCGTGGTCTGGAACTGACGGATCAGGTCGGCGGTGCCGACGGCGAGCAGGGCGAGCCCGGCGACGATCATGCGCGCACCTCGCGAACGAGCTGCGTCAGCCCTTCGAGGATGGACCCTGCGCCGGCAGCCGCGAGCGCCTGCGACACGGCGGACTGACTGATGCCTTCGGCCCGCGCGAGATCCCCCTGCGTTTCGCCGAGGCACCGCCCATAGGTCAGGCGCCGGGCGCGAGCGCTCATAGCCCCCACGATGTGATCGTGCGAGAGCGCGTAGGCGTTCGCGAGGCGGACGGTCTGTGCCATGGCGGCATCATGCCCTGCCGCGGCGACGACCCACGTGCGTGCGCTCGGCGCGGTGCGTTTCTGCAGGCCGTGAACGATCTCGATCGCGTCGCGCGCGGCCCACCAGCCGGGCCCTTCCGAGAGGACGCGTGTGGCCGTGGCGACGGACTCGATGGACCCCACCCCCAGACCGAAACGCAAATCGAGCCCCGGGGGCAGCGCCAGCCTGAGAAGCGCAAGCCACCTCGTCGCGGTCGGCAGGTCGCTGAACACGGCCTCGAACTCGTCGCCGACCGTGGCGCTCATCTTGACGTCGGCCCGACCGAACGCGTGCTCGATCTGGTCGATCACGCGTTCGATCGTGTGCTGCGCCGCCACCCGATCGAGCAGGCGGCGTGAGCCGACGATGTCTGCGATCACGGCTACCGACGGACTCTGCATCCGACGAGCGTATGGGCTCTCAAGGTGCCCGCGCACTGTGCGGCATGATCGGAACCGACGAATGCATCGACCCCCGATGACCTGGAGACTCCCATGATCCTTCTTGCTTCGGCCGCCCTACTGGCGGTGGCGGCCCTTGGAGCCGCGACGCTGGTCTCTCGCGCGCGCTGGTCGCAGGACGCCTGGGTCGTCGTCGCCTGTGTCGTGCTGTGCATCGCCGCAATCGTCTTTGTCCTGCTCGCACCCCCGCCAACTGTGTTGGATCGGGTGATCCTCGCCATCTCGACGCTCGGCGCGGCCACGACGGCGGGCTGGCCGGTCACAGGGAAGGTGCTGGAGCGGGCTCTCCAGATCCCGTCGGAGCCGAGCGACGAGCTTCCAGCGACGGGATGGGTGGGCCTCGTCGAACGATTCGGATTCACTCTCGCGCTGATTCTCGGCCTCCCCGAAGTCGCCGCACTCCTTCTCGGCGTCAAGGCGCTCGGCTCATACGCGGTTCCCGCCGAACGCGGAAATACGACTCCCGCCGCCCGCGTCCTGGGAACCCTGACCAGCGTGGGCTGGGCTCTGCTTGCATCGGCCGGCTACCTCATCGCGGCGCAGGACTGACCTCACGCACCTCCGAGGAGCAGGTTGTCCAGCGCGAGCTTGAGCGCCGTCGCGCCTGAGCGCTGAAGCGCCTGCGAGATCGCGGACTGGGACACGCCCTCGTCGCGGGCGATGTCGGCCTGCGACCGGCCGATCCAGTACTCCCCCGCGATCCGTCGATGCCGCGGCGTCATCCGCGTGACGACGAAGTCGCGCGACACGAGGAAGGAATTCACGATGTCGTCCTGCGCGGGCGTGCCACACGAGAACCACGCGCGAAGGTATGGGTGACCGTGGTCCTGCCGGCGATGGACGGCGGCGATGGCCTCGCGCGCGCGCCACCACGCGGGGCCGTCCTGGATCGAGGTGCCTCCCACGCTCCGCTCGACCTGCTGGTACTCCCCCTCGCCGAGCCCGAACCGACAGTCGATATCCGATGGCAGGAGAACACGCACGAGCATCGTGACGCCGAGCGCTGCCTGCGCGGTGGGGTAGACGGACTGGAATTCGTCTCCCGCCGTGGCCCACAGAGGCTCGGCGGGCTGGACGACGGCGTGAGCCACTTCGAAGGCCCGATGGACGGCCACCTGCGCCTCCTGGCGATGGGCCAGATCTCGCGAGCGAACGATGTCGGTGATGACTCCTACGCCATGCATCCCGCCATCATACGCTTATTTGAGTTCAATATAAGGATGAGATCTAATTCAGGCCGAGCGCAAGCGCTGACGCCTGCACGCGTTCGATCAGCTGCGTGCGCTGCTCCGCGACGCGCTGCGGGGCGGTGCCTCCGACCCCATCACGGCTGGCGACCGACCCTTCGATCGTGAGGACGCTGCGCACCTCGGGAACCAGGTGCGCAGACACCTCGGCGAGCAGATCATCGGAGGCATCCTCGAGTCCGATCCCCCGCGTCTCGCAGGCCCGGACGAGCGAGCCCGAGATCTCGTGCGCGTCACGGAACGGGACTCCGCGCTTGACGAGCCACTCGGCGACATCCGTCGCGAGCGAGAATCCCTGGGGCGCGAGCTCAGCCATGCGTTCGACGTCGAAGCGCATCGTCGCGATCATGCCCGCGAACGCCGGCAGCACCGTCTCGAGGGTTCGCACCGAGTCGAAGACGGGCTCCTTGTCTTCCTGCAGATCGCGGTTGTACGCGAGCGGGAGTGCTTTCAGAGTCGCGAGCAGGCCCGTCAGGTTGCCGAGGAGTCGACCGGCCTTGCCCCGCGCCAGCTCAGCGATGTCGGGGTTCTTCTTCTGCGGCATGATGCTCGAACCCGTCGAGTAGCGGTCATCGAGCGTGACGAAGCCGAACTCGCGCGTGTTCCACACGATGATCTCTTCGGCGAACCGCGACAGGTCGATGCCGATCATGGCGGCGATGAAGGCGAACTCCGCGACGACGTCACGGGCCGAGGTGCCGTCGATCGAGTTCTCGGCGGGCCGGTCGAGGCCGAGTTCGGTCGCGACGAGCTGAGGGTCCAGGCCCAGCGTGGATCCGGCGAGGGCTCCGCCGCCGTACGGCGAGACGACGGCCCGCGCCATCCAGTCACGCAGTCGTTCGACATCGCGCACGAGCGGCCACGCATGTGCCTGCAGGTGGTGAGCGAGCAGCACGGGCTGGGCGTGCTGCAGGTGGGTGCGCCCGGGCATGATGGCACCGGGGTGCGCCTCAGCCTGCGCGACGATCGCATCGACGACTCGCAGGATGTCGCGCGTGATCGTGCGCGCGTGGTCGATCAGATACATCCGCACGAGCGTCGCGATCTGGTCGTTGCGACTGCGTCCGGCGCGCAACTTGCCGCCGAGGTCGGGGCCGACCTCGGCGATGAGCGCCTGTTCGAGAGCGCCGTGCACGTCTTCGTCCGCCTCGGCGGCGACGAGGGTGCCGTCGGCGACTCGGCGGGCGAGCGCGTCGAGTCCGACGTGCATCGCGTGCTCCTCATCGGCGGTGAGGTAGCCGGCCGCGGCGAGCGCCTTCGCGTGCGCGTGCGAACCCGCGATGTCGTACAGCGCGAGGTCCCAGTCAAAGTGCGTCGAGCGACTCAGCACAGCCAGTTCGGGGGCAGGCCCCGAGGCGAATCTCGCACCCCACAGCGCGCCTTCGTTGGTGCCGTGGTCATCTGTCGTCGGGGTGTCGTCACTCACCCCGACAGCTTATCGGCGGGACCGCGTGCGCCCGGCGTCGGTCCGGACGATGAGTCGGGCGATCCGGTCGAACACCCACTCGAGCGGGCCGCGACCGATGAGCAGCGCCCATGCCGTGCAGAACACGACGAGGATCAGCGTCATAGGCCAGAACGGCTCGAGCGCCCGGAAGCCGCTGAGGTCTCCCGCGCGTCCGACGACAAGGGTCGCAATGATGGCCCACGCGACGAGCTGCGCCGTGTAGGCCGTCAGCGGCATGGCGCCGACCGCCCGCAACGGCAGCACGACCCATGTGAGTGGTGTGCGGCACAGCAGCAGGCAGCCGCCGATGACGGCGATCGCGAAGCCACCCGATCCGATGACCTCGAACAGGCCACTCGAATGCGGCTCGACCTGCAGGGCGCCCTCGGTCGCGCCGATACCGCGGCCCACTCCGTAGCCGAAGAGCGACACGACGGTCCCCCACAGCAGCATCCGCACCTGCACGCGCGCCCGACGGATGTCGGCACGCGCGACGCCAAGCCCCGCGAGGACGAACGCGATCCAGACGGTGAAGGGGTAGTGCCAGCCGAGGATGAGCGACAGTTCGGATCCACCCACCGACGACCACACAGGCAGTGCGTCCAGCGATACCTGCACGAAGGGCATGACGACCCCGAGCACTCCCGCGATGATCAGCAGAACGCGCGCCCTGAGGGAGACGAAGGCGAGCGCGAGCAGGAACATGATCGCGTACGCCGGCAGGATGACGTAGACAGGCACGCCCGTCTCGATGAGCACGACGCCGAGGACCCACAGCAGCGCAGCCCGCACGGCAAGGCGCAGCCGCGCGATCATCATCGGCGATCCGCGCAGCGGCGTCGCTCCGCCCGTCACGAGCCCGATCGATACGCCGGCAAGGGTCGCGAACAGGATCGACGAGCGTCCGTCGACGACGGCGATCCATGATTCTGGTTCGGGCCACTCGAACGCGACCTCGATGGCGATGAGGTGGGCGGTCAGCATGCCGATGACGGCGAGGCCGCGCGCGAGGTCGACGCCCGTGACCCGACCCGCGCCGTTCAGTCGCTGCCAGCGCGACGCAAGCCACGTGCGCGATGCGACCGACTTCTCGTTCACCGTCATGGTCGGGTCACCGCTGCCGCAGCAGCCAGACGAGCAGCGCCTTCTGCGCGTGCAGCCGGTTCTCGGCTTCATCCCACACGACACTCTGCGGGCCGTCGATGACGTCGGAGTCGACTTCGTACCCCCGGTCGGCCGGCAGGCAGTGGATGAAGATGGCCTCGGGGTCAGCGAGCTGCATGATCTCCTCGGTCACCTTGTAGGCGCCGAGGTCGCGAAGCCGTGCGAGCTTCTCTTCTTCCTTGCCCATCGACACCCACGTGTCGGTCACGATGACATCGGCACCTGCGGCCGCCTCGATCGCATCGGTGTACAGCGTCACCGACCCGCCCGTTTCGGCAGCGCGGCGATCGGCGTCTGCGATGACGTCGTCGCGCGGCGAGTACTCCTCGGGCGACGCGACGCGTACGTGCATCCCCGCCGTGACGCCGGCCAGGACATACGAGTGCGCCATGTTCGACTTGCCGTCGCCGAAGAAGGCAAGGGTGAGGCCCTTCAGCTCACCCTTGTGCTCGCGGATCGTCAGAAGGTCGGCCAGCAGCTGGCACGGGTGGAAGTCGTCGGAGAGGGCGTTCACGACCGGTACGCGCGTGTCCCGCGCCATCTCTTCGAGGCCCGCCTGCGCGTAGGTGCGCCAGACGATCGCCGCGACCTGCCGCTCGAGCACGCGCGCCGTGTCGGAGGGGGTCTCCTTGCCGCCGAGCTGGCTGTTCGCCGTCGAGATGATCAGCGGCGAACCGCCGAGGTCGGCGATGCCGACGGCGAACGAGACCCGCGTCCTCGTCGAGGACTTGTCGAAGATGACCGCGACGGTCTGCGGCCCCGCGAGGCTCTTGTCCGCCCAGCGGTCCTTCTTGAGCTCGATGGCGAGATCGAGGATCTCGCTCTGCTCGGCCTGCGTCAGATCGTCGTCGCGCAGCAGATGACGGGTCATGCGTTTCCTTCCAGGTCCGCCTCGACGGCCGACAGGGCTGCCGCGAAGAGCGTCTCGAATTCGTCGACCTCGACGTCGGCGATGTTCAGTGCCGGCACGAGCCGGATCGTGCTGTCATTGGGGGCGTTCACGATGAGTCCGCGCTGCATCGCCGCCTCAACGACCTGCTTCGCGACGGGATGCCGCAGCCCGACGCCGATGAGCAGTCCGAGGCCGCGGCATCCGGTCACCAGGGGTGAGTCGATGCGCGCGATGACCTGCGTCAGCTGCGCGCCGCGCTCGGCGGCATTGGCGAGCAGGCCGGACCGCTCGATCTCGCCGAGGACGGCGTTGGCTGCCGCCGTGCCGAGAGCGTTGCCGCCGAACGTCGTACCGTGCGTGCCGGGGTAGAACAGGTCGCTCGCGGCTTCGAACGTGATGAGGGCACCGATGGGGAACCCGCCCCCGATGCCCTTGGCGACCGTGATCGCGTCGGGCACGATTCCCGCGCGCTGGAAGGCGAACCACTCCCCCGTGCGGCCTGCGCCGGTCTGGATCTCGTCGATGATGAGCAGTGCGCCGTGCCGAGCCGTGAGCTCACGGGCCGCTTCGAGGTATCCCGCCGGCAGCTCCACGACGCCCGCTTCGCCCTTGACTGGTTCGAGGAACAGCGCAGCGACCCGGTCATCGAGCGCCGCTTCGAGCGCCTCGATGGTCGAGTCGATGAACTCGACCCCCGGCGTCATGGGCAGAAACGGTTCCTGCATCGCGGGCTTGCCGGTCAGGGCGAGCGTGCCCATCGTGCGGCCGTGGAAGGCGTCCGTAAGAGCCAGGATGCGCGGACGCTCCGTGCCCCCGTGCAGGCGGGCGAGCTTGAAGGCGGCCTCGTTGGCCTCGGCGCCGGAGTTGCCGAAGTACACCCGACCCGCATCGCCCGTGCCGGCGAGGCGCTTGAGGCGTGCCGCGAGCTCGAGCTGCGGCGGCGTCGCGAAGAAGTTCGACACGTGTGCCAGGATCGCCGCCTGCGATGCGACGGCGTCGACGAACACGGGGTGGGCGTGGCCGATCGAGGTGACGGCGATGCCTGCGAGAAAGTCCAGGTAGCGGCGTCCGTCGGCATCCCACACGTGGGATCCCTCGCCGCGGACGAGCATTGCCATCCGCGGTGCGAAGCTGCGAACGAGGTCTCGTCCTTCGTCGTCCTGCCAGGTCATGCGCTCACCACTTCTGTTCCGATTCCCTTGCTGGTGAAGATCTCGACGAGCACCGAGTGCGGCACGCGGCCGTCGATGATCGCGGCCGTCTCGACGCCGCCCTCGACCGCTTCCAGGCATGCGTTCATCTTCGGGATCATGCCCGACTCGAGGTGCGGAAGCATGTCGCGCAGCGCGCTCGAGGTGATGTGCGAGACGAGCGAGTCGCGGTTCGGCCAATCGGCGTAGAGACCCGCGACATCGGTCAGGATGACGAGCTTGGCGGCACCCAGCGCAACGGCGAGGGCTGACGCCGCGGCATCCGCGTTCACGTTGAGCGAATGGCCTGCCTGGTCGAGATCGGGGGCGATCGACGAGACGACGGGGATGCGCCCCGCGGCGATCTGATCGAGCACGGGCTGCGGGTCGACGTTCACGACGTCGCCCACGCGGCCGAGATCGTGCTCGACGCCCTCGATCACGACGCCGCGACGGCGACCGCCGAACAGCCCCGCGTCCTCGCCGCTCAGCCCCGTGGCGACGGGGCCGTGGGCGTTGATCTTGCCGACGAGCTGCGGGTTGATCTGTCCGGTCAGCACCATGCGCACGACCGAGATGGCTTCGGTCGAGGTGACGCGGTAGCCGCCCTTGAACTCGCTCGGGATCTCGAGCCGGTCGAGCATCGACGAGATCTGCGGTCCCCCGCCGTGCACGACGACGGGCTTGATGCCGACGTAGCGCAGATACGCGATGTCGGCGGCGAAGGCGTCCTGCAGCTCTTCGGAGACCATCGCGTTGCCGCCGTACTTGATGACGATGATCTGGTCGCTGAAGCGGCGCAGCCACGGCAGGGACTCGATGAGCGTGATCGCTCTGCGGCTCGCTTCGGCGGGATCGGTGTCCTGGATGTCTGTCATGAGGAGTAGGCGCTGTTCTCGTGGACGTAATCGTGCGTGAGGTCGTTCGTATAGATCGTCGCCGCCGCAGGACCCGTCTTGAGGTCGATCAGCAGGGCCGTCGCGCGCGGCGTGAGGTCGACGTCCTCGCGGGGTCGGTCGGGTCCGCCCTGCGTGCACACGCGCACGCCGTTCATCCAGACATCGACGTCGTACGGGTCGAAGGCCGCCTCGGTCGTGCCGATCGCGGCGAGCACGCGCCCCCAGTTGGCGTCGTTGCCGAAGATCGCGGCCTTGAAGAGGTTGTTGCGGGCGACGGATCGGCCCACCTCGACGGCGTCGTCTTCGGATGCCGCGCCGACGACCTGGATCGTGATGTCGTGGCTTGCTCCCTCGGCGTCGCCCTGCAGCTGCACGGCGAGGTCCGTGCACACGTCGATGAGCGTCCGGCGGAAATCGTCGGGGTCCGGCGTCGTACCCGACGCACCGCTCACCATCAGGGTGACCTGGTCGTTCGTGGACATGCAGCCGTCGGAGTCGAGTCGGTCGAAGCTCACGCGCGTCGCCGCCCGGAGGTGCGCGTCGGCCTCGGCAGCGGTCAGGACGGCGTCGGTCGTGAGGACCACGAGCATCGTCGCGAGGCCGGGCGCCAGCATCCCGGCACCCTTCGCGATCCCGCCGATGGCCCATCCGTCTGAGGTGACCGCGCTCGTCTTGGGCCGCGAATCGGTCGTCATGATGGCTTCGGATGCCGCGGTGCCGCCGTCGTCCGAGAGCTCGGCTATCGCCTGCTCGGTGCCGGCCAGCACTTTGGCGCGGAAGACCTCGTCGCCCGTGCCGATGAGCCCCGTCGAGCACACCTGGATGTCGCCCGCGCTCACGTCGAGGAGCGCCGCCGCCTTCTCTGCGGTCGCGTGCGTCGTCTGGAACCCGAACGCGCCCGTGAAGCAGTTCGCGCCACCGGAATTGAGCACGATGGCCTCGACCACGCCGTCCTGGATCGCGCGCTGCGACCACAGGATGGGATTCGCCTTCGCGCGGTTCGAGGTGAACACGGCCGCACCGACCTTCAGCGGGCCGCGATTGACGACGACGGCGACATCGGGCTTACCGGTCGACTTGAGTCCTGCGGCGACTCCGGCCGCTTCGAAACCTCGGGGTGTCGTGACGCTCACGGCGCAACTCCGTTCACGCTCAGCGCCGTGCCTTCGGCGAGACCGAGCGCGATGTTCATGGACTGGACAGCGGCGCCTGCCGTGCCCTTGGTGAGGTTGTCGAGGGCGGTGACCACGACGACACGGTTCGCGGCACGATCGACCGCGAGACCCATGAGCGCCGTGTTCGCGCCCAGGACGTCGGCCGTGCGCGGGAATTGCCCCTCGGGCAGAACCTGCACGAACGTCTCACCGTCGTACGCGGCCAGCCAGGCGTCGCGGATCGCGGCATCGGAAGCACCGCCGGTGATCGGCGCCGTCGAGGTCGCGAGGATCCCCCGGGCCATCGGCACGATGACCGGGGTGAATGAGATGCGAATGCCCTCATCGGCGGCCACGGGTTCCGCGGCATCCCCGCGATGTCTTGCGGCGGCGAGCGCCTGCCGGATCTCGGGGATATGCCGGTGCGTGCCGCCGACCGCATAGGGATTGGCGGAGCCGAGGATTTCGCTGGCGAGCAAGTTCGTCTTGAGGCTCTTGCCCGCTCCGCTGGGGCCGACCGCGAGCACCGTGACGATGTCGGAGGGGTCGATGACCCCCGCGGCCATGCCCGGCGCCAGGCTCAGGCTGACAGTCGAGGCGTTGCAGCCCGGCGCGGCGATCCGCGTCGCACCGACCAGCCGGTCGCGCTGCTTCATGCCGGCGACCGGCAGTTCCGGTACGCCGTACACCCACGGGTCATGGAAGTCGCCCCCGTAGAAGCGGTCCCAGTCCGACACCGATTCGAGGCGGTGGTCCGCACCGGCGTCGATCACGAGCGCGGTGTCGCCGAGAGCGTCGGTGTACTGGCCGGATTGGCCGTGGGGCAGCGCGAGGAAGACGATGTCGTGCCCCGCAAGAACCTCGGGCGTCGTCTCGCGCAAGGTCAGGTGCGCGAGCGAGCGCAGGTGCGGCTGATGCTGGATGAGTGGCTGTCCCGCGTTCGAATGCGCGGTCACGGTGCGGATCTCGACGTCGGGATGCGCGGCGAGGATCCGAAGGATCTCACCGCCCGCATAGCCGGATGCGCCGGAGACGGCGACCGAATATGTCATGGATTCCACCTTAGAGTCTGGGGTCGGGTGCCTGTGGCGGCGACTCCCGCGTCCCACGACATCGTCGGGGGTCCGCCGCACGGCGGATGACGGGGTCGCCTAGAGTCGGCGTCCGCCCAGACGTCGGCGCCCAGCTGCGCCGATCGCAACGCCCGTCGGCGCGCTCGAGGACCGCGTGCAGAGCGGGAGCGTGGCCGAAGGCATGCGCCGACGATAACCCTCGCGCCGCGGCATCCGCAACTTTCCGCGGATGCCCGACCGGCTCATCACGCGGCCGTGAGGCTCTCGCGGCGCGAGAACAGCTTGATCTGCAGATCTTCGTCGGTGTCGTAACCGGCATCTTCGACGACCATCAGCTGAAAGCCGACGGCGTCGCTGGGCAGGCGCTGTTTCGCCAGGTATCCCCCCGCATGCTCGACGAGAGCCCGGTACTCGGTGAGCTCTTCGAACGGCCCCTCGAGCGACTGCATGCGCATGGCGAGCCCGCTCACCACGTCGAAGAACCCCTTGTCGAGCCGGTGCGCCGGAAAATACAGGGCGTGCCACAAGGCCCGCTTGCGATGCTCATGGGTCACCTGCCAGTGATCGGCGGTGCCGTCTGCGCGCACGACTCGCACGAGAACGTGGCCGTCGGTCTGTCCGGGCTCGGGTGCGAAGAAGCGCCAGTCCGGCACGCGAAAGCTCGAGCCGAGCCAGAAGCGCACTCCGATCGGACGAGGTCTTCGCCGCAGAATAGCGGCGCGCCCGCTCGGAGCACAACGGTCACGGGGCTACTCGCGCAGCGTCGCTCCGAACCGCTCGGCTGCGACCGCCACGCCCGCGAGCTTCGCGTCGGTCGCCTCGGCGGCCGTGAGCGTGCGGTCCGGTGCCCGGAAACGAAGCGCGAACGTCAGGCTCTTGCTCCCTTCGGGCACGCCGGGACCGCGGTAGTCGTCGACGAGGCGCAGCGTTTCGAGCAGCTCCCCCGCCCCCTCGACGAGCGCAGCGCGCAGGTCGGCGGCGGCGACGTCGTCCGCGACGACGAGCGAGACGTCCTGCGTCGCCGCCGGGTAGCCCGAGAGTGATGCCGCTACGACACGGTCGCCCGCGAGCTGCAGCACGAGGTCGAGGTCGAGCTCGGCCACGACGACGCGCCCGTGCAGATCGACAGCATCCGCGACGGCGGGCAGCACTTCGCCGACGTAGCCGACCTCGGTGCCTCCGACCGACAGGATGCCGGTCCGACCGGGATGAAGCGCTGCGCGTCGGCCCTGGGCGACCTCGATCTCGACGCCGGCCGCGCTCGCGATCGTGCGGACGGCGTCGAGGGCGTCGGCGACATCCGCCATCACTGCGGGCTGGCCGGGCTGCTTGGAGACGACGGCACCCGTGAGGAGCACCGCGACATGGCGGGGCTGCGGGGGGATCGAGGCGTCGAGGTCGGCGAGCGTGGCCGCATCGGGTCGCACGGCCAACGGCGGCACGGTCGTCGTGCCGTAATCGCGGCCCGGCTCGGGCAGGAACACCGCACCGGTCTCGAACAGGGCGAGGTCGGTGAAACCGCGCGAGTGGTTGCGGTGCGCAACCTGCAGCAGGGCGGGCACGAGAGAGCGGCGCAGGAACGGGTGCTGCCCGTCGAGCGGGTTCGCGAGCTTGATCGAAGGTAGGTGTTCGCCGGACGCCGACCCATGCAGGTCGTTGTCGGCCTCGGTCGTGAAGGGGAAGGACGGGGTCTCGACGTAGCCGGCCGCGGCAAGCGCGTTCGCGACACGGCGGCGGCCCTGCTGCGCGAGCGTGAGCCCGCGACCCGAGGGCGGCGTCGGCAGCACCGACGGGATGCGGTCATACCCCTCGATGCGGGCGACCTCTTCGGCGAGCGTCCACTTGTCGGTGAGGTCCGGGCGCCACGACGGGGGGAAGACGATCCACTCGCCGTCGCGCTCGGTGACCTCGCATCCGATCATCTCGAGAGCCGTGACGATCTCGTCCCGGGTGTAGTCGACGCCGATCAGGCTCTCGACGAACCCTGCCGGAAGCGTGACCCCCGGGATCTGGACCTCTGCGAAGAGCGCTCCCCCGACGGCGGTGTCCAGCGTGCCACCGGCGTACTCGACCATCAGGTCGGCGACGCGACGTGCCGCCACGAAGGGCACGAGCGGGTCAACGCCGCGCTCGAAGCGCCGCGACGCCTCGCTGGGCAGCTTGTGGCGGCGGGCCGTGCGCGCGATCGACACGGTGTCGAAGATCGCCGCTTCGATGAGCACGTTGCGCGTGGCATCCGACATCTCGGTCGTGCCGCCGCCCATGACGCCGGCGAGACCGATGGGCCCGGACTCGTCCGTGATGAGCAGGTCCTCGGCACTGAGCGTGCGCACCTTGCCGTCGAGCGTCTCGAGGGTCTCGCCCTCGGTGGCCCGGCGAACCGTGATTCCGCCCGTGAGGCGATCGAGGTCATAGCCGTGGATCGGCTGCCCCAGTTCGAGCATGACGTAGTTCGTGATGTCGATGAGCACGCCGAGCGAGCGGATGCCGGCGAGCGTGAGCCGCGCGACCATCCACGCCGGCGTCGGCTTGGTCGGGTCGACGTCGCGCACGATGCGCACGGCGAACTCCGACGCTCCAATGCGTCCACGGATGGGCGCATCGTCGCGAACGGCGACCGGGAAGCCCTCGACGGGCTGCTGCAGGTCGCCCCACTCGCGCAAGCCCGGATCACGGAACGCTCCGCCCGTGGCGTGCGAATACTCCCGCGCGATGCCGCGCAGCGAAAGGGCGTAGCCGCGGTCGGGGGTGACGTTGACCTCGACGGCGACGTCATCGAGTCCGAGCAGCGCGATCGCGTCGGTGCCGACCGGCGCGTCGAGGCCGAGCTCGACCAGGCGAAGGATGCCGGCATGCTCGTCCCCGAGGCCGAGTTCTTTCGCCGAGGCGATCATGCCGTCCGACACATGGCCGTACGTCTTGCGCGCGGCGATCGGGAAGGGTCCGGGCAGGACCGAGCCCGGCAGGGTCACGACGACCTTGTCACCGGCGAAGAAGTTGTGTGCGCCGCACACGATGCCGCGCACTCCTCCGTGCTCGGGTCCGACGTCGACCTGGCACCAGCGGATGGTCTTGCCGTTGGACTGCGGTTCTTCGACGAACTCGACGACCTCGCCGACGACGATCGGGCCGGACAGCTCGAACCCGTGCATGCCCTCCTCTTCGAAGCCGACCGAAACCAGAGCCGCCAGGATGTCCTCGGGCGAGGCGTCCGCCGCGACATCGACGTACTCACGCAACCACGAAAGCGGGACGCGCATCAGACCACCATTCCGAACTGCTCACTGAAGCGGACATCGCCCTCGGCCATGTCGCGCATGTCCTGGACATCGCTGCGGAACATGAGCGTGCGCTCAATGCCCATACCGAACGCGAAGCCCGAGTACTCCTCCGGATCGATCCCCGCAGCGCGCAGCACGTTGGGGTTGACCATGCCGCATCCGCCCCACTCGATCCAGCGGGCGCCGCCGGTGAAGGTCGGGTGCCACAGGTCGAGCTCTGCCGACGGCTCGGTGAAGGGGAAGTAGTTGGCGCGGAAGCGCGTCTTGGCCTCGGGGCCGAAGAGCACCTTCGCGGCGTGGTCGAGCGTGCCCTTGAGGTGGGCCATCGTGATGCCCTTGTCGATGACGAGACCCTCGAACTGTGTGAACACAGGAAGATGCGTCGCGTCGAACTCGTCGGTGCGGTACACCCGTCCGGGGCACAGCACGTAGATCGGCAGGTCGCGCTCGAGCATCGAGCGCACCTGGACGGGGCTCGTGTGCGTGCGCATGACGAGGTGTCGGGCGACGGGATCGACGAAGAACGTGTCCTGCATCTGACGCGCCGGGTGGTCGACGTCGAAGTTCAGGGCGTCGAAGTTGTACCACTCGTGCTCGAGCTCGGGGCCCTCGGCGATCTCCCACCCCATCCCGACGAAGATGTCGGCGATCTGCTCCTGCAGCAGCGAGATCGGATGCCGCGCACCCGTGCGGCTGCGCGCGGCGAGCGCGGTGATGTCGACCCGCTCGGCTTCGAGCTGGGCTGCGGTCTCGGCCGCAACGAGCTCCTCTTCGCGAGCAGCGAGCGCCTGCGTCACTCGTCCGCGAGCCTGCCCGACGAGCTTGCCGAACTCGGCCTTGCGCTCGTTCGGGACGTTGCGCAACTGGGCGTTGAGTCTGGCGAGGGGCGAGCCTTCGGCGGAGTGCGCCGCACGGGCGGACTTCAGCTCGGCGGTGCTGCTCGCCGCGGTGATGGCCTCGAGGGCGCTGTGCACCGCGGCATCCACCGCCTCGGGCGTGATCGTGGGGTTCTCGGGTGCGTCGGACACGAGAACCGAGTCTACCGACGCGCGGGGCAGGGTTCCGCGCAGCCGCTACCGCCCGCCTGCTCCTCCAGCCGTGCCATCGAACTTTCCGAGGCCCCGCGCAGCGGCGATCGTCTCGGTGGCCGTCGTGGGTTCCTGACCCGCACCGGGATCGAGGGCGACGACCTTCGGGGAGCGTCGCATGCGCTTCTCGACGGCCGTCGCGACGGCCGACAGGACCAGACACAGGCCGATGTAGATGATGCCGACGACGATGGTCGCGGGCACGATCGGCGAGCCGACGCTGGCCTGCGAGCCCAGGTACTTCGCGTAGAAGAGCAGTTCGGGGTAGGTGATGATGAACCCGAGGGCGGTGTCCTTCAGCGTCACGACGAGCTGCGCGATAATGACGGGCATCATGGCGCGGATGGCCTGCGGCAGCAGCACGAGACGCATGACGCCGGCCTTGCGGAGGCCGAGCGCATAGCCCGCCTCCTGCTGACCGCGCGGCAGCGACTCGACGCCGGCACGGATGACCTCGGCGAGCACCGAGCCGTTGTAGGCGATGAGGGCGATGACGACGGCCCAGTACGGCTCCATGCGGATGCCGAGCACCGGCAGTCCGTAGTACAGCAGGAACATGAATACCAGGACGGGGATCGCCCGCAGCACCTCGACGATCGCGGTGAAAGGCCAGCGCACCCAGGCGTGGTCCGACATTCGGCCGATGGCGAGCACGAACCCGAGGATGAGGGCTCCGACGCCGGCGACGGCGAACGCACTGAGCGTGCGCAGCGTCGCGAGCCCGATCTGCACCCAGACGTTGGAGTAGGTGAAGGCCTGCCACTTCTGCGCCGTGAACTGGCCGGTGTCGAACAGTCGCCACAGCAGCAGGCCGAGGACGGCGGCCACGACGAGGACGGTGATGACTCCGAGCACGCGGTTGCGCGCGATGGCACGAGGCCCCGGGACGTCATAGAGGACGCTGCTCATCGGTTCACCCTCCAACGGTTCTCGAGTGATCGTTGAGCCCAGGAGAGGAGAAGCACGAGGGCGACGAAGATGACCATGACCCAGAGGATGACCTCGAACTGGTTGGCGCCGCGCTCACTCAGATAGCTGCGGATCGAGCCGAGGTTGACGACGGAGAAGCCCGCCGCAACGGTCGTGTTCTTCAACAGCGCGATGAAGACGCTCATCATGGGCGGAATGACCGAGCGGAAGGCCTGCGGCAGCACGACGAGCGTCATGACCTGCCCGAATGGCAGGCCCAGAGCGCGCGCGGCTTCGGCCTGCCCGACCGGAACCGTGTTGATGCCGGAACGGATCGTCTCGGCGACGTAGGTGGCGGTGTACACGCCGAGCGCGCACACCGCGAGGGTGACGTTCGTCGCGCCCGTCAGGCGCAGGCCCAGCAGAGGGGGCAGCGCAAAGCAGAAGGCGAAGAAGACGAGAGTCAGAGGGGTGTTGCGGATCGTGTTGACGTAGATCGTGCCGACGGCGCGTGCGACCGGGATCGGTGAGACGCGCATGGCCCCGACGACCAGGCCCAGGAGCAGAGCGACAGTTCCTCCTGCGAAGAACAGCAGGAGGGTGCCCAGCAGGAACTCCCACCACAGGTCGAGGTTGTCGGTGATGACGCCCACGGGGATCCTCTCAGATGTGATCAGGGGAAGGCGGGGCGGCGCCGTGCGCCGCCCCGCCAGGCCGGATTAGTCGACCTCGGGCTGGGTGCCCGAGATGCCTGCCGGTGCCAGGTGAATGTCGAACAGTCCGGTCCAGACGTCGCCGCCGTCGGTCAGGAGCGTGTTGATCCAGTCGAGGAGAGCCGTGTCGCCCTTCTCGAGGCCGACGCCGTAGCGCTCCTCGCTGAACGGCTCGCCGGCGATCTTCAGCGTGTCGGGCTCGAGCGCGACGTAGCCGGCGAGGATAGCCTCGTCGGTCGTGATCGCGTCGACCGAACCGGCCTTGAGCTGCTCGACGCACTGCGAGTAGGTGTCGTACTCGACGGTGTCGCCGGGGCTGTACTCGTCACGGATGCGCTGCAGAGGCGTCGAGCCTGTGACGGAGCAGACGATCTTGCCCTCGAGGTCCTCGGGGCCGTTGATGTCGTCGTTGTCCGCGGCGACCAGAAGGCCCTGACCCGTGATGAAGTACGGGCCAGCGAAGTCGATCTGCTCCTTGCGGGCGTCGGTGATCGAGTACGTGCCGACGTAATAGTCGATGTCACCGTTCACGATCGCCTGCTCGCGGTTCGCCGAGGGGATCGTGACGTACTCGATCTGGTCCTCGCTGAAGCCCAGCGACGCAGCGATCCAGCGCGCGATGTCGACGTCGAATCCGGTACGCTCACCCGTCGTGGCGTCTTCGTAGCCGAGGCCGGGCTGGTCGTTCTTGACGCCGACGATGACGCCGTCACGTGCGACCATGCGGTCGTAGGTGGGGCTGTCGGTCAGATCGACCTCGGTCGCGACCTCCCAGAGCGCACCGCTGTCTCCGTCGCTGCTCGTGTCGCCACCGGTCGTGTCGCCGGGCGTACCGCTGTTGCAGGCCGTCAGGGCGAGTGCCGCGATGGCGAGTCCGGCGAATGCGCCGCCGATACGTGTTCTGCGCATGTGATCCTCCTGGGTTTCTTATGCGTTTTATGCGCCGCGCCCGGTGCTGGGGGCGTGGGGTCTAGTGGGTCAGCAGCTTCGAGAGGAAGTCCTTCGCCCGGTCGCTGCGCGGCTTGGTGAAGAACTCCTCAGGCGTGCCCTCTTCGACGATCAACCCGTCGGCCATGAACACGACGCGGTCGGCCGCCTTGCGGGCGAAGCCCATCTCGTGCGTCACGACGATCATGGTCATGCCGTCGTGCGCGAGGCCGATCATGACATCGAGCACTTCGTTGATCATCTCGGGGTCGAGCGCACTCGTCGGCTCGTCGAAGAGCATGACCTTCGGCTGCATCGCGAGGGCGCGCGCGATAGCGACGCGCTGCTGCTGTCCGCCCGAGAGCTGTGCCGGGAGCTTGGATGACTGGTGGCCGACACCGACGCGGTCGAGCAGCTGCGTGGCGAGCTTGTCGGCATCCGCCTTCTTCATGCCCTTGACCTTGATCGGACCGAGCGTGACGTTCTCGAGGACCGTGAGGTGCGAGAACAGATTGAACGACTGGAACACCATGCCGACGTCGGCGCGCAGTGCGGCGAGCCCCTTGCCCTCCTTGGGCAGCTCTTTGCCGTCGATCTTGATGGTGCCGCTCGTGATGGTCTCGAGCCGGTTGATCGTGCGGCACAGCGTCGACTTGCCCGAGCCGGAGGGCCCGATCACGACGACGACCTCACCGCGGTTCACGGTGAGGTTGATGTCGGTGAGCGCCTGGAAGTCGCCGTAGTGCTTCTGCACGTCGGTGATCTCGACAAGCGGGTCACCCCTCCTGACGTTGATGTTCGACGTCTTCGGCGCAGAATCAGAGGTCGTCATAGCAAATACCCTAGGGGTGCGCGCCTACCCGTCACACGCGACGCCGCCGAGCTTTACCGATCCGTGACCGGACTCACGCCCGCTGCGCGAAGGCCGTCTCGTACAGGCAGACACTCGCAGCGGTCGCGAGGTTGAGCGATTCGGCGGCGCCGAAGATAGGCAGCCGAAGAGACAGATCGGCCAGAGCGAGCGACTCGTCGTCGAGGCCGCGCGCTTCGTTGCCGAACAGCCACGCCGTCGGCGCTGCCAGCAGCGCGCGGGCCGCGAGGAAATCCTCTCCCCCGACATCGGCCGCAATGACGCGCACGTCGGCCGACCGCGCCCGCTCGACCGCCGTGCTGAGGTCGACGCCGACAGCGATGGGCAAATGGAAGAGCGAGCCTGTCGTGGCGCGGACGACCTTCGGGTTGTAGGGATCGACGGTGCGACCGGTGAGCACGACGGCGTCGGCTCCGGCGGCATCCGCGGCTCGGATGATCGTGCCGAGGTTGCCCGGATCGCGCACCTCTTCGCAGATGACGACGAGGCGCGGGGATGCCGCGAACACGTCGCGCACCGAGGTCGGCGTCTGCCGTGCGACGGCGACGATCCCCTGAGGCGTGACCGTGTCGGCCATCGCGTCGAGCACCGCTTCGGTCGTGAAGACCACATCGATCCCGGCGTCGTCGGCGGCGTCGCGGATGTCGGCGTGCTTCTCGAGCGCCGACGGCGTCACGAACATCTCGAGGAGCGTGTCGGGGCGGTGGGCGAGCGCTTCGCGCGCGGCCTGCGGGCCCTCGAGCAGGAAGAGCCCGGTCTCCTGCCGTGCGCTACGTCTGGTGAGCTTTGCCACCGCGCGGACTCGGGGCGACCGTGGGTTCTCGAGCACGCTCCCAGCATAGATCCCACGATGGCCGGGAACGACGGAGGGCGCCCTCCCGAGGGAAGGCGCCCTTGCACATCGATGCGCCTGCGGCGCTGTTCGACCGGGTTCGGTCAGGCGCTCTTGGGAGCGTTGACGTTCTCGGGCAGTGCCGTGCGCGCGGTCTCGACGAGCGACGCGAACGTTGCCGGCTCGTTCACCGCGAGCTCTGCGAGCATGCGGCGGTCGACCTGCACACCCGCGAGGCCGAGGCCCTGGATGAAGCGGTTGTAGGTGATGCCGTTCTGGCGGGCAGCGGCGTTGATGCGCTGGATCCACAGGCGGCGGAAGTCGCCCTTGCGCTTGCGACGGTCGCGGTACGAGTAGACGAGGGAGTGGGTGACCTGCTCCTTCGCCTTGCGGTACAGACGCGAACGCTGACCCCGGTAACCGGAGGCGCGTTCGAGGATGACGCGACGCTTCTTCTGGGCGTTGACGGCCCGTTTGACTCTAGCCATTTCGTTTCGTTCCTATTCGTGCGCGGGCGCTCAGAGACCGAGGAGCTTCTTGGCGATCTTGGCGTCGCCGGGAGCCAGGATCTTGTCGGCCGACAGGCGGCGCGTGCGCTTGGTCGGCTTGCCCTCGAAGTTGTGGCGAAGGTTCGCCTGCTGCCTCATGATCTTGCCGCTGCCGGTGACCTTGAAACGCTTCTTGGCACCCGAGTGGGTCTTCTGCTTCGGCATTTCTCTTCCTTCGTTGAGTTTCCCGCCGGAGCGGGAGTCGTAACCCGCCGGAGCGGGAATCTGTGGGCCTATGCGGCGTCGGTGTCTTCGTTCGACGAGCCGTTGTCTTCGTTCGACGAGCCGGAGCGAGAAGAACGTGCTGCCTCTTTGTTGGCGGCGCGCTGAGCGTTCTGCTCGGTCTTCACTTCGGACTTGTTCTTGTGCGGTGCGATCACCATCACCATGTTTCGCCCGTCGATCGTGGGGCTCGACTCGACCGTGCCGAACTCGGCGACATCCTCGGCGAACTTGCGCAGGAGACGCACACCCTGCTCGGGACGCGACTGCTCGCGGCCACGGAAGAGGATCATCGCTTTGACCTTGTCACCGGTCTTCAGGAAGCCCTCGGCGCGCTTGCGCTTGGTCTGGTAGTCGTGCGCGTCGATCTTCAGACGGAAGCGGACCTCTTTGAGGACCGTGTTCGCCTGGTTGCGACGTGCTTCCTTGGCCTTCTGCGCAGCCTCGTACTTGAACTTCCCGTAGTCCATGATCTTGACCACAGGAGGCTTCGAGTTGGGGGCCACCTCTACGAGATCGAGGTCAGCCTCCTGCGCCAAACGCAGCGCCACTTCGATGCGGACGACGCCGACCTGCTCTCCGGCGGGACCCACGAGACGGACTTCGGGGACGCGGATGCGGTCATTGGTACGGGGATCGCTGATGCGGAGCTCCTCTTATCGTGCGGTGTCACACCGTGGCACGGGTGTGACACGGGCGGAAGAGGAGCACTCCACCCAGACGGCGCGAACGCCGGCTTGCTGCACCCTGACTACCCCGCACGCTCTGCGCACGGGGCGGAGTACAAGACCCGGTAGCCTGGAACGGCAAGCGCGGGTGGGATGTGATCCACTTTCCACTCCGAGGCATTACGCTCCGGAGACCGCCACAGTTTAGCAGAAAGAGCGGCGTGAACACGATTCGGGATGATGAAGCACAGGATGCCGCACGCGGCGACGACGAGCGGCACCGCCGCTGGGAGGAGCAGGAGCGCGCAGCCTCCTCTGCGACGCGCGACATCGCCGACGTCCCCGCCGTCGAGATCATCACGACGGCGGCCGTGCACCTCATGAGTGCGGCAGCGGTCAAAGTCGGCCTCGCGGACGACCCCGAGACCCAGACCGACCTCGACGAGGGCCGCAAGCTCATCAACGCGCTCGCGGGCCTCATCACGGCCGGCGCTCCCGAGATCAGCGACATGCACGCGCGTTCGCTGCGCGACGGCCTGCGCTCGCTTCAGCTCGCGTTCCGTGAAGCCTCGGTCATCCAGGACCCGATCGGCAAGGGGCCCGGCGAGAAGTGGACCGGCCCGGTCACCTGACCCTCAGCCGCGGACGAGCTTGACCGTCAGCGAGTCCACGAGCACCGCGATCCGGTCATCGGCTGCCCAGCGCGAAGCCAGTCGCGCCAGCACGGCGTCGAGCGCACTCGCATCGAGGCCGTCGATGAGCTGCAGCCGCACGACGAGTTCAGGTCCACGCAGGCGCGCCGTCGGGTCGCCGGGCTCGACGGCGAGGTCGAGCACGGCGAGCTCTCCGCCGATGCTCTCGGTGAGTCCGGCGAACACCTCGGGCGACGCGAAGCTCGGCTCCCACGCGTGCCCCTGGGCGATCGCCCACACGGCGGGCCGACGCAGCACGAACTCGGTCGGCGAAGTCGGGTCGATCACGATGAGATCGGTCTCGTCTTCGGCCGCGGCGACCGCCGTGCGGATGCCGTCTGCGGGAACGGGCCGTGCCGCGGCATCCCACCGAGCCATCGTCTCGACCGAGGTGAACACCGGCAGCACGCGACGCCCGTCGGGAGCGGCCACCGTCACGATCGACAGCTCCTGCGTCTTGTCGACGACCAGGCCGTGCGGGCCGATCGTCGGCTCCTCCGCGTCGCGAAGGTCGCCCTTCTCGGCGAGCAGCGGGATCAGCAGCCGGGCGCGGCGGTAGGCCTCGACCACCGCCGACTGATCGCCGCCACCGTCGTGGAACGCGCGCAGCGCCGCGAGGAGAGCAGGATCTGCGGAGCCGTCATCCTGGGAATGCGGATTGGACTGGAAGCTGCGCCCCTCCCACGGCACACCGGCGGAATCCGCAAGGTGCGCGTCGCGGCAGCCGTCAGTGTCCTGCGACATCCAGTGCCTCGGCGAGCGTGAACGCACCCGCGTAGAGAGCTTTGCCGACGATCGCACCCTCGACGCCCAACGAGACGAGCTCGCGCAGGGCCGCGATGTCGTCGAGGCTCGAGACGCCTCCCGAGGCGATGACGGGCTTGGGGGTGCGCGAGGTGATTTCGCGCAGCAGATCGAGATTCGGCCCGTTCAGCATGCCGTCCTTCGTGACATCGGTGACGACGTAACGGCTGCAGCCGGCGTCCTCGAGACGTTCGAGCACGTGCCACAGGTCACCGCCCTCCCGGGTCCAGCCGCGCGCGGCGAGCGTCGTACCGCGCACGTCGAGGCCCACAGCGACGAAGTCGCCGTACCTGCTGATGACCGACGCCGCCCACTCGGGGTTCTCGAGCGCGGCTGTTCCGAGGTTGACACGAGATGCGCCGGACTCCAGCGCCGACTCCAGGGAACGGTCGTCACGGATACCGCCGGACACCTCGACCTGTACTCCCTTGACGTGCTTGATGACCCTGCGCAGCACACCGGCGTTGTCACCGCGACCGAAGGCGGCATCGAGGTCGACGAGGTGGATCCACTGGGCGCCCTGCCGGGCCCAGTCGTGCGCAGCGTCGATGGGGTCGCCATAGCTCGTCTCGGTGCCCGCCGCACCCTGCGTGAGCCGGACGGCTTTGCCGCCGGCTACATCGACGGCGGGAAGCAGGATCAGTTCTGGCGTGGACGCGAAATCGTTCATGGCTCCTCGTGTGGGACTCTCACGCGGCCGGGCGGCGCGGACGACACGACTTCAGAGGCTAGTCCCTGCTGAGGCCGCCGACCCAATTCGCCAGCAGACGGATGCCGGCCTGGCCGGACTTCTCGGGGTGGAACTGCGTCGCTGAGAGCGGACCGTTCTCGACCGCAGCCAGGAAGGGCCTGCCGTGCGTGGCCCACGTCAGGGTCGGCGCAGTGAACGGCTCCTGCGGCTCGAGCTCCCAGTGCTGCGCGGCGAAGGAGTGCACGAAGTAGAAGCGCTCCTGCTCGATGCCGGCGAACAGCCGCGAACCGGAGCCGGCGTCGACCGTGTTCCAGCCGATGTGCGGCAGCACGGGCGCGTCGAGTTCAGTGACGGCGCCGGGCCATTCCCCCAGCCCTTCGGTGTCGACCCCGCGCTCGACCCCCCGGTCGAAGAGCACCTGCATTCCGACGCAGATGCCGAGCACGTGTCGGCCGCCGGCCAGTCGACGGTCGATGATGTCGTCACCGCGGATGGCGCGCAGCGCCTGCATGACGGCGCCGAAGGCTCCGACGCCGGGCACGAGGAGTCCGTCGGCGTCGAGCGCGAGCCCCCGGTCGGACGTCAGACGCGCGTCGGCTCCCGCGAGAGCCAGTGCTTTGACGGCGGAGTGGACATTTCCCGAGCCGTAGTCGAGCACCGCGACGAGCGGACGAGTGCTCACAGAGCACCCTTCGTGCTCGGGATGCCCTCGACGAGCGGGTCGAGGGCTTTCGCCTGGCGGAAGGCGCGGGCGAAGGCCTTGTACTCGGCCTCGGCGATGTGGTGGGGGTCACGGCCGGCGAGGACCCGGACGTGGGTCGTGAGCCCGCCGTGGAACGAGATCGCCTCGAACGTGTGACGCACGAGGGAGCCCGTGAAGTGACCGCCGATGAGGTGCAACTCGAATCCGTCGGGCTCGCCCGTGTGCACGAGGAAGGGCCGCCCGCTGATGTCGACGACCGCCTGCGCGAGTGCCTCGTCGAGCGGCACGAGCGCATCGCCGTACCGCGAGATGCCCGCCTTGTCGCCAAGCGCCTCGCCGATCGCCTGTCCGAGCACGATCGCGACGTCCTCGACGGTGTGGTGCGCGTCGATGTGCGTGTCACCCGAGGCGCGCACCGTGAGGTTGGTGAGGGAGTGCTTCGCAAACGCCGTCAGCATGTGGTCGAAGAACGGGACCGTCGTGTCGATGTGGCTGCGGCCCGTGCCGTCGAGGTCGATCTCGAGCTCAACGGTGGACTCGCTCGTGGCGCGCCGCACGGAGGCGACACGGTGGCCGGCAGGACGGGTCATGAGATCGATTCTATCGAGGCGAGGGCGTCGAGGAATGCCGTCGTCTCGCCCTCGGTGCCCGCCGTCACCCGCAGGTGATTCGGGATTCCGACGTCGCGGATGAGGACCCCCTGGTCGTACAGCGCCTGCCATACGGCGGCGGGATCGTCGACCCCGCCGAACAGAACGAAGTTCGTCCACGACTCGTGCGGCAGGTACCCGAGCGCTTCGACCGTCGCCGAGATGCGGTCGCGCTGCACCACGATCTCATCGACCATTCCCAGCATGACGGAAGCGTGACGCAGCGCCGCCGAGGCAGCTGCCTGCGTGAGAGCACTCAGGTGATAGGGCAGACGCACCAGACGCAGCGCATCGATGACGGCGTCGTCCGCGGCGAGGTAGCCCACTCTCGCTCCGGCGAACGCGAACGCCTTGCTCATGGTGCGCGAGACGACGAGGCGCTCACGCCCCGGCAACAGGGTGAGCGCCGAAGGCGAGCCGTGCGGCGCGAACTCCTGATAGGCCTCATCAACGACGACGATGCCTGGCGCGACGTCGTAGACCGCCTCGACGATGTCGAGGGGCAGCGGGGTGCCGGTCGGGTTGTTCGGCGCGCACAGGAACACCACGTCGGGCTGGGCCTCGGCGATCTGGGATGCCGCGCTCTCGGCGGTGATCGTGAAGTCGGGCTCGCGAATGCCGGCGACCCAGGATGCGCCGGTGGCGCGCGCCAGGAGCGGATACATGGAGTACGTGGGCGTGAAGCCGAACGCCGTGCGGCCCGGTCCCCCGAAGGCCTGCAACACGTGTTGGAGCACTTCATTCGAGCCGTTCGCAGCCCAGATCTGATCAGAGGTGAGACCGTGCCCCAGATACTCGGCGAAACCCTCGCGCAGCGCGCGGAACTCGCGGTCGGGGTACCGGTTGACGTCGCGCAGCGCGATCGCGATGGAGTCGAGGATGTCGTCGGCGACGTCCTGCGGGACAGGGTGCGTGTTCTCGTTGACGTTCAGCGCGACGGGAAGCGCCGCCTGCGGTGCGCCGTATGGCGTCATCCCTCGCAGGTCGTCGCGGATGGGCAGGGCGGCGAAGCGGGAGGTCACGAAGGCAATCGTAGGCCGCATCGCGAGCCCGGGCGCCTGATCCGTCAGCCCGCCGGTGCGTACTGGGCGGGGATCGCGAGTGACTGGCCGAGTTCGATCGCGCCGCCCGGCAGCGCGTTGAGGCGGGCGATCGCATCGACGACATCGCGCGGGTCGTGCTGCGGTGCGACCGCCTGCGCGATCGACCACAGGGTGTCTCCGTACCCCACCGCGACCGTTGTGAACGACGTCGAGGCCGCGCCGGTGTCGCGCGATGCCAGCGCGGAGCCCCCACTGAGAACCCCGAGAGCCAGCAACGCGGCGAGCGGCATCGCCGCTGCGGTCGCGAGCACGCGGCGGCCGCGCGTCGTCGTGCGCAGGCGGGTGCGGGGCGCGGAAGCGAGAACGGGTGCGGATGCGGATGCGGCGATGGCGGTCATGCTGTTCCTCCTGGTGGGAAGGTTCGCATCCGACTTTCGGCCGGGAAAGCCGGATGCGAACTCCTGTTCCGAAGCTATCTTCGATGTTCGATGCTGTCAACGCGATTCCGGGGATGGGGATGTTCGAATGCGACACGCTGAACGGGCGCCGCGTGAACCCCGCACAACCGGATACGGTTTCGATGGGGCCACCACACCACGGACCTCCGACATTCGAAGACAGGAGCCGATATGAGCGACGCAGCCGGGCGCGAAAAGCCCCAGACGCGGCGGCGGAAGAGCCTGAGCGACAAGCAATTGGCGATCCTCGAGGTCATCCAGCGCTCGATCGCTCGACACGGCTACCCGCCGAGCATGCGCGAGATCGGCGACGCCGTCGGACTCAAGTCGCTCTCGAGCGTCACGCACCAGCTCAACCAGCTCGAGTTGAGCGGCTACCTGCGCCGCGATGCCGGCAAGACCCGCGCGATGGAGGTGCTCATCGATCTGCCCGGCAGCGCTGCCGAGAACCCGGCCGATACCGCGCCGTCCGTCGGCGATGCCGCCCTCGTTCCGCTCGTCGGGCGCATCGCCGCAGGCGTGCCGATCACCGCGGATCAGCACATCGACGAGATCTTCCCGCTCCCCCGCCAGCTCGTCGGCAAGGGCGACCTGTTCATGCTGCGCGTCTCGGGCGACTCGATGATCGACGCCGCGATCTGCGACGGCGACTGGGTCGTCGTGCGTTCGCAGGCGACGGCCGACAACGGCGAGATCGTCGCGGCGATGCTCGACGATGAGGCCACCGTGAAGACCTTCCGCCAGCGCGACGGGCACACGTGGCTGCTCCCCCGCAACTCCGCATTCGAGCCGATCCTCGGCGATGACGCGGTCGTGCTCGGCAAGGTCGTCGCTGTCCTTCGCGCTGTGTGAGGCCTGTGTCGGCGACACCGCATAGCGTGGAGGGGTGACGACTCCCTACGGTTCCTGGCCCTCTCCCCTGACCGCCGCGGCGGTCTCCGCCGCCTCGCCCCGCATCGAGGGCGCGTCTTTCGTCGGCGACGACGTGTGGTGGGGTGAGGGGGTCCCCGAAGAGGGTGGCCGCAGCACGGTGCGCCGGCGCACCCCCGCCGGTGCGGTGGAAGACGTGCTCCCCGCGCCGTGGAGTGCGCGCTCGCGCGTGCATGAGTACGGCGGCGGCTCGTGGGCGGCGACCGACGACGGCGCGCTCGTGTTCGTCGAGAAGACCGACCAGCGAGTTCGGCTGCTGCGACCCGGCGCCGAGCTGGTCGCACTCACGCCCGCCGGCGGCGATGTGCGCTTCGGCGGTTTGACGGTGCAGGGCGGTCGGCTGCTCGCAGTGCGCGAAGCCCACGGGCAGACCCCGGTACCCACGCGCGACATCGTCGAGATCCCCCTCGATGGATCAGCCGGCGACGACCCCGATGCGATCCGCTCGCTCGCCGGCGGCACCGACTTCGTCGCGCATCCGGCGCTCAGCCCCGACCGGGCCCGCCTCGCTTGGGTCGCGTGGAACCACCCCGACATGCCCTGGGACCGCGCACAGCTGCGTGTCTGCACCCTCGACGACGGCGCCGTGACCGTGTTCGACGAAGGCACGTCGCCGCTGCAGCCCGTGTGGCTGGGCGAAGACGACCTGCTCTACGCCGACGACCCGACGGGGCGGTGGAACCTCTACCGCCGCGGGATCGACCGCGCGGCGCACGCCGTGGCCCCCGTCGACGCCGACACGGGCGGCGGCATCTGGGTTCTCGGCACCCGATGGTTCGCACCCGTAGGCGGCGACCGAGTCGTCGCCGTTCGCACGAACGGCGACGACGAACTCGTCGTCGTCGACCTCGCCGACGGCACGGCGAGGTCGCTCGGTCTGCCCGTCTCGGCAGGCGCATCCATCGAAGACGTCTCGGGAGCGCGGGTGCTCGTGAGCGGAGCCGACACGACGTCGGGCTCGACGCTCTGGCTCGTCGACATCGACGACCCCGGATCGGCAGCACCGATCCGCGGCGGCACAGCGGACTGGGGACACGAGTGGATGCCGCAGCCCCGCGCCGTCACGTTCGAAGGCCCGCACGGGCCGGTGCACGCGTTCGACTACCCACCCACCAATCCGCAGGCGACCGCCCCTGAGGGCGAGCTTCCGCCGTACGTCGTGTTCGTGCACGGCGGACCGACGGCGCACTCGGGTCCCGCTGCATCCGGCAAGGTCGCCTATCTCACGAGCCGCGGCATCGGCGTTCTCGATGTGAACTATGGCGGCTCGACGGGATACGGGCGCGCATACCGCGAACGCCTCCGCGGTCAGTGGGGCGTGGTCGATGTCGATGACGTCGCCGCGGCGGCGGCCGGTCTCGCGGCGTCCGGAGTCGCCGACCCCGCGCGCATCGCGATCGCGGGCGGCTCTGCCGGGGGGTGGACCGTGCTCGCGGCCGTGACCCGCACCGAGGCCTTCGCCGCGGGGATCTCACGTTACGGCGTGGGCGATGCGCGCGCACTCGCCGCCGATACGCACGACTTCGAGGCGCGCTACCTCGACGGCCTCATCGGGCCGCTGCCCGACGCCGAAGACGTCTACATCGAACGGTCGCCTCTCAGCCGTCCGGCACTGTTCCGGGTGCCGCTGCTTCTGCTGCAGGGCGCCGACGACACCGTCGTGCCGCCCGCGCAGTCCGAGGCCGTGCGCGACGCGCTCAAGGCCCACGGCGTGCCGCACGCGTACGTGCTCTACGAGGGCGAGGGTCACGGCTTCCGCAAGTCCGAAACCGTCGTGCACGCGCTCGAGACCGAGCTGGCATTCCTCGGCGCCGTCTTCGACTTCACCCCGCCGGGTGTGCCGCCCGTCACCCTCGCGACGGGCGACTGACGGTTCTCAGGCCGGGAAGTCCGCGAGCTCGGCGGCGAGTCGCTCGTTGACGTGTGCGTGCAGATAGGTGCCTTCGCCGCGGTGCTCCTGGTCGACGATGATGCCCGTCTCATGCGCCGCCGAGATGAGGTCGCCGCGGTCGTACGGCACGATGGCGTGCACTTCGACGGCGGGCAGTGGCAAGGCCTCATCGATCGCCGCGCGCAGTTCCTCGATGCCTTCGCCCGTGCGTGACGATACGAAGTGCGCGTCCGATTCGAGGCCGCGCAGCACGAGGCGCGTGTCGTCGTCGACGAGGTCGGCCTTGTTGAACACGACGATTTCGCGCGTCTCACGCGCGCCCACGTCGCCGATCACGTCACGGACGGTCGCGAGCTGCGCTGCAGGGTCCGGGTGCGAGGCATCGACGACGTGCAAGAGCACATCCGCCTCGCCCACCTCTTCGAGCGTCGAGCGGAACGCCTCGACGAGCTGGTGCGGCAGGTTGCGCACGAAGCCGACGGTGTCGGTGAGCGTGTAGACACGCCCATCCGAGGTCTGCGACCGCCGTACTGACGTGTCCAGCGTCGCGAACAGCGCGTTCTCGACGAGCACGCCCGCGCTTGTCAGCCGGTTGAGCAGGCTCGACTTGCCCGCGTTCGTGTAGCCGGCGATCGCCACGGCGGGGATCGTGTTGCGCTTGCGCTCGGCGCGCTTGGCTTCCCGCGAGGGCGCGAAGTCGCGGATCTGGCGGCGCAGCAGTGCCATACGGGTGCGGATGCGACGACGGTCAAGCTCGATCTTGGTCTCACCGGGACCGCGCGAGCCCATTCCGGCGCCGCCGGCACCGACCTGTCCACCGGCCTGGCGGCTCATCGAGTCACCCCAGCCGCGCAGGCGCGGCAGCAGGTACTCGAGCTGCGCCAGTTCGACCTGGGCCTTGCCCTCGCGGCTCTTGGCGTGCTGGCTGAAGATGTCGAGGATCACCGTGGTGCGGTCGATCACCTTCACTTTGACGACGTCTTCGAGCGCCCGTCGCTGGCTGGGCGCGAGCTCGGTGTCGGCGATGACCGTGTCGGCGCCGACGGCGGCGACGATGCCGCGCAGCTCTTCGGCCTTGCCCCGGCCGACGTAGGTCGCAGGGTCGGGGTGCGGGCGGCGCTGCATCACGGCGTCGAGGACGACGGCACCGGCGGTCTCGGCGAGCGCAGCGAGCTCGCGCAGCGAGTTCTCGGCATCCGTCTGCTCGCCCTGCGGGTGCACGCCCACGAGCACGACGTTCTCGAGGCGCAGCTGACGGTACTCGACCTCGGTGACGTCTTCGAGCTCGGTCGAGAGGCCGGGCACGCGGCGCAGCGCTGCGCGCTCCTCTCGGTCCCACTGCTCGCCGTCGGCGTCAGACCGAGCGACGGTGGTGTCATCCTGGAGCGCCTGCGCGGAGCCGAACACGCGAACCCCCGAGCGCGCATCGGCGCGCGCCAACACGCGATCCACCGCATCGATCTCGTCGAGCGGCGTCTCGTCGGTGGTGCCGGGTGTCGTCGTATCCGTCATGTGTTCCTTTCGGGGTGCCTCCCGGGAGGGCGGCATGGGGACGTGGTGTCGGTGTGGGAAAGCGTCCGAGGATTCTAGCCTCCACCCTGTGGGGCGTCCTCCGCTACGCTCGTGACTCATGGGGAGCGAGCATTACTTCAGCGCGACCCCCGCTAGCCCCGAGAATCTGCGCCGCATCCGCGCCACCCTCGCGGGCCGCGAGGTCGAGGTCACGACGGCCGGTGGGGTGTTCAGCCCCGCGCACGTCGATGCGGGGACGGACGTTCTTCTGGCGAACAGTCCTGCCGCGCCCCCGGGCGGCCAGCTGCTGGATCTCGGGTGCGGGTGGGGGCCGATCGCGTTGAGTCTCGCGCTCGAATCGCCGCACGCGACCGTGTGGGCGGTTGATGTCAATGAACGGGCCCTCGATCTCGTGCGCCGGAATGCGCAGTCGCTCGGGCTTGAGAACGTCAACGCCGTACGCCCCGAGGATGTTCCCGGCGACGTCGTCTTCCGCACCATCCGATCCAACCCGCCGATCCGGGTCGGCAAGAGCGAACTCCACGGTCTGCTCGAGCACTGGATCCCCCGGCTCGACCAGCGCGCCGACGCGTGGCTCGTCGTGCAGCGCAACCTCGGCTCGGACTCTTTGCAGCGCTGGCTGGCGTCGACGTTCGCGACGGGGTACAGCGTGCATCGTGCGGCGACGGGGCGCGGGTTTCGCGTCATCCGGGTGCGCCGGCACGGAACGCCGCCGAGCGGGCCCATCACGCTGCCCTGAGCCGGATCAGGCGAGCGTGACCTCGCCCGAGTAGACGAGCGTCGCAGGCCCCGACAGGTAGACCCGCCCGTCGCTCATACGCACACCCAGGCGTCCGCCGGGCACATCCACCGTCCACTGGTCCGGTGCGTTGGATCCGGCCCATTCGCGCACCGCAAGCGCTGCCGCCGCGACTCCTGTGCCGCAGCTGAGCGTCTCACCGACGCCCCGCTCGAAGACCCGCATGCGGATCGAGCCGACGCCGTCTTGCACGAGCGGGTCGCTCGGCACGACGAACTCGATGTTCGCGCCGGCAGGGGGCTCGGGGTTCAGCTGCGGACGCGCCGTCAGGTCGAGCGCTTCGAGTTCGTCGGTGTCAGGCAGAGCGACGACGATGTGTGGGTTTCCGACATCGATGCCCATGCCGGGCCGGGGCGCACCAACGCCGCGGGCACGTACGAGAACGTCGGGTTCGACGCGCCATGCCCCGAGATCGACCTCGAAGCCCCTGTCGCTGCGGGTGACCGTCTTGGTGCCGGCGCGCGTCGCGACGGGGAGCCCTTCGGAGGCGTCCGCCCAGCCCACCTCGGTCAGGTAGCGGGCGAAGACGCGCACGCCGTTGCCGCACATCTCGGCCTTCGAACCGTCGGCGTTGCGGTAGTCCATGAACCAGGTCACCCCGGCAGCGGCTGCCTCGGCGCCCTCGTCGATCGCGTCGGCGCGGACGACTCGCAGAACACCGTCGGCGCCGATCCCGAAGCGGCGGTCGCACAGGACGGCCACCTGGTCGTTCGAGAGGTCGAGGGCTCCGTCCGGATCGGGGATCACGACGAAGTCGTTCCCCGTGCCGTGGCCCTTCGTGAACGCGATGGTCTGAGGCATCTGTTCAGCCTAACCGCGCGCGACGAGCTCGCCCGCGGACGCACCTGGCGCGACCCACAGGGTGTCGTCGTAGCGCCGGAACCATGACACCTGGCGCCGCGCATAGCGGCGCGTGAGCGCCTGCGTCTGCGCGATCGCCTCCTCGCGCGTCAGCTCGCCGGCGAGCTCGGAGAGGGCCTGGGCATAACCGATCGCTCGACGCGCCGTCACGCCCCGCTCGAGACCCTGCTCGCGCAACGCCTGCACTTCGTCGAGCAACCCGTCCTCCCACATGCCCCGAACGCGCGCATCGAGCCGTTCGACCAGCTGCTCGCGCGGCATTCCGACACCGATCACGCGGGTGGGGGGATGCCACAGCACAGGCGCGTCCGGCAGAGCGGCCCCGTGTGTGCGCTCCCCCTGCGCGAGCACTTCGAGGGCCCGCACGACCCGGCGCCCGTTTCGTGGGTCGACCTTGGCTGCGGTCACGGGGTCGGCCTCGCGCAGCTGCGCGAACAGCGCACCGGGCCCGTGCTCGGCAAGCTCGGCCTCGAGGCGCGCCCGAACGGCGGCATCGCGCGGCGGAAAACGGAAGTCGTACAGCACGCTCGAGACGTAGAGACCGGATCCGCCCACCAGGATCGCGTCGGCGTCGCGCGCGTGGATCGACGTGATCGCTGCGCGCGCGGCGTCCTGATACCACGCCACCGCCGCCTCGTCGGTCACCTCGAGCGCGTCGAACAAGTGGTGCCGGATGCCGCGGCGATCGCTCACCGGAAGCTTGGCGGTGCCGATGTCCATGCCGCGGTAGAGCTGCATCGCGTCGGCGTTGACGATCTCGGCGGGGCGCCCCCGCTCGGCGAGGGCTTCGGCTAGATCGAGCGAGAGAGCGGTCTTTCCCGTACCGGTCGCCCCTACGACAGCCCACAGTCGTGCACTCGTGTCAGGCACCGGCGCACGCTCCCGCTCTGCGCGCGAGTCCGAAACGCGCGCGCGAGCCGAGCCCGCCACGCGGGGCATGCGGGAGCCGGGCACGGGTATGCCGCGCCGAAGGGTACGGGTCCACGGCCTCAGGCGGGTCGCATCGCGGGCAGCCCGAGCGAGACGGAGCGCCGGTCTCCTCCGGACGTCGGGGCGGGGACGCCGCACGAGTCGGCCTGCGCGCGGTCCCACGCGTCGCCTGACCGCGTACGCCGGATGCGCAGCGCAGCGCCGTCGGGTGAGTCTGCCAGCAGGTGGAAAGGCGCAGCGTGGGTCACGACGACCGAGACGATATCGCCGGGGCGGGGGACGTCCGAGCCTTCCGGGACCTCGAAGTGCACAAGCCGGTTGTCTTCGGCGCGGCCGGTGAGCCGGTGCGTCGCGGCGTCTTTCTTGCCTTCTCCCCTCGCGACGAGCACCTGCAGCTCACGACCGAGCTGCTTCTCGTTCTCTTCGCGGGAGATACGGTCCTGCAGCGCGGCGAGCCTCTCGTAGCGCTCCTGCACGACGGCTTTGGGCACCTGGTCGGGCATGGTCGCCGCGGGTGTGCCCTCGCGGATCGAGTACTGAAAGGTGAAGGCGCTGGCGAAGCGCGCCTGCTCGACGACACGCATCGTCTCTTCGAAATCCTCGTCGGTCTCACCGGGGAAGCCGACGATGATGTCGGTCGAGATCGCGGCATCCGGCATCTTCGCGCGCACGCGGTCCAGGATGCCGAGGAACCGCTCGCTGCGGTACGAGCGCCGCATCGCCTTGAGGATCCGGTCGCTGCCCGACTGCAGCGGCATGTGCAGCTGCGGCATGACGGAGGGGGTCTCGGCCATCGCGTCGATGACGTCGTCGGTGAACGCCGCCGGGTGCGGGCTCGTGAAGCGGATGCGCTCGAGGCCGGGGATCTCGCCCGCCGCGCGCAGGAGCTTGCCGAACGCCTGACGGTCGCCGAACTCGACGCCGTAGGAGTTGACGTTCTGGCCGAGGAGGGTGACCTCCATCGCGCCGTCTTCGACGAGCAGCCGGATCTCGCTCAGGATGTCACCCGGGCGGCGGTCTTTCTCTTTGCCGCGCAGGCTCGGCACGATGCAGAACGTGCACGTGTTGTTGCAGCCGACCGAGATCGACACCCACCCGCTGTGGATGCTGTCACGCTTGGTGGGCAGTGTCGAGGGGAACACCTCGAGCGCCTCGAGGATCTCGAGCTCGGCTTCGTCGTTGTGTCGCGCGCGCTCGAGCATGCCCGGCAACGACCCCATGTTGTGGGTGCCGAAGACGACGTCGACCCACGGAGCCTTGTGCAGCACGGCATCTTTGTCCATCTGGGCGAGGCACCCGCCGACGGCGATCTGCATGCCCGCGTGCTTGTCTTTGCGGGACTTCAGATGACCGAGCGTGCCGTAGAGCTTGCCCGCGGCGTTGTCGCGCACAGCGCACGTGTTGATGACGATGACGTCCGCCTCGACATCCGGTTCAGCACGGACGTAACCGGCGCTCTCGAGCGAGCCCGAGAGCCGCTCGGAGTCGTGCACGTTCATCTGGCAGCCGAAGGTGCGCACCTCGTAGGTGCGGGCGCTGCCGTCAGCCGTGCGTGCGGCGTCAGACGGCGCAATGAACGTCGGCGTGGTGGAGGGGGTCGTCATGATCCGCCTATTGTACGAGCCGACACTGACCCAGCGCCGCGCGACCGCCCACCGTCAGCGAAACCGGACGCCTGAGGAGGAGCCGTGCTCGTCGAGAGCCTGCTTCGCCGCGCTCAGCGCGGTGCCGCCGGAATACCCCCTGCGTGCGAGCTGACCCATGAGCCGTCGCACGGCGGTGTCACGATCGAGCGAGGCGAGGCTCCTGGCCTTGCCACGGGCGAACTCGAGTGCGCGCTCTTCATCGTCGTCGGGCAGCGAGGCGATTATGACATCGGCCACGGCGCGATCGATCCCGCGCTTGGCGAGCGTCTGCGCGATGACGTGACGCCCCTGCCCCTTGCGCTCGACCGCGGCGTACACGAGCTGATCCGCCAGCGCGGCGTCGTTGAGATAGCCGCGCCGCACGAATGTGTCGAGCAGCCGGTCGACCGCCGCCGCCTCGAGGTCGAGGGCGACGAGCGCACGTGCTTCGCGCACCGAGAGTGAGCGGCCGCGTAGCTTCTTCAGCAGCAGCTTCTCTGCGGCTTCGAACGCAGCTTCCTCGTCGTCGTTCTGCTCGTCGGCGAGCGCGATGTCGGGCGCATCCGGGGCGACCCACGTCGCATGCCACCCGGGCTCGTCAGCCACCGGCTCAGGTGACCGCTCGGAGGTCGGCGCCGTACTCTGCGGGGCAGCCGCCCGCGCCGCCGTGACCGGCATATCGCGGCCGAAGAGCGGGATGACGGGGGCGAGCGTTTCCTGCTCGCCCCCGTCGTTCCGAGGGTGTCGCGTCATCAGGCCGGGCGGCGCGCGGCCAGTTCGTCTGCGGCCGACGCGTCGACGTTCTTCGGCTGGCCGATGCCGAGCTTGACCTTGATCTTCGACTCGATGTCGGCGGCCATGTCGGGGTTCTTCAGCAGGAAGTTGCGGGCGTTCTCTTTGCCCTGCCCCAGCTGTTCACCGTCATAGGTGTACCACGCGCCCGACTTCTTGACGATGGCGTGCTCGACGCCGAAGTCGATGAGGCTGCCTTCGCGCGAGATGCCGACCCCGTACAGGATGTCGAACTCGGCCTGCTTGAACGGCGGGGCCATCTTGTTCTTGACGACCTTGACGCGCGTGCGGTTACCGACCGCATCGGTGCCGTCTTTCAGAGTCTCGATGCGACGGATGTCCAGACGCACCGATGCATAGAACTTCAGGGCCTTTCCACCCGCGGTGGTCTCGGGCGAACCGAAGAAGACGCCGATCTTCTCGCGCAGCTGGTTGATGAAGATCATGGTCGTGTTGGTCTGGCTGAGGCCACCGGTCAGCTTGCGCAGGGCCTGAGACATGAGTCGTGCCTGCAGTCCGACGTGCGAGTCGCCCATGTCGCCCTCGATCTCGGCCTTGGGCACGAGTGCGGCGACCGAGTCGATGACGACGAGGTCGATGGCTCCGGAACGCACCAGCATGTCGGCGATCTCAAGGGCCTGCTCGCCCGTGTCGGGCTGCGAAACGAGGAGAGCATCGATGTCGACGCCGAGCTTCTGTGCGTAATCGGGGTCGAGCGCGTGCTCGGCGTCGATGAACGCCGCGATGCCGCCGGCGCGCTGCGCGTTGGCGATCGCGTGCAACGTCAGCGTCGTCTTACCCGACGATTCCGGCCCGTAGATCTCGACGATGCGGCCGCGGGGCAGACCGCCGATGCCGAGCGCGACATCGAGCGCGATGGACCCGGTGGGGACGACCTCGACGGGAGCGCGCTCGTCGCTGCCGAGGCGCATGACCGAGCCCTTTCCGAACTGGCGGTCGATCTGGGCGAGGGCCGAGTCGAGGGCCTTCTCGCGGTCAGCGGGTGATGGCATGGCGTGCTCCTTGCACTTTGTCCGTCTCCGGAGGTCCGTCGCCTGTAGGCTGCCGCGTCTCGGGCCGGGTGGCCCGAGAACTGCGGCAAGGCGTGTGGTGTCGTCTGACGTGTTCCACGGTAGGCAGGGGCTCCGACATCGGTCGATGCTCCGGGCATCCCGTGGAAGACACGTCCTCGACACCCGCTGTGCAGGAGCCTATGTCGCCATCGAACGAATCTTCGACGACACGCCGCTGATCAGTCGCGCTTCGGTTCGAGTCGACCTACGCCGTGCCGCCTCGCGACGGGCACGTCCATCTCGGCGCATAGCGCCAGCCAGATCTCCCGCGGCGGCACGCCCGCGGCGAGTGCATCGATGGCGGTACGCCCTCCGGCCCCGCTGAGCGACAGGTCGGAGAGTAGCGACTCGCCGCGCGGGCCGAACTCGTCGGCGACGGCGCGCAAGAACTCACTGCGTCGCACGTGCGCCGTCGATTCCGTACGTCAGCGCAACGAGAGCTCGGGACCGACTTCGGCGACGAGGTCTGCAGGAACGACGTCGGGGAAGCCGTGCAGGCCTTCGAGCACCGAGATGCGATCGCCGACCTCGCGCATGACAGCCGAGATGGGCACATCGAGGGCCTCGGCGACCGAGGCGAGGATCTCGCTCGATGCTTCCTTCTGGCCGCGCTCGACTTCGCTGAGGTAACCGAGCGCAACACTGGCACGACTCGCAACCTGACGGAGGGTGCGGCCCTTCTGCTGGCGGAAGTCACGCAGGACTTCGCCGATCTCTTGGCGAACCAGGATCATCTCAGGCCCCCTCCCTTTCCCGTTTGTCGCTCGATCTCCGGATGGATAACGGTACAACATCGGCAGATCCCAATCTAATCCCGGGTGCTGTGGAATGGGTGGGAATCGCCGAACATGACGGAGCCGATCCGGACGCCGTCACAGGTGCTGCAGACAGGCTGCCAGCGCCGCAGCGACGGCAGCGCTGCGGATCGCCGCACGGTCCCCGGTTACGTGCGTCTCAAGCGACGCAGCGCCCTCCGGTGTGATGACCGCGATGCACACGGTGCCGACGGGCCGTCCGTCCTGCGGCGCGGGTCCGGCGACGCCCGTCGTCGCGATGCCGACATCGGCTTCGAGGAGCCGTCGCACTCCCCCGGCCATCTGCCGGGCGACCTCGGCGTGCACGGCGCCCTGTTCCGCCAGGAGCGCGCCGTCGACCCCCAGCACATCGCGCTTGATGTCGGTGGCATACGCGACGACGCCGCCGCGCATCGCCGCCGAGGCGCCGGGCACGTCGACGAGCGCCGAGGCGACGAGGCCGCCGGTCAGGGATTCAGCCACCGCGATGGTCCACCCATGCGCGGCCAGACGCCGTAGGAGCTCGGCTGCAGGGGCATCCGTCATCGTCGTCGGGCGCGCGCGCCGCGCGCTTCGGACGCGATGTAGTCGATCCCGCTCGCGATCGTGAGCACGACGGCGATCGCCATCGTGATGCCGTTGACCCAGAAGATCCACTCCCCCACGAGCGTCCACAGGGGCAGCAGTGCGAGCGACAGCGCGACCGCCTGCGCGACGGTCTTGAGCTTGCCCATCCACGCCGCGGCGAGCACGTGATCACTCACGACGGCGAAGCGGTACACCGTGATGCCGATCTCGCGCGCGAGCACGACGATCGTGACCCACCACGGCAGCTCGCCCAGGATCGACAGCCCGACGAATGCCAGCCCCGTGAGGACCTTGTCGGCGATGGGATCGAGCAGCTTGCCGAGATCCGAGACGATGTCGTGCTTGCGCGCGAGGTACCCGTCGATGCCGTCGGTCGCGATCGCAACGATGAACAGCGCCGCCGCCCACCAGCGCAGAGCGCCGTCTGCTCCACCATCGGCCAGCAGCATCCACAGGAAGACCGGAGCGCACAGGATCCGAACGATCGTGATCGCATTGGGCAGTTGCCTCGGGATCGCCATGCGCTGAGCCTACCGGCCGCGGTGCACGGTCAGTCGCGTCCCGTGAGTCCCCACGCGTCTTCGGAGCCCTCGTCGTTCTCGACGACCTCGTACCCGTCGAACTGAGCCTCGGCGGCGTCGGGCCCGTAGGGGTCGGATGCCGCCTGCTCGGGCACATCCTCACCGCGGAGCTTCGCCAGCACGCCCGGCAGCTGCTCGTTCGTCACGAGCACGTCGCGGGCCTTGGAGCCCTCGGACGGGCCGACGATCTCGCGCGACTCGAGCAGGTCCATGAGGCGCCCGGCCTTCGCGAAGCCGACGCGCAGCTTGCGCTGCAGCATCGATGTCGACCCGAACTGCGTCGAGACGATGAGCTCGGCCGCCGCCAACAGCAGTTCGAGATCATCACCGATGTCGGCGTCGACCTCTTTCTTCTCGACGACGGCGGCGACATCGGAGCGATACTCGGGCCGGGCCTGGTTCGTGACGTGTTTGACGACCTTCTCGATCTCGGCTTCGCTGACCCAGGCGCCCTGCACGCGCAGCGCCTTGGAGGTGCCCATCGGCAGGAACAGCCCGTCGCCCTGCCCGATGAGCCGGTCGGCACCGGGCTGATCGAGGATGACGCGGGAGTCGGTGACGCTCGTGACGGCGAAGGCGAGGCGCGAGGGCACGTTGGCCTTGATGAGCCCCGTGACGACGTCGACGGAAGGGCGCTGCGTCGCGAGCACGAGATGGATGCCGCTCGCGCGAGCGAGCTGCGTGATGCGCACGATCGAGTCTTCGACATCGCGCGGGGCGACCATCATGAGGTCGGCGAGCTCGTCGACGACGACGAGCAGGTAGGGGTAGGGCTTGAGCACGCGCTCACTGCCGACGGGAAGCTGGATCTCGTCGGCGACGACGGCCCTGTTGAAGTCGTCGATGTGCCGGAAGCCGAACGACGCGAGGTCGTCGTAGCGCATGTCCATCTCTTTCACGACCCACTGCAGCGCCTCGGCGGCCTTCTTGGGGTTCGTGATGATGGGGGTGATGAGGTGCGGCACGCCCGCGTACGACGTCAGCTCGACCCGCTTCGGGTCGATCAGGACCATCCGCACATCGGTCGGCTTGGCGCACATGAGCAGGCTCGTGATCATCGAGTTCACGAAGCTCGACTTGCCCGATCCGGTCGATCCCGCGACGAGCAGGTGAGGCATCTTGGCGAGGTTGGCCACGACGTAGCCGCCCCCGACGTCCTTTCCGACGCCGATCGTCATGGGGTGCGTCGAGCGCTTGGCGTTCTGCGAACGCAGCACGTCGCCCAGCGTCACGATCTCGCGGTCGGCGTTGGGGATCTCGACGCCGATCGCGCTCTTGCCGGGAATCGGCGCGAGAATGCGGACCTCGTTCGATGCGACGGCATAGGCGATGTTGTTCGTGAGCGCCGTGATGCGCTCGACCTTGACGCCGGGGCCGACCTCGATCTCGTACTGCGTCACCGTCGGGCCGCGTGAGAAGCCCGTCACCCGCGCGTCGACGGAGAACTGCTCGAAGACGTCCGTGATGGCGCGGACGACCGTGTCGTTGGCCTCGGAACGCGCCTTGTGCGGCGTGCCGGCGGCGAGTGCGTCGACCGAGGGAAGCCGATAATCGGCCGAAGACTGCGGACCGTCGGTGCCGACACCGTCGAGGCCCGGCAGCAGGCCGTCATCGACCTGGTCATGGGTCTCGTTGTCGCGCAGGCCCGTGCCCGACCGCTTGGCGGCCTTGGCTGCAGACAGCACGGCCGGGTCGATGACCTCGGTGAGGGCACCGGTCGTCGGGACCGGCGGCGGCGGGGTGGGCGGCGCGATGGCCTGCTCGAACCCGCCCTGAGGCGATCCGACCGGAAGGAGTTCAGTGAGGTCCTGCGACCCGAGACCGTCTTCGGGGTCTTTCTCGCGGCCCGTCTTGTTGCGACGCCACCACGGCAGCGACGTGTCTTCGTCGTCGCTCTCGGGAGTCTCGCTGAACTCGACGGCCGACTTGGGGGCACGCGGTTCGGTGCCGAACATCCAGGCGTAGAGCTCGCCGAGGCGGTGACCGATCCGGTTCGGCGGAGTCTTCGTGATGATCAGGATGCTGAGCGCGGCCAGCAGCGACAGCACGATGTACGCCCCGATGCCGGTCAGCAGCAGTGCGAGAGGCTCGCCGATCATCCAGCCGAACAGGCCACCCGCCTCACTGAGGGCGGGCAGTCCCGAATTCGGCTGCGGACGATTGCCCGCCACGTGACAGAAGCCGGCCACGGTCCACACGAGCAGCCCGAAGCCGATGCCGATGCGGCCGTTGTCGTGGACGGACGATGGATGACGGAAGAGCCAGCCGGCGAGCACGAGCAGCAGAACGGGCAGCACGAACGCCTCGCGGCCGAGCAGTCCGCCCACGGTGTACGCGCTGATCGTGGCGGCGACATCGTTGCCGATGAAGAACCACTCGTTGACGGCACCGGCGATGGCCAGCAGCACCAGCAGGAACGGGAAGCCGTCGCGCCGCTGGTCTTTCTCGAGCGTCTCGGGGCCGAATGCGCGGAACAGCCCGCCCGTCGCATGCGCGACTGCGAGCCAGGCGCGAACGAATCCGGACGGTCGTTCGTCGTCGCCGACGTACTTCTTGGGCGCCGGCTCGGGTTTGCGTGCGCGCGACGACGACCCGCGTGCGGGCGCGCGACCATTCTTGGTCGGGCTTGAGCTCCTGGCCATTCCCCCACGGTACGCGCCGCCCCGGACAATTCCGGGAGCGACGCGACCCTTCGGGGCGGTCGGGAGCCGGCGGATCAGGTGCCGGTGCACCGACCGCGCGGCATCCTCACGCCTCGATGACGAGAGGAACGATCATGGGGCGCCGGCGCAGCGACTGGTTCACCCAGCGCCCGATCGTGCGGCGCACGATCTGCGCGAGCGCGTGCTGGTCGCGGACGCCCGACTGCGCGGCCTCGGCGAGCGCCGCTGCGATCTTGGGCTTGACACTGTCGAACACGGCGTCGTCCTCGGCGAAGCCGCGCGCGTGGATGTCGGGTCCCGAGATCACCTTGCCCGTCGAGGCATCGACGACGACGATGACCGAGATGAAGCCCTCTTCGCCCAGGATGCGGCGGTCCTTGAGATCGGCGTCGGTGATCTCGCCGACGCTCGAGCCGTCGACGTAGACGAACCCGAGGTCGAGCTGGCCGACGACCTTGACGTCGCCGTCGCGCAGATCCATCACGGTGCCGTTCTCGGCGATGATCGTGCGCTCGGGGGCGATACCCGTCTCTTGCGCCAGGCGGGCGTTGGCCATCAGGTGGCGGTACTCGCCGTGCACGGGCAGGACGTTGCGGGGCTGGAGGATGTTGTAGCAGTACAGCAGCTCACCGGCAGCGGCGTGACCGGACACGTGCACCTTGGCGTTGCCCTTGTGCACGACGTTGGCGCCGAGCTTGGTCAGTCCGTCGATGACGCGGTAGATCGCGTTCTCGTTGCCGGGGATGAGGCTCGACGCGAGGATGACGGTGTCTCCCTCGCCCGGCTCGATCTCATGGTCGAGGTTCGCCATGCGGCTGAGCACGGCCATCGGCTCGCCCTGTGAGCCCGTCGACATGTAGACGATCTCGTTGTCGGGCAGGTTGCGCGCCTTCTTGTAGTCGATCAGCACACCCTCGGGCACCTTGAGGTAGCCGAGGTCCTCGGCGATCGTCATGTTGCGCACCATGCTGCGGCCCAGAAGCGCCACGCGGCGACCGTGCGCCGCGGCGGCATCCAGAACCTGCTGCACGCGGTGGATGTGGCTCGAGAAGCTCGCGACGACGACGCGTCGCGGGGCTCGGCCGATGACCTGGTCCAGAACGGGGCCGATCTCACGCTCGAGCGGAGTGAAGCCCGGCACGTCGGCGTTCGTCGAGTCGACGAGGAAGAGGTCGATGCCTTCTTCGCCGAGCCGCGAGAACGCCCGCAGGTCTGTCAGCCGGCCGTCGAGCGGCAGCTGGTCCATCTTGAAGTCACCGGTGGCCAGCGCCATGCCCGCGGGAGTGCGGATCGCGACGGCGAGCGCATCGGGGATCGAGTGGTTCACGGCGATGAACTCGAGGTCGAACGGCCCGAGCTGCTCGCGGTCGCCCTCTTTCACCGTGAGGGTGAACGGCTTGATCCGGTGCTCTTTGAGCTTTGCCTCAGTGAGGGCGAGCGTGAGCCCCGACCCGATCACGGGAATGTCGCGCTTGAGTCGCAGCAGGTACGGGACGGCGCCGATGTGGTCCTCGTGGCCGTGCGTGAGCACGATCCCCACGACGTCGTCGAGTCGATCCTTGATCGGCTCGAAGTCGGGCAGGATCAGGTCGACGCCCGGCTGGTGCTCTTCGGGAAACAGCACTCCGCAGTCGACGATGAGGAGCTTGCCCTCGTACTCGAAGACCGTCATGTTGCGACCCACTTCGCCGAGGCCGCCGATCGGGGTGATCCGCAGGGTGCCCTTCTCGAGAGCGGGCGGGTCGAACGGACTGTTGGGCATGTGTACCTCCTCGGTTGTCGACGACCTCTTCAGGCCGACGAGCCGGATGCCGCGGCATCCGGGAATGTCTGTCACCGCCGACGCGGTTGAATCATCTGGTCGTTCCGGACACCTTGGGCAGTGCGCCGCCGGCGGCGGCGTTGCGGTCGGGTCGGAAGTTGGAGAAGTCGATGCCGGGCACATCGGACACGAGTGCGAGCTCGTCTTCGATCTTGGCCGCCTCCCACTCCTCGGGCCCCACGAGCGGGAGCCGGACACGCGGACTCGAGATGCGGCCGAGTCCGTGCAGGATGTACTTCGCCGAGACGGTGCCCGGCACGTGCGTCATGACCGCACGCACGAGCGGCTCGAGCTGCTTGTGCGCCGCCGTCGCCTTGTGCAGGTCACCCGCGTTGACCGCGTCGACGATCACACGATACGGCGCGGCTGCGACGTTGGCCGTCACGCCGATGAGGCCGGTCGCGCCGATCGCGAGGTGCGGCAGCACGTTGGCGTCGTCGCCCGAGAAGTACATCAGGTCGGTCTGGTTGAGCACACGACTCACCTCGCTGAAGTCACCCTTGGCGTCTTTGATCGCGATGATGTTGGGGTGCTTCGCGAGGCGCAGGATCGTCTCGTACTTGATCGGCACACCCGTGCGGCCGGGGATGTCGTAGAGGATGACCGGCAGGTCGGTCGCGTCCGCGACGAGGCGGAAGTGCGTCAGGATACCCGCCTGCGTCGGCTTGTTGTAGTACGGCGTGACGATCATGATGCCGTCGGCTCCGGCGCGCTCGCTCGCCTTGTACAGCTCGATCGCGTGCGCGGTCTCGTTCGAGCCGCCGCCCGTGATGACCTTGGCTCGTCCCGCCGAGACGTCTTTGCCGACCTCGACGAGGCGGATCTTCTCGGCATCCGTGAGAGTGCTGGTCTCGCCGGTCGTGCCGGTGACGACGATGCCGTCTGCGCCGGCGGTGATGACGTCGTCCATGTGCTTCTCAACGGCAGGCCAATCGACTTCACCGTCGGCCGTCATGGGAGTGACGAGCGCGACGAGCACCTGACCGAACGGGTTGGCGGATTGCGTCATGTATTCAGGCTAGCGGGAGCGCGCGCCGCGCGGCGACGCGTCGCGGCCTCAGCGTCCCGCGCTGCCGGCTCTCGCGGCGAGATCGGCGGGGACGAACCTCGCCAGTCCGGCCAAGAGCTTGTACCTCAGGGACGGCACCGACACGGCCTTGCCTCGTGCCGCGTCGCGCAGCGACTCCGAGACGACCCGCGGGGCGTCGAGCCACATCCACTCCGGCACGCCCTCCCGCCCGGGCGGCAGGCCCGCGCGCTCGTGGAAATTGGTGTGCGTGAAGCCCGGGCAGACCGCCGTCACGGTCACGCCGCGCGGCGCGTACGCGGCGTTCGCCCAGCGGCTGAAGCTCACGACCCACGCCTTCGCGGCGCCGTACGTCGAGCGCGGGATGAACGCCGCGACCGACGCGATGTTGATGATGCGCCCGTTGCCGCGCGCGAGCATCGGCTTGAGCGCGGCGTGCGTCAGCCGCATCGTCACCTCGGTGTGCAGCCGCAGGTGCCGGACTTCGTCTTCGATGTCGTTGCGCTCGAACGCCAGCGGCAGCCCGAATCCCGCGTTGTTGACGAGCAGCTTGACCGGTCGTGTCGCATCGAGCAGCCTCGCCTCGACCTTCTCCCGCTGGCGCGGCTTCAGCAGATCGGCGACGATCACCTCGACGGCGACGCGGTTGACGCGGCGCTGCTCGGCGGCGAGGAACTCGAGTGCCTCGCGGTCGCGGGCCACGAGCACGAGGTCAGCCCCGCGCGCAGCCAGCTGACGGGCGTATTCGGCGCCGAGCCCCGAGCTCGCACCGGTGATGAGGGCAGTCGTCATGCCGACAGCCTAAGAGCCGGGGTGCAGTGTGAGGAAGCGATAGCGGATGCCAGTGCGCGACGTGTGCCAGCCTTCGACCGGCTCGACCTCGGCGATCCGCCACCCTTCACGGTCGGGCGCGCACGTGTCACCGTCGACTTCGAGATCGAGTTCGGTGACCTCGAGCAGATCCGCCCGCGGCATCGCTTCGTGAAAGAGCGCTCCTCCTCCGATGACCCACACCCGTTCAGACCCGGCGAGCGCGAGCGCCTCATCGAGGGATGCCGCACGCTCGGCGCCGTCGGCGTGCCATCGGCCGTTGCGGGTGACGACGATGTTCCGGCGCCCCGGCAGCGGCCGGAACCGGTCGGGGAAGGATTCCCATGTGCGCCGGCCCATGATGACGGGCGCCCCCATCGTGACCGCCTTGAAGTGGGCGAGATCCTCGGGCACGTGCCACGGCATGCCGCCGTCGGCGCCGATCACCCGTTCGGCCGCCTCGGCCCAGACGAGTCCGATGCGCGCGGTCATACCGCCACCGCGGCACGGATGGCCGGGTGGTGCTGGTAGTCCTCGACGGCGAAGTCTTCATACGTGTAGTCGAAGATCGACGCGGGCGTGCGCGTGAGGCGCAGCCTCGGAAGCGGGTACGGCTCACGGCTGAGCTGCTCGCGCACCTGCGCGACGTGGTTGTCGTAGATGTGGCAGTCACCGCCCGTCCAGACGAAATCGCCCGGCTCGAGGCCCGTCTGCTGCGCGATCATGATCGTCAGCAGGGCGTACGAGGCGATGTTGAACGGCACCCCGAGGAACATGTCGGCGCTGCGCTGATACAGCTGGCACGACAGCCGCCCGTCGGCGACGTAGAACTGGAAGAGGGCGTGGCACGGCGCCAGGGCCATGTCGGGGATGTCGGCGGGGTTCCACGCCGAGACGATGAGGCGACGCGAGTCGGGGTTCGTGCGGATCTGGTCGATGACCTCGGAGATCTGGTCGATCTGCCCGCCGTCCGGTGTGGGCCAGGACCGCCACTGCACGCCGTACACCGGCCCGAGTTCACCCGCGGCATCGGCCCACTCGTCCCAGATGGTGACGCCGTTGCGCTGCAGCCATCCGACATTCGACTCGCCGCGCAAGAACCACAGCAGCTCATAAGCGATCGACTTGAAATGCACGCGCTTCGTCGTGATGAGGGGGAACCCCTGCGAAAGGTCGTAGCGCAGCTGACGCCCGAAGACGCTCGTCGTGCCCGTTCCCGTGCGGTCGTCCTTGTGCGTGCCGTTCTCGAGCACGTCGCGGAGCAGGTCTTCGTAAGCAGTGGGGATCGCCGTTGTCACGGCTGCCACGATACCTGCGCCGCGGCAGCACATGGGTCTACCGAACGCCGTCGCGCGGCCGCACACGGATGGTTAGGCTGGCGATGCGGCGTCCGGAGCGCGGAGGCCCCGATTACGGAGGTTCTGATGACCGTCACGAGCGAAGCGACCACCGAATGGAAGGGCGGCCTGACCGACGGATCGGGCCAGGTCACCTTCGTCTCGTCGGGTCTGGGCACCTTCGACCTCGATTGGAAGGCCCGCAGCGAGGGATCATCGTCGGTCACGACGCCGGAAGAGCTCATCGCCGCCGCTCACGCGTCGTGCTTCAGCATGGCGCTCTCGCACGCACTGGCCGGCAACGGCACCCCTCCCGACTCGGTCTCCACGACGGCATCCGTCACGTTCAAGCCGGGCACGGGCATCACGGGAAGCCACCTCAACGTCAACGCCGTCGTCCCCGGGCTCTCGGCCGAGGACTTCGAGCGCCTCGCCCAGGAGGCGAAGACCGGCTGCCCCGTGTCGCAGGCTCTCGCGGGCATCGAGATCACCCTTGAGGCGACGCTTGCCTGATTCCCCGACGAAGCCGGGGCGCGTCGTCGTCGCGGGTTCGTCCGGGCTCATCGGCGCGGCACTCGTCGAGAGTCTGCGCGATGACGGCGTAGAGGTCACGCGTCTCGTGCGTCGCCCGCCCACCGCCGCCGACGAGGTCGAATGGCTCACAGAGGCCGCACCCCTCGACCCCGCAGTGCTCGAGGGCGCTGCGGCCGTCGTCGGGCTCAACGGAGCGAGCATCGGCCGCTTTCCGTGGACGAACCGGTACAAGAGCACGCTGCTGTGGTCGCGCATCACGCCGACTCGCGCGCTGGCCAGAGCCATACGCGAGCTGGGCACCGACGCCCCCGCGTTCGTCTCAGCGTCGGCTGTCGGTTGGTACGGCTCCGCCCCCGGGGTCGCCCTCACCGAGGATGCCCCGCGCGGCGAGTCCTTCCTGGCCGATCTGTGCGGGGAATGGGAGGCCGCGGCACACGCCGCGGGCGCGCACGCGCCCGTCACGACGCTGCGGACGGCGCCGATCGTCCACGCCCGCGGCGTGCTCGCCCCCCTGCTGGTGCTGACGAAGCTCGGGATCAGCGGGCCCATGGGGCGTGGCACACAGGCGTGGCCGTGGATCTCTCTCGATGACGAGGTCCGCGCGATCCGGCACATCATCGACACGGGCTTGACGGGGCCCGTCAACCTCTCCGGTCCAACCCGGGCGACCGCGAACGATCTCGGCTTCTCCCTGGCGATGCGGATGAACCGTCCCTATCTGCTGCGCGCGCCCGTGCCTGCCCTCAAACTCGTCCTCGGTGCGGATGCCACCGAGGCGCTCCTCACCTCCGACATGAACGTCGTCCCCGAGGCATTGCTGCGCAGCGGATTCCGTTTCGGGCATACGACCGTCGAAGAGGCCGTCGCGGCGGCGGTGCCGGCCGCGAGCTGATCAGGCTCGGCGTTCGAGCCGGATCGCGCTGCGCACAGCTTCGCGCGCGCGCCGGCGATCGCCCGAGGCGTCGTAGGCGAGCCCGAGGCGGTACCACGCCCGCCAGTCTTCGGGGTGCGCCTCGACGTCGGCCCGGTAGGCCGGGAAGAGTGCATCCGCTTCATCGCGCAGCACGCGCCCGCTCGGGCGCACGGCGACCTGCTCGGTGGGTAATGCGTCTTCCTGCTCGAGGCGGGAACCGAGCTGTTGCGCACGGACGCCGAACCACAGTTCGCGGCCCAGTGCCCACATCGCCACGAGTGGGACGACGACGAGGGCGACGCCCATCGCGATCCCGAGGGGGTTGCCGCTGAACATCAGCTGCACTCCGCGGTATCCCGCGATGACGATGTACAGCGCGAGGAGCACCGCCATGACGGCGACGCCCAGGCGCACGCTCATCCGCCGACCTGAAGGTTCAGGAACGAGTCCAGACCCACGACCACTCCGGTCACGTCGCGGGCGGCGGCCAGAGCGATCCGGATGCCGGGGGCATAGGCCTGGGCGGAGTCGATCGTGTCGTGCGTGATCGTGAGCGTCTCACCCGGTCCCGACAGGATGGTCTCTTGCCGGGCGATCACGCCGGGGCGTCGCAGCGAGTGCACCGGGATGCTGGCCACCTGCTGGCCGCGGGCCCGTTGATCGACGTGGGGCGCTTCGACGGGGCCGACCTCGGAGCGCGCTGCGGCGATGAGTTCGGCCGTGCGCACAGCCGTGCCGCTCGGCGAATCGATCTTGGTGTCGCGGTGCGCCTCGACGATTTCGGCGGACGGGAAGAACGGCGCCGCGGCGGCGGCGAGCGCCGAACCCAGCACGGAGCCGATGGAGAAGTTCGGAATGAAGACCGCGCCCGTTCCGGCGGCGTCGACGAGGGGCCGCACGAGCGCGATGCGCTCTGCCGACCAGCCCGACGTGCCCACGAGGACGTTGAGGCCCCGGTCGATCGCCGCGCGCACCACCTCGATCGAGACGGCCGGGATCGAGGCATCGATCACGAGGTCGGCATTGTCGATCTCGTCGAGCGACGACGTCGACGACAGCACGGCGGTGACCTCGAACTCGTCTTCGGAGTCGACCACCTCGCGAATGATGGCACCGAGCTTGCCGGTTCCTCCCACAATGGCCACACGCGTCGTCATGCGTCCCATCCTAGGCTTCGGGCAGCACGGTCTAGGCTGAGCGCCATGGTCCGCCTGCGCCCCGAACCCGTCGACTCCCCCGCTGCGCACGAGCTTCTCGCGGAGTATTTCGTGGCCCGCACGAGCGGGTTCGCCGAGCAGGACGTCGTCTATGCGACGACGTTCCCTGATCCGGCAGTCTTCGTCCCGCCCGCCGGCGTCTTCGTCATCGTCGAAGACGACGACGGCGCACCGGTCGGGTGCGGCGGCATCCGACGCATTCCCGACGGTCCACACGGTCGGCGGTACGAGGTCAAGCACCTTTACCTGCGCCCCCAGACGCGCGGCCGAGGCTGGGGACGGCTTCTCATGGACGACCTGGAGCGGCGGGCCCGCGACCTCGGAGCGCGCGAGCTCGTGCTCGACACGCACCACTCCCTCACGGCGGCCGCTGCGCTCTACGCGAGCACCGGCTTCACCGCGATCGAGCCCTACAACGACAACCCCAACGCGACCCGCTGGTACGGCCGCGTACTCGAGCCCGCAGACTAGATCGGCGGGGTCTCGGGCAGGCCCGTGCGAAGTTCGAAGGGCAGGTGCTCGAGGTCGTTGTGCGAGAGCATCGTCCACGGGCGGCCCTGCTTCTGTGCGAGCACAGTGACGCCGCAGTTGGCCTGATTCAGCGTCATCCAGCGCCATTCGGGCGCCTGCAGCACTTCGCGCACGAACCAGGCGATGACGAAGTTGTGGGTGATGAGCAACTCGTGCACCTCGCCGCTCTTGCGCACGAGGAACTCTGCAACGGCGTCGCCCATCTGCGCGCGCCCTGCCTCGATCTCAGCCTCGGTGACGGCACCGAAGAACGGCTCGTACCCCGCGGGTGTGTCTTCGGTCATACCCGTCGGGACACAGTCGAACAGCAGTGCCGACGGCGCAGGCGAGAGCGCCGGCATGCGTTCGGCGACGACGCTCGCCGTCTCGGCCGCCCGCATCAGCGGGGAATGCCACACGGCGTCGAACGGGACGCCCGATAGACGGTCCGCGAGCAGAGCCGCCTGACGGCGACCGCGCGGCGACAGCGGCCCGTCGGTGAGGCCGTGCTCCGCGTCCTGGTGCTCGCCATGCCGCACAAGATAGATGTAGTGCGTCACCTGATCACTCCGTTGAGGGTTTGGGGCCCCTGCAGGGCGCTCTTTCCACCCTACGTCACCCGTTTGCCGGCCTCGGCCGTTCGTGCGCTACTCGGACGCCCGGGCGATGTACGCCAGCTGCGCGCGGGTCAGGTGCACACCCACACCGTGCACGAGCTCTTCGACATGGTGGGGCGCGTAGGCATTGACGATCGGCGCCGTGACGAGCTTCTGCGCGAGCAGCCACGCGACGGCGACGGCCGCGTCGGGCACACCCAGCTCGGCGCCGACGACGTCGAGCGCGCGCAGGGTGCGGTTGCCTCGCCTGTTCAGGTTCGCCGCGATCTGCGCGCCGCGCACCGACAGATCGCCGCGGCTGCGCGTGCGCTGCCGCCCCGCGAGAAAACCGTGCTCGAGCGCGTGCGACGGAGTCACGGCGATGTTCTGCGCGCCGGCGACGAGCCGTAGGTCGTGATCGAACTCATGCCGGCGCACGATGTTGAACGGCACGTCGAGCACCGTGACGCGGGGGAACCCGGCGGAGGCGAAGATACGCGCTTCGACGAGCTGCGCGGCCGTGTAGCCGACGGCGCCGATCGCGCGGACCTTGCCCGTGCCGATCAGCCACTCCGCCGTCGCGAGCGTGTCGTCGAGCGCCGCGGTCGAATCGGTCGTGGAGTCGAGGTAGAGCACGTCGATGCGATCCGTCCGCAGCCGCGTGAGCGAGGCTTCGACCGAGCGCACGAGACTCACGGCGCCCAGACCCGGGTTGTCGGGATGTCCGCCGACGCGCACGGCGAGAACGATGTCGTCGCGCAGACCCCGCGAGTGGGTCCACTGGCCGATGATGTGCTCGCTGCGCCCCGCCGAGAACGTGTCGGCGGTGTGCACGACGTTGCCGCCCCGATCGATGTACGCGTCGAGGATCTCGTGGCTCGACTCGAGATCGACGTTCCAACCGAACTCGGCGCCGCCGAGGATCAGCGGGAAGACATCGATCCCCGACTCGCCGAGCGGTACCCGCACGCCGCGCCCGACGGGCGGGCCTTGCACGGGAATCGGAGCGGAGGGATGCACGAACGGTGATCCCGAGGCCGTGGTCTCAGTGCTGGCGCTGGCGCTCGGCGACGAGACGTCCGCGCCGCTGCTGAACGTACTCATCTTCTACCCCCGCACCCGCTGTACCGTCGAGGAACCGGCGTGGCGTTCGCCCCGCTGCACCCCCCGGCGCGTACTTAGAGGGTAAGCCAGACCACGGACACGACCGCCAAGACGGGCAGGCGGTCGGTAAACATTTCATAACGTTCGTGCCGTCGTCTCGACGCCCGCCCTGGGACGACGGATGCCCGCCCCCGATGTGGGGAGCGGGCATCCGGTCGAACAGCGGAAGAACTCAGTCCTCGGCGGGCACCTCGACGGGTGCCTCGACGACGACGATCTCCTCGACCGACTCTTCGACGACAGGCTCGAGGGAGAGCTTGCCGCGGTCATCGATCTTGGTGATGCGCACGAGCACCTTCTGGCCGACCGAGAGCACGTCATCGACGTTCTCGACCCGCTTGCCGCCGGCGAGCTTGCGGACCTCGCTGACGTGCAGCAGTCCGTCCTTGCCCGGGAGCAGCGAGATGAACGCGCCGAACGTCGCGATCTTGACGACGGTTCCGAGGAACTGCTCGCCGATCTCGGGGTTCGTCGGGTTCGCGATCGCGTTGATCTGCGCACGGGCGGCCTCGGCGGCGGGACCGTCGGTCGCACCGATGTAGACGGTGCCGTCCTCCTCGATCGAGATCTGCGCGCCGGTCTCGTCCTGGATCGCGTTGATCGTCTTGCCCTTGGGCCCGATGAGCTCACCGATCTTGTCGACGGGGATCTGCACGCTGATGACGCGCGGAGCCGTCGGAGCCATCTCGTCGGGTCCGTCGATCGCCGCGTTGAGCACACCGAGGATCGTCAGACGCGCTTCCTTGGCCTGCGTGAGCGCCGCCGAGAGCACCGACGAGGGGATACCGTCCAGCTTCGTGTCGAGCTGGATCGCCGTGACGAACTCGCTCGTGCCGGCGACCTTGAAGTCCATGTCGCCGAGGGCATCTTCGGCGCCGAGGATGTCGGTCAGGGCCGCATAGCGCGTCTGACCGTCGACCTCATCCGAGACGAGGCCCATGGCGATACCGGCGACGGCAGCGCGCAGCGGAACACCCGCGTTGAGCAGCGACAGGGTCGAGGCGCAGACAGCACCCATCGAGGTGGAGCCGTTCGAGCTCAGCGCCTCGGAGACCTGACGGATCGCGTAGGGGAACTCCTCGCGCGACGGCAGCACCGGCATGAGGGCGCGCTCGGCGAGGAAGCCGTGCCCGATCTCGCGACGCTTGGGGCTGCCGACCCGGCCGGTCTCACCGGTCGAGTAGGGCGGGAAGTTGTAGTGGTGCATGTAACGCTTGCTCGTCGTGGGCGACAGCGAGTCGATCTGCTGCTCCATCTTGAGCATGTTGAGCGTCGTGACGCCGAGGATCTGCGTCTCGCCGCGCTGGAAGATCGCCGAGCCGTGAACGCGAGGGATGACCTGCACCTCGGCGTCGAGCGCGCGGATGTCCGCGAGACCGCGACCATCGATGCGGGCACCCTCGGTGAGGATGCGGCCGCGCACGATCTTCTTCGTGACGGACTTGTACGCCGCCGAGAACTCCAGCGGAGCCCCTGCGGGAAGCTCGCCGGCTTCGGTCGCCGCGATCAGCTCGGCCTTGACGCGGTCCTTGAGCGCGTCGTCAGCCGAGGTGCGCTCGGTCTTATCGGCGATCTGGTAGATGCCGGCCAGCTCGTCGTGCGCACGGCTCTCGACGAAGTCGTAGACCTCGGAGCTGTACGGCGGGAAGACGGGGTAAGGCTGGATCTCCTTGGCCGTCGAGCTGGCGAGCGCGTTCTGCGCCGCGACGAGCTCGGTGATGAACGGCTTCGCTGCCTCGAGGCCCTGGGCAACAACCTCTTCGCTCGGCTTGGTGGCGCCGCCCTGGATGAGGTTCCAGCTGTTCTCGGTCGCTTCGGCCTCGACCATCATGATCGCGACCTCGCCATCGGGGCGGACACGGCCCGCGACCATGAGGTCGAAGACGGCCTGCTCGACCTGAGCGGCGTTGGGGAATGCGACCCACTGGTCGGCGTGCTCGCCCTGACCCGGGATGAGCGCGAGGCGCACACCGGCGATGGGGCCCGAGAACGGCAGACCCGAGATCTGTGTCGACATCGACGCGGCGTTGATCGCGAGGGCGTCGTAGTACTCGCCCGGTGCGATCGAGAGCACCGTGATGACGATCTGGACCTCGTTGCGAAGACCATCGACGAACGACGGGCGCAGCGGCCGGTCGATCAGACGGCAGACGAGGATCGCCTCGGTGGACGGGCGTCCTTCGCGGCGGAAGAACGAGCCGGGGATCTTTCCGGCGGCGTACGAGCGTTCTTCGACGTCGACGGTCAGCGGGAAGAAATCGAAGCCCTCGCGCGGGTGCTTTCCGGCGCTCGTGGCCGAGAGGAGCATCGTCTCCTCATCGAGGTACGCGGCAACCGCGCCCTGTGCCTGCTGTGCGAGGCGACCGGCCTCGAATCGGATCGTGCGGGTGCCGAAGCGTCCGTTGTCGAGGACGGCTTCGGAAGCGGTGATTTCAGGACCTTCCAAGAGGTCACTCCTTCTTTGTTTAGGCTCGCGTGTCCGTATGACACGCGAGCTTCGCGAAGGAGCAGGAACAGGCAGATTATCGGCGCGCGCGGGAATCCGCGGGACCGCCTGCACTGGCCACCAGTAGAAGATCACCCGGCACGAGACGCGACGAGGAAGCCACCACAGGGGACCAGCTTGCTGCCGGCCTGCTCCATGAGCTCATGTTGAATTGAGCGGATGCCGCATAGGCAACCTTGCTGAGCCTATCAGTGCCGCATGGACACGTGCCTGCGAAGGCTGGGAGCGGGCGCATTGTGGCGTCGGGATGCGGGCCATGGGAAGCTGGGAGCATGAGCACCGATGACGCGACCACGCCCTCCGAGGAGATGAAGCGCAAGTTCAAGGACGCGCTCGAGAAGAAGAATGCGCATCACCGCGAAGGCGAAGCGCATCTCGACGGCGACTCCGCGGTCCACGGCACGCACTCCGCCAAGACCAAGCGCGAGTTCCGGCGCAAGAGCGGCTGAGCACTCACCTCCACCGGCTCGCAACGTAGAGCCGACGGCGCGAGGCCCCCGCGGCGGAGTTCCGCGGGGGCCTCGCTCTGCCGCAGGCGAGGTCACTCCCCCGCGAGACCGCCCAGCAGGTGCCCGAACGAGCGGCCTTCTCCGAGGTAATTCGCCGGGTCGAACGGGTCGTTCGATGTGGCGGGGGCCTTCCGTGCGATCGCTTCGGCGAGCTCGCGGGCACCGCGCTCGATGCGGGCGGCCAGCGGCGCGACATCGTCTGCGCCTGCACCCCAGTCGCTCGAGGCGGCGAACACGCCCGTCGAGACAGGTTCGGCGTGCAGATAGGTGAACAGGGGCCGGATCGCGTAGTCGATCGCGAGCGAATGCCGGGCCGTGCCCGCGTTCGCCCCGATGAGCACGGGCTTGCCGGTCAGAGCATCGGGGTCGAGCACGTCGATGAACGACTTGAACAGGCCCGAGTAGCTCGTCGAGAAGATCGGCGTCACGACGATGAGCGCGTCGGCCGAGACGACGGTGTTGATCATCGATTCGAGCGCGGCCGGCGCGAACCCGGTGAGCAGGTTGTTCGTGACGTCGTGCGCATGATCGCGAAGCTCGAACGTGTCGAACGTCGCCTCGATCTGCTGCTCGTCACGCAGCGCCGTCGCCGTAGCAGCGACGAGCCGGTCGGCGAGCATTCGCGTCGATGAGGGATTGGACAGTCCTGCCGAAACGACGGCCACGCGTCGGGGTGTGCTGCTGGTCATGTCAGGTCCCCTGTCGAGTCGCGGCCGCACCGAATGCCGAACCGACCTGTGCCGCGACGTCCTGGTACGGCGACCCGGCTGTCAGGTTGTCCCCGCGGTTCGCGGCGGGCCGCGCCTCGCGCGCCGGTTCGTCGCCGTACGCCGCGCGGACGCGCGCCGCGTGGGTGGGTGCGTCCGGAACATCGGCCGGGCGGTCCTTCTGCAGCTCGCGACGCAGCACCGGCACGACTTCTCCGCCGAGCAGGTCGAGCTGCTCGAGCACCGTCTTGAGAGGCAGGCCCGCGTGGTCCATGAGGAACAGCTGCCGCTGGAAGTCGCCGTACAGGTCGCGCATGCCGGCGTACCGGTCGATGACCTGCTGAGGCGAGCCGACGGTGAGCGGGGTCATCTCGCTGAAGTCTTCGAGGCTCGGGCCGTGTCCATACACGGGCGCGTTGTCGAAGTAGGGGCGGAATGCGCGCACGGCATCCTGGGAGTTCTTCGCCATGAACACCTGACCGCCCAGACCCACGATCGCCTGCTCGGGCGTGCCGTGGCCGTAGTGCGCGTAGCGCTGGCGATAGAGCGCGATGAGGCGCTGGTAGTGCTCAGCGGGCCAGAAGATGTTGTTCGCGAAGAAGCCGTCGCCGTAATAGGCCGCCTGCTCGGCGATCTCGGGCGTGCGGATCGAGCCGTGCCAGACGAACGGCGCGATGCCGTCCAGCGGCCGCGGGGTCGCCGTGAACCCCTGCAACGGCGTGCGGAACTTACCTTCCCAATCGACGACGTCTTCGTGCCACAGCCGGTGCAGCAGGTTGTAGCTCTCGATCGCGAGTGGAAGGCCCTGTCGGATGTCCTTGCCGAACCACGGGTAGACGGGGCCGGTGTTGCCACGCCCGAGCATGAGGTCCATGCGCCCGCCCGAGAGGTGCTGCAGCATCGCGTAGTCTTCGGCGATCTTCACGGGGTCGTTCGTCGTGATGAGGGTCGTGGCCGTGGACAGGACGAGCCGCTCGGTCTGCGCCGCGATGTATGCCAGCGTCGTCGTGGGGCTCGACGACCAGAACGGCGGATTGTGGTGCTCGCCGAGCGCAAAGACATCGAGTCCGACGGCTTCCGCGTGACGCGCGATCGTGACGGCGTCGCGGATCTTCTCCGCCTCGCTCGGGGTCTTTCCCGTCGTCGGGTCCTGCGTGATGTCGCTGACCGAGAAGATGCCGAACTGGATGCCCGACCGGGTGATGTTGTCGCTCACGATCCTTCTTCCGTCTCCGAGTGCCCTCGACACTCATTATCTATGCACGTGAATGTAAGTTAAAAAACACCGTGGGGCGAAGGTTATTCCCGGCCGATACCGCGATCTCCCGCATCCGCGAGACGCCGGGACCCGAGGATAAACTGACGACGCCTCATGACGGATCCTTCGAGAGCGGCCGACGCCGCGCAATCGCGCTCCCCCGCGACGGGGACGACCGACTCTCCGCGCCCGAAGCAGCGCACCCCGTTCTGGGACAACGCCCGCTTCGCGTGCATCGTTCTCGTCGTGCTCGGCCACGCGGTCCAGCAGCTGACATACGAATCCGACATCGCGCTGGGACTCTACCTCGTCGTGTACGCCTTCCACATGCCGGCGTTCGCGATCATCTCGGGCTACTTCTCGAAGTCCGACTCGCCGGGCTCTCGGCAGATGGCGCGAGTCATCACCGACATCCTGGTGCCGTACGTCATCTTCGAGACGCTGTGGACTCTGACCAAGTGGCTCGTCGAGGGGCAGGCGAACCCCAACCCGACCCAGCCCTCATGGACTCTGTGGTTCTTGCTGGCGCTCGGCATCTTCCGGCTCGTGCTGCCCTACCTGGCACTGCTGCGGTGGCCGCTCGCGTGGACCGTCGCGATCTCGATCGGCGCGGGATACCTGCCCAACGTCGATTCGACCTTCTCACTGTCGCGCACGCTGGGCCTGCTGCCGTTCTTCGCGCTGGGCTGGTGGCTGCGCGAGCGCGGCATCGTCGAGCGGCTCGGGCTGCTGCGCCGGCGCCCGTGGTGGACGATCGCCGCCTCGATCGCCGTGTTCCTCGGCGCAGGGCTGACCGCGTGGCTGCTGATCGACACATGGCGCGACATGAACCTGCGCGGATGGCTCTTCTACAACGCCGACTACGCCACCCTCGGCAGCACCGAGTGGTGGGCCGGCGGCGTGCGCCTCGCGCTGATCGCCGTGGCGCTCGTGCTGTGCACGGCGTTCTTCGCACTGCTCCCCCGCGGCGCCCACTTCTGGACGCAGTTCGGCCAGTACACGATGTACGTCTACCTGCTGCACTCGTTCGTGCTCTATCCCTTCCGCGAGTCGGGCGTGCTCCGCGACCTCGAGCCCACGTGGCTGTGGCTGCCGATCGTGATCGTCGCGTCGGTGCTCATCGCGCTGGGCCTGGCGACCAAGCCCGTGCGCCTTGTCTTCCGCCCGCTCATCGAACCGCGGCCCGCGTGGCTCTTCGCCGATCGGTCGCTCGCGCTGCGCGAAGGCCGCAATGCCGACCCGACCGGCGCGCGCCGACCCCGGGGGACGCAGCCCGCGCCGCATTCTGATCGATGAAACATTCGCCCACACGGTGCGGAATCCCTTTACGCTCGTCGTATGAGCGACCTGAACCTGCCCGTACTCGACCTCTCCGAGCTCGACAAGGGGCCCGAAGCCGCCGCCTGCTTCCGCGACGACTTGAGGGCTGCGGCGCACGAGGTCGGGTTCTTCTACCTGGTCGGCACGGGCATCCCGGCCGATCTCGAAGCTCGCCTGCACCAGGCGGCGATCGACTTCTTCGCACTGGATGACGAGGACAAGCTCGCGATCGAGAACCTCAAGAGCCCGCACTTCCGCGGGTACACGCGCGTCGGCGGCGAGCTGACGCAGGGCCGGATCGACTGGCGCGAGCAGATCGACATCGGCCCCGAGCGCGAAGCGGTCACCGACCCCGAGGCGCCCGACTTCGCCCGCCTCATCGGACCGAACCTCTGGCCGGAGGCGCAGCCCGAGCTGCGCACCGTCGTCGAGGAGTGGCAGGAGCACCTGAGCGGCGTCGCCCGCAAGCTGCTTCGCGCGTGGTCGCTCGCTCTCGGCGCGGACGAGGGGCACTTCGACCAGCATTTCGGCGACCCCGCGACCCTCATGAAGATCGTCCGCTACCCCGGCAAGGATGACCCGACGCCGCAGCAGGGAGTCGGCGCACACAAGGACGCCGGCGTGCTGACGCTGCTGTGGGTCGAGCCCGGCAAGGGCGGACTTCAGGTCGAGCGCGACGGCGAGTGGGTCGATGCGCCGCCCGTGCCCGGTGCGTTCGTCGTGAACATCGGCGAGATGCTCGAGTATGCGACGCAGGGCTACTTGACGGCGACGAACCATCGGGTCGTCTCGCCGCAGGCACCCGACCACCGCATCTCGGTGCCGTTCTTCTTCAACCCGGGCCTGGACGCGCAGTTGCCGATCATCCAGCTGCCGGCTGAGCTCGCCGCCGATGCCCGTGGGGTCTCGCAGGACCCGAGCAACCCGATCCACGACCTCTACGGCGAGAACGCCCTCAAGTGGCGCCTGCGCGCCCACCCCGACGTCGCGGCCATCCACCACGCCGACCTCGTCGCCGCCCGGGCCTCGTCCTGACCCCGGCCCGGGGCATCCCGGGCGTCAGAAACGAACGAAGGCCTCCCCACACCGTGGGGAGGCCTTCCAAGAATGTTCTGCGCGATTGAACGCTGGTCGCGTGCTCTCGACGTGTGTCGTCTTAGCGACGAAGACCGAGACGCTCGATGAGCGAGCGGTAACGGTTGATGTCGATGTCCTGGAGGTAGCCCAGGAGACGGCGGCGCTGACCGACGAGCAGGAACAGCCCACGACGCGAGTGGTGGTCGTGCTTGTGCTGCTTCAGGTGCTCGGTGAGGTCCTTGATGCGCTGCGTCAGCATCGCGACCTGCACCTCGGGGGATCCGGTGTCACCGGGGTGCGTCGCGTACTGTTCGATGATCGCCTTCTTGACGTCTGCTTCGAGTGCCATAGATGGGATCCCCTTTCTGTTCACTGCGCGGCGCCCGGCACCTGATGTGCGAGCTCTCTTTATCCGCGGCCGATCAAACGGCAACCTCCAGAGTCTACCAGCGTTGACGACGAGCGGATGCCGGCGGATCTCAGTCGACGCATCCGGCGGTCGTCCGGAGTGTCCCCCGTGGGCCTAGAGTCACTTCGTGACCACCACCCTCTCGCCCCTCCCCGACGCGCCGACGACGAGCTCGAACGCGTGGATCGCCGTGCAGTTCGTGCTGTGCGGCGTCGTCTGGGGATCGAGCTTCCTGTTCATGAAGGTCGCCCTCGAGGGGATGTCCCCCGCGCAGGTGGTGTGGTCGCGCCTCATCCTCGGCGGTCTGACGCTCGGGCTGATCGTGCTCGTGCGGCGCGACCGGCTCCCCCGGCGCATCCATGTCTGGCTGCACATGACGGTGCTCGCCGTGTCGTTCTGCGTCGTGCCGTTCATGCTCTTCTCGTGGGCCCAGCAGCACGTCACCAGCGGTATCGCGAGCATCTTCAACGCCACGACGCCGCTCATGACGGCGATCATGGCCTGGCTCGTCTTCCGCGTCGAGAAGCTGCGACCGGGGCAGATCGCCGGCATCGTTCTGGGCATGCTCGGAATCATGGTGATCATCGCCCCGTGGCAAGGTCTCGACCTGTCGCAGAGCGTCATCGCGCAGCTTGCGATCCTCGGCGCGACGGCGTGCTACGGCTTCAGCCTCGCCTACATGCGCCGGTTCGTCTCGAACACCGGCATGAGCCCGCTCGTGTTCTCTTTCCTCAACATCGGCATCGCCGCCGCGATCATGGCGCTGCTCACGCCTGCCCTCGTGCTCACCCCCGTCGCACTCGATGCCTGGATCGTCGCGAGCGTCCTGATCCTCGGCTGCGTCGGCACGGGCGTGGCCTACGTGTGGAACCAGAACACCCTGCGCGCGTGGGGGCCAACGCGCGCGTCGACCGTGACCTACATGTCCCCCGTCGTCGGGGTCATCCTCGGCATCATCGTGCTGGGCGAATCCCTCAGCTGGAACGAGCCGATCGGCGCCGTCATCGTCTTCGCGGGCATCCTGCTGGCGCAGAATCGCCTGACGCTCGCCCCGCGCGCCCGGGCATGACGAAGGGCGGATGCCGCACCCGAGTGCCGTGCGGCACGGTGCGGCATCCGCCCTTCGATCGGGTCACTCGGTCTCGAGCGCGCCCTGCAGGTCGAGGGTGACCGTGATGTCCTTGCCCACGAGCACGCCACCGGTCTCGAGCGCGGCGTTCCAGGTGAGGCCGAAGTCTTCGCGGTTGATGACGGTCTTCGCCGTCGCACCGGCCTTGTAGTTGCCCCACGGGTCGGATCCGAAGCCGCCGAACTCGAACGCGAACGTGACGGGCTTGGTCGTGCCGCGGATCGTGAGGTCGCCATCAACGAGGAAGTCGCCGTCTTCCACGCGGACACCCGTCGAGACGAAGTCGATCGTCGGGTGGTTCTCGACGTCGAAGAAGTCGGCGGAGCGCAAGTGCTGGTCACGCCCGTCATCCTTCGTCGACAGCGACGCCGCGTCGACCTGGGCGGTGACGGTCGTCTCCAGCGGGTTCTCACCCGCGACGATCGTGGCGCTCTTCACACCGAACGCGCCACGCACCTTCGAGATCATCATGTGGCGGACGCTGAACGCCACCTCGCTGTGCGAGGGGTCAAGCACCCAGGTTCCGGCCTTGTAACCGGGGATGTCGGCGATCGTGACGGTCATACTTCTCCTCCAGGGATTCGGCCGACGGTGCGGCATGTGGGGTTCAACACGCGGCCAGAGCCGATCTATTCCACTGCATGGAATTTTTCTTCTCTGAAGACGACGAAGGCGGATACCCCAGGGGCACCCGCCTTCGTCTGATGGTGTTCGTCAGGCGACGTCGATGAGGTCGATGACGAAGATGAGGGTCTTTCCACCGAGGAAGTGTCCGCCCGCGGGGCCATAGGCCAGGTGCGGCGGCACGATGAGTTCGCGGCGGCCCCCGACCTTCATGCCGGGAATGCCGTCCTGCCACCCCTGGATGAGGCCGCGCAGCGGGAACTGGATGCTCTCGCCACGCCCCCAGGAGGAGTCGAACTCCTCACCGGATTCGTACTCGACTCCGGCGTAGTGGACGGTCACGGTGTCGCCGGGCTTCGCCTCGGCGCCGTCACCCACGATGATGTCGCGGATGACGAGGTCGGTGGGCGCCGGTCCCTCGGGTGCGTCGATCTCGGGCTTGGTGCGGTCGTCAGTCATGCATCCATCCAACCCTGCGAGCACGCGGCGGTCAATGTGGGCCGCGGGCAAAACTCAGCGCCCGGGGTCGCGGCAATGCCTACGAGCCAACCGAGCGCTGAGCTTGATCTGCCCTCAGCATGCCCAGGCATCCGCGCCGTGTCAATACCCCGCCGCGGGCTCGCCGAGCGAGGTCAGGGAGCGAAGAGCGCGGCGCGCGCGGCGCTCGTGCGCGCGAGCAGTACGTGCTCGTCGCCGCGGGCGTGCGCGTCCCGACCCGAGATCGCCCGCTGTCGGGCTGCCGCGAGAGCCGTCGCATCGGCGATGAACTCGCGCATGAGGGGGCGCCGGTCGCCCCGTAGCGTGCTCGCCCACGCGAGCGCTGCTCTACGGCCGGCCGACGTCGCGAGCATGTCAGCCTCTTGCGGTGTGAACCATCCCGCGGCCGCGTAGTCCCCCAGACGCGCGCGGGTCAGCCGTGCCTCCTCTCGCCGCAGTGCGACGATTCCGAGGATGAACACGACGAACAACGGCACCTGCAGCGTCCAGTAGAGCGCGAAGAAGTCTCCGAGCATGGCCGAGCCGTTCCACAGCGCGTGCAGCACGATCGCACCCGCGAGGCCCAGCAGCAGCGCTCCGAGGGCGGCGCGCGGCGGTACTCCGCGGCGCGCGGCGAGGCCGAGCGCGAAGCCTGTCACGGCCGTGAACATGACGTGGGCGAACGGGGAGAGGATGCCGCGCACGAAGAACGTGACGGAGGTGTCGGCGGCTCCGCCCTCGATCACGCTGACGGCGAAGTACTGGATGTTCTCGGTGAAGGCGAAGCCCGCTCCCACGAGCGCGCCGTAGACGACACCGTCGACGGGGCCGTCGAACGCACGGCGCGCCGAGGCGAAGATGAGGAACACGCCGAGCCCCTTCGCGACCTCCTCGACGATAGGCGCCTGGATGACCCCGGAGATGAAGTCCGAGTCGAAGCCGCGTCCCGCACCGAACCCCATCACGAGCAGCAGGTCGACACCGAGGGCGATGCCGACGGCGGCGATCGCCCCCCACGCGATCGCGAAGACGACGAGGCCCATCGGCTCGGGCTCCCAGCGGTCGATGAGGCGTATCGCGACGAGCACGCCCGCGAGCGGGATGACCGCGAGCACCATGCCGACGATCGATGCACCCGGCCCGAGGGCGTTGAGGAAGTACGCGACGAGTACGACGAACACGAGGACCAGCAGACCGATCGCCCAGATGGGCGCTGACCTTCCCTTGCGCGGCCGCACCGGCAGCACGGCGGGGACCGCACCGACCGGAGGGATCGCGGCGGGCGCCGCGTGGGGCGGCTGAGCGAAGGGCGACGCGAACTCGGGCGGCGTCAGTGAGGGGCGCGGACGGGCGGAGTCCATCGTCATGCGCACCAGCCTATGGGCCCGTCGCGCGCGGCCGCTGCGCCAGAGCGACAGGTAGTTTAGAAGGATGCGTTTTGCCCACGTGGTCGCTCCCGGCGCCACTTCACCCCAGCTCGCCATCGTGGAAGACGCGCAAGCCGTCATCGTCGAGAACCTCTTCCCCGGAGCCCCTCGCGTGCTCGAAGAGCTCATCGCCGGCGGTGACGAACTGCTCGCCCGCGTGCGGGAGACCGATCGCGACGCGGCGGCACGGCATCCGCTCGCCGACGTCGGCTTCGCCTCGGCGGTGCTCACCCCGCCCGTCGTGCTGGCGGTGGGTCTCAACTACGCGGCGCACTCGAGCGAGCTGGGGCTGAAGACCGACTCGACGCCGACCGTGTTCGTGCTCTGGCCGAACTCGCTCGCGGGGCACGACGACACCGCGGCGTGGCCCCGTTCGCTCAGCGAATCCGTCGACTACGAGGCAGAGCTCGGTGTCATCATCGGCCGTCCGGCGAAGGACGTCTCGCCCGAGGACGCGCTCGACCACGTGTGGGGATACACCGTCGTCAACGACATCACGGCGCGAGACATCCAGTACTCCGAAGCCCAGTGGTCCCGCTGCAAGTCCTTCGACGGATTCACCCCGACGGGCCCGTTCGTCGTGACGGCGGACGAAATCCCCGACCCGCAGGACCTGCGGATCTGGACGGTGCTCGACGGCCACACGATGCAGGACGCCACGACGGGTCAGATGGTTCGGCCCGTGTCTGCTCTCGTCGCGCACCTGTCGAAGTCGGCGACGCTGCTGCCGGGCACGCTCATCTCGACGGGAAGCCCCGGCGGCGCGGGGTACAGCCGCGACCCGCAGGTGTTCCTGCGGGACCGCTCGACCGTCACGGTCGGCATCGACGGCATCGGCGAGCTGACGACGCACTGCCGCATCCTCGACTGACGGCGAGAACGAGAAAGGGCGACCCGCACGCGGATCGCCCTTTCTGGAATGCGAATCACTCGCAGGTGATCGTGCCACCCGTCGAGAGCTCGTAGACGCCGGGCGCCATGCCGTCGCACAGATCAGCGACGGCATCCAGCGAGAACATGATCAGCGCGACGATGATGATGACCGAGACCACCAGCAGCACCGCCCCGACGATGATCGCCGCCAGAGCCCACCCGTTCTTGTAGCCGGCCTTCTTGCTCTGCACGAGGGCGATGATGCCGAGGATGATTCCGACGATCTGCACGAAGAACGACACGGCGAAGGCGACGATGCCGAGGGTCTTTCCCGGGACGGTCGGCTGCGCGGGCGGAGCGGCCCCGGGCGGAGGAGCGGGAGCGTACTGCGGCGCTCCGCTCGCCGGCGGAGGAGCGGACGCGTACTGCGGTGCTCCGCTTGCCGGCGGCGGTGTGGTTTCAGGTGTGTTCGGATCAGTCATGCGGTCCCCCTGGTCGTATCTGACGTCGTCCCAGCGTACCGAGCGCGACCCACGCTGTGTGGGATGCGGCCGGTTCAGGAGTCTTCGGACGCGACGATGTCCTCGGCGCTCTGCACGATCGGGATCGCCGCCGTGATCGTCTCCAGGCCCGACAGCCGCGCGGGCGAAAGCTGCTTGGCGACTTCTTCGGCCGACATCAGACCGGCTTCGACGACGAGGTCGCCGACGTTGCGACCCGTGAGCAGCGCGGTCTTGGCGAGCGCCGCCGACGCGGCGTAGCCGATGAACGGAGTGAGTGCCGTCACGACGCCGACCGACGAGCCCACCATCGCGCCCAGGCGCGCACGGTTCGCCGTGATGCCGTCGACGCAGTTGACGCGCAGCGTCCACATCGCGCGGCGCATCCAGGTGATCGACTGGAAGATCGAGTGCGCCATGACGGGCTCGAAGGCGTTGAGCTGAAGCTGGCCGCCCTCGGCCGCCATCGTGACGGTGAGGTCGGCGCCGGCGACCGCGAAGGCGACCTGGTTGACGACCTCGGGGATGACCGGGTTCACCTTGCCCGGCATGATGCTCGAGCCGGCCTGCTGGGCGGGCAGGTTGATCTCGCCGAAACCGGCCTGCGGACCCGACGACAGCAGCCGCAGGTCGTTGCAGATCTTCGACAGCTTGATCGCGTTGCGCTTGAGCGACGACGAGAACGACATGAAGGCGCCGGTGTCGCTGGTGGACTCCACGAGGTCGGTCGCGAGCTCGATGTCGAGTCCGCTGATCTCGCGCAGGTGGCGTAGCACCGTCTGGCTGTAGTCGGGGTGCGTCGTGATGCCGGTGCCGATGGCGGTCGCACCGAGGTTGATCTCGTGCAGCAGCTTGGCGTTCTCGGTGAGCCGGCTGTGGTCCTCGGCGAGGGTCGTGGCGAAGCCGTGGAACTCCTGCCCGAGCGTCATCGGGACGGCATCCTGCAGCTGCGTGCGCCCGACCTTGAGGATGTCGTGGAACTCGACGGCCTTGGACAGGAACGCCCCGCGCAGCAGGTCGAGCTCTTCGAGAAGCGTCTTGAGGTCGAGGCTGAGCCCGACCTTGATGGCGGTCGGGTAGACGTCGTTGGTCGACTGGCTGCGGTTGGTGTGGTCGATCGGCGACAGGAACGCGTAGTCGCCCTTCTCGCGGCCGGCGAGCTCGAGCGCGACGTTGGTGATGACCTCGTTCGCGTTCATGTTGGTCGAGGTGCCCGCGCCACCCTGGATGACGCCCACGACGAACTGGTCGTGGTACTTCCCGTCGATGACGAGTTGCGCGGCCCTGTCGATGAGGTCGGCCCGTTCGAGGTCGAGCACGCCGATCTCGCGGTTCGCCCGCGCCGACGCCTGCTTGACCATCGCGAGCGCGACCACGAGGTCGCGGTACACCGAGATGGGGCGCTTCGAGATCGGGAAGTTCGCCAGCGCCCGCGCCGTGTGCACCCCCCAGTACGCGTCGGCGGGGATCTCGAGGGATCCCAGCGAATCGGTTTCTGTGCGGGTGAGCGACGTCGCGTCGGCAGTCATTCGGGCGTCCTTGGAGGTCACGACTCTGTGGGAGGGGATGCCCCGAGCCTACCCGCGCGCACGGATCGGCACCTTGTCCCCCGCGGCGGGTCGTCGGCCTCTGCTGTACGCCGAGGCCTACCGTGCGGGCTTTCGGGAGAACGCTTCGAGCCGTTCGGCCGGGGACAGCGCCGCCATCTTGTCGAGCCACTCCTGAGAGAAGCCGTCGGCCGTCGGGGAATCGAGCACGGGAACCACGGCATGCGTGATCGTCTCGTCGTACACGTGCACGAGGTGGAAGGACTGCCCCGCGTCGGTGCCGTTGACCTCGGCCGCGGGCCTTGTGAGGTTCATCGTGTAGCACGTGGCCGCCGCAACGCTGACGGGAACGCCGGCGAAGGTGCCGCTCGTCGAATAGTGCAGGTGGCCTCCGAGGATCGCCCGCACGTCGGTTCCCGCGATGACCTCGGCAAGGCGGTGCTGATCGCGCAGTTCGAGGATGTCGAACAGCCGCACGTGCGAGGGCAGCGGTGGATGATGCAGCGCGAGGATCGTGCCGAGGGGCGCCGGCTCGGCGAGGACGTCGCCCAGCCACGTGAGCTGCGCGTCGTCGAGTTCGCCGTGGTGCCACCCGGGCACACTCGTGTCCAGCCCGATCAGACGCAGGCCGCCGAGGTCGGACACGCTCGTGACGGCGGCTTGAGTCGGTTCGAGATCGAGGAGCCCCTCGCGAAGCGCGGGACGCTCATCGTGGTTGCCGGCTACCCAGATCACGGGTGCGCCGAGTCGCTCGGCGACAGGCTCGACCGCGGTGCGCAGCGCGCGGTAGGCCTCGGGTTCGCCGAGGTCGGTGAGATCGCCCGTGAACACGATCGCGTCCGGACGCAGCTGCATGCGCTCTACCGCTTCGAGTGTGCGCACGAGATTGGCCTCGGTGTCGATCCGCCCCGCGAGCGGCGCGTTGCCGGCGAGCAGGTGCGTATCGCTCAGGTGCAGGATCGTCCGCCGCGCGGGCGGGTACTGGCCGAACTGCTCGGGCCCTGCGGCATCCGCCTGCCCGCTGTCCGGGGGCGATGTGGGAGAGCGCGTGGTGACCATGACGACAGCGTACGGCGACCCTGCGACGCTCAGTGGTTGAAGACGATGAGCAGGATGCCGCCGAGCACAGCCAGCGCGCAGAGCCCGAAACATCCGTAGGCGCCCACGAGCGCGAGGCGCTTCTGCCCCTCGGTGAGCGGGCTCTTCCGGGCGGCCTTCAGCGCGGCCTTCTCTGCCCGGCGTGCCTCTTTCTCGGTGATCACCGTGATCGCGTCGGTGAACTCGGCCGGGGCGACGACCGGTGCCTTGCCGGCGCGCACGAGAAGGCGGAGCCCGACGGCGTACGACGTCACGACGAACACCCCTGCGACGAGGCTCGCGGCGAAGACCTGCAGGAACGCGATCCAGTCGATGGTGATCACCGGTTCTGCTCCTTCTGCTTCTTCGCCGCCGCGCGCTGCGCCCTGCGCTCGGCGTGCTCGACGGCGGCGACGCGGCGGGCCTCTTCGCGCGCGGCCGCACGCTGGCGGCGGGTGGGCGGCGGGTTGCGCTTGACCTTGACCGCGCGACCGGACTCGGCCACGTCGCTCATCGCGTTGGCCGAGTCGACCACGTTGCGGCGCGAGCGCCAGAACAGGCCGAGGATGATGGCGAGCGCGATCACGGCGTCGATCAGGACGCCCCACGTGCCCAGCCACACCACGACGAGAGCCGCGAGCGCGCCCACTGCTCCGGAGGCGGGGAGCGTCAGCAGCCAGCCGACCATGATGCGGCCGACGGTGCCCCAGCGCACCTTGGATCCGCGCCTGCCGAGTCCCGAGCCGATGACCGAGCCCGACGCGACCTGCGTCGTCGACAGGGCGAAGCCGAGGGCGCTCGAAGCGAGGATCGTCGCCGCCGTCGACGTCTCGGCGGCGAAGCCCTGCGCGGGTTTCACATCGGTGAGCCCCTTGCCCAGGGTGCGGATGATGCGCCATCCGCCCATGTAGGTGCCGAGCGCGATCGTGACGGCGCACGCGACGATCACCCAGAACTGCGGATCGGGGTTGGCCGTTGACTGCCAGCCGACGGTGATGAGGGCGAGCGTGATGACTCCCATCGTCTTCTGTGCGTCATTGGTGCCGTGCGCGAGGGCCACGAGCGACGATGTGAAGATCTGCCCCCACCGGAAGCCGTCGCGTCCGTCGGGCTTGGTGTCGTACCGGCGGGTGATGGCGTACGCGATCTTCGTCACCGTGAACGCGATGACGCCGGCCGTCAGCGGTGCGATGAGCGCGGGCAGGATCACCTTGCTCATGACGACACCGAAGTCGATCGCCATGGCGCTCGCGCCGACGAGCGTGGCTCCGATGAGTCCGCCGAACAGCGCGTGCGACGACGACGACGGAAGCCCGAGCAGCCACGTCAGCATGTTCCACGTGATGGCGCCGATGAGTCCCGCGAAGATGATCGAGGGAAAGACGGTCGCCGATATCTCGTCTTCGCGGATCATGCCGCCCGAGATGGTCCGCGCGACCTCGGTCGACAAGAACGCGCCGACGAGGTTCAGGATGGCGGCGAGCAGCACGGCGGTGCGGGGCTTGAGTGCGCCCGTCGCAATGGGCGTCGCCATCGCGTTCGCGGTGTCGTGAAACCCGTTGGTGAAGTCGAAGAAGAGCGCCAGTGCGATGACCAGCACAATGATGAGGGTTGCGGCTTCCACGTTCGCTTTCGTAATGAGGATGCGGGGCCGACGATGTCGGCGTGACGAACGAACAGTTCACCCAGAGTTCAGCAACCGGCAACCGGCCAGAGAGAATCCTTACACCGGGCCAGCCCGCGGTCAACTCCGGCCACCTCGCGGCGGCTAACGTTGTGCCGTGACCGCTCACGATTCCGCTCCTCCTGCCCCCGTCGCCTCACCCCGTGTCTCGGTGCGCTCGCACCACGGAGACGACGTCGAGGACCGCTACGAATGGCTCCGCGACAAGGAAGACGCCGACGTCATCGCCCATCTCGAGGCCGAGAACGCCTACACCGACGCACGCACCGCCCACCTCGCGGATCTGCGCGGGCGGATCTTCGACGAGATCAAGAGCCGCACCCTCGAGACCGACCTCTCCGTGCCCGTGCGCCGCGGACAGTGGTGGTACTACGGCCGCACCGTCGAGGGCAAGCAGTACGGCATCCAGTGCCGCGCCCCCCTTGCCTCCGTCGACGACTGGACTCCCCCTTCGCTCGCCCCCGACGTCGAGGTTCCGGGCGAGCAGATCGTGCTCGACGGCAACGCCGAGGCCGAGGGCCACGAGTTCTTCTCACTCGGCAGCTTCGAGGTCACCGGCGACGGCACGCGCCTGCTGTACGGCATCGACCTGGCCGGCGACGAACGCTACACCCTCCGCGTGCGCGACCTCGAGACGGGCGAGCAGCTGCCCGACGAGATCCCCGACACGTTCGCCGGCGCGACGTTCTCGCCCGACGGCCGCTTCATCGTCTACACGACGATCGACGACGCGTGGCGACCGGACACGGTGTGGCTGCACGAGCTCGGCACGGACATCTCCTCCGACCAGAAGCTCTTCCACGAGCCCGACGAGCGGTACTGGGTCGGGGCGGGCTTCACGCGCAGCGACCGCTACCTCGTCATCGGGCTCGGGTCCTCGATCACGAGCGAGGAATGGCTGCTGGACGCCGACGACCTGCGCGGCGAACCCCGCGTCGTCTGGCCTCGCACCGAAGGGGTCGAGTACGACTCCGACCACGCCGTGATCGACGGCGAGGATGTGCTGTTCATCCTGCACAACGCCGGCGCCCTCGATTTCGAGCTCGTCCGCGTCGCGGCATCCGACCCCGCCGGTGAGCGCACGGTCGTCGTGCCCCACCGCCCGGGTGAGCGCCTGCTGGGCCTGTCGACGTTCCGCGACTGGGGTGTGCTCGGCTATCGCCGCGGCGGGCTCGCGCGGCTCGGGCTGCTCGACTACGCGACCGGCGACGTCGATGAGATCACGTTCGACGAGCCGCTCTACGCTGTGGGGGCCTCGGGCAACCCGGAGTGGGCGCCGCCGCTCGTGCGCATCGGCTTCGCGTCGTTCGTCACGCCCGGCACGGTCTACGACTACGACGTCGTGTCGAAGCGGATGCACCTGCGCAAGCGGCAGCCGGTGCTCGGCGGCTACGAGCCCGCAGACTACGCGCAGGCACGCGTGTGGGCTCCGGCGGCTGACGGCACCCGCATCCCCGTCTCGCTCGTGTGGAAGCGTTCGTTCGGCGAAGCCGGCGCCGCGCCGCGCCCCCTGCACCTCTACGGGTACGGCTCGTACGAGCACTCGATCGAGCCCGGCTTCTCCGTGGCTCGCCTGTCCGAGCTCGACCGCGGCGTCGTGTTCGCCGTCGCCCACGTGCGCGGGGGCGGCGAGATGGGCCGTCAGTGGTACGAGGACGGCAAGCTGCTGAAAAAGCGCAACTCGTTCACCGACTTCGTGGACTGCGCGCGCCACCTCATCGACGAGGGCTACACGACGCCGGCGCAGTTGGTCGGCGAGGGCGGCTCCGCCGGCGGACTGCTGATGGGCGCGGTCGCCAACCTCGCACCCGAGCTCTTCGCGGGCATCCTCGCCGACGTCCCGTTCGTGGACGCGCTCACGACGATCCTCGACCCGTCGCTCCCCCTCACGGTCATCGAGTGGGACGAGTGGGGCGATCCCCTGCACGATCCCGATGTGTACGCGTACATGAAGACGTACTCGCCGTACGAGAACGTGCGAGACGGCGTCGCGTATCCCCGCATCCTCGCGGTCACGTCGCTCAACGACACGCGCGTCATGTACGTCGAGCCGGCGAAGTGGGTCGCACGCCTGCGCGAGGTCGGCGCCGACGCGCTGCTGAAGTGCGAGATGGTCGCGGGCCACGGCGGCGTGAGCGGTCGCTACAACGCCTGGCGCGAGCGTGCATTCGAGCTCGCCTGGCTCCTCGACGTGGTCGACGCTGCCTGACACCGCCGCCCGCTGCGCGCGCGCGGGCCGCGCGATTGCCGCCGAACCGGACCGATCCCGCCAAACCGGACGACGACGCCGTCTGGTTCGGCGGGATCGGTGTGGTTCAGCGCTCGGTGGGCAGTGATCGGGAGGTCGCACCCAGCGTGGAGAGCTGAGCCCGCTGCGGCGGACGGACGGGCGTCAGACCAGACCTGCGCAGCGCGGCGTCGAGCGGGCCGCCGCGGATCGCATCCGCCCAATCCCAGCGAGCGAAACCCCGCACGCGCGCCCGCAGCCGGTCCTCGCGCCTCTTCTCGCGCACGAAGGTCGCCTTCATCACGTCGTGGTTGGACGCGTCGTACTTGCCGTATCCGTCAGACTCGCCGATGACACGGGCTCTCCGGAAGAAGAAGTCCACCCGATCCGTGCCGTGCTCGTGGTCGAATTCGACTTGCAGCTCGGGCGGCTCGTACCCCAGCCACTCGATGACGGCGCGGCTGACCGACTCGCCGGCTGACTCGGCCGCGCCGGTGGCGCGCTCCTGAACCCAGTCGAGTTGGAGAACGCCCCGGCGATTCTCCTGGGCACGGCCCCGGGCGCTGAAGTCGGTGGCGCCGTGCGACCCCAACCTGCGCAGTACGGCATCGGCGACGGCGAGTGCGAACGCGGGAGGAAGCACCCGGGCGAGGTCGACCGCGGTGTCCGCCGGCGCGGTCGTGCGCACGCCCTCGACGACATCGATCCGCCGCCCGTCCCGAGCCCCGTGGACGATGACATCGCCACGGCGCCAGGTTGCGGCATCCGGACTGAGCAGGTGGATGTGGCGCGGCTCACCGAAGATCGGCAGCCCCTGAAGCGCGGCGGCGGACTCGAGGCAGAGGACCGGCTCGGTCCAGGTCATCAGCACGGCGTGCACACGCAGCAGATACCGATCCCACGGTTTGAGCGCCTGCCACACGTCGGGCGCGACGTAGACGCCCGGTCTCACCCGGCGAAGCGCGCCCCGCCGGACAAGCGCGGGGTGCTCTCTCGCGAGGATCAGCGTCGCCGGTGCCGGAAGCAGCATCCCGCCAGCATCCCTCGCCTCGCTGCGCTCCTCCGCCCGCTCCCCCGGTTGTTGCTCGCCCGCTCCGCACACGCCCCCTGGGGAGGAACCCTCGCAACGCCACCGAACCGGACCATCCGCGTCGAACCGCACCTCGGCGACGTCGGTTTCGACGGGAATCGTCCGGTTCGGCGGGTGGGGTGGGGTGGGGCGGGGCGGGGCGAGCGGGCGAGCGGGGCGAGCGGATGCGCGGGGGGTCAACCGAACAGGGCGGCGGCCTCTTCGTAGCGGTAGAGCGGCACGGTGTTGAGTTCGCCGAGGGCCTCGGCGAACGGGACGCGCACGATGTCGGTGCCGCGCAGGGCCACCATCTGGCCCCACGCCTCGTCGACGATGGCGTCGGCGCTGTGCAGGCCCAGCCGCGTCGCGAGGACGCGGTCGAAGCCCGACGGCGAACCGCCGCGCTGGATGTGGCCGAGCACCGTCGAGCGGGTCTCGATGCCGGTGATCCGCTCGATCTCGGGCGCCAGGATCTCGCCGATCCCGCCGAGCCGGGGGCGGTTGAAGGCGTCGAGGCCCTTGTCGCTGTAGGCCCGGTCCATGCCCTTGAGCGTGAACCCTTCCGACACGACGACGAGCGGCGCACGACCGCGGGCGTGGGCGCGCATCACCTGGGCCGAGATCTCTTCGAGCGACAGCGGCACCTCGGGGATGCAGATGACGTGCGCACCCGCGGCGATGCCGGCGTGCAGCGCGATCCAGCCGACGTGGCGACCCATGACCTCGGCGACCATGCAGCGCTGATGCGAATCGCCCGTCGTACGCAGCCGGTCCATGGCATCGGTGGCGATGTTGACGGCGGTGTCGAAGCCGAAGGAGTAGTCGGTCGCACGCAGGTCGTTGTCGATCGTCTTCGGCACCCCCATGACGTTGATGCCGTCCTTCGAGAGCTGGTCCGCCCCGGCGAGCGTGCCTTCGCCGCCGATCGCGATGATGCCGTCGATGCGGTGGCCGTAGAGCGTCTTGGCGATGTTCTCGGCGCCGCCGCGCGGGCCCTCGTACGGGTTCGTCCGCGACGTGCCGAGGATCGTGCCGCCGACCTTCGACAGGCCCTTGACCTCGTGACGCGTAAGCGGGAAGAAGTCGGCGTCGACCACCCCGCGCCATCCGTCGCGGATGCCGACGAACTCGAGATCGTGCGCCGTCGTGCCCTTGAGCACGATGCCGCGGATGACCGCATTGAGCCCGGGGCAGTCTCCGCCGCTGGTCAGGATGCCGATCTTCATGCTGTGGTCCTTGCTGTCGGTACGGAGGGTACGGCGACGGTGCCGCTCCGACACTATCGCCGCGGGCCGCGCCCCTGCCAGACGCACGGCACCGACACGCCCGCACACGCGATGCCATCCGTCGCCACTCGGCAGATGAACCGGCTCGCAGGAACTCGTACAGGCGCGCGCCCGCGCGGCCCGCCGGAAGCGGGACCGCGTCGAGATGCGTGACAGCCACCTCAGTGGCCCGAGGTCACTCCCCGCCGAGCGCCTGACGCAGCAGGTGCATGAGCGCCGACAGCTGAACGGAGTCGCTCGACTGCGGATCCAGCGCCTCACCGTCGAGGGCACGCGCGGCGAGACCCTGCTTCGAATCGATGAGCTCGGCGATCTTCGTGTCGATGGTGTGCGCCGCGATGATCCGCCACGCCGTGACGGGCTCGTCCTGTCCGATCCGGTGCACCCGGTCGATCGCCTGTGTCTGCTCGGCAGCCGTCCACGACAGCTCGGCGAGCACGACGTTCGACGACGCCTGCATGTTCACGCCGACGCCGGCGGCCGTGAGCGAGCACACCGCGATCCCGACCTCGGGGTCGTTGTTGAAGTCGTCGATCGCCTGCTGGCGCGCCGTCGTCGTCTGGTCTCCGCGCAGCGACACGGTCTTCAGCCCCGCCGCGGCGAAGTGCGCCTCGGCGGCATCCATCACATCGATGTGCTTCGCGAAGAAGACGACCTTGCCGACCGAGCGCTGCAGCTGCACGGCGTAGTCCGCTGCGAGGACAGCCTTGGCCTGGCCGATCCGACGCACCATCGTGAAGACGTTCTCCGAGCCGGAGCCCGCAGCCTTGGACTCTTCGAGCTCGCTGTGGGCGACGAGACGCACGATGTCGTCGTCGATCTCGCCCGGCATCAGGCCCCGGTCGCCGCGAGCCTCGATGATGCGGCGGTACTTCGCCGCGAGGCGCTCGCCCAGCTCGCGCTCGGCGGCGCGGATCGAGCGGCCGAAGTCGTCGTCGAGCTCGACCGGAAGGTCGGCGACGAGCTTGTCGGGCAGATCCGCCGCGACGTCCTTCTTGCGGCGGCGCACGATCCCCATCGAGATGACGGCGTCGCGCGCTTCGGGGTAGAAGGCTTTGTCTGCCGGCGTGAGTCCCGTGTCATCGAGCCGCTCCATCAGGAGCGGGCCCGGCTTCTCGCCGTTCGTCCACCCGAGGAACCGCCAGATCGCGTCGAAGTCCTCGACGTCGTTGATGAGCGGCGTACCGGTGAGTGCCATCAGCAGCGGGTCGCGCACCTGCTCGCGGATGAGCGCCGCGAGGGCGAGCACGTTGCGCGAGCGCTGCGACGACAGGTTCTTGATGAAGTGCGCCTCGTCGACGACCATGCCCTTGAGCCCGATCGACGAGAGCCACGACAGGTGCCTGTCGAGGATCTCGTAGTTGACGATGAAGACGTCGGCGAACGCGTCGATGTCTTCGCCGTCGCCCGAGATGACCGTCGCCCGGCGCTGCGGCGTCCACCGCTCGACTTCGCGGGCCCAGTTCATCTTCACGACGTTCGGCACCACGACCAGCAGCGGATAGGCACCGGCGACGGATGCGGCGAGCACCGACTCCGCCGTCTTGCCCAGGCCCGGCTCGTCGGCGAGGAGGAAAGTGCGGTGCCCGTGGCGCACGGACTCGAGGAACCGAGACTGGTGCACCATGACCTCGAGCCCCTTGGGCGAGATCCGGTCGAACTCGGGCACGGGCGGTAGCGGCATCGAGGCTGATCCTCCGCCGGCGCCGGTCTCGAAGGCCTTGTACAGGGGCCCCATGAGCTCCCAGCCGTCGAGTCGACGGCGCGGCGTCTCTTTCGGAGCCCGCAGAGCCAGGTCGGGCTCGAGGAAGGGGTTCGCCTCGCGGCGGGCCTCGACCTGCGGCGGGAACACCTGGCGCTCGGCCAGAGCGGCCGAGACCACGGGGGCTGCGGCGGGTGCGGCGTCGGTGATGATGAGTTCGTCGGGGGCGAGTTCAGCACCCGATTCGAGCAGCCAGTCACGGCGCATGCGCTTGGCGACCGGCGACGTTGCCTGGTCGACCTCGAGCAGCTGAATGAGCGATGTGTCGCGGGCCGCGGTCTTGGCGAGGATCGTCGCGACGCCGTCGAGGCGCTTGAGCAGCTCGGCGCGCGGTCCGTCGCCGAGCGTCGTGTCGGCCTTGACGCGCGCACGCTCTTCGCGCACGAGGAACGCGATGACCTGGAACTTCACGCGGTTCGTCGGGCCGAGCTTGCCACGCTGCGACTTGGCCTCGACCTCACGCACCTTGCGCGCGAGGATCGGGATGATTGGGGCTTCGTCATCGCGACGGGCTGACGAAACGGGCTTGCGCCGCCGCTGCGACGGCGACTTGCCGGTGGTCGATGCCGTGGTCGGCATGCTCCTCCTGAGGATATGCGCCGGATACTCCGGCGGAACCGGTCGAAACCGGCGATGCTGGTGGTCCCGCGGGCGGCTTGGCAGCCGTCACTGACACGGATGGGATCTCGCCGCCTCCGGCCGCGGGCACTCGCTTCTGCGAGCTGCGACATCGGGGGCGGGCTTGCCCAGCGACCATCCTAGCGCGTCGGCAAGCTCAGCCCCACAGAGTCTCGACGATGTCTTCGGTGTAGCCCTCGGGCGAGACGTTGACCCACCGCGTCGAGACCCACCCTGAGCCACCGAGGTAGTGCGTCTCGCCGAGCGTGACGAGCTCATCGTCCTGCGTGATCATCTCCTGCTCGATGCGGTGGATCGAGCCCTCGTGGTAGTCCTCGGAGAGGAAGCCCTCCTGCTCGAACGCCCGGAAGAGCGCATCGCGCTGCTCGGGCGTCACGATCGTCACGTTCGTCGCGATGCCGCGTTCGGATGGCGGTCCCCACGTGCAGCGCAGGGTCTCGGTCGCCGCGGACAGCATCTCGATCGCCTCGACGTTCTGCGACGAGAGCATCGTGACGCCGGGATCGTTGAGCGGCGGCACCTCGGCCTGAAGCACCACGAGCATCTCGGGCGAGTAGATCTGCTCGCACGCGGTCGGGAGCACCAGGTCATCGACGGGGTCGCCCGTCGCCGACGGCGCGGCCGAGGGCGTCGCACTGACCGAGGGCGACGGCGAGGTCGTCGGGGTGGCCGTCGGAACGGGCTCGGGCTGGCACCCCGTCGTCAGGATCGCAAGAGCGAGCGCCGAGGCGACGGCCCCGGCGCGCGTGAGCGGATGACGACGCGATGACATGGGACCTCCCGGAGCGGATGCGACGCCCCGACCCTACCTCCCGCGCGCGACCGCCTGCTGCCACTCGGATAGCGTGCCGGGATCATCGGTCACGATGCCGTCGACCCCCAGCGCCGTGACTTCACCCCAGTGCCTGTCGGAATTGAGCGTGTAGACGACGACGCGAAGGCCCGCGGCGTGCGCCTCGTCGACGATGCCGGGTCGCTCCAGCACGGCACTGCGGCTCACGACGATGCCGCGCGCTCCGGCATCGGCGGCCGCCCGCACGGCATCGGGCGGAAGATGGCGCAGGATGAGCATCCGCGGCGCCAGATCGGAGGCGTCCGCGGCGAGCGCGAGCGTGCGGGCGTCGAAGCTCGACAGCGCCACCCGGCGTTCGAGGTCGCGCGCTTCCAGTTCGTCGACGACACGCGCGAGGGATGCCGCATCCCACTCCCCCTTCAACTCGACGAGCGCCCGCTGCTCGGTCCCGGCGAGCACGTCGAGGAACTCCGCGACGGTCGGCACTCGCGTGCCGGCGTAGTCCGGATGGAACCACGCCCCGGCGTCGAGTGCGCGAATCTGCGCGAGCGTCAGGGCGTCGACCCGGCCCTGCCCGTCGGTCGTGCGATCGACCGTGGCATCGTGCATCAGCACGGCGTGGCCGTCGAGCGTCAGGGCGACGTCGACCTCGACGTAGTCGAAGCCGGCGGCGAGGGCCGCCGAGATCGCGGGAAGCGTGTTCTCGGGGGCCGTCGCCCCACCGCCGCGGTGACTCGCGATGAACGCGGCCTCACCGGGGGTGCGCGGGTCGCCGAGCAGTTCGCTCGTCCCCACCCGCGCGGGCGTCGCCCCGACGAGTGCGATCAGGATGCTCACGACCGTGAGGACACCGACCACCGCGAGCGCCTGCATCCGGTCGCCCTGACGGGCGGTGACGGTGTCGACGGGCATCGGGTGTCCTTCCACGGCGTCGTCGTCGACGCCGTGGGACCAACCCTAACCCCTCCGTTACCCTTTCGTTATTGTTTTTCGCGAGCGTCGCGGACGGCGTCCCACAGGGCGTCGGCGACAGCCCGTTTCGTCCCGTCTGCGCGGGCGGCGATGCGCCCTGCGGCATCCAGCACCACGACCTCGTTGCTTTCGGCCTCGAAGCCCTTCGCCCAGCCCACTTCGTTGACGACGAGCAGGTCCACGCCCTTGCGCGCAGCCTTGCGGCGTCCCCGGTCGACGAGCGACTCGCCCTCGGCAGGTGTCTCGGCGGCGAAGCCGACGATGGTCTGACCGAGGCGGCGAGCGCGGACGAGCCCCGCGAGGATGTCGGCGTTCTCGACGAGCTCGAGGGTCAGCCCTCCGGCGGCGTCTTCCTTCGCGAGCTTCCGCGCTGAGACGTGGGCGACGCGGTAATCCGAGACGGCGGCCGCCATGACGACGACGTCCGCGATCTCAGCGGCGGATTCCATGGCTTCGTGCAACTCGCCCGCCGTTCCGACGCGCACGATCCGCACGCGCGGATGAGCGGATGCCGCCGCCAGTACGCCGTCATCGACGTGGGCTGCGACGAGATCGACGTCGGCGCCGCGGTCGGCGGCGGCCAGGGCGACCGCGGCGCCCTGCCGGCCGCTCGAGCGATTGCCGAGGAAACGCACGGGATCGATCGGCTCACGCGTGCCGCCCGTGCTCACGGCGACGCGCCAGCCGGCGAGGTCGCGCGTGCTCGGCGCCACTGCGGCGAGCGCCGCGGCGACGATGACTTCGGGATCCGACATCCGCCCCGGGCCGCTGTCGCCGCCCGTGAGCGCGCCGTCGTCGGGACCCACGATCGTGACGCCCCGGCTGAGCAGCGTCTCGATGTTGGCGGCCGTTGCGGGATGCCGCCACATCTCGGTGTGCATGGCGGGCGCGACGACGACGGGTGCCGTCGTGGCGAGTAGGGTCGTCCCGAGGAGATCGTCCGCGAGTCCCGTGGCCATCTTCGCGAGGCTGTTCGCCGTCGCAGGCGCCACGATGACGAGATCGGCCGACTGGCCGAGCGACACGTGACGCACGCGGGCGACATCGTCGTGGACAGAGGTCGTCACGGGGTTGCGGCTGATCGACTCCCAGGTCGGCAAGCCGACGAACCGCACGGCATCGGCCGTCGGCACGACGTGCACGTCGTGTCCCTCCAGAACCAGGAGGCGCACGAGGTGCACCGACTTGTAGGCGGCGATCCCACCGGTGACTCCGACCACGACGAACATCATCCGATCTTGGCACGACCGCGCCCGACGAGACAGGAGACCGCATGTGCACCGTCGTCATCCGCGTTCCCGAGACGGCGAGTGAGGCCATCCGGCTGCTCGCGATCCGCGACGAGGACCCCGCGCGCCCGTGGAACCCGCTCGGGCGCTGGTGGCCCGAGCCGCACGAGGGCGTCATCGGCGTGCGCGACGTCCGCGCGGGCGGCGCGTGGCTCGCCGCCGACTCCGACACGCGACGGCTCGCCGTGCTGCTCAACCGCGTCGATGTGTCCACCCGGCCGGAGTCCGAGCTCGTCTCGCGCGGCGGCATCGTGTTGGACTCGGTCGCGGGGCGCTCCCCCGCGGGGTCGCCCGCGACGCACGGATTCAACCTCGTCGAGGTCGACGCGCAGAGCGCCCGGGTGTCATCGTGGGACGGCGATCGGCTGCGCACGACGACACTCGCCCCGGGCACGCACATGATCGCGCACGATGACGTCGACGACCCGACGACACCGCGCATCGCCCACTGGCTCGACGCTTTCCGCGCCGCCGAACCCGACGACGACGCCGCGTGGTGGCATCCGTGGCTCGCCGTCCTCGAAGAGTCGACGCGGCTCGAGAGCACCGACGACCGCGCGATCATCCGCGACAATCGCCCGCTCGGCTACCCGACCCTCTCGCTGCTCGCCTGCATCGCGTCGGCCGGCGCCGGCGGCATCGATGTACGCTACGGCGAACTCGACGTGCCGGGGCACTGGGGCGGCCTCGACATCGACGGACGGCCGACGAACGGCGGCTCCTGACCTGAGCCGGAGCGTCGCCGAGCGACGTGAGCCGCCGGCGGTCAGACCAGCGACTTCGTGTGCCAGACCGTCTTGATCTCGGTGAAGGCCGACATGCGGGCGAGCGAAGGCCCCGCGGCATCCGGCCCGTTCTCGGGAGGGAGCACGCGCGTCAGCGTCTCGGCGGCCGCTATCTGCAGGTCGACCCAGTCGATGTCGCCCGCGCCCACGAGGTCGAGGCCGTGCACGTCGGGGTGCGACGCGAGCCACGGTGCGATCTCGGCCGGGGAGCCGGTCAGCACGTTGACGACGCCCGCGGGCACGTCCGAGGTCGCGAGCACCTCGGCGAGCGAGATCGCCGACAGCGGGAAGCGCTCCGAAGCGACCACGACGACGGCGTTGCCCGTCACGAGTGCCGGCGCGATCGCCGAGACGAGGCCGAGAAGGGCGGTGTCCTGTGGCGCGATGACCCCGACCACGCCCGTCGGCTCGGGCACCGAGATGTTGAAGTACGGCCCCGCGACGGGGTTGCCGTTGCCGGCGACCTGAGCGAACTTGTCGCACCACCCGGCGTACCAGACCCAGCGGTCGATCGCCTCATCGACCTCGGCGAGCGCGGCGTTCGTCGACGCGCCCGTCTGGGCGACGATCTCGTCGGCGAACTGCCCGCGGCGCCCCTCGAGGATCTCCGCGACGCGGTACAGCACCTGTCCCCGGTTGTAGGGCGTCGCCCCGGACCAGCCCTTCACCGCGCCACGCGCGGCGGTGACGGCGTCGCGGGCATCCTTGCGCGAAGCGAGCGACGCGTTCGCGAGGAAGGCCCCCTTGGGGGATGCCACTTCGTAGGTGCGTCCGGATTCGCTGCGCGGGAACTTTCCGCCGATGTAGAGCTTGTACGTCTTCGGCACGGTCAGTCGCTTGCTCACTTGACGCCCCCCTTCAGGTAGGCGAGGAGGCCGTGTCGGCCGCCCTCGCGGCCGTAGCCGGATTCCTTGTATCCGCCGAACGGCGAGGATGGGTCGAATCGGTTGAACGTGTTCGCCCACACCACCCCCGCGCGCAGCCGGTCGGCGACGGCGAGGATGCGCGACCCCTTGTCGCTCCAGATGCCGGCAGACAGGCCGTAAGGGGTGTTGTTCGCCTTCTCGATCGCCTCGGCGGGCGTGCGGAAAGTGAGCACCGACAGCACCGGCCCGAAGATCTCGTCACGGGCGATGCGGTGCGAGGCCTGCACATTGGTGAAGATCGTCGGGGCGAACCAGAACCCGCTGTCGGGGATGTCGCAGTCGGGGCTCCAGCGGACGGCGCCCTCGTCTTCGCCGATCCGGCTGAGCTCGTGGATGCGGTCGAGCTGCGCGCGCGAGTTGATCGCTCCGATGTCGGTGTTCTTGTCGAGGGGGTCGCCGAGGCGAAGCGTCGACACGCGCGCCTTGAGACGGTCGACCACCTCGTCATGGATCGACTCCTGGACGAGCAGGCGGCTGCCGGCGCAGCAGACGTGGCCCTGATTGAAGAAGATGCCGTTGACGATGCCCTCGATCGCCTGATCGACGGGGGCGTCGTCGAACACGATGTTCGCCGCTTTGCCGCCGAGTTCGAGCGTGAGCTTCTTGTCGGTGCCGGCGACGGCCTTCGCGATCTCGCGCCCGACGGCCGTCGAGCCCGTGAACGCGACTTTGTTGACATCGGGATGCCGCACCAGTGCCGCACCGGTCGCTCCGGCCCCCGTCACGATATTGACCACACCGGGCGGCAGATCCGCCTGCTGCAGGATCTCGGCGAAGATCAGCGCCGAGAGGGGGGTCGTCTCTGCGGGCTTGATGACGACGGTGTTGCCCGCCGCGAGGGCGGGCGCGATCTTCCACGCCAGCATGAGCAGCGGAAAGTTCCACGGCACGACCTGACCGGCGACCCCGAGTGCCTGGGGCTTGGCGCCGAGTCCCGTGTGATCGAGCTTGTCGGCCCAGCCCGCGTAGTAGAAGAACCAGGCGGCGACCAGCGGCACGTCGACGTCGCGACTCTCTTTGATGGGCTTGCCGTTGTCGAGGCTCTCGGCCACGGCGAGCTCGCGCGCGCGCTCCTGCACGAGGCGGGCGATGCGGAAGAGGTACTTGCCGCGGTCGCGTCCGCTCATCTTCGACCACGTCTTGTCATACGCGCGGCGGGCGGCCGCGACCGCGGCATCCACGTCGGCTTCCGACGCCGAGGCGATCGTCGCGATGTGCGATTCGTCGGCGGGTGAGATCGTCGCGAACGACTCCCCCGAGCCGTCCCGGAAATCTCCGTCGATGAAGAGCCCGTAGCTGTCGCGCAGGTTCAGCACCGCGCGAGACTCCGGCGCGGGTGCGTAATCGAGGAATGTCATCTTCTCTCCCAGCTGCTGCCCTTCGGCAGGCTCAGGGACCGCCCGTGCGGCACCCATCAGTCGATCGTCACGTAGTCGGCGCCGGAGTAGTGACCGGTCCGGAGCTTCTGACGCTGCAGCAGCACATCATTGAGCAGGCTGGAGGCCCCGTAGCGGAACAGGTGCGGCTGCAGCCACTCCTCGCCCACCGTCTCGGCGACCGTCACGAGGTACTTGATGGCGTCCTTCGAGGTGCGGATGCCCCCGGCAGGCTTCACGCCGATCTTCTCGCCCGTCGCCCGGTGCCAGTCTCGGACGACCTCGAGCATGAGGAGCGTCGTCGGCAGCGTCGCCGCAGGCTGCACCTTGCCCGTCGAGGTCTTGATGAAGTCTCCGCCCGCGAGGATCGCGAGCCACGACGCGCGTTTGATGTTGTCGTAGGTGTTGAGCTCACCCGTCTCGAGGATGACCTTCAGCGAGGCGTAGGTGCCGTCCTCGCGGCGGCATGCCTGCTTGACCTGCGCGATCTGGTCGAAGACGAGGCCGTACCGCCCCGAGAGGAACGCACCGCGGTCGATGACCATGTCGATCTCGTCGGCGCCGTTCGCGACTGCCTCGGCGGTGTCCGCGAGCTTGATCGCCAACGACGCCCGTCCCGACGGGAACGCCGTCGCGACGGCCGCGACGCTCACGCCGCCGTCGTCGGGGTCACCGTGAGCCGCGCCGAGGGCTGCGACGGCGTCGGGCACCATGTCGCCGTAGACGCAGACCGCGGCGACGCGCGGGCAGGTGGGATCCGAGGCATCCGGATTCAGGGCCTTCGCGACCAGCGAGCGCACTTTGCCCGGGGTGTCGGCACCCTCGAGCGTCGTGAGGTCGATGAGCTGGATGATCTTGTCGAGCGCCCACGCCTTCGAGGACGTCTTGATCGAGCGGGTGCCGAGCGCTGCGGCGCGCTGCTCGAGGCCCACCGCGTCGACCCCCGGGAGGCCGTGCAGATACCGTCGCAGCGTCGTGTCGTCCGGTTCGCCGCCGAGGACGCTGCGAGTGATCTGACCACGGTCTCTCGCAGCCGCGAGTTCGTGTGAAGTCATGTCTGGTGGTCCTGTCTGGTCGTGCATCCGCGATGGCCTCGTGAAGCCGTTCGCCTCCGATGCTATGTTCTCCGCGCCGCTGCGTGGGACGCGTCGGTGATCGGGGCCCGGACGACCTCGACGGTCGAGTCGAGGGTTTGCCGTGGGGCGAGCGTGCGCCCGCCCCACGGCAGACGATCAGAGGCAGCTCTCGATGTAGAAGTACTTCGAGATCTCCGGGTCGTCAGCGTTCTCCGTCGTCGCGATGATGTTCTCGAGCACCTTCGGCGACTCGATCGATGCCGTGTCGCCGGTCAGCTGCGCGTAGGCGTACTCGACACCGAGGCGTCCCTCCTGGATGAAGTCCTGGACGACGAGGATGTTGATGTTGCCGGCGCGGAGCTGCTCCACGGTCCCGGGCTCGGCGTCGTAGCCGGCCACGACGATCTCACCCTGACGGCCCGCGTTGACCACGGCGTTCGCCGCGCCCGTCGCCGAGTTGCCGTTGACGCCGAACACTCCGGTGAGGTCGGGGTGAGCGAGCATGAGCGCCTGGACCTGGCTCTCTGCCGTCGCAACGACCGACCGCGAGAACTCCGGCTCCAGGACCGTGACGTCCGGGAACTTCTCCTCCATCACGGCGCGGAAGCCGTCGACGCGATCGACGTCGGTCGTGGCTCCGGGCACACCGGAGATGATCGCCACGGTGCCCTGCCCGCCGATCGCTTCACCGAGGGCCTCAGCCGCAGCGCCGCCGCCCTGGAGGTTGTCCGAGGTGATGACGGCCGACAGGCCCGACGTATCCTCGAAGCCCGTGTCGATCGAGATGACCGGGATGTCCGCCGCAAGGAACTGGTCGACTGCGGGCCGCAGCGCCGACGAGTCGGCGGGAACGATGAGCAGTGCGTCCGGTGACGTCGCGAGCATGGCCTGCACAACGGGGAGCTGCTGAGCCGGATCCCAGGCGTTGGCGCCCTGGAAGTCGACCTCGACACCGAGCTCCTCGGCGGCCTCCAGCGCTCCGCAGTGCATCGTCTGATACGCGGAGTGCGTCGTCATGCCGGGGACGAGCGCGATGCGATAGGACTCGCTCGTGCCGGTGTCTCCGTCGGCGCCTGGATCCGGGTCTCCCCCGGAGGCGCATCCGGTGATCGCCAGCAGTGCCACCGCCGTGACGGCGATGCCGGCCTTCCTGAATGTCGAGAGCTGTGTGTGCATCTTCTTCCTTTCCGGAGCCTCATCGCTCCTTCTCCTGGTACCGGAGTGAGTCACGAGCGTTCGCCCGAGTACTTGATGCGCAGTTGGTCACCGAAGACGGCCGCAACCGTGATGATGCCGATCGCGATGGTCTGCCAGAACGACTGCACGCCGGCGATGATCAAGCCGATCTGGAGCGAGGACATGATGAGCGCGCCGACGATGGTCCCGATGACCGAGCCGCGTCCGCCGACGAGGCTCGCACCACCGATGACGGCCGCCGCGATCGAGAGCAGCTCCATCCCCTGGGCCGCCATCGGGCTGGCGCTCACGAATCGGCTCGTGAGCAGGAACCCCGCGATGGCCGCGAACACGCCGGACACGATGTAGATCCGAATGAGGTGACCGTCGACGTTGATGCCGGAACGGCGTGCGGCACCCGGGTTGCTTCCGATGACGAAGGACCGCAGGCCAAAGCGCGTCCGGTTGAGCACGAGCACCGCGATCACCGCCGCGACGATCGTCACGATGACCGGGATCGTGACCCAGCCGCCGATCGCCTTGTTGCCGATGGTTCCGAGCACGGGGGGAAGCCCGATGACCTCTGCCCCACCGCTGATGAGGTTCATCGTCCCGGTCGCGACACTCAGCATCCCGAGAGTCACGATGAACGGGGTGATCTTGAGTTTCGTGATCACGAGGCCGTTGATCAGGCCGGCGACGATGCCGACGGCGAGCATCGTGCCGAGCCCCGTGAGGACCGTGAGCGTGATGTCCGCTCCGTCCGCGTACATCCCGCGCATGACGGTCGACCCGATGACAGCGGAGCAGGCCATGACCGCCCCCACCGAGAGGTCGATGCCTCCCGTGATGATGACGAACGTCTGACCGATCGCGAGCAGGGCCACCAGAGTGGTCGTCTGCGACAGGGCCAGCCAGCTCGCCTGCGTGATGAAGCTCGGAGCAACGACCCCGATGATCACGACGATCAACACCAGGATCAGGACACGCGCGACGTCGCCGTCGCCCTTGCCCAGGAACGCACCGATTCGCGCGAGCGGCGTACGGGCACGTTCGGATGCGGAGACCGGCGTGTCGATCGTGGTGGTCTCCCCCGCGTACGACGAAGTCTTGCTCATTGCTGCCTCTCCAATGCCGCTCCCGTGATCCAGGCGATCATCGTCTCGATGGATGTCGACTTCGGGTCGAGATCAGCGACGATCCGGCCCCGATACATGACCAGGACTCGATCGCACAGCTGCTGCACCTGCGGCAGGTTGTGGCTGATCAGGAGCACCGGTACGCCTCGATCCGCCACCGAGCGGACGAGCTCGCCGACGCGGTGCTGCTGCTCGACGCCCAGCGCCGCAGTGGGCTCGTCCATGAGCACCAGCCGCGAGCCCTGCGAGACGGCGCGCGCGACCGCGATGGCCTGCCGCTGCCCGCCCGAAAGCGCCGACGTACGCGCTCGCACCGATCCGATGCGGATGCGTGTCTCGAGGAGCTCTTGTTCCGCCTCGGCGATCATGCCGCGCCGGTCGAGCCATCCGAGCCATCCGAGCAGCCCGCGCGCACGGCGCTCACGACCCAGGAACAGGTTGGCCCAGATCGGAACGTCGAGAGCGAGCGCGAGGTCCTGATACACGGTCTCGATGCCGAGGTCGCGGGCGTGTGACGGACCTGCGACCGCGATGCTCTCGCCCTCGAACTCGACGGTGCCGGAGGTGGGTGCCGAAGCCCCCGAAAGAACGCCGACGAGCGTGGATTTGCCGGCGCCGTTGTCGCCGACGAGTCCGACGACTTCTCCGCTTCGAATCTCGAAATCGACGCCGCGAAGCGCCTGGACGTGTCCATAGTGCTTCGTGACGCCTGCGACTTTCAGCACAACATGATCGGAACTGCTCACGCCGGGTTCCCCCTCTCGCCGGCCGATGCCGGATGCTCTGTTTGCCCGCCGGATGCGAGTCGCTCGACCGCCTCCGAATCGGGTTCCACGATCGACTGCACTCGATGGCGCGCGTCGAAGGAGATCTCGCCGTCGCTCGCTGCCGCGCCCGCGAGGGCCGCGCCGATGGCGGGGTGCTCGAGATCAGAGCTGACCACGACGGGAACGCCCGCAGCATCAGCGACGGCCTGACGCCACACTGCGTAGCGGGACCCGCCGCCGGAGAGGACGACCGTGGTGTCGGCGGGAACGCGGCCGCCCCCGCTCAACTGCGCGAGGGAGTCCGCGAGAGACGTCGCGACGCCTTCGACGACAGCACGCATGAGGTGCTCCGGAGTGTGGTGGAATCCGAGTCCTTCGAAGCGGCCCTGCGGCGCGGCATCCGCTCGTGGTGTGCGGGTGCCGCCCAAGTCTGCGACGGCGCGCAGACGGTCCATGCGGGCAGTCGCCGCCGCCTCGAGCAGCGTCTGCTGATCGCGGCCCGTCGTCTCGGCGAGCCAGGCAGTGCTGAGCCCCGCCGCGAGCACCACGCCCATCGCGAGCGTTCCGTCAGCGGCGGCCAGCCGGTGGTAGCCCCGCGGCACGGGCCCCGTCGTCGGCACGAGAACCGTGCCCCCCGAACTGAGCGTCACCGCCGCCCGACCCGGAGAGTCGATTCCCAGCGCGAGCGCCGCCATGGCCTGGTCGCCGCCGCCACCGGCGACGACGGTTCCCTCGGGGAGACCCGTCTCGGCCGCTGCGGCGGCCGTCACGGCGCCGGCAGGGCCCAGCGTCGACCGCAGCGGCGGCACCTTCGCAAGGGGAAGCCCCGCGGCCTCGAGAAGAGTGCGGGAGGGGCGGGCGGCATCGAGATCGAAAAGCAGGGAGGCTCCCGCATCCGAGAGCTCGACGCCGGCTTCACCCGTGAGGCGGAGCCTGATGTAGTCCTTGGGCTGCATCGCGTACCGGGCGGACTCGATCGCGCGCGGATCGTGGCGCGACAGCCAGGACAGGCTGAGTCCGGCCATGCCTGTGGCACTGCGGAATCCCGAGAGCCGCTCCACCTCGTCGTCGCCGATCTCGTCACGCCACCGGTCGACGTCGTCGCCCGATCGTCCGTCGGACCAGATGATGGCGGGCCGCACGGGGCGCCCCGCCGCGTCGACGAGCACGAGGCCGTGCATCTGCCCCGCCAGCCCGATGCCCTGCAGTCGGACGCCCTGAGGGGTCTCGCGCAGGACCGCGATGACCGCGGCGACGACCGCCGCCCACCACGACTGCGGGTCCTGCTCCGCCCACCCGGCGTGCGGGCGCTGAATCGGATAGCTGCGCTGCGACGACGCGAGAAGGTCGCCTCGCTCGTCGATGATGACGCACTTGGTGCTCGATGTACCGAGATCGATTCCAAGCCACGCGCTAGACATCAGCACTCCCGTCGCGCATCGAGCAACCGTTGCCCGCGCGTTGGCCAATACTTTCGACCGCGTGCTCAAATGTCAAGTAGACGCTCAGATGAGCAAGGACGCCGCTCCCGTATCCGTCACGAGCGTCGTCACGACACCCGTGCGCAGGGCCGCCGCGATCGCGGCAGCGCGCGACTCGCCGCCGGCGAGGACCACGACCTCGGGCACGCGCCGCAGCTCATCGAGCTGCACGCCGACGACGCGACGCGCGGCATCCACGTCGACGGGATGTCCTTCCGCGTCGATCGGGATGCCGCACATGTCGGCGACCGCGCCCGCGCGTCTCAGCTCGGCGCGTGCGTCGCTCGGAAGCTCGTCGAGGAGTGCAGAGTGCGGCGGGTCCCACGAGCCGACGCCGAATGCGCATACCGTCAGGCGAGAGAAGCGTTCGCGCGTCTCGGCGAGCGCACTGTCGGCGAGCAGCTCGCGCGACATCTCAGCCGAGCCCACGACGAGCGGCGCGTTCAGCGGATAGGCGACACCACCGGTGCGCTCCGCCACCCGCCGGGCAAGCTCGACGCCGCTGATCGCCCGCCCGCCCGCCCGCAGGCCGCCGACCATCTGCACGACGTCTGCTCCGGACCGGGCCTGCAGAGACTCGGCCATCGCGGTGAGGCTGCGCCCCCACGCGAGACCGAGGATGTCGTCGGCGGTGAGCAGGCCCGAGAGGTGATCGGCGCCGGCTTGGCCTATTCCCGCAGCCATCGCCGCGTCGTCGGGCGCCGTGCGCACGACGATTGCACGGCGCAGGCCATACTCGGACGCCAGCTGCTCGCCGAGCTCGAGGTCGACGTCGGTGGGAACCGTGATGCGGATGTCGACGATCCCCGCATCCCTCGCATCATCGAGCAGGCGCGCGACCTTGAACCGCGAGATGCCCAGTTCTTGCGCGATCTCGTTCTTCTGCTTGCCGTCGAGGTAGTAGCGTCGGGCGATCAACGCCGCCTCGAGCAGGGACGACGAACCAGGACCCATCGGGCGATTCGATGCCAAGACGTCCTCCGAGCGAACTGGGTACAGCGCTGTCTGGTCGAGTGTATCGATGCGTTCGCCGCGCTCTGCCGCGAGTCAGGCCGCTTCTGCCGCGAGCCGCTCGAAATCGTGCACGGCCTTGTTCGTGTGCGGGTCGTCGAAGAACGCTGCCCATACGGCGGGCCCCATCGTGACATCGCCAACCCCCGCGGCGGCCAGGCTGAGCACCTGGTCCGGCGTGCGAAGACTGCCCGCCATGACCCGCGTGGGCGCCCCGACGGCGCGCAGCGCACGGTGCGCCGCGATCGTCTCGTCGATCCCGTCGCGGCCCACGGCATCGATGCGCGCCACGAACAGCGCCAGGTATGCGGCATCCGTCGTGGCCACCGCAGTCGCCTGCGCCCCGCTGTGGAGCGCCGTGACGAGCACATCCCCGCCGCACGAGAGTCGTCGTGCCGCGACGAGTCCATGCAGCGAGTACGGGACCTTGACCACGACCCTGTCAGACAGCGCACGCAGGCTTTCACCGCGGTCCTCCAGCGCGGCGGCCGAGTCGCCCCAGGCCTGGGCGAAGACGCTGAGCGCACCCTGATCGAGCGCCCATGCGACGAAGTCCGGCACATCGCGAGCGCCAAGACCCGCACGGGCCAGAATCGCCGGATTCGTCGTGACGCCGGCGAACAGGCCCGTTGCGAGCAGTTCGCCCACAGCCCCGCGATCCGCGCTGTCGATGAAGAACCGCACGTCAGATGCCCCGGGCCGACTCGTCGAGCGTGCCGTCCGCTCCGGGCCCGGGCTGCACGACGTGCCCCGCGAGCGGCACGATGCGCTCGTGCACCGCATCGAGGATGTCCGCCGCCGTCACGAAGTACTCCCACTCGAGCTCTGCCGGCGGCGCGATCCAGTTGCGCGCACCCAGCACCACGACGGGGGCATCGAGGTCGTCGAATGCCTCTTCCGAGACCTTGGCGGCGACGGTGTTGCACCAGCTCCCCCGAAGACTCGCGTCGGACACGCAGACGAGCCGGCCCGTCTTGGCCACCGACTCGAGCAGCAGCTCGTACTCGAACGGCACGAGCGAGCGCGCGTCGATCACTTCGACGCTCATGCCGTGCTGCTCCTCGAGCATGTCGGCAGCCTCGAGCGCGCGGTAGAGAGCCGCACCGACGGTCAGCACCGTGAGGTCGGAACCCTTTCGCGCCACGCGGGGCACCCCGATCGGCGTTTCGTAGTCGCCTGCAGGGACGCCCTCGGCATAGACCGTCTCCGGAAGGTCGTACAGTCGCTGGCTCTCGAAGAAAACGACGGGGTCGTTGCCGCGCAACGCGCTCGTGAGCAGTCCCTTCGCATCCTGTGCCGTGGCGGGGAAGACGACCTTGAGCCCCGGCACGCCCGCAACCATCGAGCTCCAGTCCTGCGAATGCTGCGCACCGTACTTGGCGCCGACCGAGACCCGCAGAACCATGGGTATCTGGACGAGTCCGCCGGACATCGCCTGCCATTTGGCCATCTGGTTGAACAGCTCGTCGCCCGCGCGCCCGATGAAGTCTGCGTACATGAGCTCGACAAGGGGCCGCCCGCCACTCAGCGCGTAACCGACGCCTGCACCGACGATCACAGCCTCGGAGATCGGCGAGTTGAAGAGGCGGTGACGCGGGAGGAGTTCGGTCAGACCGCGGTAGACACCGAACGAGCCGCCCCAGTCGCGATTCTCCTCACCCCACAGTGTGATCCGGTCATCCGCCGCAACGGCAGACGAGATCGACTCGAACAGCGCGTCGCGGAAAGTGACAGCCTTCGCGCCGCTGAGCACGCGTCCCTCGGATCGCCCCGAACGGGCCTTGCGACTGATCGCCTTCCGCTGGGGAAGGCCGTCCAGGTCCACCAGGATCTCACCGGGTGGCAGATCCGTTCCGTTCACGGTGGTGCTGTTGAACGTGATGCCCGCCATGACCGCGGGGTCGTCTCGCAGGCGCAGGCGGGGTGACAGCTCCGGATCGATGGCCGCTTCGAGCGAGGATCGGACGACCTGCTCAGCCCAGTCCTTGTAGTCGTCATGCAGGGCTGCCGAAAAGACGCCACCGTCGACCATCCTGTCGAAGTAGGTGCGAATAGGGTCGATCGCCGACCACTTGTCGACTTCGTCCTTCGTCCGATACGACGAGGCGTCGCTGGGCGAGTGACCGGACTGCCGGTACGTCTGGCAGTCGATGAGGACGGGCCCCTCGCCGCTGTCGAGGATCTCTCGCGCGTAAGTCATGGCATCGATCACGGCGAGCGGGTCGTTCCCATCGATCGTGCGCGCGTGCATGCTGTGCCGGTTGACCCCCGCGCCGATCCGCGCGAGTCGGTCGAAGGCCATCGTCTCGCCGATCGTCTGTCCGCCCATGCCGTAGAAGTTGTTGACGATGAAGAAGACGACGGGCAGGCCGCCTCGGTGCGCGTCGTCCATGAGCCCCGTGAACTGCGCCATGCCTGCGAAGTTGAACGACTCCCAGACGGGTCCCGTGCCCGTCGACGCGTCACCGATGCTCGCGACGACGATGCCTTCCTGGACGCGCAGTCGGTTGTACAGCGCGGCCCCCGTGGCCAGGGGCGCGGAACCTCCGACGATCGCGTTATTGGGATAGATGCCCAGGGGCGGGAAGAAGGCGTGCATGCTGCCGCCCAGACCCCGGTTGAACCCCGTCCGACGACCGAAGGTCTCCGCGGCCATCCCGTACATGAGGTAGTTGATCGCCCGCTGCTCGTCGTCCGATGAGGGCATCGCCTTCTCAACGGCGTCCCAGATCGCGCCGTCCGACCACGAGCGCAGAGCGTCGTCGAGCTCTCTCGGCTCGGCCTTCGAGATCGCCGAGAGGCCCTTCGCTATCACCTCGCCGTGGCTGCGGTGGCTGCCGAACACCTTGTCGACGGCGCCGAGGGTGAACGCCTGGCCGACGGCCGCGGCCTCCTGCCCGATCGACAGATGGGCAGGACCGGCGTGCGTGTACGACACACCGGAGTAGGCGCCCTCGCGCTTGATCGCGTTGAGCATGAGTTCGAACTCACGCACGAGGATCATGTCGCGACCGATGCGGCGCAGGGCCCCGGCTCCGTGGATCGCCTCCTCCCGCCGCACGTCGGGAACATAGGCGTTGACCTCGATCGGGGCGATGGCGATGCTGCCGGGGCGCCGTGTCTCGGCGGGATCGATGAGGAGCTCTTTGGCCATGGTCGTCTTTCCGTGGGATGGGAGATGTCAGAAAGCGGCGAGCGTGTCGACGTGCTCGATCGCGAGGGCGAGATCGGCCAGCAGCGCCGCGGCGGCCCTGCCGTCGAGCGCTCGGTGGTCGAAGGTCAGCGAGAGGGGTACCTGCGCGGGCGCGTCGGGCACCGCGCGATGGACCGCGCCGATGCCGAGGATGCAGGCCTGCGGCGGGTTGATGACGGGCGTGAACCAGTGGATTCCCGCACCGCCGAGGTTGGACACCGTGAACGTCCCGCCCTCCAGCTCGGGCGGGGCCGTGCGCCCTTCGCGCGCGCGGCCGATCGCGGACTGAGCCTCTCGCGCGAGTTCCGCGAGCGACAGGTCCTGGGCATTGCGGATGACCGGCACGAGCAGCGCACGCCCCGTGTCGACCGCGAAGCCGAGGTCGACGTGATCGAACTCGGTGATGGTGTCCCAGTCGAACCACGCGTTCGCTGCCGGATGCTTCAGCACCGTCCGCGCCGTCGCGAACAGGAGCAGATCGTTGACACCGATGCGCTGGGCGCCCTGGGCGTCCGATGCGAGACGCAGCCGCTCGAGATAGGCGAGCATCGCATCCGCAGGGGCGTACCTCGTGAGCGTGACCTGCGCGGATCCTTGGAGGGAGGCGTGCATGCGCTGCGCCGTGATCTTTCGCGCGCCGCGGACGGCCAGACGGCGGACGACGCGCTCCCCTGCAGGCGGCTCGGCGACGCCGGGTGCGGGGACTGAGACGGGGGCGGGAGCTGTGACGGGCGCGGCGCTCCGCCCGGCCTCTTCGATGTCCGAGACGAGGATGCGCCCGAACGGCCCGGTGCCTGTGACGGCGGCGATGTCCACGCCGGAAGCCTCGGCGACTCTGCGCGCGCGCGGCGAGATGCTGATGCGCGCGCGCGGGGCCGGTGTCGGCGACATCTCGGGGACGGGCGCGGCCTCTGGCTCCTCATCCTCGGCCGCGGCCGGCGCAGCGGATGCGGGCGGCGCCGACTCACCGGGCTGGCCGAGAACGAGCAGAACCTCGTGCTCGGTCGCCTCGTCTCCCTCCGCGAAGCGGATGTCGAGCACGATGCCCGACGTCGGCGCGTCGATGTCGACGGCCGCCTTCGCGGTCTCCAGCGTCGCGACGATGTCGCCTTCGGCCACGGCGTCGCCCACCGCGACTCTCCACTCCTGCACGACCGCAGGCTCACCCGCGTTCCCCGTCGTCGGCACTCTCACTTCGGTCGCCACGTCGCTCCGCTCGTATGTGCACGATGCTCTCGAATGAGCATTCCGTCGCTACGCTAGCCGCCATCGACGCCGGAAACAAGCAGCGCGAACGTCACGACACCGATTCGGCCGCGCGGGGTCGCACGACGACCGGGGTGCGCTGCGCTCGACGGCAGTCGCCGGAAGCACCGGCATGCCGCAGCCGGCGGCCACAGCGGCAGCGAGCAGAAGACGCCGCCGACGCGGACCGAGCGCCGACGGAGTCGACGCGGTTCGTGCGCGCCTCGACGGTCAGCTCAGGGTGCGGCGCACCCGCTCGACATCGTCGGCCATCTGCTCGATGAGGGCGTCGATACCCTCGAACGCCACCATGCCGCGCACCCGATCGATGAACTGCACCTCGACGCGGTGACCGTACAGGTCGAGCTCGGTCTCATCGAGCACGTGGGCTTCGACCTGCCGCACGGGGACATCGTCGAACGTCGGATTCGTGCCGACGCTGATCGCTGCGGGATGACGGATGCCGGGACGCAGTCCGTCGGCGGAGGTCTCATCGACGAGCCAGCCCGCGTAGACACCGTCGGCAGGCACGAAGCCTTCGAGATCGGGGCTGAGATTGGCGGTGGGAAAGCCCATCTCGCGACCTCGCTTGAGACCGTGGACGACCTCTCCCCACACGGCGTGGGGGCGACCCAGCAGCTTCGCCGCGGTCGCGACCTCGCCCTCGGCGAGGAGCTCGCGCACCCAGGTCGAGGACACCCGGCGATCTCCCTCGACGGCTCGGACATCGTCGACGACCTGCACGTCGAAACCGAACTCGCGTCCGAGGTCGCGCAGCACTTCGACGGTGCCGGATCCTCGACTGCCGAAGCGGAAATCCCCGCCCACGAGCACGACGCTCGCGCCCAGCGCATCGACGAGCACGCGCTTAACGAACTCGCGCGGGCTCTGGTCGGCCAGCGCCTGATCGAAGGTCAGCATGAGCGTCGCGTCGACGCCCGTCTGAGCGAGGAGCTGCAGCTTCTGATTCACCCCGACCAGGGTGGGCGGGCAGAGGTCGGGCCGCAGCAGGGCGAGCGGGTTGCGGTCGAACGTCACGGCCACCACGCGAGCGCCGCTGGCCGCGGCATCCACCATCGCCCGGCCGATGACGGCACGGTGACCCGAGTGCACGCCGTCGAACTTGCCGATCGCGACGATCGACGGGCCGAAGCCCGAGGGCACCTCGGCGGGGTCGCGAAAGACGATCACGAGGCCACCGTGGGAGCAGCTGCGGTCGCGTCACGCGTGCGGTGGGTGATGAGCCACCACAGCCCCAGGAATGGCAGCACGAGCGGCACGAAGACATAATCGAGCCCGAACCAGGACCACACCGTCGGGTGGCCGAAGATCTGGGGCACGACGAGCGACAGCGTGCCGACGACCAGCACGCCGACAAGTTCGAAGGCGATCGCCGCCCAGGCGATGCGGTACCACGCACGAGAGCTCGAGAAGACGAGCGCGAGCGTCGCGAGGATGTAGACGACGGCGGCGAGGGCCGACAGCGAGTACGCCAGCGGAGCCTCGTCGAATTCGCGGACGATCTGGACGAAGGACCGACCGGTGGCGGCGAGCGCCATGACCGCGTAGACGATCACGAGCACACGGCCGATGCCGGTCATGCGGGGGCGAGCAGGCGACGTCATGACCTGTCAATCCTAGGACGGATGCCGCTTGTCCGCGCCGCGCGCCCGGTCATGCGACCTGCACGGTCCAGATGACCTGCATGCGCCACACCATGACGGCGACCGACAGCGCCGCGATGCCCATGATGACAGTGCTCCAGCGGCTGCGTTCGACCAGAGCCCACAGCGCCGCGGCGGGAGGCAGGATGACGGCCGAGACGAGGTACACCCACAGTTCGAGAAGGCTGCCCGTCGGCGGATTTCCCGCGAGCGGCGAGACGATCGCGATGACGACCTGGGCGATGAGCAGCAGCTCGATGAGCGCGAGGGAGCCCACCGTCAGGTCACTCGGGCGGCGCCCCATGAGCCCCAGGACGACGCACAGCACTCCTGCCGAAACGGCGACCACCAGCTGGGCGATCGTGAACCACAGGATCATCGGGGTGCCTCCTCAGGCATGTTCATGGCGCTCTTGATGTCGGCGCCGCGCCGCTCGACGATGCCGACGAGGGCGCCGTCGGGTGCGATGACGGCGGTCGGCGAGTGCGGCAGACGGGATGCGGCATCGATGAGGCGCTTGCCGTGTCGCAGGTCGCGCGCTTCGTCCTGGGTCACGTCGAGGCGGCCGAGAACGGCCACCGCCGCGGCGGCCGGGCTCAGGTGGTCGGCATCGGCCAGGTCGTCGATGGATGCCGCCTCGGCGAGGGGGAACGGCCCGATGCGTGTGCGCCGCAGCGCCGTGAGGTGCCCGCCGACGCCGAGCGCGGAGCCGAGGTCTCGCGCGAGAGCGCGGATGTACGTGCCGCTCGAGCAGTCCACGGCGACGTCGAGGTCGAGGACGCCCGGCTCCGAGGTCGCTTCGGGCCGGCGGATGTCCAGCACCTCGAACCGCGACACGGTGACCTCGCGCGGCTTGAGTTCTACGGCTTCACCCGAGCGCGCGAGGTCGTACGCGCGACGTCCGTCGACCTTGATCGCGGAATACGTGCTCGGCACCTGCGAGATCCGGCCCGTGATCCGGGCGATCTCGTGGGCGATGGCGGCATCGTCGAGGCCGGCGGCATCCGTCGTGGCCGTGGTCTCGCCCTCGGCGTCGTCTGTGTCGGTCGTGACTCCGAGGCGGATCGTCGCCTCGTAGGTCTTGTCGAGGCCGACGATGTAGGTGAGCAGGCGCGTGGCCCCCTCGACACCCAGCACGAGTAGCCCCGTCGCCATCGGGTCGAGCGTGCCGGCGTGGCCGACCTTGCGGGTACCCAAGGCGCGGCGCGCGCGCGCGACGACGTCGTGACTCGTGATGCCCTGGGGCTTGTCGACGAGGACGATGCAGGGCGCGGGCATACCCTCCAGCTTACGGCGCGCCCTCCGGCCGGAAGACGGCCTCGCGGGCGCGCGGCGGGGCGGATCGAGGCTTAGGCTGGCGGGCGTGCCCGACCTCACGACGCCGCTCATCGCGTGGTATCGGCGGAACGCGCGCGACCTGCCGTGGCGCCGCGCCGGGTACGGCGCATGGGGCATCCTCGTCAGTGAGTTCATGCTGCAGCAGACGCCGGTGGCCCGCGTCATTCCGCTGCTGGCCTCCTGGCTCGAGCGCTGGCCGACCCCCTCGGCCCTCGCCGCGGCCACTCCGGCCGACGCCGTGCGCGAGTGGGCGAACCTCGGTTACCCCCGGCGCGCGCTGTGGCTGCACCGCGCCGCGACCGAGATCCGCGACCGTCACGACGACACCGTGCCGCGCGACGTCGGCGAACTGCTCGCCCTCACCGGCATCGGCGACTACACGGCACGCGCCGTCGCCGTCTTCGCGTACGGGGACCGGCACCCGGTCGTCGACACGAACACCCGACGCGTGCTCGCCCGCGCGGTCGACGGGCGCAGCCAGCCCGGCCCGCCCGCCACGCGCGACCTCGCGGCGATGGCGGCCCTCCTGCCCGGTGACGACGCCGATGCCGCCGTCGTCAACGCCGCCGCGATGGAGTTGGGCGCCCTCGTGTGCACGGCCCGGACTCCCCGCTGCGGTGAATGCCCCCTGGCCGACCGCTGCGCATGGCGTGCGGCGGGGTACCCCGACACGGGCGACAAGCGCCGCAGGCAGGCGCGCTACGAAGGCAGCGACCGACAGGCCCGCGGTGCGGTGCTGAAGACGTTGCGGGATGCCACCGACCACCGCGCGCCGCTGACCGAGGTCATCCCCGACTGGGCAGATGCCCGCCAGCGTGATCGCGCGATCGACTCCCTCATCGCCGACGGCCTCGCCGAGGCGACGGACGGTGTCCTCGCACTCCCCCGCTGACCACGGCGCCCGCCCTTCGTCCGACAGACGGCGTTCCGTTCATATGTCGCCGAGTGCGCCGCGCGGCTGCACTCGACAGCACAGTGAGGCACATGAGCGAGGGGCGTTCCGTTCACTTGTCGCAGACTGACGGCGGGGAGGTCAGCCGAATCAGGCAAACGAGCGACCGGAGCGTCGACGGACGACGCACATCCGAATCCCGGAAACGAAGAAAGCGGATGCCGCGTGGCACCCGCTCTCTTCATCGACGTGGATCACTCCGCGTCGTCACTCTTTTCGTACGGGTCGGCGTCGCCCGCGTAATCCGCGGATGCCGCGAGTCCGGCCACAGCCGCATCCCGCTCGCGTGCCTCGCGCAGCAGGTGCTCGATGTGGCCCGCGTTCTCGGGGATCGCGTCGGGGATGAACTCCAGCGTCGGGGTGAGCCGCACGTTGAGCTGGCGTCCGACCTCGCTGCGCAGCAACCCGGTCGCGGACGTGAGCGCCTGGGCGCTTGCCGCGCGCTCCTCATCTGTGCCGAGGACGGTGTAGAACACCGACGCGTGCTGCAGGTCGCCCGTGACGCGCACGTCGGTGATCGTGACGAACCCGAGACGGGGGTCGCGCAGACCCTTCTCAAGCCGCTCGGCCAGCACGACCTTGATGCGGTCGGCGACACGTGCTTGGCGTTCCGATGCCATGATGACTCCTTTCGAAACGTGGGGGACGCCCGACGGCATCCCCCACGTCGACGATCACGTACGAGGCTTCTCGACCATTTCGGTGGTCTCGATCTCGTCGCCCACCTGGATGTCGTTGTACTTTCCGAGGCCGATACCGGCTTCGAAGTCGGTGCGCACCTCGGTGACGTCGTCCTTGAAGCGGCGCAGCGAGTCGATGGCCAGGCCATCGGCGATCACGACGCCGTCGCGGATGACGCGCGCCTTGGCGTTGCGCGTGATGGTGCCCGAGCGGACGATGACACCGGCGATGTTGCCGTACTTCGAGGAGCGGAACACCTCGCGGATCTCGGCGACACCGGAGCGGACCTCTTCGAACTCCGGCTTGAGCAGGCCCTTGAGCGACTGCTCGACATCGTCGATCGCGTTGTAGATGACCGAGTAGAACCGGACGTCCACACCCTCACGGGCAGCGCGCTCGCGCGCCTTCGTGTCGGGACGGACGTTGAACCCGATGACGATCGCGTTGTCGATCGTCGCGAGGTTGATGTCCGACTCGGTGATCGCACCGACACCGCGGTGGATGATCCGAAGCTGCACGGAATCGTCGACCTCGATCTTGAGGAGCGACTCCTCCAGCGCCTCGACGGCACCGGACACGTCGCCCTTGATGATGAGGTTGAGCGACTCGACCTTGCCCTCTTCGAGAGCACGCGTGAAGTCCTCGAGCGAGATGCGCTTGCGAGCCTTCGCAAGCTGCGCGTTGCGCTCGGCGGCTTCGCGCTTCTCGGCGATCTGGCGTGCCATGCGGTCCTCGTCGGTGACGATGAACACGTCACCGGCGCGGGGCACGGAGTTCAGACCCTGCACCTGGACCGGACGCGAGGGGTAGGCCTCGTGGACGGCGTCGCCGTTCTCGTCGATCATGGCGCGCACGCGGCCATAGGCCGTGCCCGCGACGATCGCATCGCCGACGCGCAGCGTTCCGGACTGGATGAGCACGGTGGCAACCGAACCGCGGCCCTTGTCGAGCTTCGCTTCGATCGCGATGCCGCGCGCCGCCTTGTTCGGGTTCGCCGTGAGGTCGAGTCCCGCATCGGCGGTCAGCAGCACGGCGTCCAGAAGCTCCTGGATGCCGGTTCCGTTGCGCGCCGAGATGTCGACGAACATGACGTCGCCGCCATACTCCTCTGCGACCAGGCCGTACTCGGTGAGCTGCTGACGCACGCGCGCGGGGTTCGCATCGGGCTTGTCGATCTTGTTGACCGCGACCACGACCGGCACACCTGCAGCCTGTGCGTGGTTGAGCGCCTCGACCGTCTGCGGCATGATGCCGTCGTCGGCGGCGACCACGAGGACCGCGATGTCGGTGACCTGCGCACCACGGGCACGCATGGCGGTGAACGCCTCGTGACCGGGGGTGTCGATGAAGGTCAGCGCGCGCTCGATGCCATCGTGCTCGGTCCAGACCTGGTACGCACCGATGTGCTGCGTGATGCCACCGGCCTCGCCCGCGACCACATTGGTCTGGCGGATGGCGTCCAACGTGCGGGTCTTACCGTGGTCGACGTGACCCATGACGGTGACGACGGGCGGACGGATCTCGAGGTCGTCCTCGCTCTCCGCCTCGAGTTCGGCCTCGAGATCGAGACCGAAGCCCTCGAGGAGCTCCTTGTCTTCGTCCTCGGGCGACACCATCTGAATCTTGTAGCCGAGCTCAGCACCGAGAACCTCGAACGTCGCCTCATCGAGCGACTCGGTGGCCGTGGCCATCTCACCGAGGTTGAACAGGATCGTCACGAGCGTGCCGGGCTGCACGGTGTAGCCGCGCAGCGCCTCGAGCTTGTCGGCGAAGTCGGCGATGGATGCACCGCGGCGAAGGCGGATGATCTCGCCGTTGCCCTTCGAGACGTTGACGCCGCCGACGACCGGCGCCGACCGCATCTCGAACTCTTGACGCTTCGCCCTACGCGACTTGCGCTGCTTCGACTTGCCGCCACCCTTACCGAAGGCACCTGCAGTGCCACCGCCGGGGCCACGACCGCGACCGCCACCACCACCGGGGCGACCGGCGAAGCCGCCGGTCGGACCACCGGGACGCTGGAAGCCACCAGCGGCACCGCCGGGACGGCCGGGACCGCCGGGACGCTGCTGGAACGGTGCACCGGGACGACCGCCGCCACCGGGGCGGGCGCCCTGACGCGGGGCGCCCGGACGGGGAGCTCCGGGACGCGGAGCCTGCGGGCGCGGGATGTTGCCGGGGTTGGGCCGCTGGCCCATGCCCTGCGCCGAAGCGAACGGGTTGTTGCCCGGACGCGGGCCGGCGGGCCGCTGGCCCATGCCCTGCGCAGAAGCGAACGGGTTGTTACCGGGACGCGGGGTACCACCCGGACGGGGCGGCTGCGGCGTCGCTGCACCGGGGGTGCCTGCGCCGGCGTCGGTCTGTGCGACCGGAGCCGCGGGGGCCTCAGCAGCGGGCGCGGCAGGCGCGGGAGCCGCCGGAGCCGGCGTGGCCGGAGCGGGCGCCGCCGGAGCGGGCGCGGCCGGAGCGGGCGCGGCCGGAGCGGGCTTCGGCGCTGCGGGAGCAGGTGCGGGGGTCGGTGCCGCAGGGCGCGCGGGACCGGGACGGCCCGCGGGGCGCGCGGGAGCGGGCTTGCTCTCGCCGCCTTCAGCGGGCTTCTTGGCGCCATCTGCCTCGAGGGCGGCGCGAAGTTTGCGAGCCACGGGCGGCTCGATCGTCGACGAGGGGCTCTTGACGAATTCGCCGAGCTCCTTCAGCTTGGCGAGGGCCACCTTGCTGTCGACACCGAGTTCCGATGCGATCTCGTGGACGCGGGGTTTGGCGTTTGCCACAGTTCTCCTGTCTGGGGTCTGCCCAGACAGGACAGACCATTAGTCGCGGACGGGTCTCATTTCGAGCCGTTCACTTTGTTTCCATAGCCATTCAGCCGTTTCTCGATGGTCTGCGTGTCAGGCTGCCCTGACACACGGAGTGCACGCACGAAGGCATGGCGCCGAAGGGCGGCGGCCATGCACTCATGTGTGTCGTGGACCCACGCGCCCCGCCCCGGCAGAATCGCCCGCTCGTCGGGGACGAGGGTCGATTCGATGGAGACCACCCTCAGAAGGGCGGACCGTGGCGCGCGCATGCGGCAACCGACACACGTTCGTACGGGGTCCATGGTACACCTCGACGCTGAACGCCCGGCGCGCGTCAGCCCTCTTCCAGAATGGAGTCGGGCTGGATGTCGATCTTCGCGCCCGTGAGCTTGGCCGCGAGGCGAGCATTCTGCCCTTCTTTTCCGATCGCCAGCGACAGCTGATAGTCGGGTACGAGCGCCCGCACGGCCTTGCTCGAGGCGTCGAGCACGAAGCTCGAGGTGACCTTGGCGGGCGAGAGCGCATTGGCGACGAACTTGGGCAGCTCGGGGTCATAGTCGACGATGTCGATCTTCTCGCCGCTCAGCTCTTCGGTGACGGCCCGCACGCGGCGGCCGAGCTCGCCGATGCAGGCGCCCTTGGCGTTGATCGTGGGGTCGTTCGCCTTGACGGCGAGCTTCGTGCGGTGTCCGGCTTCGCGGGCGAGCGAGACGATCTCGACCAGGCCCGACGCGATCTCGGGCACCTCGAGAGCGAACAGCTTGCGCACGAGTCCGGGGTGAGTGCGCGAGACGGTGATCTGCGGCCCCTTCGTGCCCCGCGACACCGAGGTGACGTAGACGCGCAGGCGCAGGCCGTGGGTGTACTCCTCGCCCGGTACCTGTTCTTCGGGCGGCAGGATCGCCTCGACCGTGCCGAGGTCGATGTGCACCATGCGGGGGTTCGGACCCTGCTGCACGACACCGGCGACGATGTCGCCCTCGCGCCCGCGGAACTCACCCAGCACGGCGTCGTCGGCGATGTCACGCAGACGCTGGCTGATGACCTGCTTCGCGGCGAACGCGGCGATGCGGCCGAAGTCCTCGGGCGTGGACTCCTCTTCGCCGATGACGACGTCTTCCTCATCGCGCAGCGGGATGAAGACCGAGACGTGGCCCGTCTTGCGGTTGAGCTCAGCCCGCGCACCGGCGGGGAGTTCGCCGTCAGGCGATGTGTGCTTGGCGTAGGCGGTCAGGATCGCCTGCTCGATGATGCGAACGAGTTCGTCGAAGGGAATCTCCTTCTCGCGTTCGACGGTCCTCAGCAGTCCGAGATCGATGTCCACGATGGGCCTCCGTATTCAGCTCTCACCGGCGCGTCGAGCGCGCCGGAACCATATGACTTTACCGGATGCCGCCGCGGTCACCGACCTCTCAGCGGAGGCAGTCGTCCAGCGGCAGGTCGCGCCCACCCAGCACGGCATCCGTCCACGAGATGAGCAGCGGCAGGAAGCGTGAGCGGGGCAGCAGGGTGCCCAGATGGTCGTAGCCGCTGTAGACGGCCCAGCGCACCTGCTCGCCGTCGGCGCACAGTCGCTGCACGAACTCCTGCTGCAGCCGCGGGGGGATGACTTCGTCCTGATCACCCCACGTGACGAGGATCGGCGTGCCCCACGGCCCCGTCGCGGCATTCTCGGCGAGCCGTTCGCCGAGGGCGCCGGCGGTCAGGTCGCCGATGTACAGTGGCCGATCCTCGGAGACGCCCAGGGCGGTGGCCACCGAGACGATGACGCCGGGCTCCTCGGGGCAGCGCTGGGTCATCTCGCGCACGATCGTCTCGGCCCCCGTGGCGACGTAGCGCGTCAAGTCGACGTCGGCATACGTATCGGCGTACGGCACGAGCACCCACGACGTGAGGATCGTCAGCAGCGCGTTGCTGTCGCTCTGCAGCATCTCTTCGGCGAGCGCGAGTGGCTCGGCGACGGGCGCGAGCACCGCCGTTCCGCGGATGTCGAGTTCGGGCGCGTACTCCTCGGCGATCTCCGACATCCACAGCGCCGCGTGCCCACCCTGCGAGTGCCCCCATGCGACCGTGCGCGGCGACAGGATCGACCCCTCGAGTTCGCGCGCGGCCAGCACGGCATCAAGCGACGAACGGGCCTCGCCCTGGCCGATGAGGTAGGGGAAGACCCCCGGCGCCCCCTGACCGGAATAGTCCGACGCCACCACGATCCATCCGTTGGCGAGCGCGCGGTCGAGCCCGGGGATCGCCCAGCGCGTGGCGGACGCATCGCGCAGGCTCGGTGCGCAGCCGCGCGCCACGCCTGTCGTGCCGTGGTTCCATGCGATGACCGGGCGCGCACCGGGCGGGCGCTCATCGGGGACGATGACGAGCGCGCTCGCGACGGCCGCACGCCCCAGGGCGTCGCTCGTCGTGTACAGGATGCGGGTCACCTCGGCACCGGGCGGATGCTGCCCCACGAAGTCGTCGGAGCGGATCAGGCGACCGTGCTCATAGGGCACGAGGTCGGGCGGGTCGTAGAACGCGTCGACGACCTTGGCGCCCTCCTGCAGCCAGTCATTGAGCCACCAGCCGCCGGATGCCGTCACGACCAGCAGCGCGGCGAGCGCGTATCGGCCGGCGGCCGCCCATGCACGCACGCGCGCACTGCGGCGCTGCCCCGTCTCACCCGCCGGCGCAGGCTCGGACGTTCCGTGGCGGAACCCGCGCACAGCGCGCACGAGCGTCGTGATGCCGAAGACGGTGGTGCGCACACCGAACACGATCGCGACGACGAGCACCGTGACGTCGGGCCAGGTCAGCGCGAGCACACCGAAGGCGATCTGCGCTCCCGCCCACGCGAACGCGAGGACGCGACGACTGACACTGCCTCGTGTGAACGCGTCGAAGAGCGAACCGAGGCCGCCGAGGATGAGCAGGTACGCCAGGAGCACGGGGAGGAACTCGAGGGTGCGTCCGAAGCCGACGAGCACGGCGAGCCCGAGAACGATCCACGCGCCCGCGAAGATCCGCCGTGGCCAGGTCGCCGCCCGGCGACCGGCGAGGTCGGCGACGCCGGAGACGACGGCGCTCAGCCCGATGTAGATCGTCAGGATGACAAGCGATGTGAGCGGCCGCGTGATGATGAGCAGCCCCAACAGCAGGGCGAGGGCACCGACGAGCAGCAGCACGAGCGGCGGGGCTTTCGCGACGAGGCGCGGCAGTGCGCTCCACCGTGGGGCGACCCCCGCCTTGCGCTCCTGACTCACCGTTTTGATTGTAGATCGGCTCGCGGGCTTGCGAGGATGCGTCAGCTCGCGGTGCCGAGGCCGTTCACGGCGCGGATCAGCCGGTACAGCGACCCGACCTGGAACTGGTCGAACACCACCGCGAGCCGCGGCAGGTCGACGCGGTCGTCGTCTTCACGTTCGGGCCGGAGCGCCTCGGACCGCTCGATGCGGCCCTCGGCCGCGAGGAACCCGAAGCGTTCGTTGAGCTCGTCGATCTCGGCATCCGTGGGCTCGTGGCGCAACCGCAGCACGAGCCGTCGACCGACCCAGCGCAGGGAGTCGTAATTTCGCCAGAATCCGGTGATCTCGGATGCGGCGACCTCGACGGAGTCGGTGACCAGCACGCGGTCGAAGTCGTCAGGCGAGATGACGCCCGACGCCACCAGCTGCTCGTCGACGAAGTGCCGCAAGCCGGCCCAGAACGTGCCCCCCGGCGCATCCAGCAGCACGATGGGTGTCGGGTCGGCCTTTCCCGTCTGCTGCAGCGTCAGCAGCTCGAACATCTCGTCGAGCGTGCCGAACCCGCCCGGCACGCAGACGAACCCGCGGGACTCTTTCACGAGCATGAGCTTGCGGGTGAAGAAGTACTTCATCGTCACGTTGTTCGCCGCCGACGAGATGACGGCGTTCGGCTTCTCTTCGAAAGGCAGACGGATCGACACCCCCAGGGAGCGCTCGGCGCCCGCACCCTCGGCCCCCGCCTGCATGATTCCGGGGCCGGCGCCCGTGACGATCATCCAGCCGCGCTCAGCGAGCGCCGCAGCGACCTCGGATGCCTGGCGGTAGAGCGCGTCCTCTGGGCGGGTGCGCGCCGAGCCGAAGATCGTCACTTTGGGGACGTCCTCATAGGGGGCGAAGAGCCGGAACGCCGCACGCATCTCGGTGAGCGCGGCCGATGTGATCTTGAGGTTGAGCCGGTCGGACTCGTCGAGCCCCATGCCGACGCCGGTCGCGAGGATGCGTGCGATGAGATCTTTGTTCTCGTGGATGCCGGCATCCTCGATCGCCTCGCGGATGCGGTGGGTGACTTCGGGAGGGACAACGCTCTCGGTCATGACTCCAGCGTCGCATGAACCACCGTCGCAGGGTGCGCCTGAACGTCGATCTATGCTGGCCCCGTGCCCTCCGCGCCCGCTGTGAAGTCCGCCGCCCGAGAAGCGGCATCCAACCCCGTGCTGCGCCTGCTCGCCCGTGCGGGGTATGTCGCCAACGGAATCGTGCACGTGCTCATCGGTGCCATCGTGCTCGCGATCGCCTTCGGAGCGCCTGGCGAGGGCGATCAGGCCGGAGCGCTGAAAGCGGTCGCCTCGGCGCCGCTCGGATTCCTGCTGCTGTGGGTCCTCGCCGTCGCACTCATGGCCCTGGGTCTCTGGCACGCGTTCGCGGGCATCATCGCCCGCGCGGCGCGCGACGATGTCAAGGGAGCGGCGAAGAAATGGGGACGGCGCGCGTCGGAATGGGGCCAGGCGGCGGTCTTCCTCGCGCTCGGGATCATCACTGCCGCCGTCGCGCTGGGAGCCCGCCCCGACGCCGAGGAGACGGCGGAATCCGCGAGTCGCGGCGTGCTGCAGCTTCCGGGAGGCCCTTTCGTTCTCGGCCTGACGGGGCTGGGGATCGCGATCGGAGGCGTCTCCTTCATCGTGATGGGCGTGCTGCGCAGCTTCCGGAAACGGATGGACCTCCCCGACGGCAAACGAGGTCATGGGCTCACGGTGGCCGGGAGCGTCGGCTTCATCGCGAAGGGCATCTCACTCGGGGTCGTCGGCGTCCTCGTGGTCGCCGCCGCGGTGCAGAAGGACGCCGCGGCCGCGGGTGGGCTCGACGGCGCCATCGACGCCCTTCTGGAACTCTTCCTCGGTCACCTTCTGGCAGGGCTCGTCGGTGGCGGGTTCGTCATATACGGCGTCTTCACCGTGTTCCGCGCCCGCTACGCGAAGCTGGACGGTTAGACGTCGCCGCCCCGGCTGTCAATCCCCTCGCGGCGGCCATGCCATCCGCCGAGGCTGGAGCCATGACAGACAGCGAGGCGCAGGAAGTGACCGGGCCCGAGGCGATCGCCCGGGTGAAGGAGCTCGTCGAGGACATCGATCTGACGATGCTGACCACCCAGGACCCCGAGGGTCACCTCGTCGCCCGGCCGATGAGCACGAGGCAGATGGACGACGACGCGGCGATCTGGTTCTTCACCCTCGAAGACACCAAGAAGATCGACGAGGCCCAGGCCGAGCGTGACGTCGGACTGTCCTACATCGACCCCAAAGGGCACCGCTACGTGTCGATAGCAGGCAAGGCGAGCGTCGTCGACGACCGTTCCAAGATGGAGGAGCTGTACACCTCGTCGCTGGACATCTGGTTCGAAGACGGGCTCCAGACCCCCGGCATCACCCTGCTGCGGGTCACGCCCGTGGAGTGCGAGTTCTGGGAGCCCAAGAGCGGCAGGCTCGTCACGGCGGCGGGCATGCTCAAGGCGCTCGTCACTCGCGACTCCCCCGATGACACGATGCGCCACGGACGAGTCCGGTTCTGAGCGACCGGGCCCGCCTCAGCGGCGGAGGCGGCTGACCGCCTCGGCGGCGGGGACGACGTCGCGCTGGCCGGTGCGGCGATCCCACAGCTCGACCTCGCCGGCCGCGGCGCCGCGTCCGACGATGACGATGTGCGGGACGCCGACGAGCTCGGCGTCACCGAACTTGACGCCGGGCGAAACCTTCGGGCGGTCGTCGTAGAGCACGTCGAAGCCCGCGGCCTCGAGCTCGGCGGACACCGCTTCGGCAAGCTCGAAGGCTGCGGCATCGCGTCCTGTCGCGACCACGTGCACGTCGAACGGGGCGACGGATTCGGGCCACACGAGGCCCTTGTCGTCGTTGTTGAGCTCGGCGATGATCGCGAGGATGCGGGTGATGCCGATGCCGTACGAACCCATCGTGACGGTCACGAGCTTGCCGTTCTCGTCGAGCACCTTGAGCCCGAGCGCCTCGGCGTACTTGCGTCCGAGCTGGAACACGTGGCCGATCTCCATGCCGCGGGCGAGTTCGACGGGGCCCGAGCCGTCGGGTGCGGGGTCTCCCGCGCGCACCGTGGCGACCTCGATGAAACCATCGGCGGTGAAGTCACGACCCGCGACGAGCGAGTGCACGTGCTTCTGGTCGATGTTCGCGCCCGTGATCCACGCCGTGCCGTCGACGACCCGCGGATCCAGCAGATACCGGATGCCGGTCGCCGACTCTTCGCCGAGGATCGGTCCCATCTCGGACCAGGGGCCGATGTAGCCCTTGACCAGCAGCGGGTGGCGCTCGAAGTCCTCGGGCGTCGCCGGTTCGACCTCGGCCGGGGCGAAGGCGACCTCGACCCGCTTGTCGTCGACGTCGCGATCACCCGGCAGCCCGATGATGACGAGCTCGCGCGTGCCATCGAGGTGCGTGAGGGCGAGCACGACGTTCTTGAGCGTGTCGGCCGCGGTGTATTCGCCGTCCAGCACGGCGTTCGAGTGTGCGACGAGCGTGTCGATCGTCGGTGTGTCCGGCGAGTCGAAGATGACGGGAGCGGGCAGGCCGTCGAACGGGATCGGCTCGGGTACGACCGTCGTGAACGCCTCGACATTGGCGGCATAGCCGCCGGCCGAGCGCACGAAGGTGTCCTCGCCCACCGGCGTCGGGTGCAGGAACTCCTCGGAGCGCGATCCGCCCATGGCGCCCGCATCCGCCTGCACGATGACGTACTCGAGGCCCAGACGCTGGAAGATGCGCTCGTACGCGTCGCGCTGCGCCTGGTAGCTCGCCTCGAGGCCCGCGTCACTCGCGTCGAACGAGTAGGCGTCCTTCATCGTGAACTCTCGCCCGCGCAGGAGGCCGGCGCGGGGACGCGCCTCATCGCGGTACTTGTCCTGGATCTGGTAGATCGTCAGCGGCAGGTCCTTGTACGACGAGTACATGTCCTTCACGAGCAGAGTGAAGACCTCTTCGTGTGTGGGCGCGAGCAGGTAGTCGGCTCCCTTGCGGTCCTGCAGGCGGAACAGCGCATCGCCGTACTCCTCCCACCGGCCGGTCTGCTCGTACGGATCGCGCGGCAGCAGCGCCGGGAAGTGCACTTCGTAGGCACCCGCCGCCGCCATCTCGTCGCGGACGATCTGCTCGATCTTGCCCTTGACCCGCAGGCCGAGCGGCAGCCAGGCGAAGACGCCGGGCGCCTGGCGGCGGATGTAGCCCGCGCGCACGAGCAGTCGATGACTGGTGACCTCGGCATCGGCGGGGTCTTCGCGGAGCGTGCGGAGGAAGAAGTGCGAGAGACGGGTGACCACGAGCGACAAGTCTAGGGCGCGGGTCGCGTCGCGGGTTCCCTGAACCCCGGAAGCGTGTGCAGCGGTCAGCCCGCGCGGAGCACCTTCTCTATGGTCTTGCCTCGTGCGAGCTCGTCGACGAGCTTGTCCATGTAGCGAATCTTCTGCATCAGGGGGTCCTCGATCTCCTCGACCCGCACGCCGCAGATGACCCCCGTGATCTGCTCGGCCGCGGGGTTCAGAGCCGCGTCCTCGAAGAACGAGGTCAGGTCTGTCTCCTCCTCGATGTGGCGTGCGAGAGCCGCGTCGTCGAAGCCGGTGAGCCAGCGGAGCACCGCGTCGAGCTCCTCCTTCGTGCGTCCCTTCCGCTCGACCTTGGCGACGTAGAGCGGATAGATCCGCCCGAAGCTCATTCCGAAGATCTTGTGCACGCCGCCACCCTACGCCCGACCCGTGCACGGCACTCGCTGCACCCTCGCCGCAGCGAGCGCCCGGGTCTTTACCGTGTCGACGACCGGGCGTACCGTGCTGACATGGCTCTCGAAGCGCCGGTGACGGCGTGGCTTCTGGATTCGGACCCGGCCCTGCGCTGGCAGGTTGAGCGCGATCTGAGTGGCGCTCCGGAAGAGGTCTGGCAGGCGACCCGGCGACGCGTCGCGACCGAGGGGTTCGGCGCCGCGCTGCTGGCCCAGCAGGACGCCGACGGCCAGTGGGCCGGGGGCGCATACTTCCCGCGCGGTTACTTCGACAGCGCCGAGCGTGACGAGCCGGGCCAGCCGTGGGTCGGGACGACCTGGGCACTGAAGGACCTGCGGGAGTGGGGCCTCGACGCCGAGTCACTGGGCGATACGGCGGAGCGTCTCGCTGCCCACAGCCGGTGGGAGTATGACGATCTCCCCTACTGGGGCGGCGAGGTCGATGTCTGCATCAACTCCTTCACTCTCGCCAACGGCGTCTGGCTCGGCGCAGATGTGTCGCGGCTGGTTGCATGGTTCCCCGAGCATCGCCTCGCAGACGGAGGCTGGAACTGCGAAGCGGAAGAGGGCGATTCGGTGCGCTCCTCCTTCCACTCCACCCTCAACGCGGTCCGCGGCATCCTGTCGTACGAGCAGGTGACGCCCGACCCCGCCCTGCGCGCCGCCCGCCACGCCGGCCAGGAGTACCTGCTCGAGCGTCGACTGCTGCATCGACTGTCGACGGGTGAGGTCGTAGGAGAGTTCGCGACGCAGTTCCTCTATCCGAACCGGTATCGCTACAGCACACTTGCCGCGCTGGACCATTTCCGCGCGGCAGCGCTCCTCGAGGGAACCGCTCCCGATCCTCGCCTCGCCGACGCGATCGAGACGGTGCGCGCGGCGCGGCGGCCCGACGGCACCTGGCTGCAGGAAGGTCGGCTGGACGGACGCACGTGGTTCGACATCGACGTGCCACCGGGCGAGCCGTCGCGCTGGCTGACACTCATCGGCACGCGCGTGCTGGAGTGGTGGGACGGCGCCGGGCGGTGAGCCCGCTTCTCACGCCGCGCGCAGCACCGTGACGGTGGCTGCGCCTCAGCGTCCGAGCAGATCCAGCGCGGCGTCGACGATGCTGACCACGTCGATGCCGTGCAGCGCGTAGGCGTCCTCGAGGCTCGACGACTGGCCGAACTGCGAGACGCCGAGGCTGCGGAGGCGGTCTCCCCGAACCGCGGCGAGGAACGACAGCGTGTGCGGATGCCCGTCGGCAACGGTGACGATCGGCACGGTGCGCGATGCAGGAAAGAGCTGGTCGACGATGGCGCTGCGCGAGGACTCGTCGAGTCGATCTCGGCTCTGCAGTGAGCGGAAGACGAGGTCGGGGCTCGTGAGGCACACGACACCGGCGGCGACGCCGAGGCTCTCGAGCCGCTCCGCGGCGGACAGCACCTCGGGCATGATCGCGCCGACGCCGACGAGGGTGACCTCCTCATCCGCGCCCGCGTCGACGAGTCGATACCCACCCGCCACGACCTGCCGCCGGCGACGCTCGAGCATCGCCGGATCCTCGGGAAGGCGGGCGAGCGCCTGATCGATCGGTCGCGTGGTCAGTCGGAAATACGCCGACGTGCCGTCCGGCGTGCCGATCCGGCTCATCGCCTCGAGCATCGTCCACTCGAGGTCCTGAGCGAACGCCGGCTCCCACGCGATGCAACCGGGCTGCTCGAGCCCGATCGACGGAGTCGTGATCGACTGGTGCGCGCCACCCTCGGGGGCGAGCGTCACCCCCGAGGGCGTGCCGACGAGGATCGACTGACCGCCCGCGTAGATGCCGTACGACCAGGGCTCGAGCGCGCGAGTGACGAACGGATCGTAGATCGTCGCGATCGGGATGATCGGCTGCCCCCACCTGCTCCACGTCGCGCCGAGTTCGCCGGCGAGGCTCACGAGGTTGACCTCGGCGATGCCCAGTTCGATGTGCTGACCGCTCGATGTCTCCGACCACTTCAGCAGCCGGTCCGCGTCGTCGGCGAACCAGTCGCGGCGCTCCCCGACCGCCCACACGCCGGTCTTATTGATCCAGCCGCCCAGGTTCGTCGACGAGGCGACGTCGGGGCTCAGCGTCACGACGCGGCGCGCGGCGTCGGGAGCCGCGCGGGTGAGGTCCGAGAGGAAACGGCCCAGCGCCGCCTGTGTCGAGATGACCGCCCGGTACCCCCACGGCAGCGACGCCGGCACGGCGGTGGGTTCCGCGAGCGGGATGTCGGGACGGCGAAGGCGTTCGGCCGCGGCTGCGATGACCGCCTGCTCGTCGGTGCCGTCGTCGAAGGCCCGCCACGGGTCATCCAACGACGTCCCCGACAGCACGGCGAGCTCGTCGAGCTGTGCGGCGTTCAGCTGCGCGGAGTGGTTGTTCGGGTGCCCCTCGGTCGCGAGACCGCGGCCCTTCACGGTATAGGCGAAGAGCACCGACGGGCGGGTCGGATCGATCTGCTCGTACGTGTCCAGCAGCATCCGGATGTCGTGTCCGCCGAGGTCGCGGATGGCGGCGGCCAGCTCCTGCTCCTCAAGGGAATCGACGCAGGCACGCAACCCGTCGGACGGCGCGGGGCCGGCGACGCGCGCCGCCAGCTCGGACGGATGCGAACGCAGCAGGCGCTGATATTCCTCGTTCGGCATGGACTCGAGGCGTTTCCGCAGCTCGTCGCCGCCGGGACGCTCGAAGATCGCGCGGATGCGCCGCCCCCATTTGACCGTCAGGACCTGCCAGCCCGCCGCAGCGAACATCCCCTGCAGCCGTTGGATCTGGATGTCGGGGATGACCCGATCCAGCGACTGCCGGTTGAGGTCGACGATCCACAGCAGCTCGCCCATGCGCGACACCTGCGGGTCGCAGATGGCCTCCCACACGGCACCCTCGTCGAGCTCGGCGTCGCCGAGCAGCGAGATGAAGCGCCCCGATCGCGGCGTCTCGGGAAACTGGTCACGCAGATAGCGGTGCGACAGGGCCGCCCAGATCGGCGCCGTCGCACCGATGCCGACGCTGCCGGTCGAGAAGTCGACGGTGTCGGGGTCCTTCGTGCGACTCGGGTAGCTCTGCAGGCCGCCCTTTTCGCGCAGGCGCGGCAGATACGACGCATCGAGCCCACCGAGCAGGTAGTTGATGGCGTGCAGTGCGGGCGACGCGTGCGGCTTGACCGACACCCGATCGTCGGCGGTGAGCTCAGAGAACCACAACGACGTCATGATCCCGACCATCGACGCACTCGATGCCTGGTGCCCGCCGACCTTGACGCCCGACGGATTCGGGCGTCCGCGGTTCGCACCGTCGACGATGGCGGTCGACAGCCACAGCACGCGCTGCGCGATCCGATCAAGCACGTCGTCGCCGAGCGACGCAGCGGCCGAGAGGGGGCGGTCGTTGACGGAAGGGGCGACGGCCTCGTCTATGTCAGTCACCACGGAAGACTAACGAAACAGTCCGCTGTATGCGTTGAGCGCCAGCTGGCCGCCCAGGTGCGCGTAGAGCACGTTGCTCGTCGCGGGGATCTCCTTCGATGCCACGAGATCGATGAGTCCCGCGAGCGACTTGCCCTCGTACACGGTGTCGGTGATCATCGCCTCGAGTGAGCCCCCGAGCCGGATGGCTTCGAGCGTGGATTCGACGGGGATGCCGTAAAGGTCACCCGCCCACCCTTCGAGGATCGTGATCTCGTCATCGCGCAGGTCGCGACCGAGACCGATGAGCTCGGCGGTGTTGCGCGCGATGCGCTCGACCTGAGCGCGGGTCTTGTCGATCGTCGCCGACGCGTCGATACCGATGACGCGGCGGGGGCGGTCCTGTCCCGCGAAGCCGGCGATCATGCCGGCGTGAGTCGAGCCCGTCACGGTGCAGACGATGATCGTGTCGAAGAAGACGCCCAGTTCGCGCTCCTGCTGCTCGACCTCGTAGGCCCAGTTCGCGAAGCCGAGGCCGCCGAGCGGGTGATCCGAAGCACCGGCGGGGATCGCGTAGGGCTTGCCGCCCTCGGCGACGACCTCGTCGATCGCCTGCTGCCAGCTCGATCGGATGCCGATGTCGAAGCCGGCGGAGTCGAGTGTGACCTTCGCCCCCATGATGCGCGACAGCTGGATGTTGCCGACCCGGTCGCTCAGCGGGTCGGGCCACTCGACCCAGTTCTCCTGCACGAGGCGGGCCTTGAGCCCGAGCTTCGCGGCCACCGCGGCGACCTGACGGGTGTGGTTGGACTGGTAGCCGCCGATCGAGACGAGCGTGTCGGCACCCTGCGCGAGCGCCTCGGGCACGAGGTATTCGAGCTTTCGGGTCTTGTTGCCGCCGAAGGCGAGGCCGCTGTTGACGTCTTCCCGCTTGGCCCAGATCTGAGCACCGCCGAGGTGCTGCGTCAGGCGCGGCAGATGCTGGATCGGGCTCGGCCCGAAGGTGAGGGGGTAGCGCTCGAAGTCGGTGATAGCCATGTCGTCCTCGTCAGGTCGTGGGGAAGAAGTGCCGCAAACCTACCGCAATATTTTGGATATCGCATTTCGGATGTCAGATTCGGCCGTAGAATGCCGGAAGACCCATCCTCGCGAGGAGCTCCATGCCTGTCCCCTCTGCCAGCCCCGTGCCGGCACGCGAACTCCTGCGCGACAACGTGTACACCGCGTTGCGGGACGCCATCGTCGACGGCACGCTCGCTCCCGGCGAGCGCCTGCGCGACACCGAGATCGAAGCATGGCTCGGGGTCAGCCGCACCCCGATCCGCGAAGCGCTGCTGCGCCTCGAGCGGGCCGGACTCGTCGTCTCGCAGCCGGGACGCGCAACGATCATCGCGCCGCTCGACGCGGATTCGACACGCAGCGCGCAGCAGGTCGCGGCATCCATGCACGAGCTGGCCGCGCGACTTGCCGTCCCCGCCATGACAGACGCCGAGCTGGATGACCTCGCGGCGGCCAACGACGCGTTCGCAGCGGCGATCGAGGCCGGCGACACCGACGCGGCACTCGCTGAGGACGACCGCTTCCACGGCGCGTTCGTGCATGCGTGCGGCAACCCCCTCGTCACCGAGGTGCTCGAGATCGCGACTCCCCTGCTGCGCCGCGTCGAACGACTGAGATTCGGCTCTCACTCGGGGCGCGACTCGGTCGATCAGCACGCCGAGATCATCGCCGCGGCTCGCGCACGCGACGCCGAGGGCACAGCGCGCCTGTGTCGCGAGAATTGGCTGTCGCTGCGCTACGCCGCGGAGCCGTGACTCGACGCGCCCGCGAGCAGCGTGATCGTCAGCTGGTGACGACCTGGGCCGTTCCCACGGCGGCATCCGGACCCATTTCGGCCGCGATGCGGTTCGCCTCTTCGATGAGCGTCTGCACGATCTCGGCTTCGGGCACGGTCTTGATGACCTGACCCTTGACGAAGATCTGGCCCTTTCCGTTTCCGGATGCCACACCCAGATCGGCCTCGCGTGCCTCACCCGGGCCGTTCACGACGCAGCCCATCACGGCCACGCGCAGCGGCACGGTCATGTCCTTCAGGCCCTCGGTGACGTTGTCGGCCAGCGTATAGACGTCGACCTGAGCCCGCCCGCAGGACGGGCACGAGACGATCTCGAGCTTGCGCTCGCGCAGGTTGAGCGACTGCAGGATCTGGTGTCCGACCTTGACCTCTTCTGCCGGCGGGGCCGACAGCGACACCCGGATCGTGTCGCCGATGCCCTCGGCGAGCAGAATGCCGAACGCCGTGGCGGACTTGATCGTGCCTTGGAAGGCGGGACCGGCCTCGGTCACCCCGAGGTGCAACGGCCAGTCGCCGCGCTCGGCGAGCAGGCGGTACGCCTTCACCATCACGATCGGGTCGTTGTGCTTGACCGAGATCTTGAAGTCGTGGAAGTCGTGCTCCTCGAACAGCGAGGCCTCCCACACGGCGCTCTCCATGAGGGCTTCGGGAGTGGCTTTGCCGTACTTCTCGAGCAGGCGCCTGTCGAGCGATCCGGCGTTGACGCCGATGCGCAGCGATACTCCTGCGGCCTTCGCCGCGGCGGCGATGTCGCCCACCTTGTCGTCGAACTGGCGGATGTTGCCGGGATTGACCCGCACGGCCGCGCAACCGGCGTCGATCGCCTGGAAGACGTACTTCGGCTGGAAGTGAATGTCGGCGATGACGGGGATCTGACTCTTCGCCGCGATGATGTGCAGCACATCGGCATCGTCCTGCGACGGCACCGCAACGCGCACGATCTCGCAGCCCGACGCCGTGAGCTCGGCGATCTGCTGCAACGTCGCGTTGATGTTCGTCGTCGGGGTCGTCGTCATGGACTGGACGCTCACCGGCGCATTGCCGCCGACGAGCACCTTGCCGACCTTGATCTGGCGGCTCTTCCGACGCGGGGAGAGGACTTCCGGCACGCGCGGGATTCCGAGGTTCACTGCTGGCACGCCCCCAGCCTACGGCGCGGGGGCAGGGGGGGCCTGGCAGGGCGCCGAGAGAGGCGCCTGTGGTAGTTTCGGCGCATGCCCGCGAACCTCACCTGGTGGCCCGTCTCTTAGGCGGGTGTTCGCACGACGACAGACCGCCTTCGGGCGGTCTTCTTCGTGTAAGGCGACTGCCCGCCCGACGAAAGACCGACGATGACCGGGTCCGATTCCTCCACCATCGGGGAGCTCGCTGCGCGCGGCATCCCCTTCGCCCTCATCGCGCGCAACGGTGAGACCGTCGAGCTGCTGCGAGGCGACGTCGTCGACGTCGATCTGCTCGCGGACATCCCCCTCGAAGACGCCGACGGCACGCCGCGCGAAGTCCTCGCGCTCGTGCCCTACCGCCAAGTGCGCGAACGCGGCTTCACGTGCCACGACGACAACGCGCCGCTGCGCTGCCTCGTCGTGACGACGCACGAGCACCTGGCACGCGACGAGGTCATCGCAGCTCTCCCGTCGCAGCCGGTCCCCCTCGACGATGCCGGCTTCGACATCTCCGACGACGACTACGCCGACATCGTGCGTCGCGTCATCGCAGATGAGATCGGTCGGGGCGAGGGCGCGAACTTCGTGATCCGCCGCGACTTCACCGCGGATGTCGGGACGGATGCCACCGTCGCAGCGCTGACGTGGTTCCGTGCGCTGCTCGAGCACGAACGCGGTGCGTACTGGACGTTCGTCGTCGTCACCCCCGACCACATCGCCGTCGGCGCGAGCCCGGAGGCGCACGTGAGCGCGCACGACGGAGTGGTCACGATGAACCCGATCTCGGGCACGTTCCGCCACCCCGAGGGGGGCGCGACAACCGAGTCGCTGACCGAGTTCCTGCGATCGACGAAAGAGACCGAAGAGCTCTTCATGGTCGTCGACGAAGAACTCAAGATGATGAGCGCCGTCTGCTCGGACGGTGGGCGGATCACCGGACCGCATCTCAAGGAGATGTCGCGCCTCACGCACACCGAGTACGTCCTGCGCGGGCGCAGCACGATGGATCCCCGCGACATCCTGCGCGAGACGATGTTCGCGCCGACGGTCACCGGATCGCCCATGCAGAACGCCTGCGCGGTCATCGAGCGGCATGAGCCCACACCTCGCGGCTACTACTCGGGCGTGGCCGCACTGTTCACGCCGATCGGCGGGCGGGGTCGGACACCCGCTGCGGGAGGGGCGACGCACGATCTCGACGCGCCGATCCTGATCCGCACTGCTTACCTCGCAGGCGGCCGCCTGCGGGTGCCCGTCGGCGCGACCCTCGTGCGCCACTCCGACCCCGACGGCGAGGTCGGCGAGACGCACGGCAAGGCCGCCGGAGTTCTCGGCGCGATCGGCGCGATCCCGCGCGACAGCGCCGCCCCCGTGGCGACCATCGACGAAGACGAGCCCGCCGCCGAGCCGCGCCGCCTGGCCGACGACCCCGAGATCAGCGCCCTCCTGCAGTCGCGCAACGCCCGTCTCGCGCAGTTCTGGCTCAACCCGCAGGACCCGGAGGGCGACGGACCGTTCGCGGGGCGCACAGCGCTCGTCGTCGACGCCGAGGACCGCTTCACCACGATGCTCGCCCACCAGTTGCGCCGACTCGGCCTCGTCGTCGAGATCGCGCCGTGGCACGCCGTCACCGACGCCCAGATCGAGACGGCCGAGCTCGTCGTCGCGGGCCCGGGTCCCGGCGACCCACGCGATGCGAACAGCCCCCGCATGGCGCGCATGCGCGATGTCGTCGCCCGACGTCGCGCGAGCGAGCGGCCGCTCCTCGCGGTCTGCCTCAGCCACCAGATCCTCTCCGACTCGCTCGGCATCGAGCTGGCCCCCCTGGCGTCCCCCCATCAGGGACTGCAGAAGACGGTCGACATCTTCGGCGAACCCGCCTCCATCGGCTTCTACAACACGTTCACGGCGCGCGTCCCCGCGGGGACGACGCACGTGGGCGAAGCGGAGATCTCGGCGGATGCCACGGGCGACGTGTACGCGCTGCGCGGCCCCGGATTCGCGTCGGTCCAGGGCCACCTCGAGTCGATCCTGTCCCGCGACGGCATCGCCACGTTGGAACGACTCGTCGCTCACGCCCTGCGCTGACCCGATTCGCGCCCTGACCGCGGGCGCTGCCCGGCGTCAGAACAGCGAGATCGGGTTGAACAGGTCGGCGAGGATGAGCACGCCACCCATCACGAGCAGCGCGATGAAGACGGCGAGCGTAACGGGCACGAGTCTCGTCGCATCGACGGGTTTGGGCGGCGGACGTCGGAACAGCTTCGCCCACGCGCGCTTGATGCCGTCCCAGAGCGCCACGACGACGTGCCCGCCGTCGAGGGGCAGCAGCGGAATGAGGTTGAACACGAACAGCGCGATGTTGAGCGAGGCGAGGAGCCCCAGGAACCCCGCCGTGCGGTTGAGGATCGGAGACTCCGACGCGGCGACCTCTCCGGCCAGGCGCCCGGCCCCGACGATGCTGAGCGGACCGTTCGGATCGCGCTCATCGCCCGTCACGAGCGCGACGCCGGTCTCCCAGATCTTCACCGGCAGCTGCCAGATGATGCCGGCGACGGCCGCGACGTTCTCGACGGCGGCCTGCGGGCCCGACCAGATGGGCTGGCGCACGTAGGCGACGGTCGGACCGATGCCGACGAACCCGACGTCTGCGTACTGCACATCGCCGTCGGCATCGAGGATCGGATAGCCGCGGTCATCGGTCACGGGCTGCTCGACCGGCACCGGCGTCACCCGCAGCGTCTGCTCGACACCGTCGCGTTCGATGAGGATGGGGATCGTGTCGCGTGCCGAGGCGCGGATGATGTCGGATGCCTCGGCGAAGGTCGTCACGGGCGTTCCGTCGACGGCGAGCACGACATCACCGGGCAGGATCCCGGCCTCAGCGGCCGGCGCGCGCGGATCCGACGGCTCGCACTGCGTGCGCTCGGCAGATGCGGGGATGGCGCACTCGCTCACCCGGGCGACCGAGGTCGTCGCGCTCTGCACGCCGATGCCGCTCAGCAGGATCGCGAAGAGCACGATCGCGAAGAGGAAGTTCATGAGCGGCCCGCCGAGCATGATGACGACGCGCTTCCACACCGGCAGGCGGTAGAAGACGCCGTCCTCGGCGCCCGCCTCGAGCGTCTCGTCGTTCGCGGCGCGGGCATCCTGCACCATCGTCGCGAAGAAGCCGCCTCCGGCGCGACCGCCGCGCTCTGCGGGCGAGGGCGGATACATGCCCGCCATCGAGATGTAGCCGCCGACCGGGATCGCCTTGACGCCGTACTCGGTCTCACCGACGCGGCGCGACCACAGGGTGGGCCCGAACCCGACCATGTACTGGCCGACGCGCACGCCGAATCGCTTGGCAGGAACGAGGTGACCGATCTCGTGGAGGGCGATCGACACGGCGAGACCGACGACGAGCAGCACGACGCCGATCACGAATGCGAGAAACTCCACACGCACACGGTACCTGCGCGCGGCTTTGCGTTGGCTCGGAGCCCGCGCGTGCTCTACTGTGACGATCGGAGAGGATCCCATGCACACGCGCCACACCCGGACGCTGCGCGGCGCTGCCGCCGCCGCGGTCGCGACGTGGACAGCCGCTGTGTCGCACACGGTCGGAGGGGGCGAGGCGCCCGCTCCCCTGCTGATCGGGGTCGTCGCCGTGCTGGCCGCACCCTTCGCCGTCGTCCTCGCGGGCCGGCGACTCGGGCTCGCGCGTCTGGCCCTCACCGTTCTCAGCGCACAGGTGCTCTTCCACGTGGCGTTCGCCGCGACGGCGGGCGCGGGCGGAACGGTGCGCGGTCACGTGCACGGCCGCCCCCTCCTGACGGGCGGCGCGAGCACGGCATCCGTCCACCCCGACCTCGGAATGTTCGTCGCGCACATGGCCGCCGCCGTCATCACGGTCGCTCTGCTGCACCGGGGCGAGCGGATGCTGCGGGCGCTCGGCCGTGGCATCGCACGCCTGTTCGCACTCACGCCGGATGTCGTCGTGCTGCCGTGGCCCGTCGTGCTGACGCGTGCGGTCTCCCCTCGCCTCGCGCCCCTGCGGGCGCGTCTCGCCGATGACCTCGCCCGGCGGGGTCCTCCCGTCGTCGTCGCCGCAGCCTGAGGGCTGCACCCGCCCCTGCCGCGCCACGGCGGGGGAACCTCGCGCACGCCCGGATCCGGGCGGCGCCCACCGACGACGAAAGAGACACTCATGACCACTTCCCGCTTCTCCCGCCTGCTCACCGCCGGAATCATCGGCGGCGTCGCCCTCGCCGTGGCGATCCCCGTCGCCGCATCGGCGCACGTGCACGTCGACCCCGGAGCGGTCTCGGCGGGCACGACCGAGACGCTGACCTTCTCGTTCTCGCACGGCTGCGACGGCTCGCCGACGACCGCGATCGTCATCACGATCCCCGACGGGGTCGGCAACGCGACACCCATCGTGCAGGGCGGCTGGACCGTCACGCGCGAAGACGGCGCCGACGGTGTGCCCGAGACGGTGACGTTCACCGCCGACAAGGCGATCGACGACGGGCTGAAGGCCACGGTCTCGATCGACGCGATGTTCGAAGAGGGAACCGCAGGCCAGACCCTCGCCTTCCCCGTGCTGCAGGAGTGCGCCGAGGGCTCGAACGACTGGAGCGAGATCGCCGAGGACGGCCAGGATCCGCACGACCTCGCCGCACCGGCACCGCTCGTCGAGGTCGGCGAAGCGGTCGCGGCCGGTGACGGACACGGCGACGCGGGCGATGCTGCGGAGGCCGAAGAGGGCTCGGCGTCCGGACATGACGGCGAGGCCGTATCGGCATCCGTCGCGGGTGACGACACAACCGCTCGCTGGCTGGCCGGTGGCGCCCTCGTCGCGGCGCTCGCGGCCCTCGGCGTCGCGCTCGTGCGAGGCCGTTCAGCCAAGCGCTGAGGCGATCCTGGGAAGGCCGCATCCTCGGCCTTCCCAGGACACCCCGCGCGGGTGATTAGATGGACTGGCCATGCCCAGCGACTCCCCCCTCTCGAACCTCCCGCCTGTTCTCCGGCCGGATGCTCCGCCCGTCCACGCGCTCGATGATCTCGCCGCCCGCTTCAACGCCGACGTGCGCGGCTCCACCGCCGGCGTCCAGCTGAGCGGATTGACCCTCGCAACGGCGGATCTTCGCCCCGGCGACCTCTTCGTCGCCGCGCAGGGCGGCACGCGCCACGGCGCCGAGTTCGCCCAGACCGCCGCCGCCAAGGGCGCTGTGGCGGTCGTGACGGATGCCGCCGGAGCCGACCTCGCCGAGGCATCCGGTCTTCCCGTGCTCGTCGTCGACGACCCGCGGGGGCTGCTCGGCGACCTGTCGGCGTGGGTCTACGGCACGGGGCGCGACGATGACCTGCCGATTCTGTTCGGCACGACCGGGACCAACGGCAAGACGAGCGTCTCGCACCTGCTCGAGGGCATCCTGGGCCAGCTCGGGGTGGTGACGGGCCTGTCATCGACGGCCGAGCGGCACATCGCGGGTCAGATCATCGTGTCGCGCCTGACGACGCCCGAAGCGTACGAGATGCACTCACTGCTCGCCCTCATGCGCGAGCGCGGCGTCGAAGCGGTAGCCGTCGAGGTGAGCGCTCAGGCGCTGAGCCGCCGCCGCGTCGACGGTCTCGTGTTCGATGTCGCGGGCTTCACGAACCTCACGCACGACCACCTCGACGATTACGCCGACATGCGCGAGTACTTCGAGGCGAAGATGCCGCTGTTCCGCCCCGATCGGGCCCGACGTGCCGTCATCAGCATCGACCACCCCTCCGGCGCCGAGATCCTCGCCCGCAGCGAGATCCCCGCGCTCACGGTCGGCATGCCTGCCGTGGCTGTCGATCCCGATGCCGCACGCGCGGCCGACTGGGTCGTCGAGGTGCTCGATGAGCGACAGGACGGCACCCGCTTCCGCCTCACGGGGCCAGAAGGCCGCACCCTCACGACCGTCGTGCCCGTCATCGGCACGCACATGGCCGCCAACGCCGCGCTCGCGATCGTCATGATCCTCGAGGCCGGATACGCGTGGGAGCGCGTGCGCGACGCCCTCGACGGGGGACGCATCACGGCCTATCTGCCCGGCCGCACCGAGCTCGTCTCAGGCGACCGCGGACCCGCCGTGTACGTCGACTTCGGACACACTCCGGATGCCTTCGAGAAGACCCTCGCGGCCGTCCGCCGGGTGACCCCCGGCAAGGTGGTCATGCTCGTCGGCGCCGACGGCGACCGCGACGCGACGAAGCGCCTCGATATGGGGCGCACGGCGGCCGAAGGCAGCGACATCCTCGTCATCACCGACCACCACCCGCGGTTCGAGGATCCTGAGTCCATCCGCGCGACTCTCATCGAGGGCGCGCGCCGTGCTCGGCCCGACGCCGAGATCCACGAGTACACGCCGCCCGAGCGCGCGATCATCGAGGCGATCTCGCTCGTGGGTGAGGGCGACGCGATCCTGTGGGCTGGGCCGGGTCATCAGGATTACCGGGACATCCGCGGCAACCGCGCACCCTACTCGGCGCGTGAGCTGGCCCGTCGCGCGCTGCGCGCCGCCGGCTGGCCGGTGCCCGACTCGCGCTGGCCTGTGCCGTACGCCGGCGACGAGACGCCGCCGTCCGACCCGCTGCGCCCAGCGTTCTGACGCGGCGACGCGGCTATGCGCTCGCCATGATGCGGTCGGCGGTGGCGCGCGCCCACGTCTCGGCCTCGGCGAGGCTTTCGCGCGTCAACTCGGTCGGCGCTTCGTGCATGTCGACGACACGCTCGATGGTCTCGACGATTCCGGGGAACGAGAGTCGTTTCTCGTGGAAGGCGTCGACGGCCTGCTCGTTGGCGGCGTTGAAGACGGCGGGGTAGGTTCCTCCGGCGCGTCCGACGCGCTTCGCGAGCGAAACAGCGGGGAACGCCTCGGCGTCGAGCGGCTCGAAGGCCCAGGATGTCGCGGCCGTCCAGTCCAGCGGCGCACCCACGCCCGCGATCCGGTGCGGCCAGTCCAGACCCAGCGAGATCGGCAGCCGCATGTCCGGCGGGGAGGCCTGCAGGATCGTAGACCCGTCGGTGAACTCCACCATCGAGTGCACGATCGACTGCGGATGCACGACCACCTCGATGTCGCCGTACGGCACCCCGAAGAGCAGGTGCGCCTCGATCACTTCGAGACCCTTGTTCACGAGTGTCGCGGAGTTCGTCGTGACGACGCGCCCCATGTCCCATGTGGGGTGGGCGAGCGCTTCGGCCGGCGTCACGGCGTCGAGCTCGTCGCGCGAGCGGCCTCGGAACGGGCCCCCGGATGCCGTGAGCACGAGGCGGCGCACTTCGTGACGCTCGCCGGCGCGCAGGGCCTGAGCGATGGCGGAGTGCTCCGAGTCGACCGGCACGATCTGACCGGGTGCGGCGATCGAGGTGACGAGCGCACCGCCGACGATGAGCGATTCCTTGTTGGCCAGGGCGAGCGTGCGTCCGGCCTCCAGCGCAGCGAGCGTCGGCCCGAGGCCCACTGAGCCCGTGATCCCGTTCAGCACGACGTCGGCGTCGATGTCGCGCACGAGCTGCTCTGCCTCGACGGCACCGAGGGCCGTGTGCTCGACGCCGAACTCGTCGGCCTGCGCCGCGAGCATGGTGCGGTTGGATCCGGCGGACAGCCCCACGACCTCGAAACGACCGGGGTTGCCGCGGATGACGTCGAGCGCCTGCGTTCCGATCGAACCGGTGGAGCCGAGGATCAGGACGCGACGCATCCCGTCAGCTTAGACGCGGGCCGGCATGGTCACCCAGCCGACCCGCGCTTGTGTCACTGAGCGGCAGGAGAGGCGGCCGCGAGGATGTCGACGACGAAGACCAGGGTCTGACCGACGAGGTCTTCCTCGTTGATCTCGCCTTCTCCGTACGCGGCCGAGGGCGGGAGCACCGCGATGACCTGCGAACCGACGGTCTCGCCGATGACGGCGTCGGCGAAGCCCTGCACGACACCACCGCTGGTCGAGAAGCTGAACGGCTGGCTGCCCCAGCTCTGGTCGAAGACCTCGCCGTCGTTCCACGAGACGCCGTGGTACTGAACGAGCACAGCGTCGCCTTCCTTGACCTCGGCGCCGTCGCCCTTCTTGAGCGTGGCCTTCTCGAACTCGGTCGGAATGTCGCCCTCGGGCAGCGTCACGGTCGGGGCACCCGACTCGTCGAGCTCGACCGTGGGGAAGCCGTCGACGGGGTCCTGCTCTTCGCCCCAGGCGACCGACTCGCTCGTGCCGAGCACGTCGAGAACCCAGATGGCGGCGGGCGAGCCCTCGGACTCGGGAAGAGCCATCGCGATGCGCGAGCCCACGGTGGCGCAGCCGAAGAACTGGTCGGGGCCGGTGCCGACCGAAACCTGCACGGGCAGCAGATCTTCGCCGTAGCCCTCGGTGCCGGTCTCCTCGCCGCTGGTCGCGTCGAAGACGGTCAGAGCGTACGTGACGAGGTCGCCGTCCGAGAGCGGGTCGCCATCGCCCTCTTCGATCACGAGGCGCTCGGCGGTCTCGACGGTCAGCGGGCCGTCGAACTCGATCGTCGCGGACTCGCCGACCTCACCGCCCACCTCGAGCGACTCGACGATCGGGCCGGAAGGCTGGGCGACCGCGCACAGGTCGCCGCCCGCGTCCGCGGTCGACGTCGGCGTCGCTGCGGGGTCGGGAGACGAGCAGCCCGCGAGAGCGAGCAGCGCGACGGCGGAGACGGATACAGCGGCGAGGGAGCGGATGCGCACGGAGGAACCTCGTGTTCGATAGGCGGAGGTTCCATCCTTCACCATTCTCCTTTGCTCCGGCTGTGAAGGACATGCCCAGCCCGGTATGCGGTCGGGAGTAATCTCGTTCGGTGACTTCTGCCGACGTACCTGAGCCCGCCGACAGCGCTGCCGGTGAGCCGGCGCGCCGCATGGGGGCGACGTACGCGCTCGGGCGCATGGTGCTCACCCCCCTCGCACGAATCATGTACCGCCCCCGTGTCATCGGCAAAGAGAACGTGCCGCGCACCGGTCCGGTCATCTTCGCGAGCAATCATTTGTCTTTCATCGACTCGATCGCGATCCCCGTGGCAGCCCCCCGCCCCGTGCACTTCCTCGCGAAGTCCAGCTACTTCGACGGCACAGGCGCCAAAGGATGGGTCTCGCGCACCTTCTTCACGGCGATCGGCGCGATTCCCGTGCAGCGCGGCGCCGGACAGGCCGCCCTCGATGCCCTCGATCAGCAGCGTCAGCTGCTCGAAGACGACCGCGCCGTCGCGCTCTATCCCGAAGGCACGCGGTCACTCGACGGGCGCCTGTACAAGGGCCGCACGGGCGTGGCCTTCCTCGCCCTGCAGACCGGCGCACCGGTCGTTCCCGTCGGCCTCATCGGCACCGACAAGGTCATGCCGGTCGGCGCCTCGGCCCCGTCGCTCAAGCACCGCATCACCGTGAAGTTCGGCGAGCCCCTCGATCTGTCGCATGCGGGGCCCGCGACGTCGGGTCGCGCCCGGCGCATCGCGACGGACGAGATCATGGCGGCGATCCACGCACTGTCGGGCCAAGAGCTCGCCAACGCCTACAACGAGCTGCCCGCGCAGAGCCCGATCGAGCGGATCAAGCAGGTCCTCCCCCACGAGCGCCTCTGACGACCTCGACCGACGGCTCGTGGCGCACGGGGAAGTTCACCGAGTTGCCGATGAAGCACCACTGCGCCGCCTGCGTGTGGGCTGCCGTCGCGGCATCCGTCATCGACGCGTCGGCGACCGTGACCCGCGGGCGCAGCACGACCTCACGGAAGGCTCCCCCGCCGCGACCGTCGAGCTCCAAGACGCCCGTCGCCTCGTCTTCGTACGCGACGACCACGACGCCCGCCTGTACGCACGCGTGCAGGTACGCCAGCAGGTGGCACTCGCTCAGCGCGGACAGCAGCATGTCTTCAGGGTTCCAGCGCGTCGGATCCCCGCGGAAGGGCTTGTCGGCCGAGGCGAGCAGCGTGGGCTTGCCGTCGACCTCGAGCGTGACACTGCGGTCGTAGTCGCGATAGCCCGACGTGCCCGTTCCGCGGTCGCCCGTCCACGTGCTTCGTACGGAGTACCGATGCTCGCCCCACATGCGACACAGTCTGGCACGCGCATACCCCCCGCACGGCGATAGGATTTCCGGATGCCGCAGACCTTTCCACTGACGGGAGCCGTCGAGCTCGCCGTCGTCGAACGCAGCGGTTTCGTCGAATCCCGGCACGCCGGAGTCGCCATCACCCTGGCCCCCGACGGCACCGTCGTCGAAAAGCTCGGCGACGCCTCGGCACTGTTCCTCCCCCGCTCCAGCCTCAAGCCTCTGCAGGCCCTCGCATGCCTCACCGCGGGGGCGACGCTCGAGGGCGAGCAGCTCGGTCTCGCCACGGCGAGCCACTCCGGCACGGACCGACACGTCGACGTCGTGCGCGCCATGCTCTCGGCCGTCGGACTCGGCGAAGACGACCTCGGCTGCCCTGCCGCGTGGCCGATCGACCCCGCGACGCGCAATGAGCTCGTGCGCGACCTCGGGCAGCCGACATCCGTTCGCATGAGCTGCTCGGGCAAGCACGCCGCAATGCTCGCCGCGTGCGTCGCGAACGGCTGGGACACCGCCTCGTACCTCGACCTGAATCACCCGGTCCAGATGCACATCCGCGAAGTCATCGAGCGCCTGACCGGGGAGAAGATCACGGCGAGCGCGGTCGACGGCTGCGGTGCCCCGATCTATGCTCTGACCGTCTTCGGATTCGCTCGTGCCGTGCACCGCATCGGCACGGCCTCGACGACATCGCCGTTCGCCCTGCACCGCAGCGCCGGCGCGCTCGTGCAGGCGGTGCGCGCACACCCGTGGACGATCGATGGTCCCGGCCGCCCCGACACGGTCGCGATCGAGCGGCTCGGGGTCTTCGCCAAGAGCGGCGCCGAGGGTGTCATGACGATGGTCGCTCCCGATGGCACGACCACGGTCGTCAAGGTGCTCGACGGCTCGGGCCGCGCCGGCACGGCCGTCGCGCTGCGGCTGCTCGAGCGTGCCGGCGCGCTGTCGTCTCAAGACGTCGCCGACACCATGTCCAAGCTCCCGCTCGCCGTCCACGGCGGCGGCACCACCGTCGGGGCCATCCGCCCCTCGGTCTGACCGCTCTCACCCAGAGCACAAAGCGCTCCAACGGCGGAGCGGAGAGGAACACATAATGCGCATCAGCATCCCCACCGAGATCAAGAACAACGAATACCGCGTCGCCATGACGCCGGCGGGCGTCCACGACCTGGTCGCCGTGGGCCACGAGGTCTTCGTGCAGCGCGGAGCCGGCCTCGGCTCGTCGATGCCCGACGCCGAGTACGAAGCCGCCGGTGCGACGATGCTCGAAGATGCCGCCGAGGTCTGGGCACGCGCCGAACTGCTCCTCAAGGTCAAAGAGCCGATTGCGAGCGAGTACGACTACTTCCGCGATGACCTCGTGCTCTTCACCTACCTGCACCTCGCGGCGGATCGGCCCCTCACGGAGCGTCTGATCTCTGACGGTGTCACCGCGATCGCGTACGAGACGGTGCAGCTGGTCGGCGGAGGCCTGCCCCTTCTTGCGCCGATGAGCGAGGTCGCGGGCCGACTCGCGCCGACCGTCGGCGCGGCGACGCTGATGCGTTCGGCGGGCGGACTCGGGCTGCTCATGTCGGGCGTGCCGGGCACGCGCCCCGCCACCGTCACCGTGATCGGCGGTGGCGTCGCGGGAGCGAACGCCGCCGTGATCGCCGTGGGCCTCGGTGCCGACGTCACGATCTTCGACACGAATGTGCAGCGCCTGCGCTACCTCGACGATCACTTTCAGGGGCGCGTCAAGACCGCGGCATCCAACCCCTTCGACCTCGATCGCGCCGTCGTCGCGTCGGATCTGGTCATCGGATCGGTGCTCATTCCCGGTGCGAAGGCGCCCAAGCTCGTGACGAACGACATGGTCGCGCGGATGCGTCCGGGATCGGTGCTCGTGGACATCGCGGTCGACCAGGGCGGATGCTTCGCCGACACGCGTCCGACGACGCACGCCGACCCCACGTTCCCCGTGCACGGCAGCGTGTTCTACTGCGTCGCCAACATGCCCGGCGCCGTGCCGAACACCTCGACCTCGGCCCTCACGAATGCGACGCTGCCCTACATCCGGCAGATCGCACGGCACGGCTGGCGCGATGCGCTGCGTTCGGATACCGCGCTGGCGGCCGGTCTCAACACCGTCGGCGGCGCCGTCGTCAACGCGGGCGTCGCGAACGCCCACTCCCTCGACCTCGTTCCCCTGGCGGACGCGCTGGCCTGACCCGGATCCAGCCGCCTCGCTCGGCGCAGGGATCAGTCGAGCGTTATCTCGTAGTGGATCATGCCCGTCCGGGTCGCGACGCGGTCGTAGAGGGCACGGGCCGTCGCGTTCGATTCCGCGGTGAGCCAGTAGACCTTCGCCGACCCGTTGCGCTCCGCCCACGCGCGCACATGCTCGATGAGGGCTGTGCCGACGCCGCCGCCGCGCACATCGGGCGCGACGAACAGATCCTCGAGGTAGCAGTAGTCCGTCGTCGTCCATGTGGCGGCGTGTGTCAGCCAGTGCACGATCCCGACTGCCACGCCATCCTGGCGGGCGATCGCCCCGTGCATCCCGGAGCTGTCGTCGATGAGGCGGTCGAACGTCGCTGCTGTCGTGGCGTCGTCGAGAGTCGCGCCGTAGAACGAGAGGTAGCCGTTCCACAGCGTGAGCCACTCGGCGTGATCGGCGCGCTCAAGGGGTGCAGTCGAGGTCATCGGACCAGCGTAACGAGTCGTGCCTCGCTGCACCCGCCCCTCCCAGGGCCCCGGCGCCTGACGACGCGCGACGCTCAGCCGACGGGCTTTTCCTGGATGCCCCACGGGGACCCGTAGCCCTCGGGTGCGGGCGCGGCGAGCAGGTCGAGGAACGGCTTGGCATCGAACGCCTCAGGACCGAGCACACCCACCCCCGACCAGGCACCCGTCGCGAGCAGCTCGAGCGCGATGACGGGGTTGATCGCGGTCTGCCACACGACGGCCTGCGAGTTGTCCTCGCGCATCGTGACCTCGTTGTCGGCGACGTGGTACAGGTAGGTCGATCGCGCAGCGCCGTCCTTGCCTGCGCCTCTCACCCACACCCCCGCGCACGTCTTGCCCGTCATCCTGTCGCCGAGCGTGGCGGGGTCGGGCAGGCACGCCGCGACGACGTCGCGCGGCGAGACGCTGGTCCCTTTCACGTCGACCTTGTCTGTGCGGTCCAGTCCGAGCTTGTTCAGCACCTTGAGGACTTCGATGAACTCGTCGCCGAGGCCGTATTTGAACGTGACCCGCTTCGCGCCGGTCCACCGCGGCATGAGCAGCGCTTCCTCGTGCTCGACGTTGACGCACTCGACGGGGCCGATGCCCTCGGGAAAGTCGAAGACCTCCGGCTCGGAGAACGGCTCGGTCGTGTACCAGCCGCGGTCCTTCTCATAGATGACCGGCGGGTTGAGGCATTCCTCGATCGTCGTCCAGATCGAGAACGACGGAGCGAAGTCGTACCCCTCGACGACGAGGTTCGCACCGTCGCGCACGCCCAGTTCGTCGATCTCGCTGAAGAGGTGGTCTTCGGCGTAGCGCGCGAAGACGTCCGAGAGCCCCGGTTCGACGCCGATGCCGACGAGGGCGAGCCGTCCGGCATCCGCCCATTGCTGTGCTTTCGCGAACTGCTCATCGCCGAGCTTGACGCCGGTCAGATCGAACGGCCGTTCCGGATGCCGCTGCGACAGGCTCATCGCCATGTCGAGGTACGTCGCACCGGCCGCGAACGCGCCGTCGAAGATCGGCATGACGAAGCGCGGATCAACGGCGTTGAGCACGTGGGTCACGTCGTGCGCGCGGAGGAGCGCTGCGACCGAGTCCGCGTCGGACCCATCGACCTGGGCCGCGACGATCCGGTCATCGGCGAGTTCCGCCGCGAGCGCCTGCGGACGAGCGGGGTCGTAGTCGGCGATCACGAGCGTGTCGAAGAAGCTCCGCCGGATGGCGATGCGGGCTGCCGCGGAACCGACGCCGCCCGCGCCGATGATGAGGATGCGCATGCTGTCTCCTGTCACGGTCGCGGTCACGCGATTCCGCCGTCGACGGAGCGGGTGACCTCGCCCGGCGCGTCGGGCACGAGCACCGGGGTGTCGCGGTTGAGGCTCTCACGGCGGAAGAACCGCTTCGACCGCGGAAAGAGAAACCACACGAGCATGAGGATGACGCCGACGGCCAGGGCGCCCACTCCGATCACGAACGTTCCGCCGATGCCGAACAGCACCGTGTAGCCGTAGTCGACGTCCCACATGTCGATCGCCGACTGCACGAACGCATACGTGAGCATGAGCGCACCCAGCAGGGGCAGCACGAGCCGGTAGACGACGTTGCGGGCCGACGTGAACAGCTCGCGCCGGAAATACCACACGCATGCGTAGCCGGTCACGGCGTAGTAGAACGCGATCGCGAGGCCGAGCGAGAGGATCGAGTCCTGCAGGATATTGTCGCTGATGAGAGTCATGCCGATGTAGTACAGCGACGCCACGATCCCCATCACGAGCGTCGAGAACGACGGCGTCTTGTACACGGGATGCACCGCCTTGAAGCGCGCCGGCAGAGCCCGGTAGACCGCCATCGACAGCGTGCCGCGCGCCGTCGGCAGGATCGTGGTCTGCGTCGACGACACCGCCGAGATGAGCACGGCGACCACGAGCAACCAGCCGACGGGGCCGAGCAGTCCGTCTTTGACCGCGAGGAAGAAGTCGTCGGCATTGGCTTCGTTGCCGAGCCCGGTCCCCGACTCACCGAGACCGGCGTACATCATGGCCGCGATCGTGACCAGCACGTAGGTGACGAGCAGAAGGACGCACGTGAGCAGGGCGGCCAGCCCGGGGATGCGCTGGGGGTCTTTCGTCTCTTCGTTGAGGGCGAGGCACGTGTCCCAGCCCCAGTAGATGAACAGGGCGAGCAACACGGCTTCGGTGAAACCGCTCCATTCCGAGAAGGCGAACGGGTTGAACCACTGCCAGTCGAATGGCGTCGGGTTGGGCGCCGTGCCGGCGAAGAACTGCCAGAGCGCCGCGACGACGAAGATCCCGAGCGCGAGGTACTGGATGGCCAGCAGCACATTCTGGATCCGCTCGCCGATCTCGACTCCGCGCCAGCTGATCCAGGTCATGAGGGCGATGAAGATGACACCTGTCGCCGTCACGAGGGGCACGTTGTCAGAGAGGAGGGCGTTCTCGCTCGTGCCGACGATGCCGTCGACGAGTGCCCAGAAGTAGATGCCGCCGATCTGCGCGAGGTTGGCGAGCACCACCATTCCTGCCACGGCGACGCCCCAGCCTCCCATCCAGCCCACCCACGGGCCGAACGCCTTCGTCGCCCAGGTGAAGGTGGTGCCGCAGTCGGGCACCGCATTGTTCAGCTCGCGGTAGGCGAAGGCGATGAACAGCATCGGGATGAACGCGATCACGAAGGCGATCGGCGCCTGTGCACCCACCGCCAGCACGACGAAGCCGAGTGTCGCGACGAGCGAATAAGCGGGCGCGGTCGAGGCCAGTCCGATGACGGTGGATCCCCACAGGCCGAGTGTGCCGGCGGCGAGCCCTTTCCCCTCGGGTCGTTCCAGATGGATCGGGGTTGTGACCACACCCCGAACGTACGACCGCGCTCTGTGGGCGGTCAAGGAGTCGGCCCGGGACGTTCTGACCGGATGCCGCGCCCTTCAAGGACGATCCGCACGGCGTCACCGCCCTGCGAGATCAGCCAGGCGCGTCCCGCGCCGGGGACCGCGTACGGCGGCAGATCGCGGCATCCGCTCAGTACGCGGTATTCGGCGGCGCACGAGGTGTCGATGACCAGCTCGTGATCGGCCCGCACGCGGGCGAGCAGCCGCCACTCGCGCTGCCAGTCATCGGGGTCGCCGACGAGCACGACGGGGCCGTAGGCCGTCACAGAGGGGTCGGCAGCGTATTCGTCGAGCGAGAGCGAGCGCACGCCGGTGTCGGCCCACGCCTCGAGCGCCGCTCGCGCCGCCGCGCGGCGCCGTGTCACGAGTCCTGTGAGCGACGCGCGTGGGACCCAGGGGGCATCTGGAGCCCCCGACGCACGGGTACGGATGCCGTCGGGCAGCGCCACCTGCACGGCGAGGGCTCCGAGCCGGCCCCGTCCAGGCGGAGCGTCGACCGCGTAGCACGAGGGATCACCGCCGGCTGCGAGGTGCTCGGCGCGCGATGTCGTGGCGAGGACGAGGCGCCTCGGCAGCATCTCGCCGAGGCGGGCGGTGGCACCCACGAGGCGCTGCGTCGCCGCGACGACGAGGATGCCTGCCGCACCCGCACCGCGGAAGAGCATCTCGAGCCGTTCGGTCACGAGCTGTGCATGCTCTGGCGACAAGCGGGCCGGTACGGCATCGAGGTCGTCGACAATGACGACGGTGCCGGGCGGCGGTGGGTCGTCGACGAGGGCCGCGACGGCATCCCACATGGACTCGCCATCGCCCGAGATGCGGCGCACGGCGCGCGCCTGCTCGGCGATCGTGTCGAGCACCGTCGTCTTGCCCGAGCCCGGGCCGCCGACCACGAGCAGGCCGCGATCAGCAAGCCCGAGTCCGACCGCGCGCTGCCGCTGCCGCTCCGGCTCGTCCGCGACGCCGATGAGCAGATCGGCGGCGTCCGGATCTGTCACCAGGGCCTTCGTCCGCGCGAGCGAGATCATGGTCGGCAAGTCGGGCAGCCACGGCCGCCGGGGGGCCGGGCCCACCGCCCGCCGCGCGACGGCGGTGATGTCATCGCCGCCCGTCAGCGCGACGCGGACACGTTGCGGGTGCGCGTCGGCAGCCCGCCGGATCAGCGCGACGCCGCGCGACGCGACACCACCGGGGAGAACCGCGGCATCGTCGGTGCCGATGAGCGCGCGACTGTCGGCGGCATCGGTCACCCGCAGGCTGAGGCGCAGCGGGCAGTTCGTCAGCAGGCTGTCGCGGATGACGCCCGCGGCACGCTGCGTCCCGAGGATGAGATGCAGCCCGAGCGCTCGTCCGCGCGCGGCGATGTCGCCGAAGACGGCGTGCAGTTCAGGATGCTCGGCGAGCAGAGCCGCGAACTCATCGACGACCACAACGAGACGGGGTAGGTCCACACGCTCGTCGAGGATGTCGCGCGCACCGATCCGCGCGAGCTCGGCCTCCCGCCACCGGATCTCGGCCCGCAGGCTCTCGATCGCCCGCCGAGCACCGGACCCGTCGAGGTCGGTGATGACGCCGGTGACGTGCGGCAGTGCTCGCAGCGCGTCGAACGCCGTGCCGCCCTTGAAGTCCGCCAGCAGAAAGCTCACATCGCGCGTCGAACGACCCGCTGCGAGCGCGAGCACCCAGGTGATGAGCAGCTCGCTCTTGCCTGAGCCGGTGACCCCGGCCACGACCGCGTGCGGGCCGTCCGCGACGAGATCGACCGCGAACGGATGCCCGCCCGCGAGGCCGACGACGGCGTCGAGCGTGCCCCTGCCCGGGGCGGAAGGGCTACCCGCGAGGTCGGCGAAGCGCACCGGCTCGTCGCCGTGCGGCGTGAAGCCGAGCGTGCGCGCGGCACGGCCGGCCAGCTCCCCCGCGATCGCGGTCGCCTGCTCGATACCGACGGCTTCGACCGCGACCTCGCGGGTTCCCGTTCCGTCGTCGAGCATCGCGCGGTGGGGTGACGATACCGATAAGCGGCCGCGACAACCCGGTGGCGGGTCGGCTCCGGGCGTGACGACGGCGATCGTGATGTCGGCCGGCGGCGACATCGGCTCGGCCGTCACGGCGAGTGTTCGTCCGGTCGGAGCGTGGCAGTGCGGCAGCTCGCGCATCCAGGCGAGGTCGGCCGGGATCGCCCCCACGAGCCGCAGAGCGCCGGGTGCCGTCGCGAGGCACAGCTGCAGCACCAGCGCGCGGTGCACGGCCGAAGCGAGCGCCGGACCGCCCGTGATGGCGAGCCCGTCATCGGCCGCCATGAGCACGGGCGCCCCCGGCAGGCGCGTGGCTCGGGCCCGCAGCGAGGAGGCGTCTGCGTCGCCGGCGCCTCCGCTCACGCTCAGGCCACTCGGCACCTCTCCTGTGCCCACGACGAGCGCGGCCGACCGATCCGAGAGTTCGCGCCACACGTCGCCGTCGCGCGCCGCGAACCTCGCGACATCGGGATGCCGCGCCCACCGGCGTCGACGCTCGGCGTCATGCCGACGCTCGACCGACCTCGCGACACGGCCTCGCGCGAGCGCCGCCGTTTCGGCGGCCCGCTTCTTCTCACGCCGCGCGGCCCGCCGCCCGTCGACGACGCTCGCGAGTGCGATGAGTGGCCCGAGCCCCGCCAGCAGGAGCGCGAAGAGCGACCCCGTCACGAGCCACAGCACGACGGCGCCGATGACCGGCACGGCCGAGGCGATGAGCGGTAGCGGCGGACGCGCGGGTGGTGTCCACGCGTCGGGAAGAATGAGCGGCTCGGCGTCGTCGAGTTCGTCGGCCAGGGCTCGGCGGGGTGCGGTGGCGATCGTCACCGGCCCATTCCACGCCTGTCGCCGACACTCGACGGGACGCACAGAGCGAATGTGCACGACGGCGTGCGCTGCCCCGGCTGGGGAGGAACCGTCTCAGTCGGTGCTCGTCCGCACGACGTCGAGCACGATGATCGTGATGTTGTCCCGTCCGCCGTTCTCGAGCGCCGCATCGAGCATGGCTCGCGCAGCATCCGCAGGGTCGGCGTTCTCGGCGAGGAAGTGCTGGATCCCGTAGTCGGTCAGCTCTTTCGTGAGGCCGTCCGAGCAGATGACGAAGCGGTCCCCGTCCGCCACTTCGAGTCTCACGTAGTCGGGCGTCACACCGTCGCTCGGCCCCACGGCGCGGGTGATGACGTTGCCGTACGGGTGGTTCTCGGCTTCTTCAGGACTCAGCCGGCCCGCCGCGATGAGCTCCTGCACGACCGAGTGGTCGGTCGTGATCTGCGCGATCGTGCCGTCTCGCAGAAGGTAGACGCGCGAATCGCCGATGTTGAGCGTGACCCAGTGCGGCGCGACACCGGACACGTCGAGGTACAGGCCGGTCACGGTCGTGCCGGTGCCCTCGTCGGTCGCCTCGGGGTGCGCGGAGATGTCCTTCACGGCACGGGCCAGGGCCTTCTCGATCGCCTTGGGCGTGACCGACTCACCGAGCGCGCCGAGCCGGTCGACGGCACTCGCGCTCGCTATCTCGCCCCCGATGTGCCCGCCCATCCCATCGGCCACGATGAAGAGCGGGAAGTGGGTGAGGACGGCGTCCTGGTTGATCTCGCGACGGCGTCCACGATGCGTGAGCGCGGCCCACGACAGATCGATTCGACCACCGGGGACCGTGACGGCGCAGGACTGCGTCGTTGTGTCGGGCACTGGCCGTCCTCCCCGTGAACCGGTCGCCTGGTCCGCCGGAGCGGCGGGACCGGCGTGCTCATATCCTAGTGGGTTCCCCCGCGGCACCATCGGTTTCGACCTCGGTGATGATCTGCCCGGTGGACAGCGGCCCGGTCGTCGGCGAGGGCGCCGTGATCGGGGCGGTGTCTTCCGGGTCATCGATCGGAGCCTCGAATTGGGCGTTGTACAGGCGCCAGTACGCGCCTCTGGCCGCGAGCAGCTCGTCGTGCGTCCCCTGCTCGACGATCGCACCGTCCTCCATCACGAGGATGAGGTCGGCGTCGCGGATCGTCGACAGGCGGTGCGCGATGACGAAGGCCGTGCGGTCTGCGCGCAGCTTCGACATCGCCCGCTGGATCAGCAGCTCCGTGCGGGTGTCGACCGACGACGTCGCCTCGTCGAGGATGAGGACTCTCGGATCGGCGATGAACGCTCGCGCGATCGTGACGAGCTGACGCTCCCCCGCGCTGAGGTTCGTCGCCTCGTCATCGAGCACCGTGTCGTAGCCGTCGGGCATCGCGTGCACGAAGCGATCGACATAGGCGGCCTTGGCCGCCGCGATGATCTCGTCTTCGGTGGCATCCGGATACCCATACGCGATGTTCTCGCGGATGGTGCCGGCGAACAGCCATGTGTCCTGCAGCACCATGCCGGTGCGCGAGCGCAGATCGTCACGCGTCATCAGCCGGATGTCGACCGGAGTGTCACCCGACTCGGGATCCGACAGCGTGATGCGGCCCGAATCGGCGTCGTAGAACCGCATGATGAGATTGACGAGGGTCGTCTTTCCGGCGCCGGTCGGCCCGACGATCGCCACGGTCGATCCTGGTCGCGCTTCGAGCGACAGGCCTTCGATGAGCGGCTTGTCCGCCACGTAGCGGAACGACACATCCTCGAACGCGAGCCGGCTCGCCGACTCGGGCGCTGTCTCGGCGGGATCGGGATCGGGCTCCTGCTCGCTCTCGTCGAGCAGTTCGAACACGCGCTCGGCGCTCGCGACGCCCGACTGCAGGAGGTTCGCCATCGAGCCGAGTTGACTCAGCGGCTGGGTGAACTGCCGGGAGTACTGGATGAACGCCTGCACATCGCCGATCGAGAGCAGACCGGATGCCACCTGCAGGCCACCGACGACGGCGATCGCGACGTACACGAGGTTTCCGATGAACATCATCGCCGGCATGATGATGCCCGAGACGAACTGCGCACCGAAGCTCGCCCGGTACAGTTCCTCGTTCTCTGCGCGGAAGAGCTCTTCGGCTTCGCGCTGGTGACCGAACACCTTGACGATGGCGTGCCCCGAGAAGGTCTCCTCGACGCGGGCGTTGAGGATTCCGGTGTTCTTCCACTGCGCGACGAACAGCTTCTGCGAGCGCCTCGCGACGAGCACCGTGATGACGATCGTCAGCGGGATCGTGACGAGCGCGATGAGCGCGAGCAGGGGCGAGATGATGAACATCATCACGAGCACGCCGATGACGGTGAGCAGGGACACGACGACCTGCGAGAGGGTCTGCTGCATCGTCTGGCCGATGTTGTCGACGTCGTTCGTGACGCGGCTGAGAAGCTCGCCGCGTTGTACGCGGTCGAAGTACGACAGCGGCAGCCGATGGATCTTGTCCTCGACCTGCAGCCGCAGGCGGTGCATCGCGTGCTGCACGACGACGTTGAGGATGCGCGCCTGCAGCCAGCCGAAGATGGCGGCGAAGAGGTAGACCGCGAGCACGGCGGCGAGGATCCAGGCGAGGCGGCTGAAGTCGATGCCGGCGCCGGGCACGAAGTCCATCGCCCCGAGCATCTCGGCCTGCTGGGTGTCTCCCTCGGCGACGAGCCGGTCGATCACCTGCTGCTTCGTGAGGCCCTCGGGCGTCTGCATCGAGATGAAACCGGCGAAGACGACGTTCGTGCCCTCGCCGAGTATCTTCGGCCCGACGACCGAGAGCGCTACCGAGACGACGCCGAGCACGAGCACGACGATGAGCTGCGGCAGATCGGTGCGCAGCGTCGCAAGCAGGCGCTTCGCGCTGGGACCGAAGTTCTGCGCCTTCTCACCCACACTCTGGGCGGCGCCGTGACCCATGGGTCCGCGACGCGGGCCGCCACCGGGGCCGCTCATGCCGCCTCCTCGACCGACATCTGGGATTCGACGATCTCGCGGTACGTGTCGCTGGTGCGCAGGAGTTCATCGTGCGTGCCGACCCCGACCATGCGCCCGTGATCGAGCACCACGATCTGGTCGGCGCGCTGGATCGTCGAGACGCGCTGCGCGACGATGAGCTTCGTGGTCCCGGGCAGATCCGTCAGGAGCGCCTTGCGCAGCGCAGCATCCGTTCTCAGGTCGAGGGCCGAGAACGAGTCGTCGAACACGGCGATCTCGGGACGACGGACGAGGGCCCGCGCAATCGCGAGGCGCTGACGCTGCCCGCCCGACACGTTCGTGCCGCCCTGCGCGATGGGGGCGTCGAGCCCTTCGGGAAGCGCCTCGACGAAGTCGCGGGCCTGCGCCGTCTCGAGCGCCTGCCACAGCTGCTCGTCGGTCGCGTGCTCGTCGCCGTAGCGCAGGTTGGATGCGACGGTTCCCGAGAAGAGGAAGGCTCGCTGCGGGACGAGTCCGATCCGCGCCCAGAGGTCGTCGGGGTCGTAGTCGCGGACGTCGGTTCCGTCGATCCGGACGCTGCCCGCGGTCGCGTCGAACAGGCGCGGCACCAGGCCGATCAGGGTGGACTTCCCCGACCCGGTCGAGCCGACGATCGCCGTCATCGTGCCGGGCTCGACCGTGAACGAGATGTCGCGCAGCACCGCGTCGTCGGCACCGGGGTACGCGAAGTCGACGCCATCGAACTCGATGCGGCCGGCGGCGACGGGCGGGGTGATCGCACGAGTGGGAGCGGCGACGGACGGAGTCGTGTCGAGTACGGCTCCGATGCGATCGGCGCAGACGGCTGCGCGCGGGATCATCACGAACATGAAGGTCGCCATCATGACGCCCATCAGGATCTGCATGAGATAGGTGAGGAAGGCGAAGAGGGTGCCGATCTGCACGCCGTCGTTCTGCACCTGGAACGCGCCGAACCAGATGACGGCGACGCTGGAGAGGTTCATCACGAGCATGACGGCGGGGAACATCAGCGCCATGAGGTTGCCCGCGCGCAGCGCCGTCTCCATGACGTCGGCGCTGCCCTTGGTGAACCGCGCGGCCTCTTCGCGCTCGCGGACGAACGCCCTGACGACCCGGATGCCCGTGAGCTGCTCGCGCATGATCTGGTTGATGCGGTCGATCCGGGCCTGCATGCGGGTGAAGGCGGGCACCATGCGCCAGACGATGAGCCCGACGATGATCAGGAGGACGGGGATGGCGACCGCCATGAGCCACGACAGGCCCGCGTCCTGGCTGACGGCCATGATGACGCCGCCGATCGCGAGCATGGGCGCCGACACCATGAGCGTCGCCGACACCTGCACGAGCATCTGCACCTGCTGCACGTCGTTCGTGTTGCGGGTGATGAGGGATGCCGCGCCGAAGCGCCCGATCTCGCGCTGCGAGAAGGCGACGACGCGGTGGAAGAAGTCGGCGCGCAGGTCGCGGCCGACTCCCATCGCGAGCTGTGAACCGAAGTACACCGCGATGATCGCGCACACGATCTGCACGAGGCTGACGCCGAGCATGACGGCGCCGGTCGACCAGATGAAGGGGATGTCCCCGACGACGACGCCCTTGTCGATGATGTCGGCGTTGAGCGTCGGCAGCAGGAGCGAGGCGATCGACTGCGCGAGCTGGAAGAACACGACGGCGACGATGAGCGGCCAGGCGGGGCGCAGATAGCGCGCCAGGAGCTTACCGAGCACGAAGGTCCTTTCCTACTCCCTGAGGGAGAGAGCGCAGCTCGACATACGCTACGCCTCTCCGGGGGCAAGACCAAGCCGTCCGCGCCGCCGGCTCGACACCGACGCGCTTCGTCCTGCGGGGCCGAGTCAGACGCGAGCGCCGGGATCCTCGGGCAGCGGGAACAGGGCATCGATCGCCGCGATGTCGTCGGCGGTCGGGGTCCAGGCGGTCACGGCCGCAGCATTCGCCTCGACCTGCTCGGGGCTCGTCGCGCCGGCGATGACGCTGGCAAGGCCGGGCCGCGCGAGCAGCCACCCGAACGTCGCCTGCAACATCGTGATGCCGCGCTCGTCACAGAATGCCCGATAGGCCTCGAGCGCATCCCACGGGGCATCCCGCCACACGTGCTCCCGCTGGCGCATGATCCGTGAATCGGCGGGGGCGTGTCCGCGCGAGAACTTGCCGGTGAGCAGCCCGTTGTGCAGCGGGAAGTAGGGCAGGAACCCCAGCCCGAAACGCTCGGCGGCCGGCAGGACTTCGCGCTCAGCCGCCCGTGCCAGCAGGCTGTAGTGATTTTGTGCGGACACGAACGGGATGCCGGCACGCTCCGCGGCGACGTAGTGCGCCTCTGCGATCTGCCAGCCCGCGAAGTTCGAGTGGCCGATATAGCGGACCTTTCCTTCGCGCACGAGGTCGCCGAGAGCGTCGAGGGTCTCTTCGATCGGCGTCTGGGGATCGGGTGTGTGCAGCTGGTACAGGTCGATCCAGTCCGTCTTGAGCCGTGCCAGCGACCCTTCGACGGCGCGGCGGACGTACGCCCGTGACGCCTTCGCCCCCGAGACCGGGTAGCCCATGTCGCGCGCGTGATGACCGAACTTCGTCGCCAGCACGACATGGTCGCGTCGACCCTGGAGCGCCTCGCCCATGAGACTCTCGGACAGCCCCGGGTCACGCCCGTACATGTCCGCCGTGTCGAGGAAGGTCACGCCTGCGGCGATCGCCGCGTCGAGCACGGCGCGGGTGCCCTCGAGAGTCTCGGTCCGGGTGCCTTCGCGCCCGAAGTTGTTGCAGCCGAGGCCCACCGAAGAGACGAGCAGACCAGAGGCGCCGACGCGGCGCGCAGGGATGTCGGATGTCATGCACCCGAGGCTAGCGGCGTGCGCGCCGCAGCGCCGAGAGGCGGAGCCAGCCAGTGGCCCAGCCACCTCGGGACACCGACGCCGTCGGGTCCAAAGACGATGACCCCCGCAGAGCGGGGGTCATCGATGTCAGGGGCGAGGCGAGTCAGGAGCGTCCGGCGTGACCGGGGGTTCCGGCGATGCGGGGGGCTCGGGCGAGGCGGGGGCCTCGGGCGCCGCGGGCGAGTCGGCCGAGACCGGGGCCGCGGGCGGTGCGGGCGGTGCCGGCGGTGCGGGCGGCGGCGTGTACCCCGAGGGCGGTGCGGGGGGTGAGGTGTATCCGGCAGGCGGTGCGGGCGGAGGCGCATAACCGGCGGGCGGCTGGTAGCCCGGAGGGGGCTGGTAACCGGCGTGCGGGGCCTGGTAGCCGGCGCCCGGCTGACCGTAGGCACCGCCACCGACGGGCGCACCGGGCTGAATCGGAATGCCCTGCCACACCACGTTGTCCTTGAGGAACGAGTTCACCCACGGCGCGGGACGGATGCCCGGGTTCCACGGCGACGACGTGAAGGCGAGGACCCCGAGCCAGATGAGCGGGCCGACACCCGGGATGAGCCACAGCAGCAGGAAGGGCCAGTCCTTGTCGAGCTTGAGCCCGACGCGCCACCCGACCATGATGCCGGCTGCAAGGGCGACGAGTCCGAAGACCCATCCGATGACCGGAATCTGTCCGAGCACCGACGAGGCGACGACCGCACCGAGCATGACCCACGGAGAAAAGTCACCGAGCTTGGCGAGGACCATGAGGTTGTAGACGGGCACCCAGGCGCGCCACTTGCCCTGCACGCCGGCCTTGTCGAAGATCCGCATGAGGAACCACGACGAGAGAAGGTATCCCGCGAGCGCGAAGATCAGGAGAAAGGGAAGGATCAGCAGGAGCCACGCGAAAGCCCAGGCCCCGTCGTAATCGTAGTAGTCAGACAAAGGACGGCCTCCTAGACCGCTGGTGTCGACACGCGTGTTCCCACGGCACCGGCGAGCAGAGCGCCCGCGGCGTACATGCTAGCGATACTCCGCACCGCCGGGCACGTACGACCGGCGTTTCGGGGGGATCACCCCCGTGGGCGGGCGTGGTTCAGGCGAAGAGGTGGAGCTCGCCGGCGGCGCCTTCGCTCACGCGCAGACCCGCCGTTTCGCTCCAGCGCACGAACCCGCGACGGGACTGGATCCGCGGCCGCACCGTCGCGAGGCGGCGTACGAGCAGACCCTTCGCGCGCTTGTTGAAGTGGTTCAAGGCGCGTGTGGCGCCATCGTCGCCCTCCGTGACGACCCGCACATAGGCCGACTCGACCCCCATCGGCACGGGTCCGAGCGCGACATATGCCTCGGAGCGCATGTCGAGCACGAACGACGGGGAGGTCTGCACGAACGCCGACATGACGGCATCCGCCCACTCGCGTCGCAGCGGCGCGAGCCCGGGCAGTGAGGCCCCCGCCGCGAGGCGGTAGGGCGGAATCGGATCGAGCGCTCCGACGGGTCCGAAAGGCGCCGAGTGGAGCAGCACGTGATGCCCGAGCCAGCGCCGGGCGGCGCCGTCGAGCGACTCCGCATCCAGGGCGTCGTAGAGCACGCCGGTGTAGCGGTCGACGGCCGGCATCGTCGGGGCGCGGCGCAGGGCAGCGTTCACCTCGACCTCACCCCGCTGACGGGCACTCAGCTTGAGCACGCGCGCCGCTTCGTCGGGGTTGTCCGAGAGGCTGACGAGGGCGTCCGTGACGCGCTCGCGCTGCGGCAGCAGGTCGGGCATCGCGAGCCGCGACAGGTCGAGCGGGGCGCCGGTCCCGCCCGGGCGCTTGGTTTCAGACGGCGGCAGCAGTATCAGCACGGTCACTTGGCCCCAGGAAAAGGCGAACGCCGCCCGGCGGACCGGGCGGCGTTCGAGGTATCTGTGTTCAGGAGATGAGCGCCGCGTTGCCCGCGACGATCGTCAGCTCGTCACCCGACATCGAGAGGAAGCCGGATTCGGCGTTCGCGACGATCTTCGTCCCAGCGGTCTCCGTGATGCGCACCTGGCCTTCGGCGAGGATCGCGAGCACGGGTTCGTGACCGGGCATGAACCCGATCTCGCCCAGCACGGTCTTGGCGACGACGAGCGACGCCTCTCCCGACCAGACCTCCGCGTCGGCGGAGACGAGACTCACGTTGAGCGGCATGATCAGCCGTTCTCCTTCTGGATCCGCGCCCACTGCTCTTCGACGTCGGAGATGCCGCCGACGTTGAAGAACGCCTGCTCGGCGACGTGGTCGAAGTCACCCTTGACGATGGCGTCGAACGACTCGATGGTCTCCTTGATCGGAACCGTCGAACCCTCGACACCCGTGAACTTCTTGGCCATGTAGGTGTTCTGCGAGAGGAACTGCTGGATGCGACGTGCACGCGACACGACGATCTTGTCCTCTTCGGAGAGCTCGTCGACACCGAGGATCGCGATGATCTCCTGCAGTTCCTTGTTCTTCTGGAGGATCTGCTTCACGGCGGTCGCCACACGGTAGTGGTCCTCACCGATGTAGCGGGGGTCGAGGATACGGCTCGTCGAGGACAGCGGGTCGACGGCCGGGTAAAGACCCTTCGACGCGATCTCACGCGAGAGCTCGGTCGTGGCGTCCAGGTGGGCGAACGTCGTCGCCGGTGCCGGGTCGGTGTAGTCGTCGGCGGGGACGTAGATCGCCTGGAGCGACGTGATCGAGTGACCGCGGGTCGAGGTGATGCGCTCCTGGAGCACACCCATCTCGTCGGCGAGGTTCGGCTGGTAACCGACGGCGGACGGCATGCGGCCGAGCAGCGTCGAGACCTCGGAACCGGCCTGCGTGAAGCGGAAGATGTTGTCGATGAACAACAGCACATCCTGCTTCTGAACGTCGCGGAAGTACTCCGCCATCGTCAGTGCCGACAGGGCGACACGCAGACGCGTTCCCGGCGGCTCGTCCATCTGGCCGAAGACGAGGGCCGTCTTGTCGAAGACACCCGCCTCGTCCATCTCGGCGATGAGGTCGTTGCCCTCACGCGTGCGCTCACCGACACCGGCGAACACAGACACACCACCGTGATCCTGCGCGACGCGCTGGATCATCTCCTGGATGAGGACGGTCTTGCCGACGCCGGCACCGCCGAAGAGGCCGATCTTTCCACCCTGGACGTACGGGGTGAGCAGGTCGATGACCTTGATGCCGGTCTCGAACATCTGCGTCTTCGACTCGAGCTGGTCGAAGTTCGGCGCCTTGCGGTGGATGGGCCAGCGCTCGGTGATCTCGATCTTCTCGCCGGGCTCGGCGTTGAGGATGTCACCCGTGACGTTGAAGACCCTCCCCTTGGTGACATCGCCGACCGGAACAGTGATCTGCTCGCCCGTGTTGCGCACCTCCTGGCCGCGGACGATGCCGTCCGTGGGCTTGAGGGCGATCGCCCGGACGAGGTCGTCGCCGAGGTGCTGAGCGACCTCGAGCGTGATCTCGTTGGACTCGCCGTCGATGACGATCGTCGTCTTCAGCGCGTTGTAGATGTCGGGGATCGAATCGTGCGGGAACTCGATGTCGACGACCGGGCCGGTGACGCGCGCGACGCGGCCGACGACGGAGGTGTCCGTCTTTTCAGCGGTGAGGCTCATGGCTTCTTCTCTTTCGTGGGATCTATTTGCCGGACGAGAGCGCGTCGGCGCCGCCGACGATCTCGGCGATCTGCTGCGTGATCTCGGCCTGGCGAGCGTTGTTGCGCAGGCGCGTGTAGTCGGTGATGAGCTTGTCGGCGTTGTCGCTCGCGGACTTCATCGCCTTCTGCGTCGCAGCGTGCTTCGCCGCCGACGACTGCAGAAGAGCGTTGAAGACGCGGCTCTGGATGTACACCGGCAGCAGAGCATCGAGCACGACGGATGCGTCCGGCTCGAACTCGTAGAGCGGGTACACCTGCGCCGCGGTCGGCTCTTCGGCTTCGACGACCTCGAGCGGGAGCAGGCGGACCTGCTCGGGCGACTGGGTCATCATGCTGACGAAGCGGTTGTACACGAGGTGGATCTCGTCGACCCCGCCATCCTGCCCGCCACGGTCGTAAGAGTCCAGCAGCACGGCTGCGATCTCTTCCGCCGTCGAGAAGTGCGGCGTGTCCGTGTCGCCCGTCCACTCAGCGGCGGCATCCATCCGACGGAACTGGAAGTATCCGACGGCCTTGCGGCCCACCAGGTAGAACACCGGCTCCTTGCCCTGCTGACGCAGGAGCTCGGCCAGTTCGAGACCCTCGCGGAGGATCTGCGAGTTGAACGCGCCCGCCAGGCCCCGGTCCGACGTGAAGATCACGACGGCGGAGCGGCGGATCGTCTCGCGTTCGACGGTCAGCGGGTGATCGATGTTGGAGTGTGTCGCCACGGCGGAGACGGCCCGTGTCACGGCCCTCGCGAAGGGCGTCGACGCGCGAACACGCGCCATCGCCTTCTGGATACGCGAAGCCGCGATGAGTTCCATCGCCTTCGTGATCTTCTTGGTCGTCTGAGCAGAACTGATCTTCTGCTTGTAGACCCGCAGTTGTGCGCCCATGGTTCCTGTCCAGCCCGCGGTTAGCGGCGGCCCTTGACGATCTTCTCCTGGTTCACGTCGTCAGCCGCAGCAGCAGCGACCTCTTCGTGTCCCGGCTTCCCGATCGCCTGACCCTTGCCCGCACGGAATTCGAGGATGAACTCGTCGGTCTTCTTCTCGAGCTCGGCGGCGGTCGCGTCATCGAGCACGTTCGTCTCGCGGAGCGTGTCGAGGATCGAGGTGTTCCGGCGCAGGTAATCGAGCAGTTCGCGCTCGAAGGGCAGCACGTCTTCGACCTCGAGGGAGTCGAGCTTGCCGTTGGTTCCGGCCCAGATCGAGACGACCTGCTCCTCGACGGGGTACGGCGAGTACTGCGGCTGCTTGAGCAGCTCGGTCAGTCGCGCACCGCGCGCCAGCTGGCGACGCGATGCCGCATCCAGGTCGCTCGCGAACATCGCGAACGCCTCGAGCGAGCGGTACTGGGCCAGCTCGAGCTTGAGCGTGCCCGAGACCTTCTTGATCGACTTGACCTGAGCGTCACCGCCGACTCGCGAGACCGAGATGCCGACGTCGACAGCGGGACGCTGGTTGGCGTTGAACAGATCGGACTGCAGGAAGATCTGGCCGTCGGTGATCGAGATGACGTTGGTCGGGATGTACGCCGAGACGTCGTTGGCCTTCGTCTCGATGATCGGCAGACCCGTCATCGAACCCGCGCCGAGCTCGTCGGAGAGCTTCGCGCAACGTTCGAGCAGACGGGAGTGCAGGTAGAAGACGTCACCGGGGTAGGCCTCACGGCCCGGCGGGCGACGCAGCAGCAGCGACACGGCACGGTAGGCCTCGGCCTGCTTCGACAGGTCATCGAAGATGATCAGGACGTGCTTGCCGTCGTACATCCAGTGCTGGCCGATGGCCGAACCGGTGTACGGCGCGAGGTACTTGAAGCCTGCGGGGTCGGATGCCGGAGCCGCGACGATCGTCGTGTACTCCATGGCGCCGGCGTCTTCGAGCGCTCCCTTGACGGAGGCGATCGTCGAGCCCTTCTGACCGATCGCGACGTAGATGCAGCGCACCTGCTTCGACGGGTCGCCCGAAGCCCAGTTGGCCTTCTGGTTGATGATCGTGTCGATCGCCAGGGCGGTCTTGCCGGTCTGGCGGTCACCGATGATGAGCTGGCGCTGGCCACGGCCGACCGGGATCATGGCGTCAATCGCCTTGATGCCCGTCTGCAGGGGCTCGTGCACGCTCTTGCGCTGCATGACGCCGGGCGCCTGCAGTTCGAGCGCGCGGCGGCCGTCGATCGGCGAGATCTCGCCGAGACCGTCGATCGGGTTGCCGAGCGGGTCGACGACACGGCCGAGGAAGCCGTCGCCGACGGCGACAGACAGAACCTCGCCGGAGCGCGTGACCTGCTGACCGGCTTCGATGCCGGAGAACTCGCCGAGTACGACGACACCGATCTCGTGCTCGTCGAGGTTCTGAGCGAGGCCCAGCGTGCCGTTCGCGAACGTCACGAGCTCGTTCGCCATGACGCCGGGCAGGCCCTCGACGTGGGCGATGCCGTCGGCGGCGTCGATGACGGTGCCGACCTCGGTCGCCGCGGCCCCGGTGGGCTCGTACGCGGCGACGAAATCCTTCAGCGCGTCACGGATGACGTCGGGGCTGATTGACAGTTCTGCCATTGTCTTCCCTTTGTTTCACTACGGTGTGGGGCGTCGGCCCCGAAGTCTCCGCCGGCTCGGCTGAACCGGCGGGAAGTCTGTACTACCCCGCGAGCCGCTGCCGCAGGTCTGCCAGTCGTGACGAGACGCTCGCGTCGATCACATCGTCGGCGATCTGCACGCGCAGGCCGCCGACCACGGAGGGATCGACGACGGTGTTCAGCGCCACGGCCGCGTCATAGCGCTGCGCGAGCAGCGCGGCGAGACGAGTGGACTGCGCCTCGCTCAGCGGCACCGCCGAGAAGACCGTTGCGACTTTGCGGCCACGCTGGTCGGCGACGAGTCGCTCGGCCCACGTGAGCATCCGGCGCACGCGTCGCTCGCGCGGCTGCTGCACGAGCGAGGAGACGATGAGCGTCGTCGCCGGGTTCGCGCGTGAGCCGAGGAGCTTCTCGACGAGGGCCCCCTTCGCCGACCGATCGCCGAGACGGCTCCCGAGGGCGAGTTCGAGCTCGGGGTTCGCGGCGACCGTGCGGGAGAACCGGAACAGCTCCCCCTCGATGTCGACTCCGACGGTCGCGTTCGCTGCGACGCGCACGGCAAGCTCTTCGATGCCGTCGACGAGATCCGACGCCGACGACCAGCGCTGATCAACCGCGCTGGTCAGCAACGACACCGTCGTGGCCGACACCATCGCGCCGAAGACGTCCTCGACGACCTTGCGCCGTGCAGCGGGCGGTGCGGCGGAGTCGGCCAGCGCGCCGCTCAGCTGCGACGAGTCGCCGACAGCACGCGCCGCGGCGAACAGCTCGCGGGCGACGTCGAGATCGACTCCCGACGCGGCGTCGAGCGCCGCCATCGTCGCCGCGAGGGCCTGAGTGGTCGCGCTGCCCATTACGCCTTTGCTCCCTCGGACGCCTCGAGGTCGGCGAGGAAGCGGTCAACGACCGCCTGAGCCTTCGCGTCATCCGAGAGCGCTTCGCCGATGACTCCGCCGGCGAGGTCGAGGGCGAGTGTGCCCACCTCGCTGCGCAGCGACACCAGGGTGCTCTGACGCTCGGCTTCGATCTGTGCGTGCGCGGCTGCGGTCACGCGGGCCGCCTCGGCGGTCGCGCTCTCCTTCGCCTCGCTGACGATCTTCTTGCCATCCTCACGCGCGGCGTCACGGATCTCTCCGGCTTCCTTGCGGGCGTCGGCGAGCTGAGCCGTGTACTCGGCCAGCGCGGCCTCGGCCTTGCGCTGTGCCTCGTCGGCCTTGGCGATGTTGCCTTCGATCGCAACGGCACGCTGGTCGAGCATCGCCTTCATCTTGGGAAGGGCGACCTTCCAGAAGACGAAGAGGATGACGACGAAGCAAACCGCTGACCAGATGATGTCGTACCACGCGGGGATGAGCGGGTTGTACTCGCCCTCTTCCGCGGCGTACGTGACAAGAGCGTTCAGCATCCTGTCTCCTTAAGACTGGTGGGGGCGGATCAGTAGCCGAAGATGAAGGCGGTGGCGATGCCGATGAAGGCGAGCGCCTCGGTGAAGGCGATACCGATCCACATGAGGACCTGCAGGCGGCCGGCCAGCTCGGGCTGACGGGCGACGCCCTCGATCGTCTTGCCGACGACGATGCCCACGCCGATGGCGGGACCGATGGCGGCGAGGCCGTAGCCGACGGTCGCGATGGAACCGGAGACCTGGGCGAGAACCGTAGTTGCGTCCACGGGGGTGTTTCCTTTCGGTTGGGTGGGTAGGCGCGAGCCTGCCCGCTCAGTGCTCTTCAGCCACCGCGAGCTGGATGTAGACCGCGGTGAGGATGGCGAAGACGTATGCCTGGAGGAAGGCGACCAGCAGCTCGAAAGCTGTGAAGGCGAAGCCGAAGGCGAGGGAGCCTGCAGCCAGAGCCGACCACCACCCGCCGAGGTCCAGGAGGAAGAACTGGGTCGCTGCGAAGAACAGGACCAGCATGAGGTGACCGACCATGAGGTTCATGAGCAGTCGGAGGGTCAGCGTCACGGGCCGGATGATGAACGTCGAGATGAACTCGAGCGGCGTGACGATGATGTAGAGAACCGGCGGGACCCCCGAGGGGAAGAGCGCGTTCTTGAAGAAGTTCTTGGGGCTCTTCTTGATACCCGCGTAGATGAAGGTGAAGTAGCTCACCAGTGCGAGCAGCAGCGGCACCGCGATGATGCCCGTTCCCGGCATGTTCAAGAACGGGATGACCCCGGTCAGGTTCATGAACAGGATCATGAAGAACATGGTCGTGAGGATGGGCAGGAACCGCTGGCCGTCCTTCTTACCCAGAAGGTCCTCGGCGATGTTGACGCGGACGAAGTCCAGCCCCATCTCGACGAGGCTCTGGAAACGGCCGGGGACGAGTTTCATCCGCCGGGTGCCGATCCAGAAGACCAGGACGACCGCAATGGTCGCGAGGATCTGGACCATGTGGATTCGGTTGAACTCGAACCCGCCGATCGTGAAGATCGCTTCGGGGAAGAATTCCGTGATCGAGGGTCCGTGGAACTCGGGTCCCTCGTCCACGGTGGCGTGGGCGATCAGGGTCGCAGCTTGAGTAATCAGCGCGGGCTCCAGCTTCGGGGCACCGGTCTAGGACCGTTGCGACGATGGTCGGTGAGCGTCACTCCGCAAGCACTCGGAAACCGAGCGGGCGGGCGCGAGATTCAGCCTATCAAACCTTGGAGCCCCCTGAATCCGCTTCGGTCCCCGTGTTGGCGTCGAACCCCGTTTCGGCGGCGGGCGCGTCCTCCGGATTCGAGGTCGGCAGGGTCACATCGCTCACGTGCGGGATGCGCATGCGCAGCATCACGACGACATCGATCGCGAGCGCAGCCAGCACGCTGGCGACGACCGCGACGAAGAAGATGGTGGGTTCCATCCACGGCTGGCCGCGCAGAACGAGCAGCAGCACGATGAAGACGATGAACTTGAGGATCCAGCCGCCCATCACGATGCCGAAGAAGAGCGGCACATAGATCGGGTCGCCGTACCAGCGGTTGGCGATGAGGATGCTCGTCCCCGTGATGGCGAGGAAGATCGCTGCCAGAAGGACCCCCGCCAGCGCACTCCACAACCCGTCGGTACCGGCGACGACGAAGCCGAGGACAGCGCCGAGCACGGCGAGGACGGCCGTCAGCGCGGCGGACCACAGCAGGGTGGCGCGCAGGATCGGGGTGCTCGAAACCGGGCTGGTGTTCATCGGGCGTTCTCCTGGGGTCTGGCTGCGACCGGCGAGCGCCGGCGCGAGGGAAGGAAGGTCAACACGAGGCACACAGCGACGCCGACGACGCCGAAGGCGACCCCGAACAGGTAGTCCCCCGGCCAATCGGACTGCGTGCCGATGTACATCAGCAGGAAGCCGAGGCTCACCACGGCCGTCCACGCGTAGAAGATCAGCACGGCGTCGCGATCGGTGTGGCCCATGTCGAGCATGCGGTGGTGCAGGTGCTTGCGGTCCGGCGAGAAGGGCGACTTGCCCTTGCTGATGCGACGGATGACGGCGAGGCCGAAGTCGAGGAGGGGCAGCAGCACCACCACGATCGGCAAGAGGATCGGGATGAAGGCACCGAGCAGCTGCGAGCGGCCGAACTCGTCCGGGTCGAGCATCGACGGCTCGAGCTGACCCGTGATCGCAACCGCCGAGGTCGCCATGAGCAGCCCGAGCAGCAGTGCACCCGAGTCGCCCATGAAGAGCTTCGCGGGACTCCAGTTCATCGGCAGGAACCCGATGCAGACGCCGATCAGCACGGCGGCGATGAACGACGCGAGGTTGAAGTAGGTGCTCGCGCCGGTGTCGCGCGCGAAGAGGTAGGAGTAGGCGAAGAACACGACGTTCGCGATGAGGCACACCCCGGCGACGAGGCCGTCGAGGCCGTCGATGAAGTTGACGGCGTTCATGACGACGACGATCGCGAAGACGGTGAGGGTGAAACTCATCCAGCTCGACCACACGGTCATGCCGCCGATCGGCAGTGCGTAGATCTGCAGGCCGCCGAACCACGCGATGCAGCCCGCGGCGAGGAACTGCGCCCCGAGCTTGATCATCCAGTCGAGGTCCCAGAGATCATCGGCGACGCCGACCACGACGATCAGCAGCGTCGCCGCGAGGATCGCCCAGATGCGCTCCGGGGCTGCCCACACGAGCTCGAAGAAGGGGTTCTGCGCCGAGACGAGAAAGGCCGCCGTCACGCCGAGGAACATCGCGATACCGCCAAGGCGAGGCGTCGGCTGCTTGTGGACGTCGCGCTCCCGGATGCCCGAGTACAGCTTGTACTTCAGGCTCAATCGCCACACGCCCCACGACAGCGCGAAGGTCAGCGCCGCGGTGAAGATGATCGTGAAGATGTACTGCTTCACGCGATCTCGCCGTCGCCGTGCTCCTCGGGGTCGGGTTCGAGCAGGTCGCCCAGGACGGCGCGCAGGCGCGCTCTTCCGATGGCGCCGTCGCGCAGGACGCGCACGACGGGCTCGGTTGCGCCCACGAGGCCCGTGGCGTCGATGATCGTCGAGGCGACCCCTGTCGCCGACGGCCCTCCGTCGAGATAGACCTCGACGGAGTCGCCGAGCATCTGCTGCGCCTCGTGGATGAGGACAGCGGCGGACTTGCCCGTGAGGTTCGCGCTGGACACCGCGAGCGGCCCCGTCTCGGCGAGCAGCTCGAGGGCGATGCGGTGGTCGGGCATCCGCACGGCGACGGTGCCGTGCGTCTCGCCGAGATCCCACGTGAGCGACCGCTGGGCCGGCATGACGATCGTGAGGCCGCCGGGCCAGAATTGCTCGACCAGGCGCTCGACCGGCTCGGGCACCTCGGCCACGAGGGCCCGCAGCGTGTCGACACCGGGAACGAGCACGGGCGGAGGCGACTGGCGCCCCCTTCCCTTCGCGTCGAGCAGCCGCTGCACGGCGGAAGCGGAGAACGCATCGGCGCCGACTCCGTAGACGGTGTCGGTGGGCAGCACGATCAGCCCGCCGCGCGCTATGGCGCGGCGCGCCTCGCGCATGCCGGGGAGAAGCTGCGACTCATCGCGGCAGTCGAAGAGGGAGGACATGACCCGGACAGTCTAATCAGCGCCGGCCGGTGTTCCCCTGTGCTTCAGGGCCGTATGGCCGTCGTCGCGCGATCGCGCATCGTCAGGTCGGGGTGGGTCGCGGTGGACCGCCATCCGTCGGCGGCGAGCAGCTGCCGGATCGCGGCGCCCTGCCACTCGCCGTGCTCGATCACGATCATGGCGCCCGGGTGCGCGAGCCGAAGTCCCACCGTGCTGAGCACGCGCACGACGTCGAGGCCGTCCTCTCCCCCGTAGAGCGCGGCCGGGGGGTCGTACTCGCGCACTTCGGGATCCCTCGGGATCGCGGCATCCGGCACGTACGGAGGATTGGATGCCACGACCGACACCGTGCCGTCGAGCTCGGGGAACGCCTCGGCAAGATCGGCGAAGACCAGGTGCGCGTTGCCGGCGCCGACAGCGTCGAAATTCTGCGTCGTCCAGCCGAAGGCATCGGCGGAGTTCTCGGCCGCGTGCACCTCGGCATGCGGCACTTCGGTCGCCATCGCGAGCGCGATCGCGCCGCTGCCGGTCCCGAGATCGACCGCGATCGGCGCGGGGGATGCCGCGGCGCGCAGGGCGTCGATCGCGAGCTGGGCGACGATCTCGGTCTCGGGCCGCGGCACGAAGACGCCCCGGCCGACTCTGAGCTCGAGGTGACGAAAGGGTGCCGTCCCGGTCAGGTGCTGGAGCGGCTCTCTCGTCGCGCGTCGAGCGATGAGCTCGTCGTAGCGCTCGGCATCCGCCTGCCGGATCCCGTCGCCGCGCACGATCGCGGCCTGCACGCCTCCGCGGGTGCTGCCCAGCACGTGTGCTGCGAGGAGTTCGGCATCGACGACCGGATCGGCGACGCCGGCCTGGGCAAGCGCCTCGACACCGCGACGGACGACGGCGGAGAGGGCGGAAGGTGTATCCATGAGCGGCCCAGTTTATCTGTGGCTTGGCGTCATACTCGGCCCGGGTGCCGTGCGCTCCCCTAGGCTGGATGACGGTCACGATCCTCCCCGAAAGGCCCGACATGCCCGGTATGCACTCCGACATCACGACCGCGTTCGGCAACACCCCGCTCGTTCGCCTCAATCGGGTCACCGAAGGCGCCGTAGCCGAGGTGTACGCCAAGCTCGAGTACTTCAACCCCGCGTCGAGCGTCAAAGACCGCCTCGGCATCGCGCTCATCGACGCCGCTGAGGCCTCGGGTGAGCTGACCCCCGGCGGCACGATCGTCGAGTCGACGAGTGGCAACACCGGCATCGCGCTCGCGATGGTCGGCGCCGCGCGCGGCTACCGCGTCATCCTCACGATGCCCGCGTCGATGTCCAAGGAACGCCGGATGCTGCTCAAGGCGTTCGGCGCGGAGCTCGTGCTGACCGACCCGACCAAGGGCATGGCCCTCGCGGTCGACGAGGCCAAGCGCATCGTCGAAGAGACGCCCGGCGCCGTGTGGGTGCGCCAGTTCGAGAACGAGGCGAACCCCGCGATCCACCGCGCGACGACCGCCGAAGAGATCTGGCGTGACACCGACGGCGAGGTCGACGTGTTCGTCGCCGGCATCGGCACGGGCGGCACCATCACGGGCGTCGGCCAGGTGCTCAAGGAGCGCAAGCCCGGCGTGCAGATCGTCGCCGTCGAGCCGAAGGACTCCCCCATCCTCACCGAGGGCCACCCCGGCCCCCACAAGATCCAGGGCATCGGCCCGAACTTCGTCCCGGCCATCCTCGACCGCGGCGTCATCGACGAGGTGATCGACGTCGAGTTCGAGCCGTCGCTCGCGCTCGCGCGTGACCTGGCAGCGAAGGAAGGGCTGCTCGTCGGCATGTCGGCCGGTGCCGCCGTCTGGGCCGCGCTCGAAGTCGCCAAGCGTCCCGAGAACGCCGGCAAGAAGATCGTCGTCGTGGTGCCCGACACGGGCGAGCGCTACCTCACGACGGCGCTGTTCGAAGACCTGCGCGAGGACTGACATGGGGCCACTGGCTCGCGTCCGCGAGGATATCGCCGCGGCACGCCTGCGCGACCCCGCGGCGCGGGGCGACCTCGAGATCGCCGTGCTGTACTCGGGCCTGCACGCCATCTGGGCGCACCGTGTGTGGCACGCCCTCTGGCGGCGCGGCCTGCGCTTCGTGCCGCGCGCGGGCTCGCAGATCACGCGCTGGCTCACGGGCATCGAGATCCATCCCGGTGCCACGATCGGGCGCCGTTTCTTCATCGACCACGGCATGGGCGTCGTGATCGGTGAGACCGCCGAAGTCGGCGATGACGTCATGCTGTACCACAGCGTGACGCTCGGCGGCCGTCAGCGCGAGGGCGGCAAACGCCATCCCACGCTCCACGACGGCGTCGCCGTCGGTGCGGGCGCCAAGATCCTCGGCCCCATCACGATCGGCGCCCACTCCGTCGTCGGAGCCAACGCCGTCGTCACGCAAGACGCCCCGCCTGACAGCGTGCTGGTCGGCGTGCCCGCGAAGCCGCGAGCCCGCCGCGTCGGCGAAGAGACCCGCTCGATCCTGATGGCGCCCGAATACTCGATCTGACGCCGGGTCGGGCCTGGATCCCACCGCTGCGCGCTGCGACCAGCGCGGCGTCGCCATGCCGCGCGCCGGAACGTCAGTCGGCGTCGGGGGCCAGGGCCGCCAGGCGCGCCTCTTCGTCGGCGTGGATGGCCGACTCGACGATCGGTCCGAGGGCGCCGTCCATGACCTGGTCGAGGTTGTAGGCCTTGTAACCGGTGCGGTGATCCGCGATGCGGTTCTCGGGGAAGTTGTACGTGCGGATCCGTTCGGACCGGTCCATGCCGCGGATCTGCGAGCGACGGGCGTCGGATGCCGCCGCGTCGAGCTCTTCCTGCTGCCTGGCCAGCAGCCGGGCCCGGAGCACCCGCATCCCCGCCTCGCGGTTCTGCAGCTGGGATTTCTCGTTCTGCATCGACACGACGATGCCGGTCGGCACGTGGGTGATCCGCACGGCGGAGTCGGTCGTGTTGACCGACTGCCCGCCCGGACCCGAGGAGCGGTAGACGTCGATCTTGAGATCGCTCGGATCGATCTGGATCTCTTCGGGCTCATCGACCTCGGGGAACACGAGCACCCCGGTGGTCGATGTGTGGATGCGCCCCTGCGACTCGGTGGCGGGCACCCGCTGCACGCGGTGCACGCCGCCCTCGTACTTCAAGTGCGCCCACACACCCTGCGACGGGTCCGAGGGCGAGCCCTTGATCGCGACCTGCACGTCCTTGTAGCCGCCCAGATCGGACTCATTGCGTTCGAGCAGCTCGGTCTTCCACCCCATCGAGGCGGCGTACTGCACGTACATGCGCAACAGATCGGCCGCGAACAGCGCCGATTCGGCACCGCCCTCGCCCTGCTTGATCTCCATGATGACATCGCGCGCATCGTCGGGATCGCGCGGAATCAGCAGCCGCCGCAGACGCTCCTGCGCCTGGGCGAGCTGCCCTTCCAGCGCGGGCACCTCTTCGGCGAACGCGTCGTCTTCCTTCGCGAGGTCGCGCGCGGCATCTACGTCGTCCGATGCCGCGACCCAGTCCTCGTACGCCTTCACGATGCGCGACAACTCGGCGTACCGCCGGTTGACGCGCTTCGCACGGGCAGCATCAGCGTGCACGGCCGGATCGGAGAGCTCCTCCTGGACGGCACGGTGCTCTTCGATCAGGCCCTTGACCGACTCGAACATTTCCACCCTTCGACGGGTTCGGGGAACGCGACAGGCTCAGGAACCGGTCAGCGAACCAGCGACACGCTCAGAGTGCGGTCAGCGGATGCTGTTGTCGTGGGCGTGGCCGCCGCCGTGCGCATCGCGAGCGGGAGCCGGGATCGACTTCTGCATCTGCACGAGGAATTCGACGTTGGACTGCGTCTCTTTGAGCTTGCCGAGCACGACCTCGAGGGCCTGCTGGGTGTCGAGGCCCGCGAGGGCGCGACGCAGCTTCCACGTGATCTTGACCTCGTCGGCCGAGAGCAGCATCTCTTCGCGACGCGTCGACGACGCATTGACGTCGACGGCCGGGAAGATCCGCTTGTCGGCGAGCTGGCGCGAAAGCCGCAGCTCGCTGTTTCCCGTGCCCTTGAACTCCTCGAAGATGACGTCGTCCATCTTGGACCCGGTCTCGACGAGAGCCGTGGCGAGGATCGTGAGCGATCCGCCGTTCTCGATGTTGCGCGCGGCGCCGAAGAAGCGCTTGGGCGGGTACAGCGCCGACGCGTCGACGCCACCGGACAGCACGCGGCCGGAGGTCGGCGCTGTGATGTTGTAGGCACGACCCAGGCGAGTGATCGAGTCGAGCAACACGACGACGTCGCGACCGAGCTCGACGAGACGCTTCGCACGCTCGATGGCGAGCTCGGCGACGGTCGTGTGGTCCTCGGCAGGGCGGTCGAAGGTCGAGGCGATGACCTCGCCCTTGACCGTGCGCTGCATGTCGGTGACCTCTTCCGGGCGCTCGTCGACGAGCACGACCATGAGGTGGACCTCGGGGTTGTTCGTCGCGATGGCGTCGGCGATCTGCTGCAGCACGATCGTCTTGCCGGCCTTGGGCGGTGCGACGATGAGCCCACGCTGGCCCTTGCCGACCGGCGCGACGAGATCGATGATGCGCTGCGTGAGCTTCTCGGGCGCCGTCTCGAGGCGCAGGCGCTCCTGCGGGTAGAGGGGCGTGAGCTTGCCGAACTCCACGCGGGTCGCGGCATCCTCGACCGACAGACCGTTGATCGAGTCGACCTTGACCAGCGCGTTGTACTTCTGACGGCTGGACTGCTCGCCTTCGCGCGGCTGCTTGATCGCGCCGACGATGGCGTCACCCTTGCGCAGGTTGTACTTCTTGACCTGGCCGAGCGAGACGTAGACATCGCTCGGACCGGGCAGGTAGCCCGACGTCCGCACGAAGGCGTAGTTGTCGAGCACGTCGAGAACACCCGCGATCGGGATCAGAACGTCGTCTTCACCGATCTCGGTCTCGAACTCGTCGCCCTGGCCGCCGGACTGAACGCGGCGCTTGTTGCGCTGGCGGTTGCGTCCGTTGCCCTTGTCGCCGTCGTCATCAGAATCGGATGCCTCGGCGTGAGCCTGCGGGGCGTTCTGGCCCTGCGGCGGGTTCTGGCCCTGCGGGTCCTTGCCGTTGCGGTTGCGGCTGCGGCTGCGGCTGCGGCTGCGCCCGCGCCCCGAGCCCTCGTTCTGCTGGTCGCCGTCGTCGTTCTTCTCGCCGTCGGAGTCAACCTTGTCGGCGGAGGGAGCGTCGTTCTCGGCGGAAGCAGGTGCTTCGGCCGCGGCCTTGTCGGCACCCTTGGCGGAGCGCCGGTCGGCGGCCTTCTTGGCCGGTGCCTGCTCGGACGGCTCGGCGATGGCCGGCGTCTCGTCGGCGGGGACTGCTTCGGTCTTCGGCGCGTCTGCCTCGGCCGCCTCGGCGGCGGCGGTGTCAGCGGCGGCCTTGTCGGTGTCGGCCTTGGTCGCACGCGACCGGCGCGGGGCGCGCTTGGCGGGCGCCTTCACGGCGGGCGCCTCGGCAGCTGCGTCAGCCGGCGCGTCCGCAGCCGGGGCCTCGACCGGAGTCACGGCGGCGGGCGCTGCCGTGTCGGTGGCGGGCGCCGCTTCGGCTGCCGGCGTTTCGGCCGCGGGCGGCACGTCGCTGCTCTTCGCCCGACGCGGGGCGCGCTTGCGGACGGGCTTGGTCACCGGAGCGGCCTCGGCCGCCGGTGCATCCGCTGCTGCCGCAGGCGTGCTTGCGCTCGCGGCGGCAGCGGTCTTTTCGGTCGTCGCGGCGTCCGGCGTCTGCGCGTCCGTGCGCTGGTCGGCCTGGGCGTCGGTGTGGATCTCGGAGATGGACTCCACGAGTGCTCCCTTGTGAATACGAATGGATATGCACGAACGCGCGCCGAGACATACGGCTGGTTGCCATTCCGTGTGGTCCTCAGCGGACTCGTGTGCGGATCCTGACGGAGCTGCTCGAGACGAACTCAGAGACCGATCAACGGAAGGCGTGCGGTGGTTTCGCAGAATGCGACGGAGGCCAGATTCACGTTTGCGTGGAGTCCTCCGCGTGCTCCCTCACTGTACCACCCTTGACGTCGACGGCGAGCATGAGCGCCTCCCAGGGAGTGTCGCTGGACTGCGCCGCCAGTGCGGCCGCGTCCAGCCGCGCCCCCGGGCCGTCGGCGAGCACGAGCACGCTCGGACCGGCACCCGAGACGACGGCGGCGTATCCCGCTTCACGCAGACGCCGCACGAGCCGGTCCGTCTCGGGCATGGCCTGCGCGCGGTAGTTCTGGTGCAGCCGGTCAGCCGTCGCCGCGAACAGCAGCTCGGGGCTCTGCGTGAGCGCCGCAATGAGCAGCGCCGAACGCGAGACGTTGAAGACGGCGTCTTCGCGAGGCACCTGCAGCGGCTGAAGACTGCGGGCGACCTTCGTCGACATCGTGAACTCCGGCACGAGCACGAGCGGCGCGACACCGCGGTTCACGAGCAGCTTCTTGTGCTGCGGTCCACCCTCGTCGACCCACGCGATCGTGAGTCCGCCGAACAGCGCCGGCGCGACGTTGTCGGGGTGCCCCTCGAGCTCGGTCGCGAGCCGCAGGAGCATGTCGTCGTCGAGATCGGCGACGCCCTCGAGCAGGCCTTTCGCGGCAAGCAGTCCCGACACGACGGCGGCGCCCGACGAACCGAGTCCGCGCCCGTGCGGGATGACATTGTGAGACTCGATCCGCAGCCCCGGCATCCGCTGTCCGACTGCATCGAACGCGTACGCGATCGTTGAAGCGACGAGGTTCGACGCGTCGCGCGGCACGTCGCCGGCCCCCGCGCCGTGCACGTCGATCTCGAGCTGGCCCTCAGGAAGCGCCGTCACGAGCAGTTCGTCGTACACGCTCAGCGCGAGACCGAGCGTGTCGAAGCCCGGACCGAGGTTCGCGCTCGTGGCGGGGACGCGGACGACCAGCGGCCCCTCGGGAAGTGTCACGCGGTCGCCTTGGTGCGCGACAGACCGAGAACGGATGCGACCTCCGACGTCGCCGCGTCGACAACGGTCGGCTCGACGGTCGAGCCGTCGGCGTTGCGCAACGCCCACTGCGGGTCCTTCAGTCCGTGGCCCGTGACCGTGAGCACGACGCGGGCACCCGCGGGAACCGCGCCGGCCTCGGCACGGTCGAGGAGGCCGGCGACGCTGATCGCCGAGGCGGGCTCGACGAACACACCGACCTCTCCTGCGAGGAGCTTCTGCGCCGCGAGGATGCGCTCGTCGTCGATGGCGCCGAACCAGCCGTTCGTCGCGTCCCGCGCCTCGAGAGCGAGTTCCCACGAGGCCGGGTTGCCGATGCGGATCGCGCTGGCGACCGTCTCGGGGTTCTTGACGACTTCGCCGCGCACGAGCGGGGCCGATCCCTCAGCCTGGAAGCCGAACATCCGCGGCACGCGCGTCGCGACGCCGCGTGCGGCTTCTTCGCGGTAGCCGCGGGAGTACGCCGTGTAGTTGCCGGCGTTGCCGACGGGGATGAAGTGGAAGTCGGGGGCGTCGCCGAGCTGTTCGACGACCTCGTAGGCCGCCGTCTTCTGGCCCTCGATGCGGTCGGGGTTGACCGAGTTGACCAGGTGCACGGGATACTCGTCGGCAAGCTCGCGGGCGATCTCGAGGCAGTCGTCGAAGTTTCCGCGGATCTGAATGAGCTGCCCGCCGTGCACGACGGCCTGGCTCAGCTTGCCCATCGCGATCTTGCCCTCGGGCACGAGCACGGCCGCCGTGATGCCGGCGTGCGCCGCGTATGCGGCAGCCGAGGCCGACGTGTTGCCCGTCGACGCGCAGATGACGGCTTTGGCTCCGTGCTCGACGGCGCGCGAGAGCGCCACCGTCATGCCGCGGTCCTTGAACGAGCCCGTGGGGTTCATGCCCTCGAACTTGACCCAGACGTCGGCGCCCGTGCGGCGCGACAGTGACGGGGCCGGGATGAGCGGCGTGCCGCCCTCGCCGAGGGTGACGACGGTCGAGGCGTCGGTGACGCCGAGACGGTCGGCGTATTCGCGGAGGACTCCGCGCCAGAGGTGTGCCATGTCAGTTTCCTTCCACGCGCAGGACCGAGACGACGCGCTCGACGACGCCGCTCTCGGCGAGCCGGTCGACCGTCTCGCTGAGATCCTGCTCCAGTGCCTTGTGGGTGCCGATGACGAGGCGGGCAACGCCCGGTCCGCCGTTCGGCTCACGCAGGACGGTCTGCTCGACGGTCGCGATCGACACGCGGCCCTCGCTCAGGACGCCGGCGACAGTCGCGAGCACGCCGGGACGGTCATCGACCTCGAGCGTGATCTGGTAGCGCGTCGTGACGTTGCCGATCGGCACGATGGGCAGGTTCGCCCGAGTCGACTCGCCGACACCGACACCGCCTGCGATGTGGCGCCGCGCCGCCGAGACGACATCGCCGAGCACGGCGGAGGCGGTCTGCACGCCACCGGCTCCGGCGCCGTAGAACATCAGGTTGCCGGCGGCTTCGGCCTGCACGAAGACGGCGTTGTTCGCGCCGTGCACGCTCGCCAGCGGATGCGCACGGTCAACCAGCGCCGGATAGACCCGCACCGAGATCGCATCCCGATTCGCGGCTTCGTCGCCACCGGATGACTGGGGGGACGTGATCCGCTCGCACACGGCAAGCAGCTTGATGACGTAGCCGGCGTTGCGCGCGGCATCCATCATGGACTTGTCGATCGTCGTGATGCCCTCGCGGTGCACGGCGTCCAGCGGAACGGTCGTGTGGAAGGCGAGCGACGCGAGGATCGCCGCCTTCTGCGCCGCGTCGAAGCCCTCGACGTCAGCGGTCGGATCCGCCTCGGCGTAGCCGAGCGCCTGCGCGTCAGCCAGGACGTCCGCGAACTCGGCCCCCTCGGTGTCCATGCGGTCGAGGATGTAGTTGGTCGTGCCGTTGACGATGCCCATGATGCGCTGCACGCGGTCACCGGCGAGCGAGTCGCGGAGCGGGCGGATGATCGGGATGGCCCCCGCGGCGGCGGCCTCGTAATAGACCGATGCGCCCACTTGGTCGGCCGCGTCGAAGATCTCGGGGCCGTGCGTTGCGAGGAGCGCCTTGTTGGCCGTCACGACGTCGGCGCCGGAGTTGATCGCCTGCAGGATGTACGTACGCGCCGGTTCGATACCGCCCATGAGCTCGATGACGATGTCGGCACCCAGAATCAGGGTCTCGGCGTCGGTCGTGAACAGCTCGCGGGGCAGGTCGGTCTCGCGGGGGGCGTCGAGATCGCGCACGGCGATGCCGGCGAGCTCGAGCACGGCACCGGAGCGGTCGGCGAGCTCATCTGCGTGCCGCAGCAGCAGCGCGGCGACCTGGGAGCCCACAGCTCCCGCACCCAGCAGGGCGACCCGAAGGCGGCGGTAGTCGGTCATGCGTTCCTTCCCATTGAGGTGGGCAGCCCTGCATCGCGGGCGAGCAGATCATCGATCGACTCGCCGCGCACGATGACGCGGGCGTGCCCGGAGCGCACCGCCACGACGGGCGGGCGCGGTACGTAGTTGTAGTTGCCGGCCAGCGAGTAGCAGTACGCTCCGGTCGCCGGAACGGCGAGCAGATCGCCCGCGGCGATGTCGCCCGGCAGATACTCGTGGTCGACGACGATGTCGCCGGCTTCGCAGTGCTTGCCCACGACGCGGGTCAGCACGGGGGCCGCGTCGCTGCGCCGCGAGGCAATGCGGGCGGAGTACTGCGCGCCGTAGAGCGCGGGGCGGGCGTTGTCGCTCATGCCGCCGTCGACGCTCACGTACAGGCGCGTCGCGCCGCCGTCGAGGGCGACGGGCTTGGTCGTGCCGACCTCGTACAGCGTCACTCCGGCGGGCCCCACGATCGCGCGCCCGGGCTCGAAGGCGAGATCGGGCATCGGGATGCCGCGGGTCGCGCACTCGCTCGCGACGGCTTCGACGATCCCGGCCGCGAGCTCGGCGATCGGGGTCGGATCGTCGGCAGAGGTGTAGGCGATGCCGAAACCGCCGCCGAGGTTGAGCACCGGCAGGTCGCCGTCCTCACGCAGGCGCGCGTGCAGCTCGACCAGGCGCGCAGCGGATTCGCGGAACCCCGCCGTGCCGAAGATCTGCGAGCCGATGTGGCCGTGCAGCCCGACGAGTTCGAGTCCGGGAGTCGCCCGCACACGGTCGGCGATGTCGGGGGCGCTGTCGAGGGTGAACCCGAACTTCTGGTCTTCGTGGGCCGTCGCGAGGAAGTCGTGCGTCTCGGCGTGCACACCGCTGTTCACCCGGATGAAAACGCGCTGCGTCGCGCCGCGGCGCGCGACGATGTCGGCGAGCCGGTCGATCTCGTCGATGCTGTCGAGCACGATCGAGCCGATCCCGACCTCGACGGCGCGGTCGAGCTCGGCACGGGACTTGTTGTTGCCGTGGAAGGCGAGTCGCTTCGGGTCGGCTCCCGCAGCGAGCGCCACAGCCAGTTCGCCGCCCGTGCAGACGTCGACCGAGAGCCCTTCGTCGAGAACCCACCGCACGACCTCGCTCGAGAGGAAGGCCTTGCCGGCGTAGTAGACGCGCACCGACGCACCGTGCGGGGCGGCGGCATCGCGGAAGGCCGCGAGCGCCCCCCGGGCGCGGGAGCGCACCTCGTTTTCATCGAACACGTAGAGCGGCGTGCCGAACCGGGCCGCGAGTTCGGTCATCGGCACCCCGGCGACCTGCACAACACCATCGGCGTCGCGGGTCGCGCTCTCGGGCCACACCCCTGCGGCGAGCGCATCGGCGCCGTCAGGCATGGACAGCCAGGCAGGTGCCGGCGTGCGGGAGGAGGAGGCGATGGACACGGGGGAACCAATCGGGTGGAAGCTACGGCGCGGCGCCACCGGGGATCGCCCGGAATCGGCGGCTGCCTCGAGCGGTCGACGCACACGCCGGGCAGTGCTAGCAGTCTAGAGCACGCCCTTCGACAGCCGAATCGTCAGCAGGTACCGTTCTCGCGCAGTGCCGGGTCGCTCAGCATGGCGTCGGCGATCGTGAAGCGGGCGACGAGCTCGTCGCCGTCGACCGTGACGTCCGTGAGCGTCATGCCGGCCGGGACGTACTGCGCGATGCAGACCGGCCAGTCCCGCAGCACCGAGTTCGACAGGATGCCGAACTGGCGGCGGAGCTCGTCGGCGGTGACGTCGGCGCCGGCCACCTGGATCGACGACGGCGTGAGGACGAGCTCGCCGTCTTCAGCGCTGGGGGTCAACGAGACTCCGATCGGCACCGCCGCACCGAAGAGGGACAGCTCGATCGACGCCGTCACGTCGGGGGCGTCGATGCCGAGAGCATCGACGGGGAAATCCTCGACGCTCGCCATGAGGTGACGCAGGTCGTCGGCATCGACCCGCACGACAGCCGTCGCATCGCGCATGTCACCACCGCTGATCGGCACGTCGAACGCTTCGACCTCGACGTCGCCGCGGAAGGCGCCCAGCTCGACGTCATCGGAGCGGATGCCGATCTCGCTGAGCTGTCCGGCGATCAACTGCGGCAGGACGGCGCCGGGAATATCGACATCGACCACCTGGTCGGCCGGCAGCTGGAGGTTCACGATCACCTGCGTGCGGATCGTGCGCTCGACGATGCTGCGGGCGACCGCCTCACCGATGATCCATGCCCCGACGGCGAGGAGCACGACGACGACGGCCGCGATGAGCCAGCCGCGACCGCGGCGCCGGCGGCGCGCAGAAACAGCCGGATCCGAGGCCACGCCGCTACATCCGCTCGGGTGCCGAGACGCCGAGCAGTGTCAGTCCGTTGCGCAGCACCTGTCCCGTCGCGTCGTTGAGCCACAGGCGCGTGCGGTGCACGCTCTCGACCGGCGCGTCGCCGAGCGGAATGACGCGGCAGTTGTCGTACCAGCGGTGGTAGAGCCCCGCGAGCTCTTCGAGGTAGCGGGCCACGCGGTGCGGCTCACGCACGTCAGCGGCGTAAGCGACGATGCGGGGGAACTCCTGCAGCGCGCCCAGCAGCGCCGACTCGGTCTCGTGATCGAGCAGCTCGGGGGCGAACTCGGAGCGGTCGACTCCGGACGCCGCGGCGTTGCGCGCGACGTTGAACGTGCGGGCGTGGGCGTACTGCACGTAGAAGACGGGGTTGTCGTTCGTGCGCTTGCGCAGGATCTCGGGGTCGAGCGTGAGAGGCGAATCGGCAGGGTAGCGCGCGAGCGAGTAGCGCAGGGCATCGGTGCCGAGCCACTCCCGCAGGTCGTCGAGCTCGATGATGTTGCCGGCGCGCTTGGACAGGCGTGCACCGTTGATCGACACGAGCTGCCCGATGAGCACCTCGATGTCGGTCTCGGGGTCGTCTCCGGCAGCGCCGGCGAGGGCCTTGAGGCGATGCACGTAGCCGTGGTGGTCGGCTCCGAGCAGGTAGATCTTGTGCGCGAAGCCGCGGTCGCCCTTGTTCAGGTAGTAGGCGGCGTCGGCGGCGAAGTAGGTGTACTCGCCGTTGGACCGGCGGATGACGCGATCCTTGTCGTCGCCGAAGTCGGTCGTGCGCACCCAGACAGCACCGTCCTCGTCGAAGACGTGACCCTGCGCGCGCAGGCGGTCGACGGCCGTGTCGACGAGGCTCGGCCCGCCGTCGGTCGCGTGCAGCGTGCGCTCCGAGAACCACACGTCGAAGTGCACGTTGAATTGCTCGAGCGATGACTGCAGGGCGGCCAGCTGCAGCTCGTACGCGGTGTCGCGAGCGGTGGCGAGCTGCGTGGCCTCATCGAGCGAGAGCAGATCCGGATGCCGCTCCTTCACGCGCTGAGCGAGGTCGTCGATGTACGCACCCGCGTATCCGCCCTCGGGCGTCGGCTCGCCCTTCACGGCGGCGAGCACCGAGGCACCGAACCGCTCCATCTGAGCGCCGGCGTCATTGATGTAGAACTCGCGGGCGACCGTGGCTCCGCTGACGGCGAGCAGGCGGCCGATCGCATCGCCGAGGGCGGCCCAGCGGGTGTGCCCGATGTGCAGGGGGCCCGTCGGGTTGGCGCTCACGAACTCGAGGTTGATCGTGTTGCCGCGCTGAGACTCATTCGATCCGAACGCTGCGCCCGCTTCGACGATCGTCTTGGCCAGGGCGCCGGCGGCGGCGGCATCCAATCGGATGTTGATGAAGCCCGGGCCGGCGATCTCGACGCTCGCGACCCCGTCGACCTGCTGAAGGCCCGCCGCGATCTCACCGGCGAACTCGCGCGGGTTTGCACCGACGACCTTGGCGAGCTTGAGCGCGGCGTTCGACGCCCAATCGCCGTGATCGCGGTTCTTGGGTCGCTCCAGGGGAAGGTCGGCAGCCGTCAGACCCTCGGACGAACCGGGGCGCCGCGCCTCGGCGAGCGGTTCGATGACGGCGAGCAGAGCGGCGGAGAGGGCTTCGGGATCCATAGCCCGCTTATTCTACGGGCGCACTCACACGCTGATCGCCTGGCCGAGCAGGAACGGCTTGATGTCCTGGCGGCGCTTGAGCCCGGTCTTGCGCAGCAGCCGTGACACGTGCGACTCGACGGTGCGCACCGACACGACGAGCGCCTGGGCGATGACGCGGTTCGACAGACCCGACGCGATGAGCTCGGCCACCTCGAGCTCGCGCGGTGTGAGGTCGTCGGGCGACATCGCGACGGCGACACGATCGTCGTCGTCATCGGTGCGCAGACGTTCTCGCAGACCCTCGATGGGCGCCGCGAGACTCGCCGCATCCGGCCCCTGAGCGAAGACGCCCGCCGCCAGGTCGACGCAGACGAAGGCCTCGCGTCCGCGACCCGCCTGGTCGAGCTCCTCGACGAGCCGCACGACCTCGTCGACGTCGCGGTCGACGAGCGCCACGACGAAGGCGGCCTGACGCACGAGCGCCGGAGCGGTCGCGGCGCACGCGCGCGTGCCCACCCGCTGCCAGTTGCTCTCCGTCGGCGCGTACTGCATGCCCTCGAGATAGGCCCGAGCGGCAGAGAGCACCGCGCCGCGCTGCCACATGGCATCCCCCGCATCGAAGCACGCCCGCGCGGCGGCGACGGTGCCCTCTTCGACGGCGGCGAGGCGCGCGTGCGCGAGGCCCGAGCACTGCCCGAGGAGCGGCCCGTCGCACAGGCCTGCGGCATCGATGTCGGCAAGCGACTGCTCCATGAGCGAGCGCTGCCCGCGTCGGGCGGCCATCTCGGCGGCCATCGTCTTGAGGCCGATGAATGACAGCGGCGGGTATCGCGTCGGCAGTCCCAGGAAGGACGACTCGGCGAGCAGCTGATCGGCGTCGTCGAGACGGTGGTCCAGCAGCGCCGTCAGTGTGGCGAGGAAGGCGTGGATCCGGATGCGGGGCGCATCGGCGTCGCGCTGAGCGGCAGCCAGCCCGTGCCTGGCAAGGCGGTCGGCCGTGGCGATCCGGTCGGCGGCGAGGTGCACCATGACGACGAGCGCGTCGACGATGGGATCGGGGGGCGGATCCGACGCCGTCCTCTCGGCGAGAGCCGCTTCGGCCTCGTCGCTGCGGCCGCGCGCGAGCAGCCAGAAGGCACGAGCGCGATAGACCGCGGCGCGGGCGGACGGCGACATCGGCTGCGGGTCGACGCCGATGAGCGGGTCGTCGTCGGGCACCGTGAGGAACGACGTCTCCAGTTCCGCGGCGCGCGCCAGGAGCAGGCCGCCCTCGCGCGGCAGATCAGCGGCGCGCGCACGCAGCTCGCGGACGGCGGTGGCGGTGTCGCCGTGCACGGCGTACCTCGCTGCCAGCCACTCGGCCTGTTCGCGCTCGGAGCCGTCCATGCCGCGCACCGAGCCGATCAGGGCATCCAGTTCATCGACGTCGTGGGCACCGTCGACCTCGAGTGCCGTGAGCAGCGCCGTCGCGGTCGCCAAGCCTGGGTCGGTGCGCCACGCTTCACGCGCCTGCAGCGTGCGGCGGCGCGTCTGCTCGTGCACGAGCCGCACGAAGACCGCCGAGTCTCGCGACATGTCGGGCCGCTGCGGGTCGAAGGCGGGTCCGGCTGCCAGCAGGTCGTCGAGTCGGGCGAGCATCGCCGACCGGCGGCCCGCGAGCGCATCGTGCCGGAAGTGCTCGACGAGGATCGGGGGCCTGACCGACACGACCTTGCTGCCGCCGACATCGACGACCGAGAGGAACGAGCGCGCCTCGAGCTCGCTGATCATGTCGAGTCCCACCGCCGTGGCCGCCGTCGAGATCGTGGCGGGACCGAGCACCGCGAGCACTTCGAGCGCATCGACGGCCGCCGGTTCGAGCGGATGCAGGATGACGTCGGCCATGAGCCGCAGTGACGGGCTCCACAGCGACCCCGTCGCGCGTCCGACCCCGTTCTCGACCGTGAAGCGCCCGTCTCGCCGGGCAGCGTCGACGACCGCGGCGGCCAGGCCGATATTGCCGCCGGACTTCGCGAACACGCGACTGAGCGACCCCGGCTCGATCCGGAACCCGAGGTGGGACTCCAGCGCCGTCTCGAGTTCGCCGTACGCCATGCCCGGCAACCGCATGGCGTAGGTCGTCGTGAAGGCCCCGACGGGCTTGAGGGACGCATCCCGCGGCCGGTGGATGAGTCGGGACGAGAGCACGGGAAGGTGGGCCCGCGCCTGCACGGCCCGGATGACGCCGCCCGAGGCTTCGTCGAGCAGGTCGCCGTCATCGAGGACGATGATCGTGCGCTCGGGAACGACGGCATCCGCGAGCGCCGCGACAGACGCCGGGATGCTCGCGCCCCGGGCATCCTGAGGGCCGGCGAACCCCGCGATCGCCAGCGCGACGAGCGGAGTCTTCGCGAACGCCGTCTGACCGTCGATCGCGATGGTCCGCCACCCGAGAGCGGTGAAGTAGTCCCGGATGCGCGTGAGGAAGTGCGTGCGCCCACACCCGTGCTCACCCTCGACGTCGAGGCTGCGGCCGCTGTGCAGCACGTCGACCGCCGTCAGGAAGAGTTCGTTCCGAGTGCTCATGCACGCGCTCCTTCACGCGGTACCGCTCGGTCGTCCCACCGACGCTTCCTCGCGTCGTAGGCCAGCACGGTACACGCCCTGAGGCGATGACCCCAGGACTACAGCCCCGCGCCTTCGTCACCGGGGCCGGGTCCGGCGACACGGCCCCGGGCGCGTCGGTGATAACCTCGATCGGTGCGCCTCCGTAGCTCAGGGGATAGAGCGTTGGTTTCCGGTACCAAAAGTCGGGGGTTCGAATCCCTCCGGGGGCACCAGTGGGGACAAGGGGTCGCGGGGCATTCAGTCCTCGCGGCCCCTTTCTCTTGACCACACTTGCCGCGCGCTTCGCCTCGTCGAGCCGGGTCGCGACATGGTCAAGATCGTCGTCGAACAGGTCCGCGTAGACGTCGAGAGTCAGCCGACTTCTGTGTTCTAGATTCTTCCGTCCCGTGAGTCGGGCTCACGGGACGCGAGGACACTCGTGTTCTGGGCCCCTGCTCAGGGGGCGAAAACGGCGCCCGCCCGCACCGTCGCGCGGCGCGCGGCGGGCTCCCACAGTGCGGCCGGCTCTTCGATGGGATCGGCGTGGAGAACCAGAGCGTCGCCGAAGGCGCCGACACCGAGGTGACCGAGCCGCGGATCGCCGATCAGCTCGGCGTTGACCTCGGTCATGGCTTTCAGCGTCGCCTCTGCCCCGCTCGCCTCGACCTGAAGCCGGACTCCGCTGAGCTGCTCGTCTTCGAGGTCTCCCATCAGGTCGCTGCCGAAGCCGACGCGCACACCGGCGGCACGTGCGAGTTGCACGGCCTCCTGTCCCTTCGAGAGCACTTCGTCGTTCTTCGCGAGCCGGACCTCGTCGAGGCCGATCTCGGCGCCGCGCTTGTCCATCGCGTAGTACGCGGCGAGCGTCGGCACAAGGAAGGCGCCGCGCTCGGCCATGCGGGCGGCGGTCGCCGAATCGATGAGGTTGCCGTGCTCGATCGAGCGCACGCCGTTGTCGATGGAGTGCATCACCGCCTCAGACGAATAGGCGTGCGCGGCTACGTAGCTTCCGCGCCTGCGCGCCTCTTCGGTCACGACACGAAGCTCCTCGGGCGAGTACTGCGGCACCCGGATGGGATCGGTCATCGTGAACACGCCGCCGGAGGTCATGACCTTGATGGCGTGCGCGCCCGTGCGCAGCCGCTCGCGCACGGCGATGCGGAGCGCGTCGACGCCGTCCACGACCTCGCACATGTGCCCATGCGAGAAGCAGACGTCGACGTCTGCGGAGCGCGGATCGCCGTGACCGCCGGTCTGGCTGAGCGCGGGGCCGGTGAAGTGGTAGCGCGGTGACGCGAAGTGGCCTGCATCGATCGCGTGCGCGAGTCCAATGTCGCCGCCCGCGACGTCGCGCACGGTCGTGAAGCCGCGCCGCAGAGCGCGCTCGAGGCGTCGAGCGCCGTTGATCGCGGCATAGCTGAGCATGCCGCGCTCGTTCTCGAATCCATCCATGCTGGTCGCGTAAGCGTGGAAGTGCGCGTCGATCAAGCCGGGGACGACCCAGGATCCACCGCCGTCGAAGACGTCGGCCCCCTCGACGGGCCGGTCGGCGACAAGTCCGTCCACGATGGCGATGTCGCGCACCTCGAAGCCGTGTCCGGTCCAGACGTTCGCGCCACGGATGGTCAAGGATTTCGCGTGCATTCGGTTCGCACCCTTCGGGTCATGCGGTGATCGGCTCTTCACAGCACGCTACCGCCAGCCAACGGTGTCGCCGGTCAGGCGAGTGTTCAGACGAGGAACAGTCCGTCGAGCATCCCCGGGTTGTGCGCGTGCACGAGCACGGCGAAGACCACGGCGTCGAAGAGCAGGTGCACCGACACGACGTACGTCAGCGAGCGCGTCTTCATGAAGATGTAGCCCATCAGGATCGCGAAGGGGATCGTGAGGATCGGGCCCCATGCCTGATAGCCGAGCTCCCACAGGAACGACACGAAGACGATCATCTGCAGTACGTTCGCCTGCCAGAATCGGAAGTGCCGGCGCAGCAGGGCGAAGCACGTGCAGATGAAGAACAGCTCGTCCCAGATGCCCACGGCGCCGACGCCCACGAACAGACGCGCGATGAGGTCGGGGGTGTCCACGACCGGCCAGTTCTGGTAGACGCCCGACGTGATGAAGTAGTACGGCAGGATCAGCCAGCCGAGAAACAGCACGATCGCGAGCCAGACCCACTGGAACGTCGTCCACCGGCCGCCCCCGCGCCACGGGAAGCGGATCGCGTGGTCGCGATACACCCAGCGGGACAGCGCGTAGGGCACGACGACGGCACCGCCCAGCGCGAGCGTAAACCGCAGCATCGCGGCGTTGTCGAGTTCGGCGTGGAGCGGAATGACGCTGACGATCAGCAGGCCCACCGCGATGAGCGACAGGTCGCGCACGAGACTCGGCGAGCGAACGGATGCTGCCTCCCCGGCACCACGACGAGACTCGAGCCATGCGCCGAGCAGTCCCGCCCCGAGCAGCAGCCAGCCCAGCCACGGAACGCGCACGACGAAGAACGCAGGGGCGGCCAGGCACGTCAGAAGCGCCGGAAGCAGCTTCCACGACCACGCGGGCAGGGTCATCGCGGGCGCGGCGGCGGAATGAGCGGGCATGGTCCTCAGTCCTCGAGCGGAAGCTCGGCGGTCCGCCGGTAGGCGAGGTCGCGGATGGCGCGCCCCGCGCGCGCACCCTTGCGCTCGAACGCCGTCAGCACGCGTCCTCCGAAGCGCGGAGCCCACTCCCCCTCGAACGATCGCTCGAACGCCGGCGCGGCATCCATCACGGAGCGCATCTGCACGGCGTAGTCCTCCCAGTCGGTCGCGAGCCGCAGGATCCCCCCGGGCCGCAGCGCACCGGCGGCGAGCGCCGCGAACTCGTCGGTGACCAGCCGGCGCTTCGTGTGCTTGTTCTTGTGCCACGGGTCGGGGAAGAACACCCACAGTTCATCGACGGATGCCGCCGGCAGCAGGTGCTGCAGCACTTCGGGCGCGTTCGCCTCGACGAGTCGCAGGTTGTCCAGCCCCGCTCGCTCGGCGTCGAGCATCGTGCGTGCGAGTCCCGCGCGGAAGACCTCGATCGCGAGGAAGTCATCCTCGGGGCGCGAGGACGCGGCGTGGATGATGGCGTGCCCCTGGCCCGAGCCGATCTCGGCGATAAGCGGCGCGCGCCGCCCCCACACCGCCTCGGGGTCGATGGCCGAACCCGGCCGCACGCTCGTGACCGCGGAATCCCGTTCGACGTCGAGGACGAGGCGGGGCGCGAGCTCTGCCCACGCACGGTCCTGCCCGTCGGTCATGCGTCCGCTGCGTCGCACGAAAGAGACAGGGCGATCACGGAAGCGCGGGGCGGCGGGGTCGGACACCGTTCCAGGCTACCGACCCGCAGCGCCGGCTCTGCGCCGACTCAGCGTCCGCCGGGCGTCTCGGGCTCGAGCGTCACGAAGTCGATGAGTTCCTCGACCCGGCCCAGGAGCGCGGGATCGAGGTCGCGGAAGGTGGTCACCGAGGCGAGGATGCGCTGCCACGCGCGGGCGAGATCCGCCTGGTCGTCGGCGGGCCAGCCGAGCGCCCGGCAGACGCCGGTCTTGTAGTCGATGCCGCGCGGCACATCGGGCCAGCGCGGGATGCCGACGGAGGCCGGGAGCACGCACTGCCAGACATCGACATAGGGATGACCCACGATGCGCACATGCGCGCCGTGGGGTCCGCGCTCGACGGCTTGCGCGATGCGCGTCTCCTTCGAGCCGGGCACGAGGTGGTCGACGAGCACGCCGTAGCGGCGTTCGGGCGACGGCGGGTCTTCCTCCAGCACCTCGGCGAGCAGGTCGACGCCCTGCAGGTATTCCACGACGACGCCCTCGACGCGCAGATCGTGGCCCCACACCTTCTCGACGAGCTCGGCGTCGTGTCGTCCTTCGACGAGGATGCGGCTGGCCCGCGCGACGCGGGCACGACTGTCCGGCGCCGCGAACGATCCCGACGCGGTCCGCGTGCGGGGCGCCGGAGCCTTACGCGTCGGAGCGACGAGCACGACGTCGGCACCGTCGATCAGGAATCCCGCGCCGAGGGGGAAAAGCCGGCGGCGGCCGCCGCGATCCTCGAGCTCGACGAGCCCGGAGGCGAGACCGACCACCGCTCCGCAGTATCCGTCGTCGGCGACCTCGACAACGAGGTCCCGCTCGGCCTCGACCCGTGGAACCGGCTTCACGGCGCGCTCGCGCCATCCGGCTGCGAGCACGTCCGTGCCATAGCGATCGTCCATCATGCGCCCTCCGAGTGCGCAAGGCTACGCGAGCCGTGACGACCGGCAGGAGCGACCCGCCGCCCACGAGAGCGTTGCCTCTCGTTCGCTGTGCGCGTGTGCGCGAGGGCGGGCTGGCCTACCGTGTCGCAGGTGGTGCTGAATAGACTCGCTGAGGGGCGTGTTCTCATCGCCCGGGGAGAGGGATCCGATGCGTTTGCGATGGACCGCCGCCCTCGCGACGGCGTTCGTTCTGGCCTTCATGGGCCCCGTGACCACCGCGTGGGCGACCGACCCGGTTCCGCTGGGTGACAGCTTCGTCTACGACGACCCCGGCGTGCTGTCGCCGGCCGAGTCCGCCACCGTGCAGCAGCGCCTCGAGCAGCTGGCCGCAGACTCGCCCGTGAGCTTGTGGGTCGTGTACGTCGACCGCTTCACCAGCCCGAGCGATGCTGAGCAGTGGGCCAATGCGACCGCGACATCCAACGGGCTGGGCCCCAACCAGTATCTGCTCGCGATCGCCGTCGAGCAGCGCAACTACTACCTCTCCGGGGATTCCTCCGGCCCCATCAGCTTCGACACGCTCAGCACGATCGAGCAGCAGCGGATCTACCCCGAACTCGTCGACGAGGACTGGGCGGGCGCCGCCATCGCGGCCGCCGACGGATTGCAGGATGCCGCGGGCGGCGGCAGCGGCGCAGCGTCATCCGGCGGCAGTTCGACGGGCGTGAACATCGTCATCGGCGTCATGGTCGTCGGCGCCATCGGTGTCATCGTGTGGCTCGTCATCCGCTCCCGTCGAAAGAAGAGCTCGCAGAGCCGCCCCGTCGAACAGATCAGCACGGAAGAGCTCGAACGACGCGCGGCGTCTACCCTCGTGCAGACGGACGATGCGATCCGCACGAGCGAGCAGGAGCTCGGATTCGCCACAGCGCAGTTCGGTGACGCCGCCGCGGCCGAGTTCGCCACGGCGCTCGCGTCGGCGAAAGAGAGCCTCACGCGCGCCTTCACCCTCAAGCAGCAGCTCGACGACGACACCCCGGACACCGCCGAGCAGACGCGCGAGTGGAACATCGAGATCATCCGGCTGTGCGACGAGGCGAACGCGAACCTCGACGCGAAGGCCGCTGCGTTCGACGAGCTGCGCAAGCTCGAGCAGAACGCGCCCGAAGCGCTCGCCCGCGTGCAGGATGAGCGCACCCAGGTCGCGGCGGCGCTCGACGACGCGACGGCGCACCTGCAGACGCTGTCGGGTTCGTACGCGCCCGAGGCGCTCGTGACCGTCGCCGACAATCCCCAGCAGGCCCGGCAGCGGATCGCGTTCGCCGATGAGCAGCTCTCGGCCGCGGCCTCCGCGATCGCGGCCGGGAACGGCGCCGAAGCTGCCGTCGGCATTCGCGCGGCGGAAGAAGCCATCGGGCAGGCCGCGCTCCTCGAGCAGGCGATCGACAAGCTCGGCGCCGATCTCGCCGAGGGCGAGACGAGCGCCGCGCGACTCGTCGCCGAACTCGAACGCGACGTCGCCGCAGCATCTGCCCTTCCCGACACCGACGGGCGGCTCGCTCCCGTGATCGCCGTCGCCCGTCAGCAGATCGAAAGCGCCCGCGGGCACCTCTCGGGCACGAACCGACGACCGCTGTTCGCCCTCGAAGGGCTCGAGGCAGCCAACGAGCAGATAGACGCGCTCGTTCAGGACATGCGGGATGCCGCAGCGAAAGCCGAACGCGCCCGTCAGATGGTGGGCCAGGTCATCATGCAGGCCCAGGCCCAGGTCTCGACCGCCGAGGACTACATCACGGCCCGCCGCGGCGCGATCGGCGCCCAGGCGCGCACACGCCTCGCAGAAGCCGGCGCTGCGCTCGTGCAGGCCCAGCAGCTGCAGCAGGCCGACCCCGATCGCGCGATGCAGTCGGCGCAGCGCGCGAACCAGCTCGCAGCGCAGGCCATCCAGTACGCGCAGAGCGACGTCGGCGGCTATGAGGGCGGCGGCATGCTCGGCGGCGGTTCGGGCGGCGCCAACATGCTCGGCGCCATGCTCGGCGGCATCGTCATCAACTCGCTCCTCAGCGGCGGCGGATCGCCGGGCCGCTCCTCCGGCGGCTTCGGCGGCGGAAGCCGCAGTCGCGGAGGAGGCGGCGGGTTCCGCACCGGCAGCTTCGGCGGGGGCGGTACACGCTCGCGCCGGGGAGGAGGACGATTCTGACCGCGCCCGTCCGACACCGGCATCCGATCTCTCTCGACTTCGAACCAACCCTTGATAGGAAGGACACCTGATGGCCAAGCAGTCCATCTTCGGTCGCATCTCGACGCTCGTCCGAGCGAACATCAACTCAATCCTCGACCAGGCCGAGGACCCGCAGAAGATGCTCGATCAGCTGGTGCGCGACTACACCAACTCGATCGCTGACGCCGAGTCAGCCATCGCCGAGACCATCGGCAACCTGCGCCTGCTCGAGCGCGACCACCAGGAAGACATCCAGGCCGCGCAGGAGTGGGGCAACAAGGCCCTCGCGGCGAGCCGCAAGGCCGACGAGCTGCGCGCGTCCGGCAACGCCGCAGATGCCGACAAGTTCGACAACCTCGCCAAGATCGCGCTGCAGCGCCAGATCAGCGAAGAGAACGAGGCGCGCGCCATCGCCCCGGCGATCGCGTCGCAGAACGAAGTCGTCGACAAGCTCAAAGACGGCCTCAACGGCATGAAGCACAAGCTCGAGCAGCTGCGGTCGAAGCGCTCCGAGCTGCTCGCGCGGTCCAAGACCGCCGAGGCGCAGAACAAGGTGCACGACGCCGTCAAGTCGATCGACGTCATGGACCCCACGAGCGAGCTCGGTCGCTTCGAAGACAAGGTGCGCCGCCAGGAGGCCCTCGCCGCCGGCAAGCAGGAGCTCGCCGCGTCGACCCTCGACGCGCAGTTCAACCAGCTCGATGACATCGGTGAGCTCACCGAGGTCGAGGCGCGGCTGGCCGCGCTCAAGGTCGGCGGTTCGCCGCAGGCCGCGCTCGAAGACTGAGACCGACCCCGCGCGTCGGTTGACGCCGAGGAAGCCCGCACTCACGCACGCCATGCGCGCGCGAGTGCGGGTTTCTTGCGTGGGGGGCGGACAGCGACGAACCCGGCACCCGGATGTGTCTCCGCAGTGGAGGATGATAGGCAGATGACGCGTTACATCGTGGTGCCGCAATGGCAGGGCAGCCCCTCTTCGCGCGCGATGCAGCTCATCGACGGCGCGCAGGCGATCGCCGCCGATCTGCCGCGTTCGGCGACGACGATCATCGACGTGCCCGCCGAAGCGGGTGAGTCCCTGGGCACCGGCGTGCGGCGTCTCAGCTCGCTGCGCCGCGTGCGCGACCAGATCGCCGCCGCGCTCGAACCGGTCACCGAACCCGTGCTGCTCATCGGCGGAGACTGCGGGGTCGCTCCCGCCGCCATCGCGCACGCCGCGACGCACGCGCCGACGCTCGCCGTGGTCTGGTTCGATGCGCATGCCGATTTCAACACACCTGATTCGTCGCCCTCGGGCGCCTTCTCGGGCATGGTGCTGCGCTCCGTCATGGGCGACGGCGAAGAGAGCCTCGCACTCGCGGTCGGCACTGTGCCGGCCGAGCGCATCGTGCTCGCCGGGGCACGATCGTTCGACGAGACCGAAGCGATGGCGATCGACGACCTCGGCCTGCGGATGCTGCCGGTCCCGGCCCTGCGAGACCCCGCCGCGCTGGCCGACGCGGTCCGTGCCACGGGAGCGGACGCCGTCTACGTACACGTCGACGTCGACGTGCTCGACCCCGCCGAGCTGACGGGGAACGCCCAGCCCGAGCCCTTCGGTGTCACCGTCGCAGAGCTCACCGCCGCGATCGCGGCCGTGCGCGCCGCTCTGCCCCTCGGGGGCTCGTCACTCACCGGCTATGCGCCCGCTTCCGCCGAGACCGCCGACGACGACCTCGGCACCCTGCTGCGCATCATCGGGGCACTCGCGTGAGCCCGATCCCCCCGCCGCCGGCAGGCTGGGAGCAAGCCGCCGAGCGCGCCGTCGCGCGCGGGAAGACGATCGACCGCTTCATCCCCCGCATCCTGCTCGACTCCCCCATCAGCCGGCTCGGCTACCTGTACGGCACGGCCGTGGGGTGGGTGTGGGGCACGCTGTGGAGCACGGGCCGCATCGAGAAGCGCGCCGGGCTGTGGGTCTTCCGTGGGCTGCCCTGGTGGGCCTTCGCGCGCGGCGGGGTCTGCGTCGGCGGATGCTTCCTGACCGGCGACGGGCGAGTCACCGAGCGGCTGCTGCGACACGAGGTCGTGCACAAGCGGCAGTGGCAGCGGTACGGGTTCCTGATGCCCGTGCTCTACGCCCTCGCCGGACGCAACCCCCTGCGCAATCGGTTCGAGATCGAAGCCGGTCTTTCCGACGGCAACTACATCCCGGTGCGCGAGCACCGTCGCCCGTAGCGTCGAATCACGCCCGGGCGTGTGTCAGTGCGCGCGGCGGGCGTCTGCGAGCCCGTACCTGGCCGGCGTGTGGATCGCGTCGGCCGTGATGCCGTTGCGCGTCGTGAGGTGGTCGACGATGTCGGCCGTGCCGAGGTAGCCGCCCAGCAGGTGGATGCGCGTCGCATCGTCGGCGTCGCACAGCATCTCGTCGGCCCAGGCCGTGACGGCACGCGCGAGCGCCTGGCCCGCGACGCAGCCGCGCCCCGTGCCGGGGTCGCCCGAACGGCGCGAGCGGTCGAGCCAGGTGAGCGTCATACGCGCGGGAACGTGGATGTCGGCCTGCCATGAGGCATCCGGGATCTCGATGAAGACGCGACCCGTCGAGCACAGCGGAAGCGTCGCGAGAAGAGTCTCGAGCTCGGCGAGCGAGGTCTCGTCGGCGGTGATGAGGTGCTGAACGCGCGTGTGACGCGAGGCGCGGCATGCCGACGCGCTGTGCGTCGTCTCGTGTACCGGAGTGCTCATGATGCTCCGACTATACCCGAATGTAGGCTTGCCTAACCTATGTTCAGCGGACTCTCATTCGACGAGGATGCGGCGCAGCTCGACGATCTCGTCATCGCCGAGGCCGTGCGCGCGCAGATACTCCGCCGGCGATCCGTACACCTCATCGATGCGAGTGAGCGCGTCGCGCATGACGTGGGTGGGCGAGCGCGTCGCGAGCTCTTCGAGGTGCACCGCCCTCGGATACTGCGCGCGCAGCCAGGCGAGCACCTGCCGGTTGCGCCGCGCGGGCAGGAGCGTCTCGGTTCGCGCGTAGTCCCTCACGACGGCGTCGGGATCCACTCCCGCGGCAGCGAGCGTGAGAGCCACCGTCACCCCCGTGCGGTCCTTGCCCACCGTGCAGTGCACGAGCACGGGCTGATCCGTGACGATTCCGCGCACGACCTCGACGACGCCCGCGGAGGAGTCCTCGATCAGCCGCCGATACAGCTCGACGAGGCTGAGATCCTGTTCGAAGAACGACGCGACCGAGCCGAGGAACAGCGGCACGCGCTGCACCTCGATGCCGAGGCCGTCGATGAGGCTCGGCGCCGAGGTCACCTCGTCTTCGTCGCGCAGATCGATGACGCGCCGGATGCCGAGAGCGGAAAGCGACGTGCGGCCGGCGTCGTCGACGCGGGCGAGGTTTCCGGAACGGAAGAGCGTGCCCGACCGTGTCTGCGCCGTGCCGGCGGGCAGACCGCCGACGTCACGGAAGTTCGTCGCTCCGGACACGACGACACTCTCGCCGTCGCGGCGGGGCTCGCCCTCGATCACGCCGCGTCGCCCCCGCGGGGCGGCACGGGGTAGCGTCCGGCGATCGTCACACGGTTGAAGGCGTTGATGGTCACGAGCAGCCAGCTGAGCGCGACGTACTCCTTCTCACTGAGGATGCTCCCCACCCGGTCGTACACGTCGTCGGGGATGCCGTCCTCGTGGATGAAGGTGAACGACTCGGCCAGCTCGAGGCCCGCGCGCTCGCGCCCGCTGAACACACCGGACTCCCGCCACGTCGCGATCTGGGCGATGACGTCGGCGTCGACACCCGCCGCGACGGCGCGGTCGACGTGCACCCGCACGCAGTAGGCGCAGCCGTTCAGCTGCGACGCGTGGATCTGCACGATCTCTTTCATGCGCGCATCCAGCCCCGCGTCGGAGGCGAGGTCGCCGACGGTCTTCGCGAGCCCGTCGAGCGCGGCGTAGGCCTCGCGTGCTGATCTGGACAAGTGCACCCGCGGCTCAGGAGTCATGCGGCCAGCGTACCCACGGCCCCTCTCAGGCGTCCTGGATTGTCGCTACGGGGCCAGAGAACTCTAGGCTTGTCTCCGCACTGGTCGAAACTGCCGATCACACCCTCGAGGCCCGCATCCGCACAGCATCGGATGCCCCTCCGAAAGGAATCGCATGCACCGCCGCACAGGCTTCGCCGCCGGCCTCATCGTCACCGGAGCACTGCTCCTCAGTTCGTGCGCGAGCCCCGCTCCGGCGCCCACATCGACCGGCTCGCCCGACGCGGACGCGTCGGTCGCGATCCGGCTCGTTCTCGAGCCGGGCAACCTCGACATCCGTCAGACGGCGGGCGCCGCGCTCGACCAGATCCTGATGGACAACATCTACCAGGGGCTCGTCTCGCGCACCCCGCAGCAGGAGATCGTGCCTGCACTCGCCTCGGACTGGACGATCTCCCCCGATGGGCTCGAGTACACCTTCACCGTCCGCGAGGGCGTCGTCTTCCACGACGGCCAAGAACTGACGCCGCAGGATGTCGTGTGGTCGCTTCAGACCCGCAAAGCCACCCCCGCATGGCGGGACTCTGCGCGCCTCGCCAACGTCTCGTCGATCACGGCCGACGGCCAGGAGGTCACCCTCACCCTCGACGAGCCCGACTCGAGTCTGCTGTGGAACCTCACCGGTCGCTCGGGAGTGATCCTCAAGCAGGACGACACCGTCGATTACAAGACGTCGGCCAACGGCACCGGCCCGTTCAGGTTCGCCACGTGGCGGCAGGGCGACAGCATCACGTTCGAGCGCAACGTCGACTACTGGGGCAAGGCGGCCGGTGTAGCCGAGGTCGTCTTCGACTACATCCCCGACAACCAGGCCGCTCTCAACGCCGCTCTTGCGAACGAGATCGATGTCCTGACCGGCTTCGACGCCAACCTCACCGAGCAGGTCGAGGCAGCGGGCGACTTCACCGTCGTGATCGGCCAGTCCACCGACAAGGGCACGCTCGCGATGAACCAGACGTCGGGCCCGCTCGCCGACAAGCGTGTCCGCCAGGCGATCCGCCAGGCCATCGACAACGACGCCTTCATCGAGGCTTTCCAATCGGGCACGACGCTCTACGGCCCGATCCCCGAGCTCGACCCGGGGTGGTCCGACCTCGCCGACGTCGCCCCGTACGACCCGGATGCCGCGCGCGAGCTCCTCGCCGAAGCCGGCGCCGAAGAGCTCGATCTGACCCTGACGATCCCGAACTTCTACGCCACCACCATTCCCCAGATCCTCGTGTCCAACCTGCACGAGGTCGGGATCACGCTCGAAGTCGAGTCCGTCGACTTCCCGACGTGGCAGACCGACGTCTACGAGAACAAGGACTACGAGCTCAGCTTCGTGCTGCACACCGAGGCGCGCGACTTCGAGAACTGGGCCGACCCGGACTACTACTTCACGTACGACAACCCCGAAGTGCAGGCCCTGTTCGCCGAGTCCCTCGCCGCCGTCGACGAGGCCGAGGCGTCGCGACTGCTGGCCGAGGCCGGTCGCATCGTGTCCGAGGACGCAGCTGCGGACTGGCTGTTCAACGGCGCGTCCGTCGTCGCCGTGGGCACTAACATCGCGAGTATGCCCTCGATCAACGTGAACGAGCGTCTCAATCTGGCAGAGCTGACCAAGAGCGACGGGTGATCCGGTACGCGCTGACGCGGTCCGCCCTGCTCATCGTCGGGCTGTTCGTCGCCAGCGTCCTGATCTTCCTGACGCTGCGCGTGCTTCCGGGCGACATCGCGCAGCTCATCGCGGGCATGGGCAGCTCGCCCGCGCAGGTCGCCGCCATCCGCGAGCAGCTCGGCCTGGATCGGCCCCTCACGGCGCAATACCTCGACTGGATCGGCGGAATCTTCCGCGGTGACCTGGGCACGTCGCTGCTGACCGGGTCGGGCGTCGTCGACGAGATCGTCGAGAAGTCCCAGGTGACGGTGCCCCTGGGCATCATGTCGCTCATCATCGCGCTGCTCATCAGCGTGCCGTTCGGTGTGCTGTCGGCGATGCGCCGCGGCCGCGCCGACGGCACGGCCCTGAACGTCGGCGCACAGCTGCTGGCCGCCGTCCCGGTCGTGTGGGCGGGAATGATGCTCGTCGTCGTCTTCGCCGTGTGGCTCGGCTGGCTGCCCGCGCAGGGTTTCCCGCGGTCGGGCTGGGACGACCCGTCGGCGGCGTTTCGCTCGCTCCTCCTGCCCGCGCTCACGATCGGCATCGTCGAGGGCGCCATGCTGCTGCGTTTCGTGCGCAGCGCGACACTGCAGGCCGTCGGCCAGGACTTCGTGCGCACCGCCGCCGCGAAGGGCCTCACCCGCAACGCAGCACTCATCCGGCACGGGCTCCCGGTCGTCGGGCTGTCGGTCATCACGGTGCTCGGGCTGCAGGTCGCGGGCATCATCGTCGGAGCCGTCGTGATCGAGCAGCTGTTCACCCTTCCGGGCATCGGACGGATGCTCGTGGCCGACGTCGGTGCACGCGATCTGCCCAAGGTGCAGGGCGAGCTTCTCGCGCTCACCGGCTTCGTGCTGATCGTCGGGTTCCTCGTCGACCTCGCCCACCGCGCGATCGACCCGCGCCAACGGGAGGCATCGTGACGCAGGTGGTTGCCGCACCGAGCCGCTGGGCGTGGCTCGGTCGACTCTGGCGGCTGACGACGGGGCGGTTCGGTCTGCTGGTCGTCGCGGTCATCGCCGCGACGGCGCTCGTCGCAGGGTTCTGGACGCCGTTCGATCCGCAGCAGGTCGAGATCTCGAACCGCTGGGCGGCGCCGAGCTGGCCGCACGTGCTCGGCACCGATGGATCAGGCCGCGACATCCTGAGCCTCATCATGGCGGGCTCGCGCACCGCGGTCGTCGTCGCCGTCGGTGCAGGTGTCATCGCGACCGTCATCGGCGTCTCGCTCGCCGCGCTCGGAGCCCTCACGGCACGGTGGGTGCGCGAAGCGGTCGCCGTCTTCGTCGACATCCTGATCGCCTTCCCCGTGCTCATCATCGCCATGATGATCTCGGCGGTGTGGGGCGGGGGCCTGTGGGTCGTCATCTGGGCGGTGGGGATCGGGTTCGGAGTCAACATCGCGCGGGTGACCCGGCCCGAGCTCCGTCGCGTGCTGCACAGCGACTTCGTGCTGGCGGGGCGCGCGTCGGGGCTGAACCCCGCGCAGAACCTGCTGCATCATCTGATGCCCAACGTCGCCCCCGTGTTCATCGTGCAGTTGTCGTGGGGCATGGCGGTCGCCATCCTCGCCGAGGCGGGGCTGTCCTACCTCGGGTTCGGCGCACCCGTCACCGAGCCGTCGTGGGGTGTACTGCTGCGCGATCTGCAGGCGTACATCACGGTGCATCCGCTCTCGGTCGTGTGGCCCGGACTCGCGATCACGATCACCGTGCTCGGCCTGAACCTGCTCGGCGACGGTCTGCGTGAAGCGACCGACCCGACCCTCAGCCGCCGCGCAGCCCGCCGCGCCGCTCGCGTTCCCGTACCGGAGGTGGTCGCGTGAGCCTGGAGGTCACCGATCTCGTGATCGAGATCGACGGGCGCCGCGTCGTGGACGGCGTGTCGTTCGCGGTTCCCGACGGATCGCGCGTCGGTCTCATCGGCGAATCCGGATCGGGCAAGTCCCTCACGGCATTGGCGATCCTGGGGCTCCTCCCCGACGAAGCGAGCGCAACCGGATCGATCCGGTGGAACGGCCGTGAGCTGCTCGAACTGAGCGACCGCGAACTCGCTGAGATCCGCGGCGACGAGATCGGCATCGTCTTCCAGGAACCACGCACGGCCCTCAACCCGATCCGCACGGTCGGCCGGCAGATCGCTGAATCGGTGCGGATCCACGAGGGTGCGTCGAAGAAGGAGGCCGCGGCTCGCGCCATCGCCGAGGCCGCGCGCGTCGCGCTCCCCGACCCCGCGCGCATCGTCTCGCGCTATCCCCATCAGCTGTCCGGCGGACAGCGCCAGCGCGTCGCCATCGCGATGGCGCTCGCCTGCCGCCCACGCCTGCTCATCGCCGACGAGCCGACGACGGCCCTGGACGTCACGATCCAGGCCGAGATCCTCGAACTGCTGCACTCCCTCGTGAAAGACGACGGCATGTCGCTCGTCTTCATCACGCACGACCTCGCGGTGCTGTCGCGGATCGCGACGCACGGCATCGTGCTCGAGCATGGCCGGGTGGTCGAGGACGCCCCCGTGGCACAGCTGCTGAGCGCGCCGGCATCCATCGTCACGGAAGGCCTTCTGCGCGATGCGACCGCGACGCTCTGGCGACCCGGGGGTGGCACGTGAGCCTTCACCGCGGAGAACCAGGCGTCCTGCTGCGCGGGCGCGGCCTCACCCGCCGGCACGCCGTGGCCAAGCAGACGCTGTTCGAGAGGCGCACATTCACGACGGCGCTCGATGACGCCGACATCGACGTGCGCGAGGGTTCGGCACTGGGCATCATCGGCGAGTCGGGGTCGGGCAAGTCGACGCTTGTGCGGCTGCTGCTCGCCCTCGACACCCCCACGGCGGGCACGGTCGAGTTCGACGGGCGCCCCGTCGATGCGCGGGCCTCAGCGCGGGCCCTGCACTGGCTGCGCCGCCAGACCGGGATCGTCTTCCAAGACCCATACGCGTCGCTGGACCCGCGCATGAGCATCGGCCGGATCGTCGGTGAGCCGCTGTGGGCGCTGGGCATTGAAGGAGACCGCCGCGCGCGTGTGCGCGATGTGCTCTCGCAGGTGGGGCTCGAGGCCGACATGACGGCGCGGTTCCCGCACGAGTTCTCTGGCGGCCAGCGGCAGCGGATCGCCCTCGCCCGCGCGATCGTGCACCGGCCGCGACTGCTGATCGGCGACGAACCGCTGTCGGCGCTGGATGTCACGGTGCGCGCGCAGATCCTCGCGCTCATCGCCGAGATGCGCGAACGCGACGGCCTCACCCTCGTGCTCGTCTCTCACGACATCGGCGTCGTGCAGAACCTCTGCGACGAGGTCATCGTCATGAAGGACGGCAGCATCGTCGAGGAGGGGCCGACCGAGAAGGTCCTGCTGCAGCCGCAGGTGTCGTACACGCGGCGACTGCTGGCGTCGATCCCGGTCATCGATCCCGGCGCCTGAGCTGCCTCGCTGTCGGGGGCGGGCGCTACTGTCGCACCATGAGAGCCATCGTCCCCCCGTATCTGCTCGCCCGCATCGCCGCGGTGCAGGAGCCGCAGTGGGCACGCGCCGCGGCCGCCGCCCGAGCGACGCTCCTCGCGTCGCGCGACTACCGGCCCCAGCGCACGCGGCTCGAGCTCTCGATCGACGAGAACGGCTCGCTCGTGTTCGAGACGTCGCCCGGGCCGGACCGCACGATCTCCGATGCTCAGAACCGCGAGACGCTGCCCGGAGTGCGCGTGCGCGGCGAAGACGACCCCGCGTCGGGCGACGCCGCCGTCGACGAGGCATTCGACGGCCTCGGCGTCACGTTCGATTTCCTGTGGGATGCCTTCGCCCGAAACGGCATCGACGGTCTCGGCGGCGCGCTGCTCGCGACGGTGCACTACGGCACCGACTACGACAACGCGTTCTGGAACGGCGAGCGCATGGTGTTCGGCGACGGAGACGGCGAGGTGTTCACGGGCTTCACTCGGTCGCTGACGATCATCGCGCACGAGATCGCGCACGGCATCGTCGAGTCGGCGGGCGGGCTCGAGTACCGCGACCAGTCCGGCGCGCTGAACGAATCCGTCGCCGACGTGTTCGGCGCCCTCGCCGAACAGCACCACCTCGAGCAGAACGCCGACGAGGCGACGTGGCTCATCGGCGAGGGCATCTTCACCGACGCCGTCCAGGGCCACGCGCTGCGCTCGCTCTCCGCGCCGGGAACGGCGTACGACGACGATGTTCTCGGTCGCGACCCGCAGCCGGCGCACATGCGCGACTTCGTCGTGACCACCGGCGACAACGGCGGCGTGCACATCAACTCCGGCATCCCCAATCACGCGTTCTACCTCGTCGCGACGGCGCTCGGCGGGCGGGCATGGGAGCGTGCGGGGCTCATCTGGTACCGCGCCCTCGTCTCGGGCACCGTGGGGCCCGACGCCGATTTCGTGACGTTCGCCGGCGCGACGGTGCGCGCCGCCGTCGCGGAGTACGGTGAGGAGTCAGAGGAGGTCGCCGCCGTCCGCACCGGTTGGTCGGGCGTCGGCGTCGACGCGGATGGAACACCCCCAGCTTGACCCGGCTCCGGTCGTCGAGGTCACCCGTACGGGCGGGATGGCAGGCCTGCGCCGTGCGTGGCGCGCCGAACCCCGACCCGACGAGGCACGCGTCCTCGTCGCGCTCATCGAGCAGTGCCCGTGGGATGCCGTGCCCGACGAGTGCGCTCCTTCTCACGGAGCGGACCGGTTCGTCTGGCACATCCACGCCCGCTGCGACGACGAGCGCGACCACACGGCCGAGCTTCCCGACGACGAGCTCACGGGCGCGTGGCGCGCACTCGTCGACGCCGTGCGCGCGTGGGGTCGCGCGTCGTCGGCGGGCTAACTCGCGCTCGCCGACGACATCACGCGCCAGTCGACGGCCTCCGCACCCTGCTGCTCCAGCAGCGCATTGGCGCGTGAGAACGGCCGCGACCCGAAGAAGCCGCGGCTCGCAGACAGCGGCGACGGGTGCGGTGACTCGACGACGGGCGTCGCACCGAGCAGGGGACGCAGGCCCGCGGCATCCCGCCCCCACAGGATCGCCACGAGCGGCGCATCGCGGGCGACGAGCGTGCGGATGGCGTGCTCGGTGACCCGCTCCCACCCCCAGCCGCGGTGCGAGCCGGCCTGCCCCGGAGCGACGGTGAGCACGCGGTTGAGCAGCATGACGCCCTGATTGCTCCACGCCGAGAGGTCTCCGTGCGGCGCGGGCGGCAGCCCCAGGTCGGCCTCGAGTTCGCGGTAGATGTTCGTCAGGCTGCGCGGCAACGGCCGCACATCGCTCTCGACGGCGAACGAGAGCCCGATCGCATGACCAGGCGTCGGATACGGGTCCTGCCCCACGATGAGCACGCGCACGTCGGCGAGCGGGCGCTGGAACGCGCGCAGCACCCGGTCCCCCGCGGGCAGGTAGCCGCGCCCTGCCGCGACCTCGTCGCGCAGCCGCTCTCCGACCGCCGCGATGTCGTCGGCGACCGGGGCGAGCGCCTCAGCCCATCCGGCATCCATCAGACCCGCTGCCGCGAGCTCGGGCAGTGTCATCGCCACCGCGGTGCTCAGTCGTCGCGGCTCGCGCGCACCGCGAGGGTGCCGCGCGCGAGCAGATGCTGTGCAGACTGCGCGACAGGGCGCATCGTCACGAGGTCGAGATTCACGTGACCGGGCGCATCGAGCGCGTACGCGATGACGTCGGCGACGTCATCGGCGGTGAGCGGATCCGGCACACCCTCGTACACGCGCTCGGCCGCGGTGCGATCACCCCCGAGCCGGTTGACGGTGAACTCGGGCGTGAACACCATGCCCGGCGCGATCTCGATGACGCGGATCGGCTCGCCGTTCAGCTCGAGGCGCAGCGCGTGCACGAGCATCGCCTCGCCGGCCTTGGTGGCGTTGTACCCCGCGCCGCCCGCATAGGCCTGCTGGGCGGCGGTCGAGGTGACGAACAGGGTGTCGGCGTGACCATCGGCTGCCGCTGCATCCCGCAGCAGCGGCAGGATCGCCGCGACCGTGCGCTGCGCGGCGAGCACGTTCACATCGAACATCCACTGCCAGTCCTCGACGCGGCCGTCTTCGACGCGATCGGTTCCGCGCGCGCCGCCGGCCACGTGCACGAGCGCGTGCACAGGACCCGTCTCGGCGAGCCAGTCGGCCAGCGCCGTGACATCACCGTCGCGGGTGAGATCCGCCGCGAACGCGGCCATGCCGATCTCGTCTTCGAGCCGAGCGAGCCGCTCGGCTCGGCGAGCCACCCCGACGACATCCCAGCCACGGGAGCGCAGCGCACGCGCCGCCGCCTCGCCGATCCCCGAACTCGCACCCGTCACGACTGCACGCCTGGTAACCATGCCTCCACGCTACTCGTGGTTGTTACGTAACATTTCTCGCTCGTTGGCGTGTGCCCGCCGCCGCCATACCCTCGGATGAGATCGCGACTCGCGTCGCCCCTTCACCGGCCACACCCGAACCACAGGAGCACTCATGTCCGCACCCGAGAACTGGCGCTTCGAGACCAAGCAGATCCATTCGGGCGCTTCGCCCGACCCCACGACGAAGTCGCGCGCGACGCCGATCTACCAGACCACTGCCTACGTCTTCGACAACACCGAGCACGCCGCGAACCTGTTCGCGCTCGCCGAGTTCGGCAACATCTACACCCGCATCCAGAACCCCACCCAGGACGTCGTCGAGCAGCGTCTCGCGGCGCTCGAGGGCGGGTCGGGTGCGCTCCTGCTCGCGAGCGGCCAGTCGGCGACGACGTTCGCGATCCTCAACATCGCGCAAGCCGGCGACCACTTCGTCTCGTCGAGCTCGATCTACGGCGGCACCTACAACCTGTTCAAGTTCACGCTCGCGAAACTCGGCGTCGAGGTGACCTTCGTCGACAACCAGGACGACCCCGACGAGTGGCGCCGGGCGATCCGTCCCCACACGAAGCTGCTGTTCGCCGAGACGATCGGCAACCCAAAGATCAACGTCCTCGACATCCGCACCGTGGCCGACATCGCCCACGAGAACGGCCTGCCGCTCATCGTCGACAACACGATCGCGACGCCGTTCCTCATCAAGCCGTTCGAGCACGGCGCCGACATCATCGTGCACTCGGCGACGAAGTTCCTCGGCGGGCACGGCACGACGATGGCCGGTGTCATCGTCGACGGCGGCACCTTCGAGTGGTCCAAGAACGTCGAGAAGTTCCCGGGCCTCACCGAGCCCGATGAGAGCTACCACGGCGCGAGCTACACGGCAGCCGTCGGCGACAGCCTCGCCTACATCATCAAGGCGCGCGTGCAGCTGCTGCGCGATCTGGGTCCCGCCATCGCGCCGCAGAGCGCCTGGAACCTCATCCAGGGCATCGAGACGCTGTCGCTGCGCATCGAGCGCCACGTGCAGAACGCGCAGGAGGTCGCCGAGTGGCTCGAGGGCCTCGACGACATCGCATCCGTGAACTACTCGGGGCTTCCCACGTCACCGTGGTACGCGGCGGCGAACACCTATGCGCCCAAGGGCGTGGGCGCCGTGCTCTCGTTCGAGCTCAAGGGCGGCGTCGATGCGGGCCGCGAGTTCGTCAACTCGCTCACGCTGTTCAGCCACGTCGCGAACATCGGCGACGTGCGGTCGCTCGTCATCCACCCTGCCTCGACGACCCACTCCCAGCTCACCCCCGAGGAGCAGCTCGCCGGCGGTGTGACCCCCGGCCTCGTGCGCCTCTCGGTCGGGCTCGAGAACATCGACGACATCAAAGCCGACCTCGAGCAGGCACTCGCCGCCGCCCGCCGCGTCTCGGAGGCCGCACGCGCCTGAACGGCAGAGCGGCGGCGTAACACGCGGCGGGAGGACGTCGCAGGCGGGAGAGAATGGCAGCCATGGACTGGCAGACCTCGGAGGACACCGTCCCCTCGGCCCCCGTCACCGAGGCGGATGCGCGGCTGCTGCTCGGCAGGCCGCCCGCGACGGGTGCGTGGCGCGACGGCGACCCCGTCGGCGACCGGCAGTTCGCGGCGTTCGGCGCGTTCCGCACCGAGGGCGGCGCGCAGCTGCCCGGCTACCGACTGGCGTACGAGACGTGGGGCGAGCTGTCGCCGCAGCGCGACAACGCCGTGCTCATCCTGCACGCGCTCACGGGTGACAGCCACGTCCGCGGCGCCGCCGGTCCCGGTCATCCCACGTCGGGATGGTGGGAATCGATCGTCGGCCCCGGCTGCCCGATTGACACCGACCGGTGGTTCGTTGTGGCCCCCAACATGCTCGGCGGATGCCAGGGCTCGACCGGCCCCTCGAGCATCGCGCCCGACGGCTACGAGTGGGCGGGACGCTTTCCGTACCTGACCACTCGCGATCAGGTCGCAGCGCAGGTGCCGCTGGCCGACGCCCTCGGCATCGACCGGTGGGCCGCCGTCGTCGGCGGATCGATGGGCGGGATGCACGCTCTCGAATGGGCGATCGGCCACCCCGAGCGCGTCGAGCGCCTCGCCGTGCTGTCGGCCCCGCCCATCAACACCGCCGACCAGATCGCCCTCAACTCGGTGCAGCTCGAGGCGATCCGGATCGATCCCCGCTTCCAGAACGGCGAGTACTACGACTCAGGCGACGGCGACGGACCGCATCGCGGGCTCGCGCTCGCGCGTCGCATGGCGCTGCTGAACTACCGTTCCCCCACCGAGCTCAATCAGCGCTTCCAGCGGTCGTGGCAGTCGGTCGTCAGCCCGCTGGGCCACGGCGGCCGGTTCGCGGTGGAGTCGTACCTCGACTTCCACGGCAACAAGTTCACGCGCCGCTTCGACGCCAACACCTACCTGACCCTCGTCGAGGCGATGAACTCGCACGACATCGGGCGCGATCGCGGCGGTGTCGAAGACGCCCTCGCGCGGGTCACGGCGCGCAGCCTCGTGCTCGGCGTCGACAGCGACCGGCTGTTCCCCGCCGACGGTCAGCAGCGCATCGGGCGCGGCATCCGCACGCTCATCGAAGACGGCGTCGTCGTGCTGGCGAGCGACTTCGGGCACGACGGCTTCCTCATCGAGACCGCCGCCGTCGGAGCGCACCTGCGGCGACTGCTCGCGACCTGATCAGCCGGCGCGCGTGTAGATCCAGGGCAGCGCGCCCACCTCGAGCCGGTGGCGTGCCGTACCGGGGTCGGCGGCATCCGGGTCGAACTCGGCGTCTTGGGGCCAGAGCAGGAACGGCCCGTTCGGGCCCTTTCGCGCAACGGAGTCGAAGCGCTGCAGTCCGGCCAGGCGCGCGGCTCCGAGCATTCCCTCGACCGAGATCTCGTGTTCGAACCCGTGCAGCGTCACCCACGTCGGCGGATACAGGGTGACCTCGCCCCGCGCGTGGCGTTCGAGCATGCTGCCGGGCCGCACCCACTCCGCAGCGACGGCTTCGTGCTCGGACAGGACGAGTTCGACATCGGATGCCGCCGCGACGAAGAACCACGTGCGGATACGGAGCGGGATGCCGGGCGGCGGATCCCAGATCGACAGCGGCACGAGCGAGGCGGCGGCGAGCGCGAGCCCCGTCTCCTCCCACGTCTCGCGCACGGCGGCGCGGCGGGCGACGTCCTCGTCCGGCTCGTCGTCGCTCGTGCGGTCCGCATCGTCGAGCTTGCCGCCGGGAAAGACCCACGCTCCGCCGAACGAGCCCCGGTCGGGGCGCTGGATCATGAGCACCTCGGCGCCGTCGTCGCCGTCACGCGCGACCACCACTGTCGCGGCGACGGGGATGTCGGGGTCGGCCGCGTCACCCGGGCGTCGCGCGCGGGCTCCGTCGACAGCGTCAGAGAGCACGCGTGCAGCTCGGTCGTCGGTCACCTGGCCAGCCTACGACGCCCGCGCCGCGGCGCCTCACCGCGCGCCGACCGACGTCCGCTCGAGCGAAAGGCTCACCACGGCGAGCGCGACCCCACCGACGGCGAGCAGGACCCCCGCCCACGCGGGCGCCGCGAAGCCCCAGCCCGCCGCGATGACGACGCCGCCGACGAAGGCCCCGATGCTGTTGCCCAGGTTCAGCGAGGAGTGGTTCACTGCCGCAGCGATCGACTGGTTGTCCTCGGCGACATCCATCAGGCGCGTCTGGATCGTGGGCACGAGCACCGATGAGACGAGCCCCGTGAGGAAGACGAAGATCCCGAGCGTCCAGATCCACTGCGACGTGAGCGCGACGAGCGTCAAGACGCACGCGAGGGCGATGAGCCCGCCGAGCATGGCGCGCTTGACGTCGAGGTCGGCGAGATGACCGCCGATGATGTTGCCGACCGTCATGCCGACACCCATCAGCACGAGCACGATGGGCACGACCCACGCCGGCGATCCCGTCAGATCGGTCACCATCGGCGCGACATAGCTGTACACGGCGAAGAACCCGCCGAAGCCGACCGATCCGATCGCGAGGGCGAGCCACACCTGGCCGATCCGGAACACCTTCAGCTCGGCACGGAAGGTGCGACCCGGGTCGGCGTCGTGCCGCGGCACCGACAGGGCGATCGCGATCGTGGCGACGGCGAAGATCGCCACGACGACGAGGAACGCCGCGCGCCAGCCCGCCTGCTGCCCGAGGAACGTGCCGAGCGGCACCCCCGCGACGTTCGCGAGCGTGAGGCCCGTCAGCACGAACGCGACCCCCTTGGCACGCTTGCCGGGGCCGAGCACGTCAGCGGCGACGAGCGCGCCGATGCCGAAGTAGGCGCCGTGCGGCAGGCCCGCGACGAAGCGCGACGCGGCGACGAGCTCGAAGGTCGGCATCACGAGCGTGAGGGCGTTTCCCACAGTGAGGGCGAGGGCGAGGGCGATCATGACGCGGTGGCGCGGGTACTTCGCGACCACGCCGGCGATCGTGGGAGCACCCACGACGACGCCGAGGGCGTAGAGCGTGATGAGCCAGCCGGCCTGCGCGATCGCGTCGTCCTGACTCGCCGACCAGGTCGCCGGCAGCAGATCCTGCGCGATGTCGGGCAACAGGCCCATGACGACGAACTCGGTCATGCCGATGCCGAAGCTGCCGATGGCGAGGGAGAGGAGCGCCCACCTCGCGGCCCCCCTCCTCAGCGGAGAGGAGATCACCGCGTCATGCTAGCGGGGACGCGGCGGCCCCGGCGAATCGTTGCGACTCAGTCGGTCGCGTCCGCTTCGAGCGCGGATTCGAGGCGCTCGACCTTGGCGTCGAGCTGGCCCGTCCAGCCCGGGCGGATGTCGGCCTTCAGTACGAGCGAGACGCGCGACCCGAAGGGCATGACGGCCTCGGTCGCGCGCCGCACGACATCGAACACCTCGTCCCACTCCCCCTCGATCTCGGTGAACATCGACGTCGTGCGGTGCGGCAGACCGCTCGCGCGCACGACGCGCACGGCGGCAGCGACGGCGTCGTGCACCGAGCCGTCGGCCGAGCCGGTGCCGCTGGGAGCGACCGAGAAGGCGATGATCATGGTGTTACCTCCGGTTGAGTGGAAAGAGCAGGCGATGTCGTGCGGCGGGCTGTCACCAGATGCACCAGCCGTCCGAGCGCCCAGACGAAGAGCACGACCAGCAGCACGTTGCGCACGGTGAGGATGCCGACGGCGACCGGTACAGCCGCGAGCACCTCGCCGTACGCGAGCGGGTAGACGACCTGCGTCAGCGCGGCAAGCAGGAGGCCGAGCGCGGCCGGGCGGCGCCAGCGGTCGCGCGCGATGACGAGGCCCACGGCGAGGGGCGCGATGAGCCACGTGAGGTACTGCGGCGAGCCGACCTTGTTGAAGACGATGAAGGCGAGCACGAAGGCCAGCGCAAGCGGCGGGAAGAGCGCGACGAAGGGCGTCCCCCGCCGCGCGGCGATCGCCCCGAGCACCGCGACGGCGGCGAGCACGGCGATCAGAAGCGGCGTCATGACGGCGATGACGACATCGACCTGAGGCCCCGTCACCTGGAACGTCAGGATGTCAGGGTCGTAGTAGACGGATGCACCGGGCGTTCGGGCCGCCGCGAGCCAGAGGTAGAACATGCTGACAGGTGCTTCGACCTGCAGACCCCGCCCCGTCTGCGCCGTCACGAAGCCGAGGGCGTGCGGTGCTCCGCCGAGTACGGCGACCGTCACAAGCGCGACGGCGCTCACGACGAGGGCCCCGCCGACGACTGCCACCCGGCGCCGCGCCGCGAAGAACGCGGCGGCCAGCAGGGCGGCAGGCCACACCTTGACCCACGTCGCGACGGCGAGCAGCACCGAGGCGAGCCACGGACGCTGGATGAGCCACAGGCATCCCGCGAGCGCGAGCGGCACCGTGATCGCATCGAGACGGTACATGCCCACAGGACCGAGCAGCAGCGCGAAGGCGAGCCAGAACCATGCGGCGAGCCGGCGTCCGCGTGAGCGGGCGCGTCCGACGAGCAGAGCGAAGGCGAGCCCGTCGCACAGCGTCACGAGCAGCGCCCACGCGATCTCGTATCCCGCGATCCATTCGAGCCCCTGCGCGGCCAGAAGGGGAATCAGCGCGACCGGCGGGTAGATCCAATCCTCGGCGATGCCCGGGATTCCGCGCCCGTCGAGAGCCTGCAGCGCCCACGGCTCGTAGACGAGGTACACATCGCCCATGGGCTGGTGGGGCATGACGAAGCCGAGCCACGCGACGGTGATGTGCACGAGCGCGAACGCGACCCACAGCCCTGCCCGCCTCGACACGCTCCCATCGTAGGTGGTGACCACCGTGGCGCTCAGGAGCGCGCGAGCAGGTCGCCGACGACGCGCGGCAGCGCTGCGGCGACATCGAGCGCTGTGAGGGGTCCACCCCGCGGGCCGAGAGCGGATCCCGCGACCTGCGCGGCGCGACCGTGCAGCCACACGGCAGACGCTGCGAGGTGCGGCAGCGGCGGCGCGGAATCCGGCACCGCGTGAGCAGCAGCGACGAGGGCTCCGAGGACGCCGCCGAGCACATCGCCCGTTCCGGCCGTCGCGAGCCAGGGCGCATCGACCTCGACGGAGATCACCTCGATGCCGTCGGCGATGAGCGTCGTCGCGCCTTTGAGCAGCACGACACCCCCCAGAGCGCGCGCCGTCTCGGCGACATCTCTGCGCCGATCGCCCGTGCCCTCGCCGAGGTCGAGCGAGCTGCGCAGCGCAGAGTGCTCCCGCGCGTGCGGGGTCACGATGAGGGGTGCCGTCGCACCCGGGGCGAGGTCCAGCGCGCCCGCGTCGAGCACCACGGGGTCGGTCTGCGCCAGGATTCCGCGGATCGTCGATGTCTCGGCAGGGTAGCGGGTCGCGGAGTCGGTGCCCGAGCCGATGAGCCACGCCTGCACGCGCCCCGGTGCCGTGACGGTCTCGGGGCGCCGCGCCAGCACCTGATCAGCGGCCACGCCGAAGTAGCGCACCATTCCCAGGCCCGTGCGCCATGCCGCCTCGACGCCGAGCACGGCCGCACCGGGGTACATCTCCGACCCGGTGCGCACGCCCAGCACACCCCGGGAATACTTGTCATCGGAGCGCGTGGGCATGCGCACGACGCCGACGACGTCCTGCTCGGTCCACTCTCGAGCCATGCCGACACCCTATCCGCGGAGCCCTCCCCATGACCCTGTTGTTCTCTCCTCTTACGATCGGCCGCCACACGGCGCGCAACCGGCTGTGGGTGGCGTCGATGTGCCAGTACAGCGCCGTCGACGGCCTGCCGCAGGAGTGGCACCACGTCCACCTCGCTCAGTTCGCCTCGGGCGGGGCCGGCATCGTCATGGCCGAGGCGACGGCGGTGTCGCCCGAGGGGCGCATCTCACCCGACGACGCGGGGCTGTGGAACGACGAGCAGCGGGATGCCTGGGCACCGATCGCCGTCGCGATCCGCTCGCGCGGCGCACTCGCGGGCATTCAGCTCGGGCACGCGGGCAGGAAGGCCTCGACGTGGTCGCCGCTCATCGTGGGCACGCGCGGCAGTGTGAGGCCGAGCGACGGAGGATGGCGCACCGTGGCGCCGTCGGCGATCGCGTTCGACGGCTACGCCATGCCGGATGCGCTCGATGTCGCGGGGATCGACAAGGTCGTCGCCGACTTCGCCGGTGCCGCGCGACGCGCAGCCGAGGCGGGGTTCGATGTCCTCGAGATCCACAGCGCTCACGGCTACCTGCTGCACCAGTTCCTCTCGACGCTGGCCAACCGCCGCGATGACGACTACGGCGGATCCCTCGAGAACCGCGCTCGCCTGCTGCTGCGCATCGTCGACGCCGTGCGCGCCGAAACCCCCGATGTCGCACTGGTCGTGCGCCTGTCCGCGACCGACTGGTCGGCCGGCGGGTGGAGCGTCGAAGAGACGGCGACCGTCGCGGGTTGGTGCGCCGACCGCGGCGCGGATTTCTTCGACATCTCCAGCGGCGGCGCGGTGGCCGTCGAGCGCATCCCGGTGGGCCCCGGCTATCAGGTGCCGCTCGCGGCGCACGTGCGGCGCGAAGCGAGCGTGCCCGTGAGCGCGGTGGGCCTCATCTCCGACGGCGCGCAGGCCGAGGCGATCCTGCAGGCCGGCGACGCGGATGCCGTCATGGCCGCGCGCGAGTGGCTGCGCGACCCGCACTTCGCGCTGCGCGCGTCGGTCGAGCTCGGCGTCGACCTGCCGTACTGGCCCGCGCAGTACGCCCGCGCCCGCCGCACCCTCTGAGAGGCGGCGGGCGCCAGGCACCCGCTGTCAGTAGCTGCGGCGACGCGTCGCGTCCTGCACCTCGCCGATGAGCTCTTCGATGATGTCCTCGAGGAACAGCACCGCCGTCGTCGTGCCGTCGGCATCGCGCACGCGCGCGAGGTGGCGACCCGCCCGGCGCATGACGGCGAGTGCGTCTTCGAGATCGGTCGTCTCGAGCACCGGCACCATGTGGTGGATGCGCTTGGCCGGAAGCGGGCGGGCGACCTCGGTGGCGGCATCCGGTCCTTCAGCGACACGCAGGATGTCCTTAAGGTGCACATAGCCGACCGGTTCACCCGAGTCATCGACGATGACGTACCGCGAGAAGCCGTGCTTGGCGACCGCGCGCTCGATCTCGGCGGCCGTCGTGCGCTCGGGCAGGGTCACCAGGCCGTCCAGCGGCACGGCGATGTCCTTCGCCTTCTTGTCGGTGAATTCCAGTGCCGCCGAGACGGCGCCCGATGTGTCATCGAGCATGCCCTCGATGCGCGACTGGTTCACGATCGTCGCGACCTCGTCGAGTGTGAATGTCGAGGCGGCTTCGTCCTTCGGCTCGACGCGGAACAGGCGCAGCACGTGGTTCGCGACCCAGTTGAGAGACACGATGATCGGGTAGAAGATCTTCGACACCCACACGAGCGGCGTCGCGAGCATGAGCACGGCGCGGTCGGGCACCGAGAAGGCGAGGTTCTTCGGCACCATCTCGCCGAACACGACGTGCAGGTACGACACGATGAGCAGCGCGATGATGAACGCGATGACATCGACCGTGCCCGCCGCGAGGCCCGTCAGAGCCAGCGGCTCGGCGAGCAGGTGGTGGATCGCCGGCTCGGACACGTTGAGGATCAGCAGCGAGCAGATCGTGATTCCGAGCTGACTCGTCGCGAGCATGAGCGTCGCATGCTCCATCGCGTACAGCGCGGTCTTCGCCGAGCGCGAGCCCTTCTCGGCACGCGGCTCGATCTGGGAGCGCTTGGCCGAGATGACGGCGAACTCGGCTCCGACGAAGAAGGCGTTGACGATGAGCAGCACGAACAGCCAGGCGATTCCGGCCCAATCGTTCATCGACGATCACCCCCTTCTTCCGTGGAGGGCGCAAGGGGTGTTGGCGCGGGTGTGAAGCGGATGCGGTCGACGCGGCGCCCGTCCATCCGCTGCACGTCGATCGTGCCGTCCTCGGTCTGCAGCGAGTCGCCCACGACGGGCACGCGCTCCAGAACGCTCATGACGTAGCCGCCCACGGTGTCGTACACATCTCCCTCGGGGATCCGGATGCCCGTGCGATCGAGCAGTTCGTCGGGTCGCAGTTCACCGGGGAAGATGACGCTGTCCTGCAGGCGCACGACACCGGCCCGGCGCCGGTCGTGCTCGTCGAGCACCTCGCCCACGATCTCTTCGACGAGGTCTTCGAGCGTCACGACACCCGCCGTGCCGCCGTACTCGTCGACGACGATGGCCATCTGATAGCCCCGGGCGCGCAGTTCGGACATGAGGACGTCCAGGTGCACGGCTTCGGGCACGCGCAGGGGTTCGGTCGCGAGCGCAGCGGCGGGCACGTCGCGTCGGCGCTCGCGGGGCACCCCCACGGCGGCTTTGAGGTGCACGATGCCGGTGATGTCGTCCATCGACTCGTCATAGACAGGAAAGCGGCTGTGGCCCGTGCGGCGCGCGAGCTGGATGACGTCTTCGGCGGAGTCGTCGGCGGCGAGCGCATGGACACTCGGCCGGGGCGTCATGACGTCGGACGCCGACAGCCGCGCGAAGGTCAGGGTGCGATCCAGCAGCGAGGCGGTGTCCTCTTCGAGCACGCCGGCACTCGCCGAGCGACGCACGAGGCTCGACAGCTCCTCAGCGGTGCGCGCGCCGGACAGCTCTTCCTTGGGCTCGATGCCCATGGCTCGCAGCACGCCGTTGGCGCTGCCGTTGAGCACGACGATGGCGGGGCGGAAGACCGCGGTGAACGCCGTCTGGAACGGGATCACGAGCTTGGCGGTCTGTCGCGGCACGGCGAGGGCGAAGTTCTTCGGCACAAGTTCGCCGACGATCATCGACAGCATGGTCGCGAAGACCACCGCGACGACGACCGCGAACGGGCTCGCGAACCCCTCGGGCCACCCCCACGCCGCGAAGACCGGGCGCAGCAGGTTCGAGATCGCCGGCTCCATCGTGTAACCCGTGAGCAGCGTCGTGAGCGTGATGCCCAGCTGCGCGCTGGACAGGTGCGTCGAGGTGATCTTCAGCGCGCTGATCGTCAGCGACAGGCGCGTCTCGCCGGCTGCCCGGCGCTTCTCGAGCTCAGCGCGGTCGAGGTTGACCAGGGCGAACTCGCTCGCGACGAACAGGCCGGTCCCGATCGTGAGCAGGAGCCCCACGCCCAAGAGGACATAGTCCATCACGTGTCACCCCTCTTCGAGCGGTGTACGGGAACGTGGGGCGTACGTCTACTGGGGGGGTCGTCCATCGTGCGCGCAAGTCTACGTGACAGTTGTCTCAGCCGCGCCAGTCTCGGCACCGACATTCTCGGCGCCTGGCGGTGCACGAAGCAGCAGACCTCCCGCGCCTCACCAGCTCACGGGGAGCGCCTTGCCCTCCTCGTAGCCCGCGGCGGACTGCAGCCCCACCCGAGCTCGCGTGTGGAACTCGGCGATCGTCGCCGCGCCGGCGTACGTGAGCGAGGAGCGCACGCCCGAGGTGATCATGTCGAGAAGGTCTTCGAGCCCGGGGCGGAGCGCATCGAGGTAGATCCTCGACGACGAGATGCCCTCGGCGAACAGCTCCTTGCGGGCCAGCTCGTACGGGTCGAGCCGCGCGAAGCGCGAGTGCACGGCCTTGGTCGAGGCCATCCCCCACGACTCCTTGTAGGCCCGTCCCGATTCGTCGACGAGCAGTTCGCCGGGGGCCTCGATCGTGCCGGCGAACCACGAGCCGATCATGACCGACGCCGCACCGGCGGCCAGCGCGAGCGCGACATCGCGCGGGTACCGGACTCCCCCGTCGGCCCACACCCGGGCGCCGACGACGCGGGCGGCCTCAGCGGTCTCGAGCACGGCAGAGAACTGCGGGCGCCCGACCGCCGTCATCATGCGCGTCGTGCACATCGCGCCGGGGCCCACGCCGACTTTGAGGATCGTCGCGCCCGCCGCGACGAGGTCGTACGCCCCCTCGGGAGTGACGATGTTTCCCGCCACGAGCGGCAGGCCGAGGTCGAGCTGCGCGACGGTGTGGAGCGCGCGCAGCATGCCGTCCTGGTGTCCGTGGGCGGTGTCGATGACGAGCACATCGACGCCCGCGGCGACAAGGGCCTTCGCCTTTGCGGCGACATCGCCGTTGATCCCGATGGCGGCGGCGACGATGAGCCGCCCGTCCCCGTCGACGGCGGGGCGGTAGATGGTGGAGCGCAGGGCGCTGCGCCGCGAGAGCGTGCCGACGAGGCGGCCGTGGTCGATGACGCAGACCGTCTCGGCTTCAGCGGCGACGATGAGGTCGAACGCGTGCCGGGCGTCCTGCACCGACTCCGCGTCGATGGATGCCACGCGGTGGCGGGCGAGATCGCCCAGGCGCGCGTCGGCGAGCGCCGTGGCGAGCCGGGTCGCCGGCACGACGCCCAGGATGTCGTCGACGTCGATCGACGTCGATGCGCGGGCCACGACGATGCCGTGGCCCTCCGTCGCCGGCAGCAGGCGCAACGCGTCGGCGACGGTCGCCTCGGGGGGCAGCACGAGGGGGGTGTCCCACATCACCGGCTGCGCCTTGACCCACCTGATGGCGGCATCGAGCTCTTGCAGCGGCATGTCCTGCGGCAGCACGCCGAGGCCGCCACGCCGGGCGAGGGTCGCGGCCAGTCGCGCGCCCGTGACCGAGTTCATGTTCGCCGACACCAGCGGAATCGTCGCACTCGTGCCGTCGCCGGGCGAGAGATCGACATCGAGCCGACTCGTCACCGCCGACCGGCGGGGCAGGAGGAAAACGTCCGAATACGTCAGATCGACCGCTGGCTGTTCACCGTAGAACTCCATGTGCACCGAGGGTAGTGACTGTTCCTGAGCGTGAAAGATGAGAGGTTTTTCGCGGAAGCCACGCCGTGACACCGAGTTCGGCTACTCAGACTGGGTTAGGCTTGACAGTCGTGCGCGCGATGTGTTTGGCGCCACATCTTCACCACTTCACCGATGAAAGCAGGCGATCGAGAGTGTCGACTCAGGCGACGGGCACCGGGGTTTCGAACGAAGGAGAGTTCGGGGCGAACGAGTGGCTCGTCGAGGAGCTGTACGAACAGTTCACCATCGACCCCAACTCCGTCGACAAGGCGTGGTGGCCCATTCTCCAGGACTACCGACCCGCTGGTGCGGGCGCCCCCTCGACAGCGACGGACCACGTCGCCTCACGCCCGGCAGGTGACGAACCCGCCCCGCTCACGGCTCCGATCCCCGTCATCGGATCGCAGCCGGTGGCGAAGACGACCGCCCGGCCCGCCGCCGCGCAGCCGATCCCCGCGCAGGCGCCCAAGGTCTCGCCGGCAACGGTCGAGCCCGCTGCCGACGACTCGGAAGTCGAGGACAAGATCACGCCGCTGCGGGGTCTTCCCAAGACCCTCGCCGCCAACATGGATGAGTCGCTCACGGTCCCGACCGCGACGAGCGTGCGCACGGTGCCGGCGAAGCTCATGATCGACAACCGGATCGTGATCAACAACCACATGGCCCGCACGCGCGGCGGCAAGGTGAGCTTCACCCACCTCATCGGCTGGGCGATGATCCAGGCGCTCAAGCTGTTCCCGAGCCAGAACGTCTTCTACGCAGAGGTCGACGGCAAGCCGTCGGTCGTGGCGCCCGCGCACATCAACCTGGGCATCGCGATCGATATGCCCAAGCCCGACGGCTCACGAGCGCTGCTCGTCCCCAGCATCAAGCGCGCCGAGACGCTGACCTTCAACGAGTTCCTCGCCTCATACGAAGACCTCGTCAAGCGCGCCCGCGCCAACAAGCTCACGGCTGCCGATTTCCAGGGCACCACGATCTCGCTCACCAACCCCGGCGGCATCGGCACGGTGCATTCCGTCCCGCGTCTGATGAAGGGCCAGGGGTGCATCGTGGGCGCCGGCGCCCTCGAGTACCCGGCCGAGTTCCAGGGTTCGAGCGAGAAGACGCTCGTGAACCTCGGCATCGGCAAGACGATCACGCTGACGAGCACCTACGACCATCGCGTCATCCAGGGTGCCGGATCGGGCGAGTTCCTCAAGATCGTGCACGAGCTGCTCACGGGCCGGCGCGACTTCTACCAGGAGATCTTCGCCGCCCTGCGCATCCCGTACGACCCGATCCACTGGGCGAACGACATCAACGTCGATCTCGCCGAGCGCGTCGACAAGACGGCACGCGTGCAGGAGCTCATCAACTCGTTCCGAGTGCGCGGTCACCTGATGGCCGACACCGATCCGCTCGAGTACGTCCAGCGGACGCATCCCGACCTCGAGATCGAGAGCCACGGGCTGACCTTCTGGGACCTCGACCGCGAGTTCGTCACGAACGGATTCGGCGGCAAGCGGCAGATGAAGCTGCGCGATGTCCTCGGCGTCCTGCGGGACTCGTACTGCCGCACGATCGGCGTCGAGTACATGCACATCCAGGACCCGACCCAGCGCGCGTGGTTCCAAGAGAACCTCGAGGTCAAGTACCAGAAGCCCGGCCACGACGAGCAGATGCGGATCCTCGACAAGCTCAACCAGGCCGAGGCGTTCGAGACCTTCCTGCAGACGAAGTACGTCGGCCAGAAGCGCTTCAGCCTCGAAGGCGGCGAATCGCTCATCCCGCTCCTCGACGAGATCCTCCAGGGTGCCGCTGCCGCGGGCCTCGAGGGCGCCGCGATCGGCATGGCCCACCGTGGCCGCCTCAACGTGCTCACCAACATCGCCGGCAAGACGTACGGCCAAGTGTTCCGTGAGTTCGAGGGCTCGGTCGCGATCGGCTCCAAGAGCGGCTCGGGTGACGTCAAGTACCACCTCGGCACCGAGGGAACCTTCGTCGCCGACGGCAAGCAGGAGCTGCCGGTCTACCTCGCCGCCAACCCGTCGCACCTCGAGACCGTCGACGGCGTGCTCGAGGGCATCGTCCGCGCGAAGCAGGACCGCAAGCCCATCGGCACGTTCGCGTGGCTGCCGATCCTCGTGCACGGCGATGCGGCTTTCGCAGGCCAGGGCGTCGTCGTCGAGACGCTGCAGATGTCGCAGCTTCGCGGCTACCGCACGGGCGGCACGATCCACGTCGTGGTGAACAACCAGGTCGGCTTCACGACGACGCCGCAGGATGCGCGCACGTCGGTGTACGCGACCGACGTCGCCAAGACGATCCAGGCCCCCGTCTTCCACGTGAACGGCGATGACCCCGAGGCCGTCACCCGGGTCGCGCAGCTCGCGTTCGCCTATCGCGAGCGGTTCCACCGCGACGTCGTCGTCGACCTCGTCTGCTACCGCCGTCGCGGTCACAACGAGGGCGATGACCCGTCGATGACGCAGCCGCTCATGACGAACCTCATCGAGGCGAAGCGCTCGGTGCGCCGCCTCTACACCGAGGCTCTCGTCGGTCGCGGTGATATCACCGAAGAGGAATACGAGAAGTCGAAGCAGGACTTCCAGCACCGCCTCGAGATCGCCTTCACCGAGACGCACGAAGCCGAGACGGGATCCAACCCGATCATCATGGATGCCGAGGCCCCGGCCCCCGTCGGCGAGCCCGAGACCACCGGGGTTTCGCGCGATGTCGTGCACCTCATCGGCGACGCCTTCGTCAACAAGCCCGAGGGCTTCACGGTCCACCCCAAGCTGCAGCAGCTTCTGGACAAGCGCCTCGACATGAGCCGCAACGGCTCGATCGACTGGGGCTTCGCCGAGCTGCTGGCGTTCGGCTCGTTGCTGCTCGAGAAGACCAACGTCCGTCTCGTCGGTCAGGACGCGCGCCGCGGCACCTTCGTCCACCGCCACGCCGTGCTGCACGACCGTGCCAACGGGCAGGAGTGGATCCCGCTCGCCAACCTGGGCGGCGACCAGGGCCGCTTCTGGGTGTACGACTCGCTGCTGAGCGAGTACGCCGCGATGGCCTTCGAATACGGCTACTCGGTCGAGCGTCCCGACGCCCTCGTGCTGTGGGAGGCCCAGTTCGGCGACTTCGCCAACGGCGCCCAGTCGGTCGTCGACGAGTACCTCTCGTCTGCAGACCAGAAGTGGGGCCAGCAGTCGAGCGTCGTGCTGCTGCTCCCCCACGGCTACGAAGGCCAAGGACCCGACCACTCGTCGGCGCGCATCGAGCGCTACCTGCAGATGTGCGCGCAAGACAACATGACGGTGGCGCGGCCCTCGACGCCCGCCTCGTACTTCCATCTGCTGCGCCGTCAGGCGTACGCCCGCCCTCGTCGGCCGCTCGTCGTCTTCACCCCGAAGGCGATGCTGCGACTGCGGGGCGCGACGAGCTCGGTCGAGGACTTCACCACCGGGCGCTTCGAGCCCGTGCTCGACGACGTGCGCGGCCTCGACAAGAGCGCCGTCACGCGGGTGCTGCTGCACTCGGGCAAGATCCACTGGGATCTGAAGGCCGAGCTCGATAAGAACCCGAACCCGTCGATCGCGCTCGTGCGCCTGGAGCAGTTCTACCCGGCCCCGATCGACGAGCTTCAGGCCGTCATCTCGACGTACCCCGACGCCGAGCTCGTCTGGGTGCAGGATGAGCCCGAGAACCAGGGCGCGTGGCCGTTCATCGCCCTCGACGTCGTGCCGCAGCTGAACGGACGCACGATCCGTCGCGTGTCCCGCCCCGCCGCCGCGTCGACCGCGACCGGCTCGCCCAAGGTGCACGCGACCGAGCAGGCCGCGCTCCTGCAGGAGGCACTCGCGAAGGACTGATCCGCAGAGATCCAAGAAAGGCCGCCCTCCGGGGCGGCCTTTCTGCGTATGGTTGCCGGTCAGTCCAACCGCACCACGCCGGCGCGCACGGCGCGGATCAGAACCTGCACGCGGTCTCGCACGTTCCACTTCGCCATGATGTTGCTGAGGTGGGACTTCACGGTTGCTTCGGACACACTCTCACGTCGCGCGATCTCGCCGTTGGACAGGCCCTGTGCGAGCAGCTCGACCATCTGAGCCTCGCGAGGGGTGAGTCGCTCTTCAGGCGAGAGAGCGGCGGCAGGGGTGGCCGAAGACGCCTCGACGATCGTCGAGACGAGGAGCGAACTCACCGCGGGCGACAGGACGCGCAGTCCCCGGTGCACCTCGCGCACCGCCGAGACGATGTCCTGCGGGTCGGAGTCCTTGAGAAGGTAGCCCGTCGCGCCGGCGACGAGCATCGGCAGCACGGTCTGCATCGTGCCGAAGGTCGTGACGGCGAGCACCTTGGTCTCGGGCACCTCGCGGGTCAGCTGCGTCGTCGCGGCCACGCCGTCGAGCTTCGGCATGTGGATGTCCATGAGCACGACATCGGGCCTCAACGTCCGGGCCTGCTCGACCGCATCGGCACCGTCGACGGCTGTTCCGATCACCTCGATGTCGTCGGCCTCGTCGAGGAACATCGTCAGCGCACGGCGGAGAAGGAACTCATCATCGGCAACGAGGACGGTGATCGAGGCCACCCGCCCATCATATGGGCGGTGAAATGTCGTCCCACCCCCTACAAAAGTCGCAGGCACCCTCGGCGTGCGTCGGATGCGGCGCGTCCCGGCGGCCCGCGAGAATCACCGTAGGCCTCGAGCACCCGAGCTGAGAGGAGGAGACCCTATGTTCACCACGTCCATCTGGAGCGCGATCTGTCGTCTCATCGGCGCCTGCAGCTGACGGCTGCGCCGCGACGGGGTGCCTCCGATTTCAGGATAATGAAGCGGTGACCCGCCCCTATACAGCGCGTGCGCGCCCACTGTCTCGCACCGTGGGCGCGCAACGGCCCACGCGCGTCGAGCGCGTCGCGGTCATCGGCGTCGTGACGGCGGCCGTCGTCGCCTCTCTGCTGCTGTGGGCGTTCGACGGGTTCGACGACCCCGTGTCGTTCGTCTTCGACGTCCTTCTCACGCTCGCGTTCGTCCCGCTGCTGTGGAACGCGACGCTGACCGCACTCGCCCTGTTCGCGCTCATGGCGTTCTCGCCGTTCGTCGACGAGCAGCAGGTCGCACTCGTAGGGCTCGCCATCGGCTGCCTCGTGGTTGTGCGGTATTGCCCCGCACCCATGCAGGCGGCCTATCTCGTCCTCTTCTTCACTGCGGCCGCCGGGGTGCACCGCTTCGATCAGCGCCCGGACTCCGTTGCGATGTTCAGTGCCGTGCTCATCGTCGCCGCCGGGGCGAGCGCCGTCGGAGTCGTGCTGCGCGCCCTCGAGGCCCGCGCCGGCCGCATCGGCGATGAACTCGTGGATGCTCGGCGGATGAACGTCGAGCTCGTACGCGAGGAGCGGCAGCGCATCGCCGATGACCTGCACGATGTCGTTGCGCACGACCTCACCGTGATCGCGATGCACGCACGGCTGCTGGACCGCACCGATGATCCCGACGAGCGATCACGCTCTCAAGAGGCGATCCTCGCGTCGGCGAAGCAGGCCCTGGTCGATCTGCGCCGCGTCGTGGATCTCGAAGCAGACGCGCGCGAAGAGTCGGCGCGCTTGGCGGACCATAGCGTCGAGTCTGCGGTCGAGGCTTTCCGCTCGCAGCTCGACCAAGCGGGTTACGACGTCGCGGTCCGTGTGGACCCGGCGGCGACCGTTGAGCTCGACCTCCTGACGGTGAGCGCCATCGAGCGCATCATCCGCGAAGCCGCGACCAACGTCATGAAGCACGCGCCTGCTCCGCAGCGCGTCGAGCTGAGCGTTGCCGCGGATCCGGATGAGGGCATCCTGCTGCACGTCAAGAACACCGTCTCCGCCACGGTCAGCGCACCGAGGCTGCCCGGCAGCGGTTACGGCACGGCGCGCATGCGCGAGCGCACGGCATTGCGCGGGGGTGCCTTCTCAGCGGGCCCGCACGAGGGTGACTGGCTGCTCGAGGCCCGATTCCCCCCGCACTGACCCCCTACTTTCGTCGCATTGTCCCCTTGAGGACGGCTTCGTACGCTCAAAGGCATGGACCGTTCGATCACGGAGCAGATCCTCCTGCTCACGGCAGACCGACGCGGATGCCTCCACCGCAGCGACGGCGCCGAGGCCCTCGTGGGCGGTGCGGTCCTCGTCGACCTCGTGCTCGACGGCGTCATCGACTTCGCCGCGACCGCATCGGACCGCACGGACGTGCGTATCGTCCCCCGAGCGGATGCCGCGGCCCTCGACGCCATCGCGGACGCCCTGCCACCGGACACCCCCCTCACGCCCGGCCTCGTCTCGCAGGTGGGCAGGCGTTCGTACGACGATGCCGTGACCCGCCTCGTCTCACGAGGGCTCCTCGTGCGCGATGAGGGACGCGTGCTCGGACTCGTGCCCCGAACACGGGTGCGCCTGGCCGATGAGCGCGTCGCAGAAGATGCCCGCGACGAACTGCGCAGTGCGGCATCCGGGCACATCGACATGGACCAGCGCGTCGCGACCGTCGTCACGCTTCTGGATGGCGCAGGAGTGCTCGATCGCATCGTCGGCGGCCGCGACGCCCACGCTGCTCGCGATCGGATCGCGCAGAACACGACGGCCGAGCAGGTCGCGCGCGTGCTCTACGGCATCTCGATCGTCGCCGGAGCCGCGAGCGCGGCCGCCACAGCGGCGGCGGCAGCGACCGCACCCGCTGCTGCCGCCTGGCGCTTCTAGGGGTTGCAGACCGCCGTCAGTGGGACGCCTGCAGATCGCGCAGGCGCGCGAGCACCTGGTCGCGCAGATCTTCGGGAGCGGTCTCCTTGCAGGCGCGCGCGACGACCTCGGTCAGGGTCGTCGCGACGAGCGCTTCACTCTGGCATTCGGAACAGTTCTCGAGGTGCTCCCTGATCTCGGAATGCTGCGTCTTGCAGACCTCGTTGCGCAGGTACTCTTCGAGATCCTTGCGTGCTTTTTCACACCCGCAGTCGGTCATTGCTTTCTCCTAGCCGCGGCCTCGGTGTCGATGCCGCGTTCCTTCGCGTAGTCGGCGAGCAGGTCACGCAGTTGCCGTCTGCCACGGTGCAGACGGCTCATGACCGTGCCGATGGGGGTCTTCATGATGTCGGCGATCTCTTGGTAGGCGAAGCCCTCGACGTCGGCGAGGTAGACCGCGAGCCGGAAGTCCTCGGGGATCGACTGCAGCGCATCCTTCACGACGGATGCCGGCATGTGATCGATTGCCTCGGCTTCGGCCGAGCGCGCGCTCGTCGCGGTCGTCGACTCGGCCCCACCCAGCTGCCAGTCCTCGAGCTCGTCGATCGCACTCTGATACGGCTCGCGCTGCTTCTTGCGGTACGTGTTGATGTACGTGTTCGTCAGGATGCGGTAGAGCCAGGCCTTGAGGTTGGTCCCCTGCGTGAAGGTGTTCCACGAGGCGAACGCCTTCACGAACGTCTCCTGCACGAGGTCGGCCGCGTCCGCGGGATTGCGCGTCATGCGCATCCCCGCCGCATACAGCTGATCCATGAAGGGCAGCGCCTGCTCTTCGAACTGGGTGCGCGGATCGTGCGCCTTGTCTGCCTGCTCGGTCATCAGGCGCCAGTCTACGGGGACAGCACTCCACGCCCGCTCGAGTTCGTCGACGGATTCTGCCGTGCGGCGGTCCAGCGTGGCGTTCACTCGAGTTCCGTTCCGATCTGTCGTCTTCTCGCGGCGTGAGCGGCGAGGTTCAGTAGGGTAGAACTCGATGACTGCTGATGGGTATTCCCCTTCTTCTGTGACCTCTTCTCGCGGCCGGTGGCACGCCCCCCAGGCCGACGGCCCGTTGCGCGCCACCGTGACCGTGCCCGGCTCGAAGTCGCTCACCAACCGAGAGCTGATCCTCGCCGCGATCGCAGAATCCCCCAGTCGCCTGACCGCGCCCCTGCACTCCGAGGATTCGGCGCACATGATCAAGGCCTTGCGGGTCCTCGGCGTGGACATCGAGCACGTGCCCGGCGAGGGCCATTACGGCGACGACCTCGTCGTGACGCCGACGTGGCCGCTGCGCGGCGACACGACGATCAACTGCGGGCAGGCCGGCACCGTGATGCGCTTCATCTCGCCGCTGGCCGGCTTCGCAGCGGGAGAGATCACCCTCACCGCGGATGAGAACGCGCTGCATCGCCCCATGGGCGCCATGATCAAGGCGCTGCGCGACGTCGGAGTCGACATCGACGACGGCGGCACCTGGTCGCTGCCGTTCTCGGTGCGCGGACACGGGCGGGTGCGCGGCGGCGAGATCACGATCGACGCAAGCGGCTCGAGCCAGTTCGTCTCCGGGCTGCTGCTGGCCTCGGCGCGCTTCGATGTGGGCCTGCACCTCGTGCACGCCGGCGACCGACTGCCGAGCATGCCGCACATCGACATGACGATCGAGGCCCTCGGACATCGCGGCGTGCACGTCGAGCGCCCCGCGCCCGGAGAATGGGTCGTGCCTGCCGGGCCCCTGCGCGGCAAAGAGGTCGCGATCGAGCCCGACCTGTCCAACGCGGCGCCGTTCCTCGCAGCGGCGATGATCGCCGGTGGTTCGGTGTCCGTGACGGGGTGGCCCGCGCACTCGACGCAGCCGGGGCACCTGCTCACCGACATCCTCTCCATCATGGGCGCGCGCACGTCGCGGCGGGCGGGCACGCTCACCGTGTCAGCGGGCACCGCGATCCAGGGCGTCGACCTCGACCTGTCGGCGGCGGGCGAGCTCACCCCGACGATCTTCGCTCTCGCCGCGTTCGCCGAGGCGCCGACCACGCTGTACGGCATCGGCCACATCCGCGGGCACGAGACCGACCGCATCGCCGCACTCATCGGCAACCTTCGCGCCATCGGCGGCGAAGCGCACGAGATGGAAGACGGCATCCGGATCGTGCCGCGCGAGCTGCACGGCGGAGTGTGGCCGGCTCACCACGATCACCGGCTCGCGACGACCGGTGCCCTCATCGGGCTCGCCGTGCCCGATATCGAGGTCGATGACATCGGCACGACCGCCAAGACGATGCCCCAGTTCCCCGACATGTGGCGCCGCATGCTCGATGGCGACGATGAGGCACCGCACGACTCGCAGGCGCAGCAGGCATCGTGAGCTGGCTCGGAACAGACGAAGACGACGAGCCGGATTTCGACGAGCAGAGCTTTCGTGTCCGGCCCAATCCGAAGGCCAACCGACCCCGCACGAAGCGGCGTCCCGCGCACGAGGACGCGCGGATCGCACGCGTGCTCGGTGTCGACCGGGGTCGGTACCACGTGCTCGTGGACGAGAACGAACCCACCGAGCACATGGTGCTCGCCGTACGCGCCCGTGAGCTGCGCAAGACCCCCATCGTGACCGGCGACCGCGCGCGTGTCGTGGGCGATGCGTCGGGCGATGAAGGAACGCTCGCGCGCATCATCGGAATCCAGGAGCGCACGTCACTGCTGCGCCGCAGCGCCGATGACACCGACCAGGTCGAGCGGGTCGTCGTCGCCAACGCCGACCAGATGCTCGTCGTCGTGGCAGCCGCCGACCCCGAACCGCGTGCCCGGCTCGTCGACCGATACCTCGTCGCGGCGTTGGATGCCGGCATCCGGCCGCTGCTCGTCGTGACGAAGACCGACCTCGCCGACCCGAGCGAGTTCCTCACGCACTTCGAGGGCCTCGATCTCGAGGTCTTCACGAGCGCCCGCGACGAGATGCCGGTCGAGCGGGTCGGCGAGGCGATCGCGGGGCACGCCACCGTCTTCGTCGGGCACTCGGGCGTCGGCAAGTCCACCCTCGTCAACGCTCTCGTGCCCGACGCGAAGCGCGCGACGGGGCATGTCAACCTCGTCACGGGGCGCGGCCGTCACACATCGAGCTCGACGGTCTCCCTGCGCTACCGCGGACCGGCCGGGACGGGATGGGTCATCGACACCCCGGGCGTGCGCTCGTTCGGCCTCGGGCACGTCGACACGGCGAACATCCTGAAGGCATTCACAGACCTCGCCGTCGTCGCCGAAGAGTGCCCACGCGGGTGCACGCACCTTCCGGATGCACCGGACTGCGCAATCATCGAAGCGGTCGAGGCGGGCAGGCTCGGACCGACGGGGGCCGCGCGGCTGGATTCGCTGCAGCGCCTGCTCGAGACGTTCGCCAAGTCCTGACGCGAGTGGTTGACTGGTTTCGTGACCCGACTCGAGCCCGGCCAGACCGCCCCCGATTTCTCACTCGTCGACCAGGACAACACGACCGTCTCGCTGCGCGAGCTGCGCGGCGGCAAAGTCATCCTCTTCTTCTACCCGAAGGCCATGACGCCCGGGTGCACGACCGAGGCGTGCGATTTCCGCGACAGCATCGCACCCCTGCAGCAGGCCGGATACACGGTGCTCGGCATCTCGCGTGACGAACCCGAGGCGCTGCGCCGCTTCCGCGAACGCGACGCGCTTCCCTATGACCTCCTGAGCGATCCCGACCACTCGGTGCACGCCGCCTACGGTGCGTGGGGAGAGAAGATGAACTACGGCAAGGTCGTCGAGGGTGTCATCCGCTCGACGTTCGTGATCGACGCCGAGGGGCTCATCGAACAGGCGCTGTACAACGTCAAGGCGACGGGACACGTCGCGCGCGTGCGCTCGCTTCTCGGAGTCTGACGCTCACTCCACCGCGCCTGGCGCGGCCTCGCTCTCGGATTCCTCACGACTGGCGATGCGTGCAGCGATGACCAGCAGCACGAACACGATGACGGCGGGCACGGCGATGGCGAGGGCGACGGTGGGGCTCGCCCACGCGCCCGTGGCGACCCCGAGCGCGACGGCGAGGATGAGCAGCTGCGTCACGATGGCACCCGAGCGCCCCCACGAGCGACCCCGATAGATCGCGAGCGCGAAGGCGATGATCGCGACCGCACCGATCACGGTGAGCACGAGCAGCGCGAGTGCGCTGCTGACGGCCTCCGTGTCGCCGGCGAGGAGCGCGCCGACCTCGGCGACGGCGAGCGCGAGCACCCCGAGCCCCTCCAGACCCACGAGAACGGCCGCGATCAAGCTGATGGGATGTGTGCGCATCATTCAGGTTCTTTCGGTGGATGCAGGCTCACGCGACGTTATACAGGAAACTCGATGAGAAATGTCTTGATCATCCTCATGTGCTATGGGACGATTGCTTTAGCCGTGTGCTCCCACAGCGACGTGGGGCGAGATCACTCTCGCACCTCCACAGGGTACCCGACCCGAACGAGTACCCACGCAAAACCCCTACAAGGAGCGCAACCATGGATTGGCGCGACAAAGCCGCCTGCCTCACCGTCGACCCCGAGCTGTTCTTCCCCGTGGGGAACACCGGTCCGGCCGTAGACCAGATCGAGAAGGCCAAGGCCGTGTGTGCACGTTGCACCGTCACCGAGGTCTGTCTGCAGTACGCCCTCGAAAGCGGCCAGGACTCTGGCGTGTGGGGCGGACTCTCTGAGGACGAGCGCCGCGCGCTCAAGCGCCGCGCTGCACGCGCGCGCCGCGCCTCCTGACGCTCAGCCGCAGCTGACTTTCACCCCGCGGGTCTTTCCTGGCCCGCGGGGTCCTTCGTTCACCCGCGAGGACGGTCGATGTACCGCAGCGGGATATCGATCGTGACCTCGGTGCCCGCACCGACTGCCGTGTGCCAGTCGATCGTCCCGCCGAGCTCGCCCTGGATCAGGGTGCGCACGATCTGCGTGCCGAGGCCGCGTCCGACCTGCCCCTCGGGCAGGCCCACGCCGTCGTCGCGCACCGTGACCGCCAGGTGCTCGTCGGTACGCTCGGCGACGATCTCGACCTCACCTTCCTTGCCCGCGAGGCCGTGTTCGACGGCGTTGGTGACGAGTTCGGTGAGCGCCAGGGCGAGAGGCGTCGCATACTCGCTCGGCAGCGTCCCGAAGCGACCCGTCGTGCGGGTGCGCGCCCGGGTGCTCGGGGCGGCGGCGACTTCGGCGATCAGCTTGAGCGCGCGCTCGAAGACGTCGTCGAAGTCCACGTTCTGGGCGAGCCCTTCGGACAGCGTGTCGTGCACGACGGCGATCGCCGTGACGCGGCGCATGGCCTGCGTGAGAGCCTCGCGCGCTTCTTCCGAGTGCGAGCGCCGCGCCTGGATGCGCAGCAGCGACGCGACCGTCTGCAGGTTGTTCTTGACGCGATGGTGGATCTCACGGATCGTGGCGTCCTTCGTGATGAGCTCCTGCTCCTGGTGCCGGATCTCGGTCACGTCGCGGCACAGCACGATCGCGCCGATGCGCGTGCCGTGGTGGCGCAGCGGGATCGTGCGCAGCGACACGGTGACCCCCCGCGCTTCGAGGTCGGCGCGCCACGGTGCGCGACCGGTCACGACAACCGGGAGCGTCTCGTCGAACTGGCGCTTGGTCGGGAGGATCTGCGACACGACCTCGATGAGCGACTCGCCCTCGAGCTCGTCGTCGAATCCGAGGCGGATGAATGCGGACAGCGCGTTCGGGCTCGCGAACGTCGCGATCCCGTCGACGTCGAGGCGGATGAGTCCGTCTGACGCACGCGGAGCACCGCGCCGCGGCGCGGCAGGGGCTTCGAGATCAGGGAACTCCCCCGAGGCGATCATGCTGAACACGTCGTCGGCACAGTCGTTGAAGGTGATCTGCTGGCGACTGGGTGTGCGCGCTTCGCCGAGGTTCGTGTGCCGCGTCAGCACGCCGATCGTCTGCGGCTCCTCGCCGTTGGCCCGCCGCACGATCGGCACGGCGCGCACCCGCGTGGGTGTCTCCTCGAACCAGTCCGGTGATGCCGAGTCGACGATCTGCGCGGTCTGGAAGGCATCGCGCACCTGTGTGCGCCACTGGGGGCGCACGCGGTCGCCGACGATGTCACGGTAGAACAGCGTCGCCGCGCCGCTCGGCCGGGTGTGCCCGATGGCGACGAACGAGTCGTCGGGTGTGGGCACCCAGATGACGATGTCGGCGAAGGCGAGGTCAGCGAGCAGCTGCCCATCGCCTGCCAGGCGGTGAAGCCATTCGACGTCTGCCGCGCTGGAGCGGCCCTGGGCATAGACGAGATCGCTGAGGGTCGACACGCTCCCAGCGTAGGGCGTGCGGCCTCAGGCCGCGCGGCGACGCGAGGGCGCACGCGTCGCTTCGGGCGCGGGCGCGACCGCCTCACCGACGAAACGGCGCAGCGCAAGGGTCAGGGGCGACTTCGGGGCGACCTCGGCGATGGGTCGCGACGCCAGTAGCGCCGCATCGGCCGAACGAGGGTCCTGGGGCAGGAACCAGACATCGCGGATGCCGCCGAAGCGGTCGAGCGTGCGTCGCACCTGCCCGCGCGCGTCGATGCCGAGGGCGCCGGGGCGCAGACCGTTCGCGAGCACGGCGATGCGCGTGGCCCCGACACTCGCGCGCAGTTCGTCGTGAGCGCGCAGGAAGCGCGCGACGCCGACGGGATCGGCCTTGGCGACGGCGACGACGGCGTCGGCGGATTCGAGCGCGGCGAGGGTCGCGGCGTTGCGCCGGGGGCCGGCGAGGTCGCTGACGATCTCTTCGTCGCGCTCGAGCGATGCCGCGACGTCGACGACGGTGTAATCAGCCCACGCCCGGCACACCGCGAGCGCGTCGGCGACCCGGTTCGCGCTCAGTTCGGGCCATCGCGACGGACGGTTGATGCCCGTGAGGACATCGACACCCGTGCCGCCCAGCGGCAGGCTGATCCGCAGGAGTTCTCGCGGATCGAGCCCGCCGATCTCGGATTGCCGGCACGCCGCCGCGAAGCCGGGCCCCTCATCGGGCAGGCCGAGCGCGATGGCGATCGAGGGCGCGTGCGTGTCGGCGTCGACGAGCGCGACCCGGCGGCCACCGCGCGCGAGCTCGACGGCGAGCTCGATCGACACCGTCGTGCGGCCGGGTGCCCCGGCAGGCCCCCACACGGCGATCGTTCGCGAGGGCGCGGTCGGTTCGGCCGCTGCAGCAGGCACGCGGGGCGCCGCCACGACGGCAGCGAGCCGCCACGGCTCGACGTCGATCGGGTGAACGGTCTCGAATCCGAACAGCTCCGCCGTGCGCGCGGCATCCGTCGTCGACCCGACCGGAACGATACGCACGCCGGCGCGGTCGCACGCCGCGACGAGCGCCGCCGTCGCGGATGCCCGATGCGCCTCGAGCACGAGGACGTCAGCTCGAGACGCGATCCTCGTGTCCAGCGAGGGTGCGGATGCCGCGACCACGGCGACGACGTCGATGTTCTCCCGGGCGAGCCCGGCCGCAAGGCGCGACCCCTGCGGCTCGTCGACGGCCACGACGACCTTCATCGGCTGCTCCCCATCGACGGCACGACCGACACGGCGGATTGATCCGCGATCGCCGCGAGCACCGCCGCGACATCGGCGCGCGGGATCGCGAGCTCGACCGATGCGGCCCCACCGCCCATCATCGACTCGTCGCGCTCGACGTGCGCGACAGTCGCGTCGGCGACGAGGATGCGCGGAGTGTCGTAAAGGCCCCGCTCGAGGAGCGGCGCAGCCCACACTTCGACGACGGATCCCGGCCCGACGGCGGCGGGAACCTCGGCGGCGCTGCGCACGACGACGCTTGTCGTGCGCAGCGCCGAGGGGTCTCCGAGCGCCGCGCGCGGAATGAGCTCACCCCGCGGCACCGTGCGGGTCGCGACGGATCCCGGCTCGAACGCTTCCGCGGCGAGGTAGGTCGCGTCGGCCTGCCCGAGGCCGACGTCGACCATGTGCACGTCGTCGTCCGAGATCGTCTGGCCGACGACGATCGTGCGGGCAGCGGTGAGCATCACGTCCGTCTGGCGCGCGGACGTGACGACGAACCAGACGCCGCCGACCGAGGCGACGATGAGCAGGATGCCGAGAAGGAAACGGACGTCTGCCCAGGGAGCGCGACGGCGCGCGCGGGCATGTTCGACAGCGGTCATCGCTCCATGGTGAGACACCCCGCACGCACCGCCGCGTCGTTATCCACAGGCCCGCGCCGGACTCCTGGCATGGTGTGGATGCCCTCGATAATGGGGGGATGCCCCAGACTCCGGCGCCCGCGATGCGTCTGCTCGCCCTCGCGCAGGCGGCCGACATCCTCGGCGTCTCGGTTGGCGAGGTGCTCGACCTCGTGCACCGCGCCGAACTGCGCGGCGTGCGGGTCGGGGCATCCGCACAGTGGCGCATCGAACAGGCGAGCATCGCTGAGTATCTCGACGGACAGGCCGAGATCGAGCGACGGGCCGCTCTGTGGAACCAGTCGCAAGAGGCGAGTTTTCCCGAGCTGTGGGGCACGGGGCCGATCCGCCACACCGACTGAGATCGCGCTCAGAACTCGATCTGCCCCTCGAGCCGCAGCCAGACGACCGCCGAGACAGGCACGATGCGGTGTGCCGCCACGGCGTCTGCGCGACGCGGTTCGCCCGGCGCGTGCACGGCGAGGTCGAAGTGGTCGACACCGGCACGGTCGATCGTGCCGGTGAGCAGGCGTTCGCCGCTCGACCGGATCACGACGCCGGTGCGGCGCCGCGCGAGATCACGCAGCAGATACCCGAGGGTCAGGCGTTGCGCGACGCGGTCGGGAGGTGCGGCCCGAGCGCTGCGCAGCAGGTCGGCGTGCGGCATACCGATGCTGCGGATGGAGGCGAAGGGCGCAACGAGGGCTCTGCCCGGTGCGTCCGTGGCGTGGAGGGCGACCCAGTCTGCGCCGATCGCTCGCACCGTGGCCGTGAGTGCGGTGCCGTCGCAGAGGTCGAGCGCGACATCGTCGCCGTTGAGGGCGGCGAGGCGGTCGTGCAGCGACAGACGCGACCGCTCGAGCCGCTCGGTCTCGGTCGCGAGCGCGGCACGGTCAGCCTCCCAGTCCGAGGCGATCTGGTCTTCGAGATCGTCGAAGAAGCGGTCCCAGCGCATTCGGGCACAGTACCGGCACCGGTATGTGGCGGTCACGAGTTGTCCACAGTTCGCTGACCCGGTTCGTCGAGACGGTCGCCGGTGTGCTGTACTTCTCCATGGCATCCCCCCTGGCCAAGTAAGGCACCGCCATGGCAACGTCGCCCGCGGGCACCGCCCGCGCCTTCGTCCCGCCCGCCGACGCATGGGAGCTGTCGAAGTTCTTCGCGCCGCAGCGCACATCATCCGCCGCTCTCCCCGACCCGGAGCCTCTCCTGCGCAACCTCACGCGGGGCGTGCTCGAGGTCTTCGCCGGGGTCCGCGACGTCGACCAGCTCGCGCGCTGGCTCACCGAGGACGCCTACCGCACGCTCCTCGCCCGGGCGAACCTCGCCGCGCGGGCGAGGTCGGCGCGCGGCATCCCGGCCCGCCGCCCCGTACACGCGCTCACCTCGGTGCGGCACCAGTCCCCCGCTGACGGCGTCGTCGAATCGGTCGTCATCGTGGAGGGCCCCGCGCGCACGCGCGCCGTCGCGTTACGTCTCGAAGGCAGAGACGGGCGCTGGCGCGCCACCTCTCTCGCACTGCTCTGACCGGTCGCGGTCTCGCGCGTGATCCGGGCCGGCGTCACGCCGTGGACGGATGAGAGCCGCGGAAGGTGCTACTGGCGGTACGACGAGAGGAAGTTGCCGAGGCGTTCGATGGCCTCGGCGAGAACCCGGGCCTCGGGCAGCGTGACGATCCGCAAGTGGTCGGGCGAGGCCCAGTTGAAGCCCGTCCCCTGGACGAGCAGCACATGCTCGGCGACGAGGAAGTCGTAGACGAGCTTGCCGTCGTCATGGATCTCGTGCACCTCGGGATCCAACCGGGGGAACGCATACAGGGCCCCGCGAGGCTTGACGCACGAGACGCCCGGAATCGCCTCGAGACCCTGCCACGCGGTATCCCGCTGCTCGTGCAGACGCCCAGAGGGCGCGAGCATCGCGTCGATCGACTGCACACCCGACAGAGCGGCCTGCACGGCGTGCTGCGCGGGAACGTTCGGGCACAGCCGCGTAGAGGCGAGCAGCGTCACGCCCTCGATGAACCCATGGGCGTGGTCCTTCGGGCCGGTGACGACGAGCCAGCCCGACCGGTACCCGGCGACGCGGTACGTCTTGGACAGGCCGTTGAAGGTGAGCACGAGCAGGTCGGGCGCGACCGAGGCCATCGGGATGTGCAGGGCATCGTCGAACAGGATGCGGTCATAGATCTCGTCCGAGAGCACCAGCAGCGAGTGCTCCCGCGCGATCTGCGCGATCCCCTCGAGCACTTCACGCGAGTACACGGCACCCGTCGGGTTGTTCGGGTTGATGACGACGATCGCCTTCGTGCGTGGTGTGACCTTCGCCCGGATGTCGTCGAGATCAGGCTGCCAGCCGTTCTGCTCGTCGGCGAGGTAGTGCACGGGTGTTCCACCGCCGAGGCTCGTCATCGCGGTCCACAGCGGATAGTCCGGGGCGGGGATGAGTACCTCATCGCCCTCGTCGAGCAGCGCCTGCATGACCATCGTGATGAGCTCGGACACACCGTTGCCGAGGTAGACGTCCTCGGGCCCGAACGGCGGGAACGTCGGGTCCTGCTCGTAGCGGTACACCACCGCCCGCCGCGCGGACATGATGCCCTTGCTGTCGCTGTAGCCGTGCGCCTCGGGGATCGAGTCGATCATGTCGCGCACGATCTGAAACGGCGCCTCGAACCCGAACACGGCGGGGTTGCCGGTGTTGAGCTTGAGGATCGCGTGCCCCTCGGCCTCGAGCCGGTCGGCCTCGACGAGCGCCTGCCCGCGGATCTCGTACAGGACGTCTTTCAGCTTGCGGGACTGGTCGAGGGGGCGCAGACTCATCGATTCAGACTAGCGCCCGATTCTGCGGCCCCGCCCACCCCGACCTCCTCATGACCGCGTCACGGAAAGACGCGGGCTACTTCTTCTTGTTCGCCCGACGGTCGGCGCGGTTCTGCGGAGCCGGGCCGGGAGCAGCCTCGGCTTCCGTGCGCTGCCCGAAGGCGCCGCGGGGGCCCGCGGGCTGGGCCGGCGCAGGCTGGCCGGGACCGGCGGCGGCTGCCGTCTGGCGCAGCTTCTCGGTCGCGGCGCGCTGCACCTGACCGCGCTCGTTGCGCACCTCGACCTCGCCGGCGTCGTTCGCCGCCGAGTACTGCAGGCGCTGCGCGTCGACCGATGCCTCGCCCAGGCCCTTGGCCTCGACCCCGGTGACCTCGTCACCCTGCGAACGCACCTCGACCTCGAGGTTGTAGAGGTAGCCGACGGACTCCTCCTTGATCTGTCCCATCATCGTCTGGAACATCTCGAAGCCCTCGCGCTGGTACTCGATGAGCGGGTCGCGCTGGGCCATGGCACGCAGGCCGATGCCGTCCTTGAGGTAGTCCATCTCGTAGAGGTGGTCGCGCCAGCGGCGGTCGAGCACCTGCAGAACGACGCGACGCTCGAGTTCGCGCATCGCGGGCTCACCGAGCGACTCCTCGCGCTTGCGGTACGCGATCATGGCGTCCGAGAGGATCTCCCGCTTGAGGCCCTCGGCGGTGATCCCACCCTTGCGGCCGGCACCTTCGGCGACGACCTCGTCGATCGTCACGCTCACGGGGTACAGCGTCTTGAGCTCGGTCCACAGCGCATCGAAGTCCCAGCTCTCGTTGTGACCCGAGCCGGTGTGCTCCTTGATGACCTCGTCGATCGCATCTTCGATGAAGTGCGTGATGCGGTCGGCGATGTCGTCGCCGTGCAGGATCTGGCGGCGGTCGGTGTAGATCGCCTCGCGCTGGCGGTTGAGCACGTCGTCGTACTTGAGGACGTTCTTGCGGATCTCGGCGTTGCGCGCCTCGACCTGGCTCTGTGCGCTCTTGATGGCACGGCTGACCATGTTGGACTCGATCGCGACGTCATCGGGGAAGTTCGTCCGCGACAGGATCGCCTCGGCCGCACCCGACTGGAACAGCCGCATGAGATCGTCGGTGAGCGACAGGTAGAAGCGGCTCTCGCCGGGGTCACCCTGGCGGCCAGAACGACCGCGCAGCTGGTTGTCGATGCGGCGCGATTCGTGCCGCTCGGTGCCGAGCACATAGAGCCCGCCCGCCTCGGCGACCTTCGTCGCCTCGACGGCGACGACGTCACGGGTCGCCTCGTAGACGGCATCCCACTCGGCTTCGTACTCTTCGGGCGTCTCGACGGGGTCGAGGCCCTTGGCCTTCATCTCCTGCACAGCGAGGAACTCGGCGTTTCCACCGAGCATGATGTCCGTTCCACGCCCGGCCATGTTGGTCGCGACCGTGACGGCGCCCAGGCGCCCCGCGCGGGCGACGATCTCGGCCTCACGTGCGTGGTTCTTGGCGTTGAGCACCTCGTGCTTGATGCCCTTCTTGGCGAGCAGCCGCGACAGATACTCGCTCTTCTCGACGCTGACGGTGCCGACGAGCACCGGCTGGCCCTTCGCGTGGCGCTCGGCGATGTCTTCGACGACCTGGGCGAACTTGATCTGCTCGTTCTTGTAGACGAGGTCGGACTGGTCCTTGCGGATCATGGGCTTGTTCGTCGGGATGGGGACGACGCCGAGCTTGTAGGTCGACATGAACTCGGCCGCTTCGGTCTCGGCGGTACCCGTCATGCCGGCGAGCTTGTCGTACAGGCGGAAGTAGTTCTGCAGCGTGACGGTGGCGAGGGTCTGGTTCTCGGCCTTGACCGGCACGTTCTCCTTCGCCTCGATCGCCTGGTGGATGCCTTCGTTGTAGCGTCGGCCGGCGAGGATGCGGCCCGTGTGCTCATCGACGATCATGACCTCGTCGTTGATGACGACGTAGTCGGTGTCGCGCTTGAACAGCGCGAGGGCCTTGATCGAGTTGTTCAAGAACGAGATGAGCGGGGTGTTCGCCGACTCGTACAGGTTCTCGATGCCGAGGTAGTCCTCGATCTTCTCGATGCCGGGTTCGAGCACACCGATCGTGCGCTTCTTCTCATCGACCTCGTAGTCGACGCCGGGCTCAAGGGTCTTGGCAATCTTCGCGAACTCGAGGAACCAGCGGTTGGCCTCACCCGAAGAGGGGCCCGAGATGATGAGCGGCGTACGCGCCTCGTCGATGAGGATCGAGTCGACCTCGTCGACGATCGCGAAGAAATGACCGCGCTGCACGAGGTCTTCCTTGCGCCACGCCATGTTGTCGCGCAGGTAGTCGAACCCGAACTCGTTGTTGGTGCCGTACGTGATGTCGGCGTTGTACTGCTCGCGCCGAACCTCGGGGTTCTGGCCGGCGACGATCGTTCCTGTCGTCATGCCCAGGGCGCGGTAGATGCGGCCCATGAGCTCGGCCTGGTACGACGCGAGGTAGTCGTTGACCGTGATGACGTGCACGCCCTTGCCGGCGATCGCATTCAGGTAGACGGGGAACGCACCCGTGAGCGTCTTGCCCTCACCCGTCTTCATCTCGGCGATGTTGCCGAGATGAAGCGCCGCGCCGCCCATGATCTGCACGTCGTAGGCGCGCTGGCCGAGGGTGCGCTTGCCCGCCTCGCGCACGGCGGCGAAGGCCTCGGGCATGAGCTGGTCGAGCGACTCGCCCGCTTCGTACCGCGCGCGCAGTTCGGTCGTCTCGCTGCGCAGCTCCTCGTCACTGAGGTGCTCGTAGTCCTCTTCGAGGGCGTTGACGGCCTTCACAACCTGCTGAAGTCGACGAAGGATTCGCCCTTCGCCGGCGCGGAGCAGTTTCTCGAGAGGGTTGGCCACGGGGCATCTCCATCTGTCGGGTCGGGCACCGGTCGGCACCAGTGCCGGGCGGGCGCGCACTGCGCCCGGGCATACCTGCCCATGTTACTGGGCTGTGATCTTTGCGTGGGCTGTGTGCGTGTCGCCGCTCCGGAGCATCCGGAATATGTATTCTCAGAAACTACATACAGGGTATGCATCCACCCCGGGCGTTCACACCGGTTTCATGCCCGCTCGTCGCGGCGCGCAGGTATTGACGCGCTGCGATTCTGATGCAAGGAGTCATCATGTCCGTACGGCAGAGTCTGCTCGCGATCCTCGATCAGGGGCCGTGCTACGGCTATCAGCTGCGGGCAGAGTTCGACCGGCGCACGGGCTCGACCTGGCCGCTCAACGTCGGTCAGATCTACAACACGCTCGACCGCCTCGAGCGTGACGGCCTGGTCGCAAAGGGCGACGTGGACGAGCACGGGCACGTCTACTGGCAGATCACGGATGCCGGCGCGGCGGCCGCGCGCAACTGGCTCGACTCGCCCGTGGAACGTGGCCGGGGCACGCGCGACGAGCTCGCGATCAAGCTCGCGGTCGCCGCGACCCTGCCCGGCGTCGATGTCGCCGCGGTCATCCACGCGCAGCGACGCTCGTCACTCGCCCAACTGGACGCCCTCACGCAGGCGACATACGCGGGGCCGAACGCTGACGGACCCGAAGAGCTCGCCTGGGCGCTCGTGGTGGACTCGATGATCTTCGCCGCCGAGGCTGAGATCCGGTGGCTCGAGCACGTCGAGCAGCGACTGGCGACGCACCCCGAGCACTCCCTGGAGCTGGCACTGTCGACCGAGCGACCCAAGCGCGGGCGCCCGCTCGCGGTGCGCGACGAGGTGGCGTTAGCTGTGAGGTAGAGCCGGCCCGACGCATTCGCGGGGCCGGGCGCGGCACCTGGACGCTTCACAGCCCGACCCCGGTACCCTGAACTGTGCCAAAAGATCAAGACCAACTCCACGCCGAGGCTCCTGTCGAGCCCGCGCCGATGACTTTCGCCGACCTCGGACTGGGCGAGCCCGCCCTCAAGGCTCTGCGCGATGTCGGATATGAAACGCCGTCGGCGATTCAGGCAGCGACGATTCCCACCCTGCTCGCCGGCCGCGATGTCGTCGGACTCGCACAGACCGGAACCGGAAAGACCGCAGCGTTCGCCCTGCCGATCGTCGACCGGCTCGATCTCACTCAGAAGACGCCGCAGGCACTCGTGCTCGCCCCGACCCGCGAGCTCGCGCTGCAGGTGTGCGAGGCGTTCGAGAAGTATGCGTCGCATCTGAAGGGCGTCCACGTGCTGCCGGTCTACGGCGGGCAGGGCTACGGCGTGCAGCTTTCTGCGCTGCGCCGCGGCGTGCACATCGTCGTCGGTACCCCCGGTCGCATCATGGACCACCTCGAAAAGGGCACGCTCGACCTGTCCGAGCTGCGCTTCCTCGTGCTCGATGAAGCCGACGAGATGCTCAAGATGGGCTTCGCCGAAGATGTCGAGACGATCCTCGCCGACACCCCGGACACGAAGCAGGTCGCTCTCTTCTCGGCGACCATGCCCGCCGCGATCCGTCGGATCTCGCAGCAGTACCTGAACGATCCCGAAGAGATCACCGTCAAGTCCAAGACGACGACGTCGTCCAACACGACGCAGCGCTACCTCATCGTCTCGTTCGCGCAGAAGATGGATGCGCTCACGCGCATCCTCGAGGTCGAGAACTTCGACGGCATGATCGTCTTCGGCCGCACCAAGAGCGTCACCGAGGAGATCGCCGAGAAACTGCGCGCGCGCGGGTACTCCGCCGCCGCGATCAACGGCGACGTGGCCCAGGTGCAGCGCGAGCGCACCGTCAACCAGCTGAAGTCGGGCAAGCTCGACATCCTCGTCGCGACCGACGTGGCCGCTCGAGGCCTCGACGTCGAGCGCATCTCGCACGTGGTGAACTTCGACATCCCGACCGACACCGAGTCGTACGTGCACCGCATCGGCCGCACGGGCCGCGCCGGACGCTCGGGCGTCGCCATCAGCTTCGTCACCCCGCGCGAGCGTGGGCTGGTCCGCGCGATCGAGCGGGCCACGCGCCAGGATCTCACCGAGATGCAGCTGCCGAGCGTCGACGAGGTCAACGTCACACGGCTCTCGCGGTTCGACGACAGCATCACCGCCGCGCTCGCGGAAACCGAACGGATCGAGCGGTTCCGCGACATCGTCGCCCACTACGTGCGCCACCACGATGTGCCCGAGGTCGATGTGGCCGCCGCACTGGCCGTCGTCGCGCAGGGCGAGGTGCCCCTGCTGCTCGAGGCCGAGCCCGACAGGCCCGCCCGCAGCCGCGACGACCGCGAACGGTCCGACCGCCCCGAGCGCAGCGACCGCGGACCGCGCCGCTCGCGCGACGGCATGGCGACGTACCGCATCGCCGTCGGCAAGCGTCACCGCGTCGAGCCTCGGCAGATCGTCGGCGCCCTCGCCAACGAGGGCGGGCTGCGCCGAGACGACTTCGGCGCGATTCAGATCCGCCCGGACTTCTCGCTCGTCGAGCTTCCGGCTGATCTGCCCCGTGACACGCTGTCGCGCTTGGCCGACACCCGCATTTCGGGCCGGCTGATCGAGCTGCGCCCCGACACGGGTGGCCCCGCGCGCCGCCGTGACGACCGTGACGACCGCGGACGCCGGGATGACCGTCCCCGCGAGGGCTCGCATCGAGACGACCGCGGATCCGGTGAAGACGCGTCCGACGATCGCCCCGCCCGCAAGCCTCGCCACAAGACCGCTGACGACGTCTGAGCCGAACCGCGACGATCCGTCGTCGCGGTTCGCCCTCGGCGGACGCTCATACGACCCCACCGCGGGGCCGACGTTCGGCGACCGCCCGTAGGATCGATGTCATGGCTGGATTCTGGGGCAAACGCAAGCGCGTCAACGAAGAACTGCAGGCCCAGGACGCCGACCTCGCCCGCAAGGCGCGCACGGCGCTCGTGGCCGCCGACGAGCGGATCCGCGTCACGAACGACGAACTGGCGTTCGCCGAGGCCGAGCTCGGCCCGGACTCGACGAAGGAGCTGCGCGAGGCGCTCGCCGCTGTGAAGGAGCACCTCGGTGAGGCCTTCCACCTACACCAGCTCAATCACGACGAGATCCCCGACACCCCCGAAGAGCTGCGCACCCGCAACGCGCGCATCATTCAGCTGTGCGAGTGGGCGGAGGACCTGCTCGATGACCGCACCGAGTCCCTCGCCCAGCGCATCGCGCGCGCGCGCCGCGCTCCCGAGATCGTCGCAAAGGTGAGGTCGGATGCCGCACACCTGCGCACGCGGATTCCCGGCGCCCGCGAGACCGTTGCTCGGCTCGCCATGCGCTACGCCCCCGAGGCTCTCGCACAGGTCGCCTCGAACCCCGCAGAGGCCGATCAGCTGCTCGGGTTCGCCGAGCACAGCGCCGGCGTCGCCGAACGGCGCCGCGAAGCGGAGCAGCGGGAACAGGCGAATCTCGCGCTGGAGGCCTCGACCGAGTCGGTGCGTCGCGCAGCGACGCTGCTCGACGCCGTCGAGACATTCGAGGTCGAAGCGCTGCGCGCCGAGTCGACGCTCGCCGCGATCATCGAGGATTCCCGCGAGGACATCGTCGTCGCGCTGAAGGAGCCGCGCTCCCCCGGCGTCTCCGCCGCGATCGCCGAGCTCCAGAAGGCACTGAACTCGCTCCCCGGCGCGGGAGTCAACACCGACCCGTTCGCTCTGCTCACCCGCCTGCGTACGGCGAACGAAGGGCTCGATGCGGCGATCGCCGCGGCGCGCGAGCGTGCCGCACGACCTATCCCGCCGCTCGAGCACGTGCGCCACAGCATCGACGACTCCGACCGGCAGCTCGCCGTCGCGCGCGACGTCATCGCCGGGCACCGCGGCTGGATCGGCGCCGATGCCCGCACGCGTCTCGCCGAGGCGGAGCGGGTGCGCCTCGACCTCGACCGCTACCTGGGCGCCTCGGCGTCCATCGTCACGACGATCGACGAGGACCATCGCGAGCAGGCGATGGCGATGGCGCGTCGCGTGGCGTTCCTCGCCGGCGAGGCTCTGCAGCTCGCGCAGCGCGACATCGACGCGTCCCGCCCCCAGCAGGACCAATGGGGCGGCAACTGGGGTGGCGGTCGCCGCGGCGGCGAGGGCGGGAACGGCGTCATGGGCGGCATCCTGGGCGGTCTCGTGATCGGCAGCCTGCTCGACGGCATGTTCGACTGACGACGCTCCGGCCGCGCCGGCAACCGGCAGAACACAGACGGATGCCGCGAGCCTCGGCCCGCGGCATCCGTGTGAATCGGTGAGCGGCTACGAGGCGACGGCCTCGGGAGCGGCCATCGTCGTCAGCGAGATGACACCGTAGTCCCAGCCCTTGCGGCGGTAGACGACGCTCGGGTGATCGGTGCTCGCGTTGATGAACAGGAAGAAGTCGTGCCCGACGAGTTCCATGCGATCGACGGCATCCTCGACGGTCATCCACTCCGGAGCGAACTCCTTCGTGCGGATGACGACGGGCGTGTACTCCTCGTCGTCCTCCTGCGGGACGACAGGAACCTCACCCGTGGCGACAGCGCGCAGCACTTCGACCGAGGCCGGCTGAATGTCCACGCCCTGCAGCGATCCGGTCTCCTTGTCGAGCTTCGCGCCGCGCGGGTGCTTACGCGCGTCGATCCGCTTGTCCTTCGCACGCCGCAGCTGTTCGGTGAGCTTGTCGACCGCCAAATCGAGTGCCGCGAACTTGTCGCCGTCGACAGCCTCTGCACGTACGACCGGGCCCTTGCCGATCACGGTGAGCTCAACGGTCTCGTCTTCGACGCGCCCGTTGTGATACGTGTGATGCGTGACCTTGACGTCGAGTCGCTGCGCTTTGGGAGCGAGGTTCTCTATGCGGACGGCCTTTTCGTCGACCACGCTGCGGAAGCGATCCGAGATGCTGACTCCCACGCCGGCGATGTTGGTTTCCATCCTTGACCTCCTTGTTCCGGTCCGCCCGGTCAAGGGCGGACCATCAGTCGCCTTGTCCTGTCCACGCTATCGGCGCGAGCCCTGCCGTGTCACCCATGCGGTTTCCCCTGTCAGCGAACGCCGTGGGGTTGCGGCGATCGTGACGGCGCCGATCACATCTGCGCCGGCCTCGCGAAGCGCCCGAGCAGCCTCGGCGAGCGTCGCCCCCGTCGTGACGACGTCGTCGAGGAGGACGATGCGAGCGGATACCGCCGGCCGGGCGACGAGGCTCCCCGCGACGTTGCGACGCCGCGCCTGCTCATCGAGTCCGCGCTGATCGGCCGGCTGCCGCACGAGCCGCAGACGGCGATCGACCCGCAGGCCCGCCCGGCGGGCCACGAGCTCGACGACGTGGTAGCCGCGGCGACGGAAGGAGGCGCGCGAGGTCGGCACCGGTACGACGAGGACTCCGGCGCCCGAGACGGCCCCCGCCGCCGCGCGAAGCGCGGGTGCAAGCGACCGTGCGAGCCCCGTGCGCCCCTCCTCTTTGAGCGCGCGCAGCACTCGCGCGGAGACACCGTCGAACGGCAGCCCGCTCCAGACCGGCAGCCCCGCAGCCCCCGTGCCTCGCATCGCGTCCGAGATCACCCGCCGCTCGACGGCGGGAGCGAGCTGAGCGAGGCACGCGTCGCACAGCGCGACGTCAGGCACGCCGCATCCTGCGCAGTCGACCGGCAGCAGGAGAGTGAGGGCGTCGGCGAGCGCGCGCCGCACGGGCGATGAGGGATGCACGACGGTGAGCCTCGCAGCATCCCGTCGCCCGAACCGTCGCACGCGGGCCGTGCGGGCGTAGACCGGTACGGCCTGCACCTGGGGAGGAGCTGCTACTCGGGCATACCCTGCTGCGTCGCGAGCACGAGCACACCCGCGCCGCTCTCCTGCCAGTTCGGACCCCTGCGCGTGTAGAGGAAGCCGTCGAGACCGCGCAGCCGCGTCGAGGCGAGCGTCGCGCCCGTTGCGATCGAGACCGCCTCAGCGGGAGCGGAAGTCGTGGCACCGGGCCCGCCGACGAGCTGGGTCAGCACCGAGGCGCTCTCGCCACCGTCGATGAGCACACCGAGCGTCGTCTCATCGAGCCACGACAGCGCGCGACCCTCATCGGGGGCGATCGCGAGCACGACCGGTGCGCCGAGGCTCGTGGGCACGCCGCCGTCGCCGCGCAGGATGCCCGACACCCACACGGCGGTGCGTCCGCCGGCGGTCACCAGCCCCGCGATCCGCGCGCCGTCGCGCGACACGGCCATCGCGGCGATCTGGGTCGTCTCGGGCCATGCTTCGGCGACGGTGATGGCACTGCCGTCAGGCAGCTGCGCACGCATGGCCTGCGGGGCGCCCCGGGGGACGCTCCAGATGATCCCGAAGGGGTCGACGGACGGCGCCACGAGCTGTGGGCGGTCATCGACGAGGCTCGGCGCACCCGACGCCGGCACACGCCAGATCGAGCCGTCGGCGCGCTGCACAGCCGCGAGGTCGCGGTCCCCCGTCACCTGCACCGCGGTCGCGTCGAGCTCGGCGACGGTCGTCGACAGTCCCGGGATCGGCAGCAGTTCGTCGCCCGAGAGGAACCCGAAGCCCGCGTCGGTCTTGACGAGGGGAGGACCGGAGACGGCCGTGCGGCGCACCGGCACCGGCTCGGCACTCAGCGCCGTCGTGCCGACGACCATCTCGACCTGCGTGATGTTCGCCGTCCGCAGGCTCTCTTTGAGCTGCGTCTGCATGCGGTCGCGCGTCTCCTGATCGAGCGCGAGCGCCTCTTCTGTGAGCCCGACCGTCGCGACACCGCCCGCCGCGACGGTGACCGACGGCACAGCCGAAACCCCCTCGGGGAAGGCTGTTCTGACGGATGCCGCGAGCCAATCGCTCTGCGGGCGGTTGACCAGTGCCGCCACGATCCGGGAGGCCACCCGGGACCGGGGGAACCAGCGCACATCGGGCACGAGGTAGGTCCACGTCGTGTCGAAGTAGGCGAGGGAGTAGTTGCTGAAGATCGAGGTGAACAGCGACCGGTCGAGCACGATGCCGTCGGGTGCTTCGGCGATGCGCCATTCACCGTCATCCTGCTGGACCAGCTCGAACGTCAGCGTCGTCGGACCCTCTTCGACGCGCTCGTACGAGCCCTTCTCGTCGACGCGCGCGACCTGCGAGACGAGCACCGTCACGGTGTCGTCATCGAGCAGGCGGGTCTCGCGCGCGCCGAGCACGTCGATCGTGACACCCGCGTTGGGATCCCACTCGCCGCGGAACTGCGGCGCAAGGAACTCCTGCGCGCGAGCCCAGTCATCGGCGACCCCCGACCCTGCGCGCAGGAATCCGTCGACGATCTGATCGGGGGTCGCTCCCGACTGCGGCCTGTCGGGGATGAGCGAGATGTCGGGCGGGTCGACGCTGCCCCCGCCCGCGAGCCCTTGATTGACACTGCCGCCGGTGGGCAGGCCCGCGCACGCCGAGAGGGCGACGGCGAGCACCGCGATCGCGGCGACGAGCATGCGGCGGCGTTTCATCGTCTGCCCCCTGTGTCTGCGGCATCCGTGCCCGCCGTATCGCGCAGCACCTCGATCGGCTGCGTGAGGCCGAGGTCATCGAGGGCGGTGCCGCCGTCGTCGACCGGCTCGACCGGAAGCGGCGAGGGCGCCGTCAGGCGCCCCTTCTGCCGAGGCAGGGTGAGCACGAAGTTCGTGCCCTTGCCGAGTTCGGACCACACCTCCAGCTCACCGCCGTGCAATCGCGCGTCGCCGAGCGCGATCGACAGTCCGAGGCCCGTGCCGCCGATCGTGCGCTTGCGCGACGGGTCAGCACGCCAGAACCGGTCGAACACGTGCTCGACCGACTCGGGGCTCATCCCCAGACCGTAGTCGCGCACGCTCAGCGCGACCGCTCCCCCGTCGCTGTCGACCGTGACGACGATGGGTCGGCCCTCGCCGTGCTCGATCGCGTTGCCGAGCAGGTTGCGCACGATACGCCGGATGCGCCGCGGATCCATGTCGACCAGCGTGTATCCACCCGGGGCGACCAGGCGCACGTCGCTGCCGTGCTGTTCGGCGAGCTGCTCCATCGAGCCGATGACGTCTTCGGCGAGGTGCGCGAGGCTCGTCGGCTCGAGCTCGAGCTGCACCGAGCCGGCGTCGTAGCGGCTGATCTCGAGCAGGTCGATCAGCAGTAGCTCGAAGCGCTGCACCTGAGCGTTGAGCAGCTCGGCGGCGCGGGCGGTGCCCGGATCGAACTCGTCGCGATGATCGTTGATCATGTCGGCGGCGAGGCGGATCGTGGTGAGCGGAGTACGCAGCTCGTGTGAGACGTCGGAGACGAAGCGCTGCTGCACGAGCGACAGGTCGGCGAGCTCCTTGATCTGTGACTCGATGCTGTCGGCCATCGCGTTGAACGACCGCCCGAGCGTCGCGAGCTCGTCTTCGCCGCGCACGGGCAGGCGCACATCGAGGCGTCCGGCGGCGAGCTTGGCGCTGGTCTCCGCGGCTTCGCCGATGGGCGTCGTGACCGAGCGCAGCACGAACCAGGCGATGCCGCCGATGATCAGCACGAGCGCAACGCCGACGCCCCACAGGGTCGCCTGCACGAACCCGAGCGTCTGCGACGAGGGGCCGAGATCGTACGCGAGATACACGGCGTAGGGGCCGATGTCGGCGACGGGGATCGACACCTGCTGCCCGACGACGATGCCGGGCACGGCCGATCCGCCGCTCTGAGGCAGGGCGACCGACTGCCACCACTGCTGACCGGAGTCCGCCTCGACCTGCTCGGCGAGCTCGGGGGTGATGGTCTGCTCGAACGACGTGCCGACGGCGAGGTCCTGTGGCGCGATCTGGGAGGGGGCCGTGTCGATCCGCACGATCCGGATGCCGTCGCTCGCGGCCTGTGCCATGAGGTCGGTGCCCGTCGTCGAGAGCAGATTCTGCAGTTGCGCCGCGTCGCCGAGGACGGCGGAGTCGAGGGTCTCCTGCGCGGCGGTCGTCGCGCGCAGCGCGTCGGTGAGGATCTGCTCCCGGCGCGAGTCGAACAGGTCGCGCTGCACCGAGATCGCCATCCACACGCACGCCACGAGAACCGCGAGCGCCGTGAGGGCGAGAGTCACGAGCACCGTGCGGAACCGCAGAGACCGCCGCCAGAGCCGTGCGAGGTTGTCGGGCCACGCACGCCAATTGCGCCAGTCCAGCACAGGGACGTGGACGAACCCGCCGGTGTCCACCGAACTCATGGGCGCCTCAGGCCAGTGCTCCGGCGCGATAGCCGACGCCGCGCACTGTCGTGACGATCTTCGGGTTGTCGGGGTCCTTCTCGACCTTCGCGCGCAGGCGCTGCACGTGCACGTTCACAAGGCGCGTGTCCGCCTTGTAGTGATAGCCCCACACCTGCTCGAGGAGCATCTCTCGCGAGAACACCTGCTGCGGCTTGGCGGCGAGCGCGACGAGCAGTTCGAACTCGAGAGGCGTGAGGGCGATGAGGTCTTCGCCGCGACGCACTTCATGCGCGGCGACATCGACCGTGAGGTCGCCGATGCGCAGCACGTCGCTCTCGGTCTGCGCGACGGGGCGCAGCCGCGTGCGGATCCGTGCGACGAGTTCTTTGGGGTTGAAGGGCTTGACGATGTAGTCGTCGGCGCCGGACTCGAGTCCCTTGACGACGTCGGCGGTGTCGGTCCGTGCCGTGAGCATGATGATCGGGATGCCGGACTCGGCCCGCACGCGCGTGCAGATCTCGATCCCGTCCATTCCCGGGAGCATGAGGTCGAGAAGGATGAGATCGGGGCGCTCGTCGCGCCACGTGTCGACGGCCTTCGCGCCGTCCGCGCAGAAGACGGTCTCGAACCCCTCGGTGCGCAGCACGATGCCGATCATCTCCGCCAAGGCGGTGTCGTCATCGACCACCAGGATGCGTGAAGTCATGACCCACTCGTCCTTTGCGTCCGCGGGGCGCTGATCGGGGAGCACCCATGCATCCCCACAGAGTAGTCGACACCGGCCGTGCAGACGCGGAGCGTCACGGCGGGGTGTGACACGATGGATCAACCCCGGCCCGCCGAGCCCTCAGGAGGACCAGCCGTGACCGCCTACCCGGCCTGGACGCCCGCATCCCGCCCGGGCATCGTTCCGCTGCATCCGCTCGGCTTCGGCACCATCCTGGGTCGATCCTTCGTCGCGCTGCGTCAGAACCCCCGCGTGCTGCTGGGCTTCGCCCTCGTCGTGCAGACCGCCGCGTTCCTCCTGATCCTCGTCGTGATCGGTCTCATCTCGTTCGCGTCGTTCTCGCGCCTGGACACCGTGCGCCCCGGAAGCGAGGAGTTCGAGGCGATCATGGCCGGGTCGATCGCGCTCACCGTCGTCGCGAGCTTCGTGCTCGGACTGGCCGCGACCGCACTGACCGTCATCGTGCAGGCGGTCGTCGTGGTCGAGGTCAGTCACGCCGTCGTCGCCGAGAAGCGCACGCTCGGTGCGCTCTGGCGCCACGTGAAGCCCGTCGTGTGGCGCGTCATCGGGTGGTCGCTCATCATCGGAACCGCCGCCCTGCTCGCCGTCGCCGTTCTGGCCGGTGTCGTCATCGCGGTCGGGTTCGTCGCGTGGCCCGTCGCGATCGTGCTCGGCATCCTGCTCGTCCTCGGTGCGGTTCCACTGTACTGGTGGCTCATGATCAAGCTGCTGCTCGTGCCGGCGGTCATCCTGATGGAGCGCGCCACGATCCGCAGCGCCGTGCGACGCTCCTGGTCTCTGACGCGCGGGCGCTTCTGGCCTGCGCTGGGCATCATCGTGCTCATCAGCGCCATCTTCGGTGTCGTCGGCCAGGTCGTGAGCCTGCCGTTCTCCTTCCTGTCCGCGGGGATCGGCGTCGTCATCTCACCCACCGGAGAGAACGAGGCGACCTACGTCATCAGCATGATCATCACGTTCGTGCTGACGTACGCCGTTGCTCTGCTCGTCCAGTCGATCGCGCTCGTCGTGCAGTCCACCGCGACAGCGCTCATCTACGTCGACTGCCGCATGCGCCGCGAAGGCCTCGACCTCGACCTTCAGGAGTACGTCGAGAGGCGTGATGCCGGCGCCGCCGGCCTGCCCGACCCCTATACCGCCCACATCGGCCGCGACATGCCGTCGCCGTACCTCGCTCCCGCATACCCGGCGTATGGGTCACAGCCCGTCTACGGCGCGCCGCAGGGCTACCCCGAGCAGCAGGGCTACGGCCCGCCGCAGGGCTACCCGGACCAGCCGGGGTATGCCGCGCCGCCGTTCCCCGCTGCGGGCCAGCCGCCCTACGCCGCACCCCCCGCACCGGCCCCGACGCAGTGGTCCGCCCCCGGTTCGCCCTCGTCCGAGGCGGGCCGAGAGGCCCCGTGACGCTCGCTGCCACGCTGACCCGGCTCGCCGACCTTCCCCTCATTCCCGACGGGGACGAGGCCCGCGAGTGGGCCGAGCGCGAACTCGCCGATCCCGCGTACCTCGAAGCAGAGCCCACCTTCTTCGACCGTGCTGCCCGCGCCGTCGCCCAGTTCCTCGAGCGCCTCTTCTCCACCCCGGTGAGCGGCGAGTGGGGTCTCGTGCTCGCGGTGATCGTGACCGTGATCATCGTCCTCCTCATCGTCGTCGCCTTCCTCGTGTGGGGCATGCCGCGCTCGACGCGACGACTGCCCGCCGCCCGAGGCGTGCTGTTCGGCGACACCGACGACCGCTCGGCCGCTGATCTGCGCAGCGCCGCCGCATCCCACGCGTCGAAGCAGGAATGGGATCCCGCGACCGTGCTGCGCATGCGCGCGCTCGCGCGCGGACTGCACGAGCGCGGCCTCGTCGAGACCCCGCCCGGCGCCACCGTGCACGCTTTCGCCCGCGCCGCGTCGGCGGTCTTCCCGGCCTCGGCCGGGCCGCTCGAGGCAGCGGCCACGGCGTTCGACGACGTGCGATACCTGCGCCGCCCCGGCACGCCCGACCTGTACGCCCGGGTGGCCGACGTCGATGAAGCGCTCCGCACCGCCCGCGCGCCCGCATCCGCCACCGTCGGAGCCGGCGCGTGACGTCGGTCGAGGTGCGCGAGGGCACGCGCCGGCGCCGGTGGGGCGCATGGATCGGCTTCGGCGTCGTCCTCCTCGTCGTCGGCGGCACCGGCGGCGGGATCGTGCAGCTGGGCGAATGGTCCGAGCGCGGCGCACTCGACCCCGAGTCCGCCGGCATGCTCGGCACGCGGGCCGTCGTTCAGCTGCTGCAGGACCAGGGCGTCGAGGTCGTCGTGTCCCGTGACCGCACCGAAGCGGCCTCAGCTCTGGCGACGGGCGATGCGACCCTCGTGCTGCCCGCGGCTCCTGCGCTCTCGGACGAGGCCGTCCAGACGCTCGGCGACGCCGCGACTGACCTCGTGCTGGTCGAACCGCGCTCGCGCGAGCTGCGGCTCTTCCTCGAAGGCTCCTCGACGGCGGGCTTCGCGGCCGACGACGCCGTCGCGCCGGCGTGCGACCTCCCCGACGCCGAGCGTGCCGGGCCCGTCGCACCGGGCCGCGTCTTCACCTCCGGTGCCGACACGACGGCGTGCTACCCGGCCGGCGAAGGTCAGGGGCTGCTCGTGAAAGCCGACGGCGAGCGCCGCATCTCGGCCGTCGACGGCGAGATGCTGTTCACGAACGAGTACCTCGCCGACGACGGAAACGCCGCCCTCGCGCTCAACCTCATGGGGCGGCATCCGCTCGTCGTCTGGTACGTGCCGGGCCTCACCGACACCGATCTCGCCGCCAGCGACCAGACGCTGGGCGACCTCACTCCCCCGTGGGTGAGCCCGGCCATCGTCGTGCTCCTCGCCGCCGGCATCGCCGCCGGGATCTGGCGCGGGCGCCGCTTCGGTCCGCTCGTCGCCGAGCGCCTCCCCGTCACCGTCCGCGCGTCCGAGACGACCGACGGGCGCGGCCGACTGTACGCCCGCGCCGGCGATGCCGGACACGCGGCAGACCAGCTTCGCATCGGCGCGCTGGGGCGGATCGGCCGCGCGCTCGCGCTCGGCCCGTCGGCATCCGCACCCGAGATCGCCGACGCCGCCGCGACGCGCATCGGAATGCCCCGCGGTGAGGCGCGGGCCCTGCTCATCGACGACGTCCCGCGCACCGACAGCGACCTGCTGCTTCTGCGCGGCCGTCTGCGTGACTTCGAAGACGCCGTGCATGCGGCCGTCCGACCGGAAAGGAACCTGCCATGACCGAGACGAGTTCGACGCCCGCACCGCACGAGGACGCGGCGCTGCGCGAGACGATGAACCGCGTGCGCCTCGAAGTCGGCAAGGCCGTCGTCGGCCAGGACGGCACCGTGACGGGCCTGCTGATCGCCCTGCTGGCGGGCGGCCATGTGTTGCTGGAGGGCGTGCCCGGTGTCGCGAAGACGCTGCTCGTGCGGGCCTTCTCGACGGCGCTCGGTCTCGACACGAAGCGCATCCAGTTCACCCCCGACCTCATGCCCGGCGACGTCTCGGGCTCACTCGTCTACGACGCGAAGTCGGGCGAGTTCGAGTTCCGGGAGGGTCCGGTCTTCACGAACGTGCTGCTCGCCGACGAGATCAACCGCACACCGCCCAAGACGCAGTCTGCGCTCCTCGAGGCGATGGAAGAGCGCCAGGTGTCCACGGACGGTGTGAGCCGCCGCCTACCCGACCCGTTCCTCGTCGCCGCGACGCAGAACCCCGTCGAGCACGAGGGCACCTACACGCTGCCCGAGGCGCAGCTCGACAGGTTCCTGCTCAAGCTGCTCGTCGATGTTCCCGGCCGCGACGCCGAGCTCGATGTCCTGCGCCGCCACGCCGAGGGCTTCAACCCCCGCGACCTCGCCGCTGCGGGAGTGCAGACGGCGGCGACGGCCGACCAGCTGCGCGCTGCACGCGAGGCCGCGGCAGCCGTCACCGTGTCCGACGATGTGCTCGGATACGTCGTGGATCTCGCGCGCGCGACCCGGCAGAGCCCGTCGGTGCAGCTGGGCGTGAGCCCCCGTGCGTCGACGGCACTGCTCGCCGCTGCGAAGGCATGGGCATGGCTCGGCGGCTACCCCGCCATCACGCCCGACCACGTGCAGACGATGCTCGTGCCGACGTGGCGTCACCGGATCCGGTTGCGCCCCGACGCCGAGCTCGAGGGCGTCTCGGTCGACGCCGTGCTCGCATCGGTGATGCAGCAGACCCGGGTTCCCATCTAGACATGTATCTCACCGGCCGTCTCCCGCTCCTCGTCGCACTGGGCGTCATCCCCGTCATCGTGCTGGCCCTCGGCGGCGTCGATGCGTGGATCGCGGCGGCAGGGTGGCTGGCACTGTGCGTCATCCTGGCGATCGCGGATGCCGCAGCCGCACCGAATCCGCGCGCTCTCACCGTCGAACGCTCCGCCCCGGGGCGCACGCTGCTGGGCGAGCAGGTCGCGACGACGCTGCGCCTGCGCAACACCGGGAGGCGCGGCATCCGGGGTCGTGTGCGCGACGCGTGGCAGCCGACCGCGGGGGCCCCGCTGGAGCGCTCGGCCATCTCGATCCCTCCGGGAGAGAGCCGTACGCTGAGGATCCCGCTCCGTCCGCGGCGCCGAGGCGAGCTGCGTTCGTCGTTCGTCGTCGTGCGCTCCGACGGGCCGCTGCGCCTCGCGGGCCGTCAGGGGCGTCTGGATGAGCCCGGCAGCATCCGCGTTCTGCCGCCGTTCACGTCGCGCCGACACCTTCCGTCGCGACTCGCGCGGCTGCGCGAGCTCGACGGGTCGACGAGCGTGCAGGTGCGTGGCCAGGGCACCGAGTTCGACAGCCTGCGCGAATACGTGCCCGGCGACGACGTGCGCTCGATCGACTGGCGGGCGACGGCGCGCTCGTCGACGACGATGATCCGCACGTGGCGGCCCGAGCGCGATCGACACGTCGTCATCGTGATCGACACGGGTCGCACGGCCGCCGCCCGCGTCGGCGACGGCGTACGGCTCGACGCCGCGATGGAGGCGGCGCTGCTGCTGGCCGCGCTCGCGAATCGCGCGGGCGACCACGTGCACCTGGTCATGTTCGACCGCACGATCCGGGCACGCGTGACGCGTGTCGACGGCCCGGGGCTGTTGCCCGCGCTCGTCGATGCGATGGCGCCCGTCGAGCCGCAGCTCATCGAGACCGATTGGGATGCCGCCTTCGCCCAGGTGCGTGCCATGACGTCGCGCCCCGCGCTCGTGGTCGTGCTGACCGCTCAGGACGCCGTCGACGCGTCGCGCGGGTTTCTCGGCGCGCTGCCCGCGCTCGCGCAGCGCGCGCATGTGCTGGTGGGCACGGTCGCCGACGAGCGGCCCGAACCCGTCGCGCGGCCCGACGCCGCCGACGTCTACCGCGAAGCCGCCGCCGAGCGCGCGGCGCGCGAGACCGCGCGCGTCGCGAGTGCGATGGCCCGTGCCGGGGCCGAAGCGATCACCGACACCCCCGAGGCCCTTCCGCCCCGCGTCGCCGATCGGTATCTCGCCCTCAAGGCCGCGGGGCGCCTCTGACACCTGGGCGCCGCTGAGGTGGCTTCCTGTGCCGCACTCTGCTCACTTCGGCCGGTTCCCGGACACACTGAGGCAAACGAGCTGGAACGGCCACGCGTTCATGTGCCCATGTGCCGCAACCTGCTCCCGGTCGCCGGTTCCCAGACAATCTGAGGCAAACGAACGGCACCGAGCCACATGAGACGGATGCATCGGCTCGGCCACATGAGCGCGCCGGGGGCTGAGAAATCACTGTGCAGGGTCTACGCTCCGGATCGAGGAAAGGAGGCCGTCATGTCGGACGCTCTTGTCACACCACTCACAACGGCCAACAAACTTGTCGCCGAGGCGCTCGGCACGTTCCTGCTCGTCTTCGGTTCGATCGGCACGGCGCTGTTCGCGGCCGACTTCGGCACGGGAGCCAACGGCACCTCGCTCGGCGTCGGCTTCGTGGGCGTCGCCCTGGCCTTCGGCCTGACCCTCATGGCGGGCATCTACGCGTGGGGCAACATCTCGGGCGGGCACTTCAACCCCGCCGTCACGGTCGGTCTTGCCGCCGCGGGTCGCTTCGCGTGGAAGGACGCGCCCGGCTACATCATCGCTCAGCTCGTCGGCGGCGCCGTGGGCACGACGCTCATCGTCCTCATCGGGCTGTTCGGCCCAGCGGACTGGCTCGCCGCCCGCCAGGACAGCGGATTCGCGAGCAACGGCTACGGGGCGTTCTCACCGGGCGGGTTCGGGCTCGGTGCGGCGATCATCGCCGAGGTCATCCTCACGGCGATCTTCGTCATGGTGATCCTCGGCATCACGCACACCAAGCGGGGCGGCGGCAACGTCGCGGGGCTGTCGATCGGCCTCACGCTCACCGCCATCCACCTCATCTCGATCCCCATCGACAACACCTCGGTGAACCCGGCGCGCTCGATCGCGACCGCCATCTACGGCGGCATCGACGCGCTCGCCCAGCTGTGGGTGTTCATCGTGTTCCCGCTCATCGGCGGACTCCTCGCGGGCTGGCTGCACCGGGCGCTCTTCGAGCCGGTCAAGCTGCCCGCGCTGCAGTCCGAGGCACGCGTGCCCGACGCGAGCGGGCCCAAGCGCCGCGGACGCTGACCCGCGCAACGACGAAGCGGCCCGCACCGAGAACATCGGGACGGGCCGCTTCGCGTATGTGCGTCAGCTCAGGTCGAACCGGTCGAGCTCGGTGACCTTGCCCCACGCCTCGACGAAGTCGCGGACGAACTTCTCGTGCGCGTCATCCGAGGCGTACACCTCGGCGAGGGCGCGCAGCTCGGAGTTCGAGCCGAACAGCAGGTCGACGCGCGTGCCGCGGCCGAAGACCTCGTCCGAACCGTCGCGGCGTCCCTCGAACGCGTGCGAGCCGGGGTCAAGCGGCTTCCACGTCGTGCCGAGGTCGAGCAGGTTCACGAAGAAGTCGTTCGTGAGCACACCGACACGGTCGGTGAACACGCCGTACTCCGACTCGTCCCAGTTGGCGCCGAGCACGCGGAGACCGCCGACGAGCACTGTCATCTCGGGAGCCGTGAGCGTGAGCAGGTTCGCCTTGTCGAGCAGCAGGTACTCGGCCGGCATGCTCATCGCGGTCGTGGCCTGGTAGTTGCGGAAGCCATCGGCTGCCGGCTCGAGGAAGCGGAACGACTCGACGTCGGTCTGCTCCTGCGTGGCGTCGGTGCGCCCGGCGTGGAACGGCACCGTGGCGTCGACACCGGCATCCTTCGCGGCCTTCTCGACACCCGCGTTGCCCGCGAGCACGATGAGGTCGGCGAGCGAGACCCGCTTGCCGTCGGTGCGACCGTCGTTGAACGAGGACTGGATGCCCTCGAGCACATCGAGCACGCGCTTCAGCTGCGACGGCTTGTTGACGACCCAGTCCTTCTGCGGCGCGAGGCGGATGCGAGCGCCGTTGACGCCGCCGCGCTTGTCGCTGCCACGGAAGGTGGATGCCGCAGCCCACGTCGTCGAGACGAGCTCGGTGACCGTGAGACCCGACTCGAGGATCTGAGCCTTCAGCGCGGCCGCGTCGGCGTCGTCGATCAGCTCGTGGTCGACGGCGGGCACGGGGTCCTGCCAGATGAGCTCTTCGGTGGGCACCTCGGGGCCGAGGTAACGCGCGACGGGGCCCATGTCACGGTGCGTGAGCTTGAACCACGCACGGGCGAACGCGTCGCCGAAAGCGACGGGGTCGTCCTTGAAGCGGCGCGAGATCTTGTCGTACTCGGGGTCGGTGCGCAGGGCGATGTCGCTCGTGAGCATGCGGGGCTCACGACGTGCCGACGAGTGCGCCATGGGCACCATGTCCGCGCCGGCGCCGTTGATGGGGCGCCACTGGTGGCCTCCGCCGGGGCTGCGCATGAGCTCCCACTCGTACGCGTAGAGGATGTGGAAGAACTCGTTGTCCCAGCGCGTGGGGTGGTACGTCCACGTCACCTCGAGGCCCGACGTGATGGTGTCGTCGCCCTTGCCGGTGCCGAAGTTGTTCTTCCAGCCGAGACCCTGGCGCTCCAGGCCCGCAGCCTCGGGGTTCTCCTCGAGGTTCGTGTCGGGCGCCGCGCCGTGGGTCTTGCCGAAGGTGTGACCACCCGCGATGAGCGCGACGGTCTCTTCGTCGTTCATAGCCATCCGGCCGAAGGTCTCGCGGATGTCGCGTGCCGACGCGAGCGGGTCGGGGTTGCCGTTGGGGCCCTCGGGGTTGACGTAGATGAGACCCATCTGCACGGCGGCCAGCGGACGCTCGAGGTCACGGTCGCCCGTGTAGCGCTCGTCGCCGAGCCACGTCGTTTCGGGGCCCCAGTACACGTCGTCGTCCGGCTCCCACACGTCGGGACGTCCACCGGCGAAGCCGAAGGTGTTGAATCCCATCGACTCGAGCGCGACGTTGCCCGCGAGGATCATCAGGTCGCCCCATGAGAGGCTCTGGCCGTACTTCTTCTTGACGGGCCAGAGGAGACGGCGGGCCTTGTCGAGGTTGACGTTGTCGGGCCAGCTGTTCAGCGGCGCGAAGCGCTGCTGTCCGGTGCCGGCGCCGCCGCGACCGTCGGTGACACGGTAGGTGCCGGCGGCGTGCCACGCCATGCGGACGATGAGCGGGCCGTAGTGACCGAAGTCGGCGGGCCACCAGTCCTGGCTCGTCGTGAGCGTCTTCTCGATGTCGGCCTTCACCTGGGCCAGGTCGAGGCTCTCGAACGCCTCCTTGTAGTCGAAGTCCTCGTCGAGCGGGTTCCGCGCGGGCGGGTTCTTCGCGAGGATCTTGATGTTCAGCTGGTTCGGCCACCACACGCGGTTCGCCGACCCCGTCGCGGGGTGCGGCTGGCTGTCGCCGTGGATGACGGGGCATCCGTTCGCGTCCTCGTTCGGGCGCGGGCGGGTCTCGCCGTCCTCGCGCTCGTCGACGGGCGTGTCGATCGGGGTGACGGCCTGGTCGATGTCGGTCGGGTTCTCGCCGATACCGGGCATCGTGTCATCGATGTCGCTCATGTTTTCCTTCCTCGTTTTTCATGTCGGGGTGAGTCAAGAGGTGGGGGCGGATGCAGCGGCCGCACAGTCGGGACACACGCCCCAGTACGTCACCTCGGCCGTGTGCAGGGCGAAGCCGTGCGTATCCGATGGCGTCAGGCACGGGGCCTCGCCGATCGCGCAGTCGACATCGCGCACACCGCCGCACGTCGTGCAGACGAGGTGGTGATGGTTGTCGCCGACACGTAGCTCGAACAGGCCGGGTCTGCCCGCGGGCTCGATGCGGCGCACGAGGCCGGCTTCGGCGAAGTCGGCGAGGGCGTTGTAGACGGATTGCAGGCTCGTCTGCGGCACCGTGTTCGCGACGACCTGGAAGACCGCCTCGGCGCTGGCGTGCGGGTGGTCACGAAGCGCCTCGACCACGGCACGGCGGGGCTCGGTGACGCGCAAGCCGACGGTGCGGATGAGCGCGGCGGCATCCATCTCATCGATGTCAGCCGCGGGTGCACTCATGCCCCCAATCCTAGCGCTTTATTTTGAGTTATTCAAAGTAAGGCATCATCCCGCGACGAGGGTCGGCGTGCCCGTTTCATACTCGGTGAGATCGCCCGACTCACCTCGGCGGGCGGCGCGACCGCCGACGACGACCATGTAGAACACGAAGGCCGCGAGCGCGAGCGCGCCGATGCCGATCTTGAGCGGCCAGGGCCACGGCTGCGCCGTCACGAAGCCCTCGATGAGACCCGCCACGGCGAGCGCGAGGACGAGCCCGATCGCGATCGTCGCGAGCGAGCGCCCCGCCGCGGCGAGCGCGGCGCCACGGGACTGCCGCCCGGGCGCCACCCAGGCCCAGAAGATGTGCAGCCCTGCGGCCCCGGCGACGAAGATGCACGTCAGCTCGAGGAGGCCGTGCGGAAGGATGTACAGCAGGAAGACATCGCCGCGGTCGAACGCCAGCATGATCGCGGCCGCCGTGCCGACGCCGATCGCGTTCTGCACGAGCACCATGAGCGGCCAGATCCCCGTGATGCCGAACATGACGCATTGCGCCGCGATCCACGCGTTGTTGGTCCAGACGGTGCCCGCGAACACCGCCGCGGGGTTCTCGCTGTAGTAGGCGGTGAAGTCGTTCTCGGCATACTCCTCGAGCTGCAGCTGAGGCCCGAGGGTCGCGATGAGGGCGGGGTCGGACGAGACCCAGAACGCCACGAGGGTGCCGATCGCGATGAAGCCGAGCGCGATGACGAGGGTCGTCCAGCGCACGCGGTAGAGCGCCGCCGGAAGCTGCAGCGCGAAGAACCGTGGGATCTGCTTCAGCACGTTCTCGGGCGTGCCCGTCAGCGCAAGCCGGGCACGCGAGAGGATCGTCGAGACGAGATCGCCCTGCGGTGTGCGGCCCGCCGAGGTCTTCAGATCGGCCAGATCGGCGGATGCGGCCTGATAGCGCGCGACGAGTTCATCGGCCTGCGCACCGCTCAGCCGACGGGCCCGGCTCAGCTCGTCGAGACGCTCCCATTCCTGCCGGCGTGCGGCTGTGAGGGCGTCGAGGTCCATGCGGTTAACTGTACGCATGCCTCCGACCGTCGCGCCCGACTCCCGGATGACGACGATCCACCAGGACGAAGTGCTCACGGGCGAGGCCGTCGCCCTCGACGTGCAGCCCGTCGGGTTCTTTCTGCGCGCGCTCGGCGCGCTCATCGACATCGTCGTGGGGCTCGTACTGCTGCTCACGTTCTTCCTCGTCGCGACGTTCCTGTTCGGGATCGACCTCTTCGGCGACTCGGCAGCACAGATGGTGACGATCGCGATGGTCGTCCTCGTGCTGGTCGTGATCCCGACGGCCGTCGAGACGTTCACGCGCGGACGCAGCCTCGGCAAGCTCGCCGTCGGTGGGCGGATCGTGCGCACCGACGGCGGCGCGACAGGGTTCCGTCAGGCATTCATCCGCGCGCTCGTCGGCGTGCTCGAGCTGTGGTTCACCTTCGGAGGGCTCGCCGCGATCGTGGGCGCGTTCACGCCGCGGTCGCAGCGCCTCGGCGACCTGCTCGCCGGCACCTATTCCGAGCGCACCCGCACGCCGCGCCTCCCCGCCCCCGCGCCGGGCCTCCCGCCCGCCCTCGCCGAGTGGGGAGCCGTCGCCGACGTCGCCCGCCTGCCCGACCGGCTCGCGCGGCGCATCGCGCAATTCGCGCGACAGGCTCCCGAGATCGAGCCTCCGGCGCGGGCACGCCTGGCTGCATCCCTCGCGTCCGAGGCGGCGGCCTACGTCTCACCCGTGCCGCCCGTGGACCCCGAGTCGTTCGTGTGCGGCGTCGCCGCACTCCGGCGTGACCGTGAACTGCGGGCGCTCGTGCTCGAGGATCAGCGCGTCGCGGCCCTCGCCTCCGGCGCCCCCGTGGTCCCGCGCGGCTTCCCCGTCCGCTGATCCCGCGAGTGGGGGCATCCGCTGCGGATCAGCCGCGGAGCGTCTCGTGCCGCACGACGACCCAGCCCTTCGGCACCGACAGCCGATCGGTGTGGATCGCACAGAGATCGTGCGCGTGCGGGTCACCCGACGCCCCGAGCGGACCGACCGCCGCCATCTGGTCGTTGTAGTCGTACGTCAGGGTCGACACAGCCTCGCGGGCGCATCCCACCTTGGAGCAGAGTCTCTCGCGCATCGCTCCGACACTAGTCGCGCCCCGACGCCGATTCCGGATGCCGCGCCGCGCCGCGAGGCCCGGGCTCCCCGACGTCCATCTCCCCGTGCAGGCGTCACACGACGTTCATGTGTCGCAGAACGTCGACGATGCACGCCTCGGGGCGCAAAGTGAGACATGTGAACCTCGGGAGGACCGCCCTCGCCACGGCATCCGTCGTTCAGTTGTCACAGAACGCTGCCGAACCAGCGGCCCGGCAGCAGAGTGAGGCACATGAACCGCCGCCCGCGGCGGGATGACGATAAGCCCACCCCCGCACGGCCGCCATAGGATGGGGCGCATGGCATGGCGTCGTTCCTCGAGTGTGTCGAAGCCTGCCCGTCGTCCGGCACGTCACGGCCGGCACGGGCGCCTCGGACGCAGCGCCGTCGTTCGGCCGCCGCTTCCCCCGCTCGACACACGCGTCGAGCGCTTCGACCTCGCGGTCGGAACGGCGGCGGAGTTTCTGCGGTCGGCCTGGCCCGAGCTGCGCGAGGTCAGCTTCGAGATCGCTGACATGCCCGCGGCATCCGATGCCGACGGGATCCCGCGATGGCTCGTGCTGGGTGCCGACAAGCGGATCATTCTCTTCCGGCTGCCGATCGAGCGGCTCAGCCACCTGCACCGCGACGATGAACTGCACCGCCGCATGATGATCGAGAGCGCGGTGTTCCGCGCGGCGGCCGAGTACCTCGACCGCGATCCGTGGGATCTCGGCCCCGAGCGTTTCCGCTTCTTCTGACCGGCGTCAGGGGTACACGCGGACAGCGGGTGCGGCGGCGTCTGCGGGCCACACCGGGAATCCGGCGAGCGCGCCCGGTCCGCTCATCGTGACCGCCGCGAGCACGGGGGCACCGCCGCTGTCGAGCGTGTAGACCGTGCGCGACTGCACGCTCAGCGTCACGCTCCCACCGCCATCGAGCACCAGCTCCTCGGCCGACGAACCGGTGCTCTCAGCCACCATGACAGCCACGGGCTCGCCGCCGGGGTTGGCGACCGTGAGCTGGGCCGGCGGACCGTCGGGCACGGCGAACAGGCTCGGCACCGTGATCTCGGGCGAGGGCAGAAGCCAGGCGAAGTCGGACCCCGCACCGAAGCCCGACGCCTGCCACAGGCCGGCGACGACGGGTGAGTCCGCGAGGACCTCGACGTCGTACTCTCCTTCGGCGAGCCCACCGAGGCCGACCTCGGTCGGCACACCGGCCGCAAGCGGCACGACGAGGGGCTCGAGCATCTGCTGGTCGCCGCCCACGGCGCGCACCATGACGGTCGCCTCGGCGTCGGCGCTGGGCGCCAGCACGCGCAGGATCGTCCCGGCGCCGATCGGGCTCGCCACGTCGGACTCGGTCACGACGACACCCAGGATGCGCTGGACGGTCGCGGTCGCGCCGACTCCGCCGGTCTGGTCGGCGCCGACGGGTTCGAGCACGCGCGTCAGGCTCGACTGCACCGAGGCCTGCACGGGGGCGCCGACCGCGCTCACCCGCACGACGGGGCTCGTCTCGCCGCGCGCGAGGCCCGCCAGCGGCACGGCGCGCTGCGCGCCGGCGGCGACGACGAGGTCCGCGCCGCCCGGGGGCGTGTCCGGACCCGTCGCGCCGTAGACCGTGAGCTGGACGGTCGCTGCGACCGTTCCGGGGTTGGACAGCAGAACGAAGTCCGCCGATCCCGTCGCAGCTGATCCTGCGACGATCCACGACTCCATGAGCGGCGGCCGGCACGCGGATGCCGCGAACCCGGCCAGATCGTCGGCGTCGGCCAGCATCGAGCCCGAGGCCGCGATGTCGGTGCGCTGGTCGCCCTGCGGGGGCGCCGTGTAGGCCTCGGGGCTTGCGCCGGGTGCGACGCCCGTCAGCATCCGCGCCTCGGGCTGCGGCGTGCCAGGGAGCCCTCCGACCGTCACGCTCTGCGCCGCTGCGAGGGCGAGTTCGCTCGGTGCGTCGAGGTCTCGCCCGAGGGCGAGCAGACCGCCCGCGCACGAGATGACGGTGTCGGCGGGCGCGGGCTTGGCCGTGATGGCGACGGGTTCGCGCTCGAGCGTCGGCCAGGGCAGCGTCACGGCGGTCGCGACGGCGACGACGGCCGTCGCGGCGACGACGGTGCCGGCCAGCATCCGGGCGCTCGTGGACGCCCAGCGGAAGAAGCGGCGATCGCTCATCGGCCCTCCTCCCAGTGCGGTCCGACGACGCGCGGCGTGCGTCGTGCGTCACGGCGCGATGCGGCGGTCGGTGCGGCAAGCAGCACGGCGATCGCGACGAGCGCGAGCTGCACGGCGAAGATCCCGCCCGACGTCCGATCCACGGATTCGCCGGGTTCGGGCCGCGGCGCGACGTCGAGTTCGACCCGCCACAGCGAGCCGCGCGCGGTCTCGCCGACGGCTTCGAGGTCTTCACGCTGGTCGATGGCAGACTCGGCGGCGAGGCGGAACGCGCGGGCCGCGTCGGATTCGGGTTCGGCGCCGTGCGCGAGCAGCACGAAGCTCACGCCGCGTGACGCGAGCTGGGCGACGGGGTCATCGGCTGCGCCGGTCGTGAGACCGGCGGCGAGCTGGGCGATCTGCCGGTCCTGCTCCGACGGTTCGGTGCGGGTCGCGAGCACCGTGCTCTGCGCGCCGAGCGTCTCGCTGCCGCCCCACACGACCCGCGCCGACAGGGCGCCGGAGTTCTGCGGGGTCAGCACGAACGTGCCGACGTCGGGGTCGTCCGCGCCGCGCGCCGCGACGTATGCGGGAAGGGTGCTCGCGGGCCCGTTGGTGAGCAGCGTCGTGTCGCGGGTGACCGAGGTGAGCGCGGGCACGGCGAGCGCCACGATGCCGGCGCCCGCGAGAACGACGAGGCCACCGCGCAGCAGGGCGACCTTCGGGGCGAGGCCCGCGTCAAGGGTCACGAGCGCCCCTCCGACGACACCGAGCCACGCGAGGCTCAGGCCCGTGCCCGGCCACAGCGGAACGGCCTCGGACTGCGCGAACGCGACCGAGATGCCGACCGCGGCGAAGGCGGTGCCGGTGCCGAGCGCGGCGATGCCGAGCAGGGTCATGCCGGCCGCCCACCGCTGAGTGAGAGGTGCAGCCAGGGCGAGGATCGCCAAGGGGGCGGCCAGCAGCGGCACCCACCACGTCGGCGCGTCGCCGAGGAATCCCGCCCACCCCGCGACATCGGAGGTGGGGATGCCCGCGGCGAGCAGGCCGCGACCGGCGGCATCCGGCCCGACCTGGGGCCCTGACCACGGCACGCCGGGGTCGGCGAGAAGGCCCCACGCGCCGTTCGTGCGCAGGGCATGCCAGACGAGCGGTCCGGCCATCGCGACGGTCGGCACGACCACCCAGATCAGGCGGGCGACACCGCGCCCGGCGCGCAGCGCGACCGCGAGCACGATCGTGACGGCCCAGAGCACGATGAGCGCCGGGGCCAGCGACGGGGCGCACGCGATGACACCGGCCAGAGCGAGGGATGCGACCCCCGCACCCGGCCACGAGCGGTGCGCGACGGCGGCGGCGCAGAACAGCCACGGCAGCAGCAGGTGCGCGATGACGGCGGCGGGGCGGCCCTGCGTGAGCGAGATGAGGAACGTCGGGGCGAGGGCCCACAGGGCACCGCCGAGCACGCGGAGCACCCCGCGGTCGGTGACGCGCGTCGCGGCGAACCAGCCGCCGAGGGCTGCGAGGGGCAGGGCGAAGAGCCACAGCAGCACGAGGCCGCGCGACGGATCGCCCGGCCACAGCGTGCCGACGATGGCGATGACCGTCGCGAACGGGTCGGCGGGTGCGATCGTGTCGAGGCCGAGTCCGCGCTGGCCGTAGAGCGTGTCTGCCCACAGCTGCGCGACGGTCGAGCGCAGCGGCTGCAGGCCGCCGCCGCCGAGCACGGGCCAGGCGAGCAGCATCGGAAGCGCCGCGATCGACACGACGAGAGCGCCGAGCACGAGCCAGGCCCCGCCGCCGGAGAAGAACCGCAGATCTCCGCGCAGGCGTCCGCCGGGTTCGATGGGGTCATCGCCGAGGCGCGCGCGCAGCTGTGCATTAGTGACGCGCAACGGGGCGAGCTGGCTCCACGGCAGTCGGCGCGTGCGCCGCAGGTGCGCACGGGCGCGGGCGATGCCGGCGAACTGCACCATCACCAGCGCCGAGGCAACCCATTCCGGCCCGATGCGCGCGGGCTGCTTGCGTACGAGATGGAGGATCGTGCGCAGCAGCGCGAGCGGGAGCAGCGAGAGCCAGTGCAGCGGAACCGCCCACAGCGGGGCGTACACGAGCCGACGATGCAGCTGCGCGACGCGCTCGGCGAAGGCGATGCGACGCCGAGTCTGCCGTGTGACGGGCGCCGGAAGACCGGCCACGCCGTCGTTCGAGACCGCCACGATCGCTGTGGGGGCCAGGGCGACGCGTGAATCGGCGAGCCGGGCGCGAACGCCCAGGTCGAGGCCTTCGTCGGCGCCGTGAAGGGCGGGGTCGAGCCCTCCGATCGAGGTCCACGCGTCGACGCGCACGAGCACACCGCGCACGTCGGTGCCGAGCACATCGTCGGCGGCGTCGTGCTGGCCCTGGTCGAGCTCGCCGTCGGCGAGGCCGACCGAGCGTCCGAAGCGCGTCATGCCCACCCCGAGCGACACGATCTCGCTACGATCATCGGCGCGCACGAGCTTGGGTGCCGCGAACGCGACGGACGGCGACCGCTCGAGCACCCCCGCGAGGCGGGCGAGGGCCTGCTTGTCCGGCGTCGTGTCCTGGGCGAGAAGCCACACGGCGTCCGCGCCTGGCGCGGGCTTGGCGAGCGCGAGCGCCTCGGCGAAGCGGGTGGATGCCGGTGCCTCGATGACGAGGCCGGCCCGCGAATCGCGAGCCGCCTCGATGACACCGGGGTCGGTGCCGCAGATCACGATCGTCAGACTGTCGACGGGGCGCGTCTGCGCCGCGAGGGCTCCGACGGTGCGTCGCAGGTGGTGCGCTGCGGGCGTTCGGCCGTCGGGGCGCACGACGAGAAGAGCGTGGACACGTGCGGGCATGGCCTGGTCAGCCTAGGCGCGGCTCGCGCGTCCGTCGCGCCGCACGCGCCGTTCGCCGCGATCCCGTCGCCGGGGAAGACAGCTCGGGCGAGATCCGATCAGACGGCCCGGCGCTTGAGCTTGCGACGCTCGCGTTCGCTGAGGCCGCCCCAGATGCCGAAGCGCTCGTCGTTCTGCAGCGCGTACTCGAGGCACTGATCCCGCACGTCGCATGTCGTGCAGATCCGCTTGGCGTCGCGGGTCGAGCCGCCCTTCTCGGGGAAGAACGCTTCGGGGTCGGTCTGCGAGCAGAGGGCGTCGGTCTGCCACGAGAGCGGGTTGTCGTCGTCGCCTGCGACGGCACGGCGAACGCCGGGCACTCCGAGGTTGACGGGGTCGACGAACCAGTTGTCGGGTACCGCAGAGCGGTACTGGGAACCGGTCATGTCGTTCTCCCCCCGGAGGCTCCTACACACGACATCGTGCCGCGCTAGGGATAATTACACCCTTGTAGTTCGCCGCGGTCAAGTCGCAGATATTAAAGCCTCATGCACGGGTTGAACCTTCACGACGCGCCGACGGCGTGTCGCCTTCCGGTAACAACCGCGTGATCACGCGGGCGTCGCGACGTACATCTCCCCCGAGCCCGAGACGCGGAGGGTGCGTTCGTCGGCGGTCACGAGGACAGCGTCGCCTGGTCTCAGCACGACGGAGCCGCCGCTCATCCCGGCGGTGACGGTGACCGAGCCCGCCGTCGCGAGGACGATCGCGACGCCGTCGATCCCCACCTCGAGCGACGCGCCGCCCGGCCGCAGCCGGCGCAGCGCGAAGTCCGGCACGGGCGCGGGGTACCGCTCGACGCCGGGCGCCTCGGTGATCGGTCTCACGATCGGCGGTGGCCCTGTGCGCGCGTCGAGCACCGCGACGAGCTCGCCGACGTCCACGTGCTTGGGGGTAAGACCCCCGCGCAGCACGTTGTCGCTCGTGGCCATGATCTCGACGCCGAGGCCCTCGAGGTAGGCATGCAACACACCGGCCGCGACGAAGACGCCCTCGCCGCGGCGCAGTGCAACGAGGTTCATGAGCAGCGCCACGACGATCCCCGGGTCACCGGGATACGCATCGTCCAGGCGGGCGACGAGCGCGAGTTCACCGGCGAACGCACCGCGGGCCGGCCTCGCCCGCGCGGCGCCGATGATGGCACGGACGTCGTCGGCGGCGGCATCCGACAGCAGCCAGGCGATCGCATCGCTCGTCGCCTCGACGGAGCCGTCCAGGCGCGCAGCGAGCCCCGCCGTCGCGTCCCCGATCTCGCCCAAGAGGCGCCGCGTGTCGGGCAGGGCGCGCAGGCCGACGAGAGCGTGGAACTCGTCGCTCAGGGCGACGATCAGCTCGGGCTTGTGGTTGCGGTCGCGATACGTGCGCTCAGCGGCATCACGGGCGATCCCGGCCGCTTCCTCCCGCGCGAAGCCCGCTTCGGCCTGCCCCTTCGACGGGTGCGCCTGGATCGACAGAGGCGACGCCGCCGCCAGCAGCTTCAGCAAGTAGGGCAGCGGCTGCGCTCCCCGCTCTGCGAGCCATGCGTCCAGCGGCGAGCCGTCAGCTGCCCGCGCCGGCGCGCCGGGGTGATCACCGAACCACAGCTCGGCTTCGGGTGCGTCCGACGGAGCGAGTCCACGCAGCTCGGCCAGCAGCGTCGTCGAGCCCCACGCGTAGTCGCGGGGTGTGTTCGACAGAAGAGTGAGCATGCGCCCGAGCGTATCCGCGCGACCGAGTACCTTGGTATGCGATGGCCGTGTATTCGAAGCATCCGGCATCGGCACCGCCGACAGCCCCGGTCCGAGAGAAGACCGGGCATCTGCTGTTGCGCGGCTGGTGCATCTTCGTGCTCGTCATGGCTTTCGCCGGGGCCGCATGGGTGCATGCCTTCGGCGAGCTCTTCGCCGCCGTCGTCGGTGTGGGCGGCATGCTCGTGTCGATCCTGCTCTGGTTCCTGCTGCGCCCGCCCGTGCAGTGGCGCCGCCTGCCGTGGTTCGCCGTCGCATACATCGTGTGGGCGACGGCGTCGATCCTCTGGTCGGCGTGGCCCGCGACGACGGCCCTGACGCTGCTGCTGCTGTACGTGACGACCGTGCAGGGGTTCTTCGTGGGGGCGGTGCTGACGTGGCGAGAACTGGTTCGCGCCGTGGCATCCGCCCTGAAATGGACGCTCGCCCTCTCGCTGCTGTTCGAACTGTGGGTGTCGGTCTTCGTGCGCGTGCCGCTGCTGCCCGGGTTCGTGCCCCGCGATGAGCCGGTCGACCCGATCCTGTACTGGTCACGCAACAACCTCTTCGACGGCGGCCGGATCCAGGGCATCATGGGCAACGCGAACCTGCTCGGGCCCCTCGCCCTGCTCGCGATCGTCGTGTTCGCCATACGCTTCGCCGCCCGCGCCCCGCGCCGCACGCTGCTGATCGGCTGGATGCTGCTGGCGGCGTTCCTCTTCGTGCGTGCGGCGTCGGCGACCGCATTCGTCGCGGCAGCAGCGGTGGTGCTCGTCCTGACGACGGTGCTGCTCATGCGCACGACGACCCGGCCCGGCGAGCGCACCCGCTACTACATCGGCTACGCCGTCGTCGGTCTCGGCGGAGGGCTCGGCCTGTGGCTGCTGCGCGATCGGCTTTTCGAGGCGATCGGGCGCGGTTCCGACCTGACGGGCCGCGAAGCCATCTGGCAGGCCGTCACCGAGCGCGCAAGCGAGCGCCCCTTCGCCGGGTGGGGCTTCGCGACGCCGTGGATGCCGTGGGACCCCGCATTCGACGGCTGGATCGTCGACCACGGCGAGACCGTCATGCAGGCGCACAACGTCTGGATCGACATCTACTTGCAGCTCGGCATCGTCGGGGTCGTGCTGTTCTCGCTCGTCATGTTCGCCTACGTGTGGCGCACGTGGTTCTTCGCCGTCGACCGTCCGCGGTGGGATCTGCGCGCCGACCGGCCCTACTCGCCGCTCACGCTGCTGCCGACCCTCGTCGGAACGATCCTGCTCGTGCAGGGCGTGGCCGAGTCCGCCCCGCTGCTGCTGTGGGGGTGGATGCTGCTGGTCATGCTCGGCTTCAAGATCAAGCAGTCGCCGCACATCGGCGTCGGCCCGGCCGAGCAGAGCGCGGCGATCGAGCGCGGCGAGCCGACGAAGCAGGGGTCGTGACGGCCGCCGCGAGCGCGCAGCGGCGCTGGCTCGGCGCGCTGCTGGGCTCAGCGGCTTTCGCGCGCGCCTACACGCTCACCGCACTCGCGGCGGTCTTCTCGTCCTTCGCGATCGAGCGGCTCATGAGCCCCGTGACCTACGCCACGATCGTCGCGGGGCTGTGTATCGTGGGCGGCGGGGTGCTCGTCGCGCGTCGACGCGAGATCTCGTTCGTGCGGCTCGTGCCGACGACGCTCGTGGTGTTCCTCGGCTGGGCGCTCGTGAGCATCCTGTGGGCCTTCGACCAGGCGGAGTCGTGGTGGGGCTGGGTGTCGCTCGCCGCAATCGCCTTCCTCGCCGTCGTCGTGGGTCACATCCGCGACACGCTGCAGACGGTGCGAGCCGTCGCCGATGTGCTGCGCGTGCTGCTCTCGATCTCGCTCGGCGTCGAGATCCTCTCGGGCATCCTGCTGGACATCCCGTTCCGCTTTCTCGGCGTGCAGGGCGCGATCGCCGAGCTCGGGCCCGTGCAGGGCATCTTCGGCACGCGCAACATGCTGGGCTTCGTGGCCGTCATCGCGCTCATCACCTTCCTCGTCGAATACCGCACACAGTCGGTGCGGGCGGGACTGTCGCTGTACTCGGTCGTCCTCGCCGGCATGCTCGCCGCGCTCTCCGACTCCCCCACCGTGCTCGTGCTCGCCGTCGGCGTCGGCGTCGCCGTCGGCGCGCTCGCTCTCGTGCGGCACACCCGCCCCGCCCAGCGCGGCGCTCTGCAGTGGGTGCTGGGAGGGCTCGTCGTCGTCGGCGTCGTCGTCGGCTATCTGCTGCGGCATCCGATCATCGCGTGGCTCGGTGCCGGCAGCGACTTCTCGACGCGCGTCGATCTGTGGAACGTCATGGTCGACTACTTGCGGACGCGACCCGTGCAGGGCTGGGGCTGGTACGGCCCGTGGCCGCAGGACGGCGTGCCGTTCGGCTCGATCAACTTCTTGCTCGACGACACGCACGCGACGGGCCTCAACGCCTACTTCGACGTCCTGCTGCAGCTCGGCTGGGTCGGGCTCGTGCTGTTCCTCGGCTTTGCCGGCGTCGCGCTCGTGCGCTCGTGGCTCGACGCGAGCGAGCGGCGCTCGGTCATCTACGCCTGGACGCCGCTCGTGCTCGTCGCGCTGCTCATCGACTCCTTCTTCGAGAGCTTCACCCTGATCGGGATCGGGTGGATGCTGCTCGTTCTGTGCGCCGTGCGCGCGGGGCAGTCCCGCTCGTGGCGCGAGCGGATAGGCGTGTCCGCAGCGCCGAGCCTGCCGCACGTCCAGGATCCCCCGAACGCGGCGGGGTAGGATCTGCTGTCGGTCCGCCGCCCCAAGCACCGCCGGAGACTCTCACGTGACACACGTCCTGCAGAACGTCGTCTTTCCCACGGATCGCGACCCTGACCTTCTTCCTCTCTATGTGGACCCCGAGACGTGGTCGGTGATCGATGAAGAGCCCGTCCGGGTATCGAGCCGCGCGCAGCTGGGCAACATCCTCGGCCGCAACACGGCGCGCATCGTCGCGGGCCGACGCGTGTCGTTCGGCACCTACTTCAACGCCTTCCCCGCCTCGTACTGGCAGCACTGGACGCCGGTGCGCGCGGTGACCCTCGTGGTGCGCACGAGCGGAGACGCCACGATCCTCGTCTACCGCTCCAACGGGTCGGGGGTGCGCCAGCGCATCGAGACGAGAGAGGTCGCAGGTTCGACGACGAGCCGCTTCGACCTGGTGCTGGATCAGTACAGCGACGGCGGGTTCATCTGGTTCGACATCGTCGCCGACCAGGAAGACGCGAAGTTCGAAGGCGCTGAGTGGACGACCGAGCAGGAGCCGGCCCGCACGGGCAAGGCGTCCATCGGCATCACGACGTACAACAAGCCCGACTACTGCATCTGGACGTTGCAGAACCTCGCCGACGCCCCCGACGTGCTCGAACTCGTCGACCGCATCTTCCTCATCGACCAGGGCGATCGGCGCGTGGACGCCCAGCCCGAGTACGACGAGGTGTCTGCGGCGCTCGGCGAGACGCTGCAGGTCATCACGCAGCCGAACCTCGGCGGCTCGGGCGGTTTCGCGCGGGCGATGCTCGAGACCCTCGAGCGGCCCGAGAGCGACTTCGTCCAGCTGCTCGATGACGACGTGCGGATCGAGCCCGAGTCCCTGCGCCGCTCGATCGTGCTCGGACAGTTCGCGACCGTGCCGACGATCGTCGGCGCCCACATGTTCGATCTGCTTGACCGCCCGAAGCTGCACGCGTGGGCCGAGGTGGTCGACGAAGAGCCCTTCATGTGGCGCGCGCTCTATCAGGAGCGACTGCCGCACGACTTCAGTGTCGCCAACCTGCGCCAGTCCCCCCAGCTGCACATGCGCCTGGATGCCGACTACAACGGCTGGTGGATGTGCCTCATCCCGCTCGACGTGATCCGCGAAGTCGGGCTCTCGCTGCCCGCCTTCATCAAGTGGGATGACGCGGAGTTCTGCCTGCGCGCCAGGGATGCCGGTTTCCCCACCGTTTCCATGCCCGGAGTCGCCCTGTGGCACGTGTCGTGGGTGGGCAAGGACGACTCGATCGACTGGCAGGCCTACTTCCACGCGCGAAACCGCATCGTGGCCGCACTCCTGCATTCCTCGATGCCCGGCGGCGGCACCCTGCTGCGGCACAGCAGTCGTGTCGACCTCAAGCACCTCATGATGATGCAGTACTACCCCGTCGCCCTTCGGCATCGAGCGCTGCGCGACATCCTCGAGGGGCCCTCCCACATGCGGGCGAACCTCGCCACGGCGATGCCGGCGGCGCGAAAGCTCGCGTCGTCGTTCCCCGAGACGGTCGTGCACAAGGCGTCCGGCGTTCCCCTGCGGGCGCGGCGCGGCCGGCTCGCCTTCAAGCGGACGGTGCGCAACACCTTCGACAGCCCCACGGGTCTGCGCCTGCGCTGGTTCACGCTGTCGACGATCGTCGCGCACTGGCTGCACGCCCCGAAGCCCGAGAACATCGCGCAGCCCGAGGTCGAGTTCGGCAAGCAGGATGCCCACTGGTGGCGCGTGCCGCTCTACGACAGCGCGCTCGTCAACTCGGCCGACGGATCCGGCAAGAACATCTACACGCGCGACCGCGCCAACTTCCGCCGGATGCTGGTGGACAGCGTCCGTCTGCACCGGCGGCTCCGCCGGGAGTGGCCGCGCCTCGCGAAGCAGTACCGTGCCGCCGCACCGGAGCTCACGTCGCGCGACGCATGGGCACGCACGTTCGGAGTCGAGTCATGACGGCTCCCGAGCAGAACCCCGTCCGCAGCTCTGCGGCCTCGTTCGACCCGGCGTCGGCGACGATCGCCATCGTGACCTTCAACCGCTCGGGACTGCTCACTCGCCTGCTCGAGAGCATCGAGCGCATGGATCCCAAGCCGGGCCACGTCGTGATCGTCGACAACGCGTCGTCCGATGACACGACCGAGGTCGTCGAGTCGTTCCGCGAACGGGTCGGCACCGACCTCGTCTACCGCAGGCTCGACACCAACACGGGCGGGTCGGGTGGTTTCAGCGAAGGCATGCGCGTCGCCTTCGAGCTGGGCTCGGACTGGATCTGGCTCATGGACGACGACGTCGAGGTGATCCCCGACGGCCTCGCCAAGATGGGCGCCTGGGCACCGCGTTTCAAGAGCATCCAGGGCCGCCGGTACGACTACGACGGCAGCGAGTTCTACTGGCAGTACCGCATCGCCGAGCGCCTGGGGATCCCGATCCCCTTCGCGCCGTCGAAGTTCGACTCCTCGGGCTTCAAAGAGATGAACTCCGGATGCTTCGAGGGCATGTTCATCCACCGCGACATCGTCGAGCAGATCGGTCTTCCCGACCCGCGCTTCTTCATCTACTGGGACGACCAGACCTACGGTTGGCTCGCATCACGCAAGACGACATCGGTCATCGTCGACGAATTCGTCCTGCGCCGCACGCGCGAGATCAAGCAGTGGGACATGGGCATCCGCCACATGAACGCCTCGAGCGACAACTACCGGTACTACATCATGCGCAACCGCGCGATCATCAAGCAGTACTACCGCGCGCACGGGGTCTACAACCCGGTGCTGTTCGGACTGGGCACCTCACTGACGTTCGCGAAGGAACTCATCCGTCTCATCGCCGTGGAGCGCAAGGTGCGCGGCACGTCGAACCTCTTCCGAGGGCTGAAGGACGGCCGGGCGATCGCTCGCGACGCGTCGTGGCGCCCGATGGAGCCGCTCACCGCAGCGAGCTGACGCCCGTTCAGGCAGCGCGCTGCGTCTCCCACGCCACGGCGTCGCGGATCGCGTCTTCGACCGTGCGCTCCGCACGCCACTGCAGCGCCTCATGGGCGCGGTCGACGATCGCGTAGCCTCCGGCGACGTCACCCGGGCGCCGGGGTCCTTCGCGCACGTCCAACCCGCCCCCGACGACGGACTCGAAGGCGCGCACGAGTTCGCGCACCGTCGTGCCGTGGCCCGTGCCGACGTTGAGGATCCTCGACGGCGTCTCGGACGAGGTGACGTCGTCGAACCGGCGCACGGCTTCGACATGTGCGCGGGCGAGGTCCCACACGTGCACGAAGTCCCGCAGCCCCGACCCGTCGCGTGTGGGCCAGTCCGTGCCCGTCACGGTGAAGGGCTGACCCGTGCGCCATGCGGCCAGCAGCAGGCCCAGCGCGTGCGTCGGCCGTTCGGCGGTGGGGCCGGTCCGCAAACGGGGGTCGCACCCGATCGGGTTGAAGTACCGCAGCGACAGCGCTCGGAGCGCGCCCCCGGCCGCAGCATCCGACAGCACCTGCTCGACCTGCAGCTTGGTTCGGGCGTACGGGCTGGCCGGGGCGACCGGCGCTGACTCATCGAGCCCCGTCCCGAACTCACTCGCGTACACGGATGCCGATGAGCTGAAGACGATCCTCTGGATGCCGTGGCGCTCCAGATGCTGGAAGTGACGGACGGACCGCGCGACGTTGACTTCGTAGTACCCCAGCGGGTCGGCGACCGAGTCCGCGACGACCGTGCGCGCCGCACAGTGGACAACGGCGTCGATGCCGGGGTGCTCGTCGACGATCCGATCGATCAGCGCCGCATCGGCGATATCCCCCCGGTAGAACGCGCGGCCCTCAGCATAGGCTTCGCGCCCCGTCGAGAGGTCGTCGAGGATCACCGGTGCCATTCCGGCGTCGAGACATGCCGAGGCGATGGTGCTGCCGATGTAGCCGGCACCTCCGGTGATGAGGATCTTCACGCCACGCTCCCGTTCTTGTTCCAAGGACATTGCCGAGTGACAGGACCTACGCCGGGTGGTCCGCGTTGTATCGGTCGAGCACTTCGGCGATGGGTGCGTCCATCGCCAGACCGTGCTTGTCGAGGTAGAGACCGCGGACGCAGAATCGCCGAAGGTCGCGTTCGTTGTGCGACACGAAGAACAGCGTGCGCCCCTCGGCGAGCAGCTGGTCGATACGCCGGTAGCACTTCTCGCGGAACGCTTTGTCCCCCACCGCCAGCACTTCGTCGACGAGGAGGATGGGCTCTTCCAGCTGCGACACGACCGAGAAGGCCAGACGCACCTTCATCCCGTTGCTGAGGTGCTTGTACGGAGTGTCGACGAAGTCGGCGAGCTCGGCGAAATCGATGATGTCGTCGAACCGGCGCGAGACCTCGGCTTTCGGCATTCCGTGCAGACCCGCCGTCAGGCGCACGTTCTCGCGCACCGTGAGGTCGCCGACGAATCCGCCCGTGATCTCGATGAGCGGAGCGACGCCGCCGTGCACGGTCACACTGCCCTCGTCGGGGAGCATCACGCCCGCGACGAGCTTCAGCAGGGTGGACTTGCCCTGTCCGTTGCGCCCGACGACCCCGATCGATTCCCCCGGCAGCACATCGAAGCTGACGTCTCGCAGCGCCCAGAACTCCCCCGGTCGACTGCGGCGGGACGAATCGGCGAACAGGTCTTTGAAGCTTCGGCGCCCCCGGCGGTTGCGGCGGAAGCGCACTCCGAGGTCGCGCACCTCGATGGCGAGTTCGGAGGCGGCCATCACAGCTCCTTCAGCAGGGGACGCTCGAGCCGGCGGAAGACGAGCAGACCGACGACGAAAAGGACGATGCACATGGCGACGCTGAGAAGGACGCTCAGGGTGTCCCAGACGTCGGGGAAGAACCCGACGCGGTACAGCGTGAAGATGCCTGAGAGGGGGTTGAACGCGGCGAGCTGAGGGAAGATCCCGGGCAGGTCCGACACCGAGTAGATGATGGGTGACGCGTAGAACAGCATCCGCAGGACCAGCTTCGTCGTGCGCTCCAGATCGGAGTACAGCACGCACAGCGGGGCGATGAGAAGACCGACCCCGACCAGCAGCAACGTCTGCAGCAGGACGGCGACGGGAAACAGCAGGAGCCCCCAGTTGAGTTCGAGCGGGTCCGCGCTCGTGAGCGCCGCCACGACGACGAACGCCACGAGGACGGGGAGCGCGCAGAGGAACTCGACGCCCTTGCTGAGGACGATGCGGATGACCCAGATCGAGCGGGGAATCGCCGTCGATCGCACGAGCCGCGCATCTTTGTTGAAGGCGCGGGTGAAGTCTGAGACGGATGCGTTGAACCACACCCACGGCAGAAGGGCCGTGATGAGGAACACGATGTACGGCGCCTGGCCGACGGTGCGCTGGAAGACCTGCGTGAAGACGAACCAGTAGATGAGGCTCATCACGAGCGGGTCGAGCACCGACCACAGGTAGCCGAGCGCACTCGTGGCATAGCGGACGCGCAGGTCGCGAGCCGACAACAGCCACAGCGAGTGCAGGTAGCGCCGCGGGGATCCGGGGGCGCCGACGGTGGCGGACGTCACGTCGTCGAGTCTAGAGGCGCGCGCTCAGGCGAGCTGGTTGTTCCACATCGACAGCGCCGAGCCGATGGCCATGTGCATGTCGAGGTATTGGTACGTACCCAGTCGTCCGCCGAAGAGAACGCCGTTCTCGCCCTTCGCCAGCTCGCGGTAGGCGAGCAGGCCTTCGCGGTCTTCGGGGGTGTTGACCGGGTAGTAGGGCTCGTCGTCGCGCGTCGCGAAGCGCGAGAACTCCCGCACGATCACGGTCTTGTCGGTCGGGTATCGGTCGGCGCGCTCGGGGTGGAAGTGCTTGAACTCGTGGATGCGGGTGAACGGCACCTCGGCGTCGGCGTAATTCATGACCGATGTGCCCTGGAAGTCACCGATCGAGAGCACTTCCTGCTCGAAGTCGAGCGTGCGCCACGACAGCGAGCCCTCCGCGTAGTCGAAGTAACGGTCGACGGGCCCCGTGTAGACGACGGGCACCTGGCCGACGGTGTCGCGCTTGTTGAGCGGCTGGGTCTCGTCGAAGTAATCGGTCGAGAGCTTCACGTCGATGTTGGGGTGGTCGGCCATCCGCTCGAGCCAGGCGGTGTAGCCGTCGACGGGAAGGCCTTCCCACGTGTCGTTGAAGTAGCGGTTGTCGTAGGTGTACCGCACGGGCAATCGGCTGATGACCTCGGCCGGCAGCTCGGTGGGGTCGGTCTGCCACTGCTTCTTGGTGTAGTCGCGGATGAACGCCTCGTAGAGAGGACGGCCGATGAGCGCGATGCCCTTCTCTTCGAGATTCGCGGCGTTCTTCACATCGAACTCGCCGGCCTGCTCCTGAACGAGCGCGCGGGCTTCGTCCGGGGTGTACGCGGCCTGGAAGAACTGGTTGATCGTGCCGAGGTTGATCGGCAGCGGAAAGACGATGCCCTTGTGGGTCGTGTAGACCCGGTGGACGTAGTTCGTGAACTGCGTGAAGCGGTTGACGTACTCCCACACGGTCGGGTTCGACGTGTGGAAGAGGTGCGCTCCGTAGCGGTGCACCTCGATGCCCGTCTCGGGCTCGTTCTCGCTGTATGCGTTGCCGCCGATGTGGTGACGGCGGTCGATGACGGTGACCTTGCGGCCTGCTGCCGCCGCTCGCTCGGCGATCGTGAGGCCGAAGAAGCCTGAGCCGACGATGAGAAGATCCATGCGGGTGGCCTTTCGGCTGACAACGGAGGACACGGCCGGTCACGGCCGCACCGCCCAAGTCTAGGTGAGTCATGCTGTGCGTCCGGTTCCGGCACAGGCTCGCTCTGGCAAGATTGGCGGGTGCCCCCCACCCAGCCCGCGCGTTCGACCCTGCTCGCGCGCCTGTGGGCGAACAGCGCTGTGCGCTACCTGGTCGTCGGCGGGTTCTGCTTCCTCGTCGATATCGGCCTGCTGTGGCTGCTGCACGATGCGTTCCATGTGCCGCTGGCCATCGCCACGCCGATCGCATTCCTTGCCAGCTTCGTCGTGACCTATTCGCTCCAGCGGATCGTCGCGTTCAGCTCTGACGCGAAGGTCGCGCCGAGCGTGGGTCGTTACACCCTGCTCGTCGCGTTCAATACGGTGGCGACCACCGGTATCGTTGCGGGGTTCGCCGCGCTGGGCGTTCCGTGGGTGATCGGCAAGGTCGTCGCGGTCGCAGCGACGACGGTATGGAACTATTTCGCCTACCGCTTCTGGGTCTTCGCACGACCGGGCACCACGAACACGAAGGACGATCACGATGTATAAGGGCGCCACGATCGCGGCAGTCGTACCGGCCTACCGGGAAGAGAAGATGATCGCGCAGGTCATCGAGACCATGCCCGATTTCGTCGACCACATCGTCATCGTCGACGACTGCAGTCCCGACGACACGAGCGGCGTCGTCCGACGCGTCGACGACCCGCGGGTCGCACTGATCCGCCACGAGGTCAATCAGGGCGTGGGCGGCGCGATCATCACCGGCCACACCGAAGCGATGAGACTGGGCGCCGACATCGACGTCATCATGGCCGGTGACGCACAGATGGATCCCGCGCACCTGCCTTCTCTCCTGGACAAGGTGACCGACGACGGCTACGGCTTCGCCAAGGCGAATCGCTTCTACGCGCCGGAGTCGTTCGCCGGGATGCCGCGGTACCGCGTGCTCGGCAACATCATGTTGTCGTTCATGACCAAGTTCGCCTCCGGCTACTGGAACCTCTTCGACCCGCAGAACGGCTACACGGCCGTCCGCACCGAGGTGCTGCGCCGAGTGCCCCTCGAGCGTGTGGCCAAGCGCTACAGCTTCGAGAACGACCTCCTCATCCACCTGAACATCCTGCAGGTCTCGGCGACCGACGTGCCCATCCCCGCGGTCTACGGCGATGAGGTGTCGAGCATCCGGCTGAGCAAGGTCGTGCCCGAGCTCATGCACCGACTGACCGTCGGATTCTGGACGCGGATCTGGTATCGCTACGTGCTCTGGTCATTCTCGCCGATCGCTCTGCTGCTCTTCGCTGGGCTCTTCCTCGTGGCGTTCGGGCTCGGGTTCAGCATCTGGGTCATGTCCCAGATCGCGGCGTCGGTCGTGGCCACCGCGGCGACGGTCATGCTGGCGGCGCTTCCGCTCGTCATCGGATCGCAGATGCTCTTGACAGCGCTGCAACTGGATATCCAGTTGACGCCGTCACGGCCCGACCTGCAGCCCTACCGCGATCTCAGCGCGGAGCCTGACAAGCGGTGATCCGATAGAGGCGGGCCGCGTCGCCTTCGCTGTCGACGAGTTCGACCACCCCGGCTGACTCGAGGTCGTCCAAACCCGGGTAGGGATGCTCGGCATTGTGGATCTCTCGCGTGCCGAAATCGAGTACCCAGCGCGTGTCTGTCCTCTCGAGCGCCGCGCACACTTCGGGATCATCCTGCGCACGGTTGAGCCCGAGAAGGATCGTCGTCATGTCGGCGTCGAGCTCCTGATAGATGTGCGGAATCAGCACTCGGCGATCGGAGATCGCATACGCCAGCGACGTGCCGGTCCAGGGGCTTCCGACGATCACTTCGTCCTCCGGAACATGGTCGTCGACCCGCTCCAGCAAGGCGACTTCGTCGAGCGTCAGCAACGGCGAGTCGTCCGAGATCGTGTGCATCCATCGCGCGGCAGCGGTCGAACGAGCCATCGGTGCGCTCAGTTGCGTGGCGAGGATCACTCCGACGACCAGGATGCCCGTGATCGCGAGTTCGTTCCGCAGCCGTGCCTGCTGGGTGCGCGAACGCGTGTATCGGGTGATCATGGTGACCAGGGCGCCGAAGCCCACCGCCGCGAGAGGGATCACGACGACCGGGAACAGCGCCATGACACGGTACATGTCGCTGTACCAGGTTCCGGTGAGCCCGTAGCGCAGAAGACTGTACGGGGCGGCGGCGCCCACGACATAGATGACGGCGAGCGTCGCCCAGCCCGCGACGAGCCACCATTTCGAGCGCATCCCGACGAGCACGACGATGATCCCCACGATCATGAGGAGCGTCGGCGCCCACTCGACAGGCAATCCCTTGTGCGAGTTCGTGAGCACCTCGACCACCGCGCCGCCGAAGGACGTGAAGGGACCCCAGAACGCCTGCTCCATCGTGGGACGGGCAACGATAAGGATCGCGGCGACGACAGCCAGGCCCGCCGCCCACAGCAGCACTGAGGCCCACACGCGCACACGTGGTCGTTCGCGTGCACTGCGGAAGTACCGAAGGCCCGCGGCAGCGGCCGGCCAGAACCCGATGGCGAAGAACGCCATGAGCGTGCTGGGGTGGGCGAGAGCAAGAGTGGGGATCCACGCCAGCAGAAGCACCCATGCCACGACACGACTGCCGCCGAGGTCGGCGCCCACGCGCGCCACCGCGATCAGCGCCGCGAGCACGGAAGGCAGAAGCGCGATCGACAGGACGTTCGGGTACAGCACCCCGAAATCGAGCATGAGCAGCGGGAAACCGGCCATGCCCGCGGCGAGGACTCCGGCGACGAGCAGCGGTGCGGGCTGTCGTCCCGAGATCTGGCGCACGAGATAGACGCAGCCGAGGGGCCAGACCAGTCCGGCGACGAGCAGGGCGGTGAGGTTCGTGGCTGCCGCCACCGAGGCGCCCGTCAGCCCCGCGACGAGCGCGGTCACCGCGTGCCAGAGACTGGGATAGAAGCCCGGGATGAGTTGCTCGGTCGGGGCCGCGGCGCCCGTATCGAGCATGTGCCGCACGGCGTTCAGGTGATAGATGTTGTCGAACGTCTGCGAGATCGACTCCGGGTCGCCGAACACCGTGAGCAGCCGCGGGATCAGCAGCGCTGCTCCGAGCGCGACGGCGATCCACGGCGCCCACCGCCGCGACCAGTGGACCGCGGGCGACGCGGCGGGCACGGGCACGAAGCGACGCCCGATCACCCAGGCCGCAGCGGCGACGACGACGGTCGTGACCGCCACCGGGAGAAGCGACCAGCGGAAGGGGACGACGACCGCCACCATCGTGGTCAGACCGATCACGGCGAGGCTGAGCGGGGGCGCGGCCGCGGCGAGCGCGAAGCCGCGCAAGCGCAGGAGCGCTCCGATCAGAAGGCCTGGCGCGAAAAGGACGCCGAACACCACGAGCACGGACCCCCACTGAGCGAACCACATGTCAGCAGTGAGCCCCTCGGTCGCCTGGGCAGGTCTCGATCATATTCACGGGGACTCCTCGGGCCTTTCGGCTCGGCGGGCAAGGCAACGGGCAAGTCTACCGCTGTGTCACGATGGGCAGATGAAAGGCATCATCCTCGCTGGTGGCTCCGGCACTCGACTGCACCCGATCACCCTGGGCGTCTCGAAGCAGCTCGTGCCGGTGTACGACAAGCCGATGGTCTACTACCCGCTGTCGACGCTCATGCTCGCCGGCATCCGTGACATCCTCGTCATCACGACTCCGCACGATGCGGCCCACTTCGAGCGACTGCTCGGAGACGGATCCCAGTTCGGGGTCTCGATCACGTTCGCGCAGCAGCCCTCGCCCGACGGCCTCGCGCAGGCGTTCACGATCGGGGCGGACTTCATCGGCGACGACAACGTCGCTCTCGTCCTCGGCGACAATCTGCTGTACGGGCCCGGGCTCGGCACGAGACTGTCCCGGTTCGCCGACATCCAGGGCGGCGCGGTCTTCGCCTACTGGGTCTCGGACCCGCAGGCCTACGGCGTCGTCGAGTTCGACGAGTCCGGCGCCGCGGTCTCGCTCGAAGAGAAGCCGTCCGAGCCCAAGAGCAATTACGCGGTTCCCGGTCTGTACTTCTACGACAACGACGTCGTCGAGATCGCTCGATCGCTGACTCCGAGCGCTCGCGGCGAGTACGAGATCACCGACGTCAACCGCGCCTACCTCGAACGCGGCGCCCTGTCGGTCGAGGTGCTCCCCCGCGGGACGGCGTGGCTGGACACCGGCACCTTCGACCAGATGACCGATGCCGCGGATTACGTCCGAACCATGGAGCGGCGCACCGGCATGAAGATCGGGGCGCCCGAAGAGGTCGCGTGGCGACAGGGCTTCCTCTCGGACGATGAATTCCGCGAGCGCGCGCAGAAGCTCGTCAAGTCGGGGTACGGAACCTATCTGCTCGCGACGTTGGAAAGAGGGCGCTGATGTCGAAGCTGCTCGTGACCGGCGGAGCCGGGTTCATCGGTTCGAACTTCGTGCACCACGTCGTCGCCCACACCGATCACCACGTCACTGTGCTGGACAAGCTGACGTATGCCGGCAACCGCGCCTCGCTTGCCGGGCTGCCCGAGGACCGAGTGCGTTTCGTGCTCGGCGACATCACGGACGCCCCCTTGGTGGACGACCTCTTCAGCGAGGTCGACGCCGTCGTGCACTACGCCGCCGAATCGCACAACGACAACTCGCTGCACGACCCGCGACCGTTTCTCGACACGAACATCGTCGGCACGTACACCCTCCTCGAAGCCGCGCGCAAGCACGACCGCCGACTGCATCACATCTCGACCGACGAGGTCTACGGCGACCTCGAGCTGGACGACCCGGAGCGCTTCACCGAGCAGACGCCGTACAACCCGTCGAGCCCGTACTCATCGACCAAGGCCGGCAGCGACCTGCTCGTCCGCGCCTGGGTGCGATCCTTCGGCGTGCGTGCGACGATCTCGAACTGCTCGAACAACTACGGGCCGTACCAGCACGTCGAGAAGTTCATCCCCCGGCAGATCACCAACGTCATCCGCGGCATCCGTCCGAAACTGTACGGCAAGGGTGAGAACGTACGCGACTGGATCCATGCAGACGACCACTCGTCGGCGGTGCTGACGATCCTCGACAAGGGAGTCATCGGCGAGACCTACCTCATCGGGGCAGACGGCGAGAAGAACAACAAGGACGTCGTCGAACTCATCCTTCGGCTCATGGGGCAGCCTCAGGACGCATACGATCACGTCACCGACCGCGCCGGGCATGACCTGCGGTACGCCATCGACTACACGAAGCTGCGCACCGAACTCGGGTGGACGCCGACGTACGGCGACTTCGAGACGGGACTGGCCGCGACGATCCAGTGGTATCAGGACAACGAATCGTGGTGGGCGCCGGCGAAAGACGGTGTCGAAGCGTTCTACGCCTCCAAGGGACAGTGATGACGGTCGACGACGTGGAGTTCGGGAAGGAACTGCGGGTCACTCCGACCCCGATTCCGGGGCTCATCGTGTTCGACCTGCCGGTCCACGGCGATGCGCGCGGCTGGTTCAAGGAGAACTGGCAGCGCGAGAAGATGACGTCGCTCGGCCTCGAGGACTTCGGGCCCGTGCAGAACAACATCTCGTTCAACGACGCCGTCGGCACGACCCGCGGAATCCACGCCGAGCCGTGGGACAAATGGGTGTCCGTCGCGACGGGGCGGATCTTCGGCGCGTGGGTCGATCTCCGTGAAGGGCCGACGTTCGGAGCGGTCTTCACGACCGAGCTCGACCCGTCTCGCGCCATCTTCGTGCCGCGGGGTGTCGGCAATTCCTACCAGACGCTCGAGCCCGACACCGCGTACACGTACCTCGTGAACGACCACTGGTCGCCCGCCGCGGCGTACTCGTTCCTGAATCTCGCCGATGAGGCCGCCGCAATCTCGTGGCCGATCCCGCTCGAAGACGCCGAGATCTCTGCGAAGGACACTGCGCACCCGCGTCTGGACGAGGTGACACCGATCCCGCCGCGCAAGATCCTCGTGCTGGGGGCTGCCGGCCAGCTGGGGCAGGCGCTTCGCGCCGAGTTCGGGGATGCCGCGCACATCGAGTACGCCACGCGAGCTGACCTCGACCTGGCCTCGCCGGACATCGATTCTGCCCGCCGCTGGCGCGAGTACGGCACGATCATCAATGCGGCGGCGTACACGGCGGTCGATCTCGCCGAGACCGACCAGGGGCGCCGTGACGCGTGGGCCGCGAATGCCGTCGGCGTCGCCACGCTGGCCCGTGTCGCCTCGCGCCACGGCATCGTCCTCGTTCATGTCTCGACCGACTACGTCTTCGACGGCAGCGCCCCCGGCGCCTACCGCGAAGACGACGCCCTCTGTCCACTCGGCGTCTACGGGCAGTCCAAGGCGGCGGGCGATCTCGCGGTCAGCGTCACGCCGCGTCAGTACATCGTGCGCACCTCGTGGGTCATCGGCGACGGGGGCAACTTCGTCCGGACGATGGCGCGCCTGGCAGCCGACGATGTGAATCCCCGGGTGGTCGATGATCAGGTCGGGCGTCTGACCTTCACGAGCGATATCGCCCGCGGCATCCGCCATCTGGTCGAGACCGATGCTCCATACGGCACCTACAACCTCACGGGAGCGGGCGAACCGACCTCCTGGGCCGACGTCGCCCGTCTGGTCTTCGCACTGACCGGTCACGATCCCGGTCGTGTGACCGGGTGCTCCACCGAGGACTACTTCGCGTCAGCGAGGATGCCCGTCGCTCCCCGGCCGCGCAACAGTGTGCTCGACATCGCGAAGATCGAAGCGACCGGGTTCACACCGGCGGATGCGCGCGATGCGCTCGGGGCGTGGCTACGCCGCTGAGCTCTCATGGCGGGCGAGGTCGGTCTCGCGCCGTCGCTCCCCCCATGCAGGTGGACGGTAAAGCCAGCGCAGCGGGCTACGCATCGCGAAGTCGTGCATCGCGGTGCTCGCCCAGACGAGCAGCACGGTCGTCACGGGCACGAACAGGACGATCACTGCGGACGAGTCGACGGCGAACCCCGGCCACACCTGTCGAAGCGCAATGAGTCCGGCGGCGAGCACTTCCACAAGGAACGCGTGACCGACATAGATCGCCAGGGTGCGCGATGCGAGGTACCGGGACAGTCTTCGCACCGGACGTGAGCGGCTCATCAGCACGCTGATCCCGATCACCGCGCCCACGCCCGAGATGCTCAGCAAGGGCGCCTTGGCCACGCCCAGCGGGATGCCGTCCGCGAGGAGAATCGCGCCGAAAACAAGCGACGGCCCGATGACCAAGAAGATCGGGTGTCTGCCGGCGCGGATCACGAGGCGGTGACCGAAACAGCCCACGAGGAACCACACGAGGAAGACCGTCCAGCGCGAAAGATCCAGCGCGAGCGGTGGGTACAGAGACTCGTTCGCCCAGGCCATGATGGGGCCGCGCAGCACATAGGCGAGCAGAGCCGTCGACACGATGGCGAGGACCGGGAAGCCCCGCGCGAGCTTCGCGATGACGAGGAAGACGATCAGCGCCGGGAGGAACCAGAGGTGGCCGGCACCGAAGACGAGCGCGTCCGCGAGGGGGCGGAGGTGGGGCGAGCCTTCGGCGTGCAGGCGAAGACTCCAAAAGGGCGAGATGAGCAGCGTCCAGATGAAGAACGGCCACAGCAGGTCGAGCAGCCGGGTCCGGCCGAGGTCTCGCCAGCTGCGGTGGACAGCGCGGGTGGCGAGAAGTCCCGAGACCAGGAAGAAGAGCGGGATGCGCACGGGAACGAGCGCCACACTGAGTGTGCGCCACGCAGCTGCAAGGGGGTGGGTTGCACCTTCGAAGATGAAGCCGAAGAGCCAGCCCGAGACATGATAGACGACCACCAGGACGATCGCGATCGTCTTGGCCGTGTCCACCCAGTCGATACGGCTCGTCCGCTCGGCCGTCTCACGGATGACAGAGGGCACGTCGTCGGCGGGTCGAGCGGCGGCGGTCAGGCGGAGCCGACGACGATCCGCGGGATGCCCGCCCAGAGAGCGGCGTCCGTCGCGTTACGTCCGTCGACCATCAGGCGGATGCCCGGGAGCTGCTCCGGCGAGAGCGACCGGTACGCTGCGTGGTCGGTCTGCAGCACGGCGAGATCGACGGGATCGCCCAGCGTGTGCGGCTCGAAGCCGAGTGCGCGCAGCTCGTCGTCCGAGTAGAGCGGATCGTGCACGGTCACCGTGGCTCCGCGCGACGCCAACGCTTCGACGGTCGGGAAGACACCCGAGAAAGCCGATTCCTTGACTCCCCCGCGATACGACGCGCCGAGCACGACGGCGCGAAGTCCGTCGAGCGATCCCAGGATGCCCTCGGCCTGGGCCACCATGCGCTCCGGCATCGAGGCGTTCAGGATGCGTGCCGTGCGCACGATGTCGGCGTCCGGATCAGTCGCGAGGTACAGGCGCGGGTACACCGGGATGCAGTGGCCGCCGACCGCGATGCCGGGACGATGGATGTGACTGTACGGCTGCGAGTTGCAGGCCTCGATCACTTCGTAGACATTGATGCCGTACTGAGCGGCGAAGAGCCCGAACTGGTTGGCGAGCCCGATGTTGACGTCGCGGTAGGTCGTCTCGGCGAGCTTGGCCATCTCGGACGCTTCGGCGCTCCCGAGGTCCCATACGCCGTTCGGCCGGGGAAGGTCGTCGCGTTCGTCGAACTGCAGCACGGCCTCGTAGAACTCGCGGGCACGCTGGGCGCCCTCCTCCGACAGACCGCCGATGAGCTTGGGGTACTTGCGCAGGTCGGCGAACACCCGACCGGTCAACACCCGCTCGGGTGAGAAGACGACGTGGAAGTCCTCGCCCTCGACGAGACCCGATCCCTCTTCGAGCATGGGCTTCCAGCGACCGCGCGTGGTTCCGACCGGAAGGGTCGTCTCGTAGGAGACGAGTGTGCCCGGCGTGAGGTGCTCGGCCAGGGAGCGCGTGGCGGAATCCATCCAGGCGAAATCGGGCTCCCACGTCGTGTCGTTGACGAACAGCGGCACCACGACCACGACGGCGTCAGCGCCCGGGATCGCCTCGGAGTAGTCCGTTGTGGCGCGCAGGCCACCGGCGGGGACGACGTGGCTGAGCTTCTCCTGCAGGTGCGCCTCGCCGGGGAAGGGCTCGCGCGCCGCGTTGACGCTGTCGACGGTCGCGGGGTTGACGTCGACGCCGATGACTTCATGCCCCGAGTCGGCGAACTGTACAGCGAGGGGAAGGCCGATCTTTCCGAGGGCCACAACGGCGATGCGCATGGGTTCCAGTCTATTGCGGCACGGGATCGGGTCGGGTATGCCCGTATCCGGACCAGACGCCGGCCTCTTCAGAAAGATCGGGGAGATGCGCGCCGCGACAGCTAGGACGCCTCGCGATGGTCGAGTTCGGGGAAGCGACTCACCAGCTCGTAGATGTCCGCTGACGAGAACAGGCCCCCGGCGGGCCGCAGTCGCGCGTAAGCCTCCCGCACGAACGCGAGGTCGGCGGGGGTGTCGACCGTCCACCGCAGGTCGGAGCGATCCTCAGCCTGAACGACCGAGGTCAAGGTGAATCGGTCCGGGCGACTGTAGATGCCCAGGGTGACGTGTTCGCGCTCCCGCTCCGTCGCGACGTCGGCCACTCGCCGCAGTGCCGCTGTGGTCACCGATTCCACGTCGAGTCCGCGCGGGTAGGTGCGCTGAAGGACGTTCGACGCGTAGTCGACCTCGCGCTCGTCGTGGGCGCGCACGACGGCGTCGATCACGTCGGGGTCGGTCAGGGGGCAGTCGGCCGTCAACCGCACGATGCGTTCTGCGCCGAGCGATTCCGCCGCGGCGAGGTAGCGTCCGAGCACGTCTTCGAGCGCGCCGCGAAAGACCTCGACCCCTCGCGATGAGAGAGCTTCGACCAGCACATCGTCGCTCGGGTCGACCGAAGTGACGACCACGGTCCGGTCCACCGTCTCGGCCTGGGCGATGCGGGCGAGCTGCCTCACGATCATGGGCTCGCCGTCGAGGTCAGCCAGCACTTTGCCCGGCAGACGCGACGAACTCATGCGGGCCTGAACGAGAGCCAAGACCATCAGGACCTCGACCCCGCGGCGCGGTCGAGTTCGGCGATCACCCGATCGGCAGCGTGTCCGTCTCCGTAGGGTTCAGCTGTCGTATCCGCCGGGCGCGGCCTCATGACCGCCGCAGCGATCTCGTCGGCAGTCTGGGCAAGGCGGTTCCAGCCCAGGTCGACGGTTTCGGTCCATTCGGTCTCGGTCCGCACCGTCGTGCACGGCACCCGCAGAAGGAATGCCTCCTTCTGCAGGCCGCCCGAGTCCGTCACGACACCCGCCGAGGCCAGTGCCATCGAGATCAGTTCGGCGTACGGGAGCGGATCGGACACGCGAAGCGATCCCTGAGCCAGTTCCACGCCCATTTCCCGCGCTCGCGCCCGCACGCGAGGATGCGCCAGGAGGACCGTCGGACGGTCGAGCTCGGAAAGCGCCGTCACGATCTGCCGAAGGCGGACCGGGTCATCCGTGTTGTCGGCTCGATGGATCGTCGCCAAGTAGAAGCCGCCGGTTTCGAGCTGGAACTCGCTCAGCGCCGACGGCGTGGCGCGGACCGAATCCCGCACGGCATACAGAACGTCGGTCATGACGTCACCGACGAGCACTGCCCGGTCGGACAGCCCTTCATCCGCCAAGTGCGAGAGTGCGACCTCGGTGGGAGCGAGCAGGAGGTCTGCGGCATGATCCGTCAAGACACGATTGTGTTCTTCGGGCATGCGGCGGTTGAACGATCGCAGACCCGCTTCCAGGTGAGCAACGGGATAGTGCAGCTTCACCGCGCTCAGCGCGGCCGCCAGGGTCGAGTTGGTATCGCCGTAGACCAGAACCCAGTCCGGCTGATGCTCGAGGATGACGGCGTCCAACGCGCCGAGCATCGCGCCCGTCTGCACGCCGTGCGAGCCGGACCCCACGCCGAGGTGCACATCCGGCGCAGGAATATCGAGATCCCGGAAGAAGACGTCCGACAGGAGCGGATCGTAATGCTGCCCCGTGTGGACGATGACATGGTGGACACCCGCGCGAGCTGCCGCGTGCGCGATGGGTGCGAGCTTCACGAACTGGGGGCGCGCGCCGACGACGCTCATCACCTTCACGGACATGGAGTCTACGCGTTCGGGTCTGCACGCCTGGGGCGGCTTCGCTCTTCCAGCGCGACGGCGACACGTTCGGCACCACGACCGTCGAACAGGTCGCGGCAGGCAGACACGAGTCGGCGACGAAGCGCCTCATCGTCGATCAGGGGCACCACCGCCCGCACGATCTCGTCCGCGGCCGGTGGCGAGTTCACGACATCGAAGCCGAGCGCGATCTGGGCCGAAACGGCCGCGGCCAGCGAGGCCTGCTGATTCGGCACGGTCGCAAGCAGAAGGCTCGGCGTTCCGATCGTGGCGATGTCCCACGCACTCGTTCCTCCGGCCGAGATCGTCACGTCGGCTTGTGCGAGCAGAGCGGGCAGCTCGGGCGTCGGGGGAAGCACGCGCCACAGCGCGCTCTCGCCGCCGAGTTCGTTCAGCCGGTGATGCTGACGAACGGGTGCCACGAAAGTGAAGGCGGCGCGACCGACGAGAGCGACACACGCGCGAGCGACCTCGACCGTCCGATCATCGGGGTCGGTTCCCCCGAGCACCACGACGATCTCGGGCGGTCGATGCCGGATCTCGGCGGGGTCGGGGTGTGCCACCTCACGGATGGCACGCCGCACAAGAGCGAACTCGCCCCCGATCAACTGCGCCTGCGCATCTGCGCCGGGCAGAAGAGGTGCGCCGAGGTTCTGATCGAGATACAGCGATGCTCGTGCACCTCTGGCGTCTCCGTCGGCGAGGAGCAGCACGGGCACGACGTCGTTCAACGCGGATACCGAGTCGGCCGGCACGAGGTAGCTGTCCACGACCACCCAGTCCGGCTCGAGCGCCGTCAGAGCCTCGATGTCGATCTCGTCGCGCGGCGAGTCGACAACATCCACTCGCGACGCCGTCACAGCCGCCGAAAGCCACGGAATCTCGATCTCCGCTGTCGCCAGAGTCACACGGTGCCCGCGTGCCAGCAGCGCCTCGGCGAGCGTCAGCAACCGCATGACGTGACCGGTGCCCTGCGTGCGGCCGGCGTCGGCACGCAGCACGACATGAAGAGGCCGGTGCCGCCGGTTCGCCCCTGTCTCGTGCGGATGCGACCCCGGGTACGCTTGGTTGGTCGCAGCCGTCTGTGAGCCCGCGGCACGAGCGAGAGGTTTCACGATGTCCATCCTCAATGGTTCGTCGATCCTGGTCACCGGCGGCACCGGCTCGTTCGGCAAGGCGTTCATCCGTCGCATCCTGACAGACTTCGATCCTCGCCGGATCGTCATCTATTCACGTGACGAACTGAAGCAGTACGAGACCCGTCTGCTGCTCGGAGACGACCCCCGACTGCGGTGGTTCATCGGCGACATCCGCGACGAGCACCGGCTGCGCCGTGCGATGCACGGCGTCGACTACGTGGTGCACGCTGCCGCCCTCAAGCAGGTCGACACGGCCGAGTACAACCCGTTCGAATTCGTCCGAACGAACATCATCGGTTCGCAGAACGTCATCGAGGCCTCGATCGACGCCGGCGTGAAGAAGGTCGTCGCGCTCTCGACCGACAAGGCCTCGAGCCCCCTCAACCTCTACGGTGCGACCAAGCTCGCCGCCGACAAGCTCTTCCAATCCGGCAATCACTACGCGGCCGGCTACGAAACGCGCTTCTCGGTCGTCCGGTACGGGAACGTCATGGGTTCACGGGGATCCGTCGTCCCGTTCTTCCGCGGACTCGCCGAGCGAGGCGAATCGCTGCCCATCACGGATGAGCGGATGACCCGCTTCTGGATCACGCTGCCTCAGGCGGTGCAGTTCGTCGTGGATTCCTTCGACCAGATGAACGGCGGTGAGCTCTACGTGCCGCGCATCCCCAGCACGCGGATCCTCGACATCGCCGAGGCTGTCGCGCCGGGCGCACCTCGCCACGACGTCGGAATCCGGCCGGGAGAGAAACTTCACGAAGAGATGATCTCGGCGGACGACAGCCGTCGCACGATCCTCGCCGGAGACCGCTACATCGTTCTGCCCACGATCGCTGACTGGGGTTTCATCAAGCCCGAAGGCGAACCGGTCGCCGATGGGTTCGCCTATCGCTCGGACAGCAACGACCAGTGGCTCTCGGTGGAGGAGATCCGCGAACTCGTGGACGGGATGAGCTGAATGGCCGTCCCGTACGGGCGCCAGTGGATCGATGAGTCCGACATCGAGGCGGTCACGGCGGCTCTGCGCAGCGATTGGCTGACGACCGGCCCCGCCGTCAGCGAGTTCGAGCAGGCCGTCGCAGACGCAGCCGGCACCGCGCACGCCGTCGCGGTCTCGTCGGGGACCGCCGCGCTGCATGCTGCCTACGCTGCGGCCGGCGTCGGAGAGGGAGACGTCGTTCTGACGACGCCGCTGACGTTCGTCGCGACCGCCGCGACCGCCGCTCAGCTGGGGGCTCGTATCGAGTTCGCCGATGTCGAACCCGATACGGGCAACATCGATCCCGACGCCGTCGCAGCGGCGATCACACCCACGACGCGCGTCGTGGCGGGCGTCGACTATGCGGGGCATCCGATCGACGCCGACGCCCTGCGACGCATCGCTCATGACGCCGGCGCTCTCCTTCTCGAAGACGCGGCGCATTCGATCGGCTCGACCCTCGACGGTCGCCCCGTCGGCTCGCTCGCGGACCTCACGACGTTCTCCTTCTTCCCCACCAAGAACCTGACGACAGCCGAGGGCGGCGCCGTCGCCTCTGGCGACGTCTCTCTCACTGATCGCGCGCGCGCCTTCCGCACCCACGGTCTCGTCCGTGACCGCGCGCTGCAGCGCCACCGCGACGAAGGCCCCTGGCACCAGGAAGTCCACTCGCTCGGCCTGAACTACCGTCTTCCCGATGTGCTCGCCGCGCTCGGCACGAGTCAGCTTCGACGCTTGGCGATGTTCAAGGCCCGTCGCTCGGCGATCTTCGACCGCTACTCGACCGAGCTCGCCGATCTCGGACTGACCCTCCCGACTCGCCGGAGCGGCGCCGACCCGATGTGGCACCTCTACCCGCTTCGCGTGCCGGCCGCTGACCGTCGTCGCATCTTCGAGGAACTGCACGCACGCGGCATCCTGGTGCAGGTGAACTACGTCCCCGTGTACTGGCATCCTGTTTTCGAGGATCTCGGCTATCAGCGCGGAATGTGCCCCGTCGCCGAGCAGTACTACCGCGAAGAGATATCGCTGCCCATGTTCGCGGCGCTGTCCGATGACGACCAGAGCCGCGTCATCGATGCCCTGCGTGAGGTGATCGCATGACCCCGCTCATTCCCGACACCGGCGACCACCCTCCGCTCGTCGTCGCCGAGATCTCCGGCAACCACAACGGTTCTCTCGACAGGGCGCTCGACATCGTCCGCGCTGTCGCGACGACCGGCGCTCAGGCCGTGAAGATCCAGACGTACACCGCCGACACGATCACCCTCGACGTCGACACCCCCGCCTTCCGGGTCTCAGAGGGCCACGCCTTGTGGGGCTCCCGCACGCTGTACGACCTCTACACCGAAGCGCACACGCCTTACGAGTGGCACGAGCCGATCTTCACCCTCGCTCGCGAACTGGGACTCGTGCCCTTCAGCACCCCCTTCGACGAGTCTGCGGTCGACTTCCTCGAGAGCCTCGACACTCCGCTCTACAAGGTCGCCTCGCTCGAGATCGTCGATCTGCCGCTCATCGCGCGGATCGCGGCGACCGGCAAGCCCGTCATCATGTCGGTGGGCACCGCCACGATCGAAGAGGTCGCCGCAGCGGTCGATGCCGCGCGCTCGGCGGGCGGTGACGACCTGACGCTCCTCGCCTGCACGAGTTCGTATCCTGCCCGCGCAGAGGACGCGCACCTTCGCCGTATGGCCGCGATGCGCGACCTGTTCGGCGTGAAGGTCGGGCTCTCCGACCACACTCTCGGTATCGGGGTATCCGTCGCAGCCGCTGCGCTGGGCGCACGCGTGATCGAGAAGCACGTCACGCTCTCACGCGCAGACGTCGGCGTCGACAGTGCCTTCTCGCTCGAGCCGGACGAACTGAGGATGCTCGTCACGGAATCTCGCGCCGCCGTCGCCGCGCTGGGATCGGCGAGCGCGTGGTCGACAGCGGCAGAGGCGGAATCGCTGCGCCTGCGCCCCTCGCTGTGGGTGAGCGCCGACGTGCGCGCCGGTGACGTCGTGACAGAGGCCAACGTCCGCTCGGTCCGTCCGGCGGGCGGCCTCGCCCCTGTCCACCTCCCGACGGTTCTCGGTCGCCGTTTCAGCGCGGATGCCGCACTCGGCACACCGCTGTCATGGGACCTGCTCGCCGGCGCCTGACGGCCGCGAATAGGTGTCCGCCTCGCTGCCCTCGTGGACGCGAGAGAATCCGGCGGCCTCGAAAAGCTGAACGGATGCTGCGTTCGCGGGCCGGATGATCGCGGTGAGCGTCACGATGTCGGCGTGGTCTCGCGCGAAACGATCGATCGCCCCGCTCAAGAGCGCTTTGGCGAATCCGCGACCGCGCGCGCTCGGGGCCACGGTGATGCTGACCTCGGCCGTGGGCGAATCCTCGTCGACATCGAAGCGACATGTGCCGATCGGCAGCCCGGTCTCGGCGTCCTCCCCGATGACGATCTCCCGACGCGGCGACGCAAGGCTCGCCTCGAGCCACGGGATGTGATCCGCGGGAGACACCGCGTCGGTCTGCAGCGACATCCGGCGTGTCAGCGGGTCGTTGCGCCACGCCAGCAGCATCTCCGCATCCGCCGCCGCGGCAGCGCGGAGCCGTACGCGCCGTGCGGAATGACTCATCAGGACAGCGTAGCGAGCCGTGTCGACGCCCTCGCGCGGGTAAACTGAGCCGTTGCCCTCTTCCCGCGCGAAGGAGACCGCTGTGGCTGAGACCGCCGGGATGCGTGCGCTCCTCGACCTCGAGGACGCCGCACCCGATGCGCTGTTCGAGCGGATCTCGGGGATCGACCTCCCCCTGTGGCCGCTCGCGCGCTGGCCGGTCTCGCGTGCACTCGCCGAGACAGACATCGGCACGACACTGCCCCCGCAACCGCTCCGGCCGCTTCGGCAGCGGGTCCTCACAACGGCGCGCCAGGCGTTGCCGAACCCCTGGTCGTCTCGACGGGCGCCGCATGCTGACCACCTGTTCGTCGTCTCCGGATGGACGAGGGTGCCCGGGCCCGAGGGCTTCCACAATTGGCTGAGCGACGATTTCGCCCGTGCGCTCGGGACCGACGCCGTCGTCGTGCAGGATGCGTATGTCGACCGGCTCAGCCAGAGCGACACCCGCCCCGCGAACCCGCGCACCTACTCCTATGCACGTGCCATCGAGCGTACGACGCGCGCGACACGGGCTCGGCCCCTGCCTGCCCAGGAACGCGCACGCCTCGAAGCCGCCCTCCGCGCGGCCTTCGCGGCGCTGGACCACCCTGTGACCGACTCGGGACGCGAGCGCGCCATCGCCGACGTGCTCGGCCGGGCGGATCGGGCCCCCCATGCGCGCTGGGAGTTCGGCCGGTTGCTCGATCGCGTGCGGCCGCGACGGATCTACATGCAGACCGCCTCGTACGGCACCCGGGCGAGCGAGATCATGCTCGCCCACGAGCGGGGCATCGAGGTCGCCGAACTGCAGCACGGCTGGATCGGCAGCAGTCATGCTGCGTACAACTTCGGCGCCGCGATGCACCGCGACGACCTGGAGAAATGCCTGCCGGACGCGCTCCTCGGCTATGGCGAGATGTGGGGCCGGACCATCCGGTTCCCGGGGCGGTTCATTCCCGTGGGCAAGCCCTCGCTCGACCCCGCCGTCCTCGCCACGACATCGTGGAACGAGCGACCCAAACGGGTCCTCTTCGTCTCGAGCAACTTCGAGCATGTCCTCGTGGATCGTACGCTCATCGCACTGCATGACGCTCTGCCCACTGACTGGACGGTAGCGCTGCGGCCGCACCCCGTGGAGCGCGCGAGCGCCGCGCAGCGGCACGCGACGGCGCTCGAGCGTCCTCGGATCGAACTCGATCTGAGCGCTGATGCCTCAGCAGCGCTGGCAACCAGCCGAGCCGTCGTCGGGTTCTCCAGCACGATGCTCTTCGAAGCGCTGGCCTACGGCAGCCACGTGGCGGTCGTCGACTCCGTGCTCGCCGAGCACTACGCCGATGCCAGCGTGTTTCCGCTGCGCATCGCGTCCGACCTCTCAGACGCCGCCCAGGCTGCCGCTCGTATCCAGTCCGAGCCGGATGCCCTCGAGGCTGCGCTCACCGAGGCGGTCTGGCAATCGGGATCCGTCGCGTCGTTCTGCCGGTTCGCCGCGACCTGATCACGGGTCAGCTCCCTCGGGCAAGCAGCCGCGACGCGAGGCCGAAGCGAACGGGCGCTTCGCGTGCGAACAGGAAACGAACATCACGCGGCGCGAGGTTGCGCGGTTTGAGCGCGGTGCGGTGAGGCAGCAACGTCAACGCGCGTGAGAGCTGAGGTGGCGCGCTGGTGAACGAGTCGAGGATCTCCCGATCGGTGCGAGACAGCGGATGGAACGCCCGCGGAGCGATCGCAGCACAACGACGCACGGTCTCGCCGAGGACACGCAGATCGTCGTCACTCCAGAGGGCGGCTTCAGGCCTGGCCAAGACCCACTGGATCACGTTGTTGCGCAGAATCTTCGTGATCAACGCGTCGCGCTGCGCCGCCGACAGCCCAGCGAACGTCGCGCTCGTGAGCAGGCCGTCGAGAAAAGCCACGTCAGCGGCGACGGGCTTGCGAGCGGTGGTCACACGCGTGGGCGCATCTTCGTGCACGAGGTAGGCCGGACCGCGTCGGTCGAAGGAGATGTTCGCGCCCGAGAACCACAGTCGGGTGCTGTACTCCACGTCTTCGCCGGACGCGACCCCGGCGGGAAAGCGCAGATCCCCGAAGCGCGGCCGCGAGACCAGACCGAGCGGCGCCGACCGATACGCAAGCCGGTCCGCGACGCCCTGCAATGCCCGCCGGCGTCCGACGCGCACGGGCGGCGTCAGCGTCGGACCGCGCCCGACCACCGATACGCGGGGGATGACGACGTCAGCATCCGTGTCGTCTGCGAGGGCGAGCCAGGAGTCGATCGCTCCGGGCGAGAGTTCATCGTCAGAGCCCATGATCGACGTGAACCGTGCCGTCGACTGCTCGAGGCCGAGGTTGAAGGGTCCCGACGGGCTGGGGATGCCGTCGTCGAGGCCCAGGAGCCGCAGCCGGTCGTCGTCGGCATACCGGCCGAGCGCCGTCGAGACATCGGCCACGGGGAGGTTGTGGCAGACGACCGTCACGCGGACGGAACTTCGCGTGCCGTCGAGCACCGAGCCCACGGCGCGCTCTATGGGGCGGCGCAGGTCGTGGACCGCGATGATGTGGTCGACATCCGGCTCCGGCACCCGACGAGCCTACCAATCGGCGTCAGGGCCGCGCCGGCTTCGGGTCCGCCCCCAGGAAGTCAGCCAGCACCTCTGCGGACATGCGCCCGTCGTGGACCGCCGAGACAAAATCGATACCGGCGGTGGCCACGCCCTGGAGCGCTTCGGGATGACCGGCGATGTCCCGCAAGACGTCTTCGAGGGTGCGCGGATCCGCTTGCACGACCGGCAGCTCGCGACCCGTCGTCCGTCGCACGTGGTCGCGCACCTGATCGTCGACGTTGCCCACGACGATGCGACCCGCCGCCATCGCCTCGCAGGCCGCAACCCCGTAGTCACCGACCCGCACCTGGTCCAGGACGACGTCGGCGCGTTGGAACCGGGCGGGCATCTCTGCCGCGGGGACCCCCTCGACCCGCTCGTAGCGGATCACCCCCTCGGCGGCGAGCTTGTGCAGCACCGGTTCCACCATGGCGGTGCCCTTGATCCACGGATTGCTCGGGGCGTGGACCACGAGGGGCACCTCAGCGTGGGGCGCGCGCTCCGTCTTCCAGCGCTGGGTCTCGATCACGACGGGAAGCCACCGACCCTCCGGCACGTCGATGAGCATCCCCGGCGTCGAGGCGAACGCGGGGACCTTCACGTCATCGAGAAGCGCACGGTTGCGCGCCGTCTCTTCGATCAAGCGCGGCGTCATCGCCCACTCCCCCGTGACGAACGGAGAGAACTCGTGCGTGCGAGCGTGCAGCTCGGGCGAGCGCATGTCGCTGCCGTGCGTCAGCATCGCCACCCGGAGCCCTCGCGCTTGGAGCCAGCGGATCTCGTCGGCCACGGACTCGTGATAGACGTCGCCGAACAGATGGCGCCCGGCCTCGACGATGACATGCGTGAACCGGGCGGAGACATCCGCACGCTGGCGTCGCTGCCAACGCCGTGACATCAGATACGTGGATGCCGGCACATTCTGGTCCACCGGAAAACGGAACCCCGTGCCGGCGCTGTACGCCATCGACACGGCGGAGACTTCGTCGAGATGCTGCTCTGCCGCGCGCGCCCACTGCCAGCCCTGTCCGGCGAAGTTGACGGGACCGATGAAGAGTCTCGTGCCGGTTTCCGCGGGTTCCGGGCCGCGCACCGTGGCTGCGGGCTCGAACCCCAGCCGCCCCGGCAGAACCCGCATCAGCATGGGCTCGGGCATCCTCCGAGCCGCGCGGACCGCGAGGGCACCGAGACCAGCGGGAAGAGCCATTCCTAGGCCTCCCCGGCGATTCTCTCGATCGCGCGCCGCCAGACTTCGACCTGCGCGCCCGCCGAGAGATCGAACGCGGCCGCATCCGAAGCTGATTTCCAGCCGGCGACGGTCTCCCTGTCCACGTCGTCGAGCACGCGAGTCAGTGCTGCCGTCGTGAAATCATCGGCGACTGCTCCGATCCCACGCTCTCTCACGAGCGCTTCCATCTCAGGGGAGGGACCCACGATGACTCCCAGACGCGCTTGCACGTAGTCGAAGATCTTGTTCGGCAACGCCCAGGCGTTGTTGAAATTGACGGGCGGAAGCACGTGCACTCCGACGTCGTATCGGTTCAGTGTCTCGACCAACTGCGCATAAGGCACGGGTGGGTGAAGCGTGATCCGCGGATTGCTGTCGGCGATGGCGCGAATGCTCTCGAGAAGTGGCGGGTCGTTCGGCATGAGGTAGAGGTCGAGCGAAACCTCCGTTCGAGCCTCGATCACGGCCGCGACGAGCTGCTCGATTCCGCGGTCCGGTAGACATGCGCCGCTGTGGACGAGCCGGATGGGATCATCGACGGGCGTCGGCTCGATCCGTGCATATGGGGCGGAGTTGGTCACGACCTCCACGTCCACGCCGAAGCACCGTCGGTATTCGGCCGCGATGCCGTTGGCGACGGTGGTGATGGACGCGACTCGCGGAAGGTGACGTCTGCAGATCCAACGGATGAACGGTGCGACGAAGAGTCGCCACCGCTGATTGTCTTCCTTCTGACGCGGCGCATACTCGTGGAGATCCGCGTGCACGCCGATCCGGGGGGCCAGAGCGAGGGCCAGTGGGACGGTATCGATGTCGTTCGCGATCACCACGTCGAAGGTCTCGCCCACGAGGGCCTTTCGCGCATAGGCGACAGCCGGGTTATGCCAGTACCCACGTCGGTAGAGGCGTGCGACCAGGGCCAACCGGTCGTACCGCCAGTACACGCGGTCGTCGGGCAGTCGCACGTGACGGACGACGCCGTCGGGGGCTGGACCGTAGCCGAACGTCACGACGTCCCAGTCGTCGCGGAAGAGTTCGATCTGCTTCAGCACCCGCGCATCCGAGGAGATCGGCGAGAACGACAGGATGAGCATTGTCTTCCTCATCGGCGTTCGCCCCGTTCAACGAGGTCGCCGATGAGCCGGTCCCAGATCTGCATCTGCACTTCTGCGCCGAGTTCCCGCGCCGACTCCTGCGCAGCCCGCTTGAAATCGGCGACCGCCTCGGGCGTGAGCCCATCGAGCGCCCGGCTGATGTCGTCGACGTCGAAGCCGTCGGTCACCAGGCCCAATCCGTACCGCCGAACGTAGTCGGCCATCTCCGGGGAAGGACCCACGACGATCCCCAGCCGCGCTTGCACGAAGTCGAACAGCTTGTTCGGCAGCGCCCACTCGTGGCTGAATGAATTCGGAGGCAGGATGAAGATGCCCATGTCGTAGTCCTGCAGCACCGTCACGAGCTCGCTGTACGGGACCGGCGCATTGACTCGGACGCGGCCGGGAACCTCGTCGGCCGCCGCCCGCAGCTCTTCCAGATGGACGGGGTCATTGGGCATGAGGTACAGGTCGAGAGTGCAGTCCGCAGACGACTTCTGGACCCCTCGGATCGTCTCCAGCAGATCCCTGTTCCGCAGGCACACGCCCGAGTGGACGAGCCGGATCGGAGCGTGAACAGGACGCGGTTCGACGTCGCGATAGGGCGTCGCGTTGGTGACGACCACGGGCGCGAAGCCGAAATCGATCTCATACTGGCGGGCGAGGCCCCCGCTGACCGTGCTCCATGATGAGGCCCGGCTGACGTAACGCCGGCACACCCAATCCCAGAACGGCTTGATCAGGCGCATCCATGCTTCGTTCTGCTCGTGCAGCCTCGGGCTGTACTCGTGCAGGTCGGCGTGGACACCGAACGTGGGGCGCTGCCGGAGCGCGAGCGGGACCGCCTCGACGTCGTTGGCCAGGATGACGTCGAACCGCCGGCCGCGCAGCGCTTTCGCCGCCCAGCGCACGGCGGGGATGCGCCAGTACGCGGCACGGTACTGACGAAGCGTGATCAGCTTCCCTTCCAGCTCACGTGCGGCGAGGCCGTCGGGAATGCGGATGTGGTCGATGCCTTCCCGCTCGAACTCGCCGATGCCGCACGTGGTGACGGCGTATCGATCACGGAAGAGCTCGATCTGCTTCAGTACCCGCGCATCCGACTCCAGCGGCGAGAACGAGAGGATCAACAGGCTCGGTTTGGCGGATTCCGTCGTCATCGTGGGCTCCTGTCGATCGCGTAGCGTGCGTACCTGCGCAATACGCTCTCCCTTCCGAACACCCGCGTGATCCTGCGCGGCACGAGCTGGTCGATCCGCCCCGCGGTGCGGCGGCGTGCGATCGCCTTCTCCAGATCCCGCGCCGTCGATGACGACGACGCGGCGACGTCCAGCAGCGCGCGGTCACCGCGCGGAAGATCCTCGAACCCGCGCGCGGAATATGCCGCGAGAGATCCGATCGTGTCCGCCAGTGACGCCCGCGCATCCGCCGGCCAGGAATCCGCGGCGGGCCGCGCGTGCAGAGCACCGAGGATGTTGACCCGCACCAGCTTCGCCACGAGCGACGCCCGCACGTGTGCGGGTTGCTTCGCGGCCCACGAGCTCTGCAGCAGGCGGTCGACGGGGGCGAGCACGGTGCGCATATCCCGCGGGCTCGTCGTCACGCGTTCGTCGGCATCCGCACCGATGACGTACGCAGGCTGCGTCCGATCGAACGAGATGACCCGGCCCGACGTCCACAGGGCGCTGCTCCAGGCGAGGTCGCCGCCGACGGGCATGCCTTCCGAGAGCGGTCCGTCATCGGGCACGAGGTCGCGGCGGATGAGCCCGAGTGGTGCCGTGCGGTGGAAGAGCCGATCCCGCACCGCGTCGAGTCTGAGCCGTCGCCAGGGGCGTGCGAGCGGGTTGGCAAGGAGCGCGCCGTTCTGGTAGCGCAAAGGGGCGAGGAGGATGTCTGCACCCGTCGCCTGCACCGAGTCGATCCACGTGTCGAGAGCACCGGGTTCGGTGAAGTCGTCCGACCCCATGATCATGACGTACGGTGCCGTCGCCAGCCGCAGCCCGTGGTTGAAGGGCCCGGAGGGCGACGGGATCCCGTCGGCGAACTCGACCACGCGGACATTGTCCGCAGCCGGCACACGTGGTGTCACGGCGTCTGCCGGGATGCCGTGACAGACCACCGTCACGCGCACACGCGTGCCTGCGCCGATGAGGGATTCGACGGCACGATCCACGCGCCGACGCGGGTCGTGCACCGCGATGACGACGTCGACGACGGGCGCCGTGCTCACTCGGTGACCCCGAGCCCCGCGAGCATCGCCTGCTCGGCGAAGTCCGGGTCTGCCCGAACGACATCGTCGAATTTGCCGTGGGCCACGATCGTGCCGTCCCGCATGAAGCAGACCTGATCGCTGTCGCGGATCGTCGAGAGCCGGTGGGCGATCGCGATCACCGTCACTTCACCGTGCAGCTGCCGGATCGCGTGCGCGACGGCGGACTCGGTCTTGGTGTCGAGCGCGCTCGTCGCTTCGTCCATGACCAGCACGAGAGGCTCGCCGTACAGCGCCCGGGCGATGCCCAGCCGTTGGCGCTGCCCGCCCGACAGCGACATCCCCCGGTCACCGATCTGCGCGTGGATGCCGCCCTTGCGCGCCTCGATGACGTCGAGCAGCTGAGCGCGTTCGAGCGCGCGCCGCACCTTGGCCTCGTCGTAGTCATCGCCCCAGGTCAGAGCGACGTTCTGCGCGACGGTGCCGGTGAAGAGCGACACCTCTTGCGGCACGTATCCCACGCGCGAGCGCCAGGCGGCCAGCACGTCGGGAAGGGGCTGACCGTCGATGGTCACCGAACCCTCGGTCGGCACGAGAAGGCCCAGGATGATGTCGACGAGTGTCGATTTGCCGGCACCCGACGAGCCGACCAGGCCGACGCTCGAGCCCATCGGGATCGTCATGTCGACGTCGTGGACGGCGGGGGCGCCGCCCGACGGGTAGGTGAACCCGACGCCCTGCAGCTGGAGCGTGACCGGGTCTCCCACGAGCGGCCGGGTGCCCGCGGTGTCGTCCCTCGTCGCCTCAGCGGCGACGATGTCCTTGAGGACCGCCGTGACGACCGGGATGCTCGACTGAGACTGCGTCAGGATCGATTGGAACCCGGTCAGCGACGGCACGATGCGGAACCCTGCGACACCGAAGAGCGCGACCGATGAGAATGCCTGAGCCGGCCCGCCGATCGCCCATGCGACGCCCCCGATGAGCAGGAAACCGCCCACCAGGGCTGCGTCGTAGACGTAGCGAGGAACAGCGCCGAGGAAGCTGAGGTTCGCGCGCGCCCGTACGGCGCGGGCTCGGTTCTCATGCACGACAGAGGCGACGGATGCCGCAGAACCGCGAAGGGTGATCTCTTTCAGGGCGCCGACCATGTCGGACATCAGCGCTGCGACGCGGAAGGAGTAGTCGCGGTTGACGCGTCCGGCGATGGTCGCCCGCCTGGTCACGAGGAAGAACAGCACTGTCGCGATGATGCCGAGGTAGGCGAGCGTCACGAGAGCGATGAACGGCTGGCTGATGAGCAGAGCCACGAGCACGGCGACGAAGGTCGTGACCAACGCGGGGATCATGCTGAGCGGCACCAGGAATCCGCCGATCACCGACGCGATGCCGACATCCGCCATGCGCACGAGCTGCGCCGTGTTGCGACGGAGGCGCTCCGTCCACGGTGCACGGATGTAGACGTTGAACAGCGTCGCGCCGATCTCGAGTTCGTACCTCGCGAAGCGGCGCGTGGCGACCCACTGCAGCCACGTGGCGAGGGCCGACTTCAAGACGATCAGCACGCAGACGATGACGAGCAGCCCGATGGCGCCGTCCTGCTCGATCTTGCCGATGACCGGGAGGGTGATTCCGCTGCCCTGCATCATCGAGCTGAACGCGACCGCCAGGAGCATCAGCGCGGCGATGTCCAGCACCGCGAGCGCCGACGTCAGGACGATGTACACGACCATGAACCGCCGTGCGCCCGCCGGGAGGTGCGGAAGGAGCGCGCGGAGGGTCTCGATGACGCGCTTCACGACGTGATCCGCCCGAACCGCGACAAATGAGCAGGGGATGCGAGCATCAGAGCACCGCCGCGGTGTTCGTCCTCGCTGATTCCAGAGCGGCCTCGACGACGACGAGGGTCCGCTGACCTTGAGCCATCGTGACGACGTCACTCGGCTTGCCGAGCACCGCGTCGCGGAAGGCTTCGTGCTCCACCCGGAGAGGCTCGCGCTTGGCGAACGCGTAGCGCGTGACGTCTCCTTCGGACACCCCACGGAAGGCGGCCATCGATTCCCATTCCAACGGGACCGTGCCGTTGGCGAAGAAGGTGAGGTCGCCCGTGGACGTGTCGGCGGCGAACGCGCCCTTCTCGCCCGTCACGACGGTGAGCCGCTCCTTCATGGGGCTGAGCCAGTTGACGAGATGATTGACGATGACCCCGGACTCGAGCCGTCCGGTGATGGTGATCATGTCTTCGTACTCGCGCCCGCTCTTGAACGTCGTCTGCGCGAAGAGTGTCGCGTAGTCGCTCTGGGCGACCCATGCGGTGAGGTCGACGTCGTGCGAGGCGAGATCCTTCGCGACTCCGACATCGGCGATGCGTGCGGGGAAGGGCCCCTGGCGACGAGTCTGGATCTGGTAGACGGCGCCGAGGTCACCCGCTTCGATCCGCCGACGCATCTCCTGAAGCGCGGGGTTGAAGCGCTCGATGTGGCCGACGGCACCGACCAGCCCCGCGTCCGCGAACGCGTCGACCATGCGCTGTCCTGCGTCGATGGAATCCGCTATCGGCTTCTCGACCAGGGTATGCACACCGGCGGCGGCGAGCTTGAGCGCCGCATCCTCATGGAACCGCGTCGGCACCGCGACGACGGCGATGTCGATCCCCGCCGCGATCAGCGCTTCGATATCGGGCAGCACCTCGAGTGAACCTGCGACGCCGTGGGGATCACCGCCGGGGTCGGCGATCGCGACGAGTTCGACGCCGTCGAGTTCACGCAGCACCCGCGCGTGGTGGCGTCCCATCATCCCGACGCCGAGGAGCCCTGCCCGCAGCACGGCCATCAGGCGCCTGCCCCTGCGACGGCGTTGACCGCCGCGACGATGCGATCGAGGTCGTCCTGCGAGAGCGACGGGTGGACGGGCAGCGAGACGACCTCGCGCGCAGCTCGCTCGGTCTCGGGAAGGTCGAGACCCGGCGCGAAGTGTGCGAGCGATGGGAGCCGGTGGTTCGGGATGGGGTAGTACACCCCGCTGCCGACGTTGTGCTCCTCGCGAAGGGCGCGCACGAAGCCGTCACGATCTTCGGGAACGCGCACCGTGTACTGGTGGTAGACGTGCACGGCACCCTCGGCGACGGGGGGAATGATCACGCCGCGCAGGTTGGCATCGAGGAACGCCGCATTGCTGCGACGGGTCGCCGTCCAGCTGTCGACCTTGGTCAGTTGCACCCGACCGATTGCGGCGTGGATGTCGGTCATCCGGGCGTTGAAGCCGACGACCTCGTTCTCGTACTGCTTCTCCATGCCCTGGTTGCGCAGGAGCTTGAGCATGCGGGCGATCTCCGGCGTCGCGGCGGAGACCATTCCGCCCTCGCCGCTTGTCATGTTCTTGGTCGGATAGAGCGAGAACATCGCGAACTCGCCGAACGTCCCCACCTGACGGCCGTCGAGCGATGCACCGTGAGCCTGCGCTGCGTCTTCATACAGGGCGATACCGCGGCGCGACGTCAGCTCTTCCAGCTCACGCATGCGAGCGGGGTGACCGTACAGGTGCACCGGCAGCACGCCACGGGTCTTGTCCGTGATGGCGGCTTCAACGGCCACAGGGTCGAGCGAGAAGGTGTCCGGTTCGATGTCGACGAAGACCGGAGTCGCTCCGGTCAACGCGACGGAGTTGCCGGTCGCGGCGAAGGTGAACGACGGCACGATGACTTCATCCCCCGCTCCGACCCCTGCGGCAAGCAGACCCAGGTGGAGGCCGGACGTGCCGGAGTTCACCGCGACGGCGGGGCGCCCCGCGAGGAAGTGCTGGGAGAACTCCTCTTCGAACGCGGCGACCTCGGGCCCCTGTGCGACCATTCCCGAACGAAGGACGCGGTCGACGGCCTCTCGCTCGTCGTCGCCGATGATGGGCTTGGCGGGCGGGATGAACTCGGTCATACGACCTCCTCGTGAAGAATTCCGTCAATCTCTTTGTATCGATCTCCCGATGACGGGCAGACCCAGGCTCCATCGCCGCTCTCGACGAGCGGCACTCCGGCTCGGCCGACCCAGCCGATCCTGCGCGCGGGGACACCCGCGACGAGCGCGAAGGCGGGGACGTCCTTGACCACCACGGCTCCGGCGGCGACCGTCGACCACGCACCGATCGTGACCGGAGCCACGCAGATCGCGCGCGCACCGATCGACGCGCCGCGTTCGATCGTGACGCCGACCGGCTCCCAGTCGTCCGCGCTCTTGAGCGCCCCGTCCGGGGTGATCGCGCGCGGGTACGTGTCGTTGGTCAGCACGACGGCCGGTCCGATGAAGACACCGTCCGCCAGGCGCGCGGGCTCATAGACGAGGGCGTAGTTCTGCACCTTGCAGTTGTCGCCCATCGTCACACCCGCACCGATGTACGCGCCGCGGCCGATGACGCATTTGCGACCGAGCTGTGCGTTCTCGCGCACTTGCGCGAGGTGCCAGATGGACGTGCCCGCACCGATCCGCGCGTCGGCAGAGACATCAGCCGAATCGACGATTCGGACGGCGTCTTGTTCGGTCACAGTGAAAGCTCCTACCCGCGGCGAACTCGGGGCCGCCGGTACTGCATGAAGTCTACTCGCCGAGCCGGTTCTCACCCTGTGCGTCGGCGCCCGCGGGCCGCGGCCTCGTCGATCGCGTCGATCACACGGCCGGCGACGGCCGTCGCCGAGACGTTCGCGACCGCCCACTCGGCGATCTCAGCCCGCCGGTCCGGGGACGGCTCGGATGCCACGGCCTCTTCGATGGCGTCCGCGACAGCGGCGGGAGACTCATCACACGCCCACCCAAGATCGGCGTTCTCGACGACCGCCCCCAGGCTCGCGGGTGCCGACAGCACGACGGGGGTACCCACGGCGAGCGCGGAGTACATCTTGGTGGGCACCGCGAAGTCATAGCCGATGTGCGGTCGAAGGGAAGCGAGCGCGACGCGCGCCCCCCGGAGGCGTCGGGCGGCCGACTCTGCATCGACGGGCGGACCGAAAGTGACATGCGGCAGATCCGCGAGCTCTGTCGCGAGCTCTTCCCAGTCGCTCCCCTGCCCGACGAATGCGACCCGCGGCCGCACACCGCGTGCATCCAGAGCCTTCAGCGCCGCCGCGAACACTCCGGCACCGTGCCATTCGCTCGCGGTGCCGACGTACGCGGCATCGACCTCGGGCTGCTGTGGAACGACGTCAGCCCGGAACGACTCCGGATCGACCCCGTGGCCGACGACGGATACCCGGGCGGTCGGTGCGAGTTCGCGCACGGCGTGAGCCACCCCGTCGGATACCGCGACGACGTGGGCCGCACCGCGCAGGGCGTGGGACTCGAGCCACCGCACGACGCGCAGCACCACCCCGGGTGCGCCCGTCGATGCCGCCGCGAGCGAGAGGACGTCGGCCGCGTAGTAGACGTAGGGCGTGCGCCGCAGCGCGCAGGCGATCCGCACCGCCATCCCGGTCGTGGGTGGCGGTTCGACGATGACGACGTCTGCGCGGCGCGAGAAGAGCACGCGGAACAGCGCCGGAACATCGAAGCTGAGATAGGGCAGGTAGCCGCGGACATACCCGGCACGATCGCGCAGGACCGGCCAGCGTCGGATGCGGTAGCCCGTAGGCGACGGGTCCGCCCTGCGCACACGCGGTGGCGTGCTCGTGAGCACGGTCACCTGGTCGCCCCGCTCGGCGAGCGCACCGGCCAGCGCGGCAAGACGCTGACTGGCCGCGGACGGTTCCGGCAGGAAGATCCGGGTGACGAGAGTGATCCGCATGACGTGACGATCCTAGGCGAGGCATCCGATCGGCAAGGGCGCCGCGGGTGGCTCTGACAGAATGGAGGCCATGACTTCTTCCGTCGAGCCGGGCGTTCCCGTGTCGCCCGATCCGGAAACGTGGGTCGTGATCCCGCTTTTCAACGAGGCATCCGTCATCGCGGACGTCATCAGCGGCCTGCGTCCGCATTTCGCCCACATCGTGTGTGTCGATGACGGCTCCACCGACGATTCGGTGCGCAATGCCGAACAAGCGGGCGCGGTCGTCGTGCGGCATCCCATCAACCTCGGGCAGGGAGCCGCGCTTCAGACGGGGATCGAATACGCGCTCTCTCATGCGTCCTGCCAGTACATCGTCACGTTCGACGCCGACGGTCAGCACCGGGTCCAAGACGCCGTCGCCATGGTGGCCGACGCCCGCGCGCACGGCGCGGCGATCATCTTCGGCTCCCGATTCCTCGATGACCGCACCAATCCCGGCGTCATGAAGAAGGTCATCCTGAAGACCGCCGTCTGGGTGACGAACATGTCGACGGGACTGCGTCTCTCGGACGCGCACAACGGCCTCCGGGTCCTGCGGCGCGATGCCGCTGCGCAGATCCACTTGAACCAGGACCGCATGGCCCACGCCACCGAGATCGTGCTGCAGATCGGCCGGACGGGGCTGCCGTGGCGTGAGCACCCCGTCGAACTGCTCTACACCGACTACTCGAAGGCCAAGGGACAGAGTGTGCTCAACTCCGTCAACATCCTGGTCGACCTGATCATCAAGTAGGGCTCGTATGTGGATTCAGCTGCTGCTCATCGCCGGTGTCGTCGTGCTCGGCGGGTTGCTCATGCGTCGCACGGGTGCCGACAGCCACCTTGCGATTCGGCGCATGCTCATGGGGCTCTTCGTCGTTGCGGCGATCCTGTCGATCCTGTTTCCGCAGTGGCTCTCGTGGGTCGCAAACTTCGTGGGTGTGGGACGCGGCACCGACCTGCTGCTGTACGCGCTCGTCCTCGCCTTCTTCGCCTTCATCTACACTCAGCACCGCCGTAACCTCGCGACGCAGCGACAGGTGACGCTTCTCGCGCGTCGAATCGCCCTGATCGAGGCCGAACGAGCCGAAGGATCCGGCACCGCTGAGGAACCTATCGGCAGGCAGTGATCCGCCACAGCGACGCGTCGCCCTGGCTATCGACGAGTTCGAATCCGGGCTGCCCCTCGAAATCGGTCATTCCCGGCAGGACGAACCGGCCCGGAGTCGCCTCACCCTCACCGAAGTCGAGGACGAACTCGGGGCTGCCGAGGATCTCGAGCGCGTCGCACACGGCGTCGTCGGTTCCGGCATCTCGCAGACCGGTCTGAATCGTGCTCCACGTCGGATTGCGCGGATGTGACCACGTCCGCGGATAGACGTCCACACCGCTCATGACGTAGCCGAAGCCTGTCCCTGTCGAGGGGTTTCCGATGACGCGGGAGCCCTCGGGCACATGCTCGGGAAGCCTCTCCAGGAGTTCGCGCTCGTCCGAGGACAGCCAGGTGTCGCTCCCGATCTCGTACCGCGACTCCTCGTCCCATTCGTTCTCGATGACCTTCGGCATCAGCACGACAGGCGCAGCCACCAGGCCGACGAGCACGATCACCGACGCGGCACCGACGGCGACCCCGCCGACGAGACGCGGTCTGCGCAGGCGTCCGGCGATCCACGTGACCGCCGCCACGAGACCGATCGCCGCGAGCGGGATGACGACGACGGGCGCGAGCGCCGCGAGACGGTACGGGTCGGCGTACCAGGCGCCCAGAAGCCACTGGCGCAGGAACGGCTGCCCGATCGACGCCGCGACGATGTACAACCCGCCGAAGACGAGCCAGGAGGCCGCGAGCCACCGCAGCTGCGGACGGCGCACGGCGATGACGAGGCCGATGATCGCGAGGACACTCACCACGATGCCGAACGGGAGCATGACCTGTCCGTTGAACACGACATCGACGACGGCTGCGACCTTGCCCCGGAACGGAGGCCAGTGCGACCCCGTCGTCGAGCGGGTGAGCATGAACCAGACGACCGCGGCGAGGATCCACACCGCCGCGAGGCCGGTCCAGAACAGAGCACGCCGCCGCCCGTGTGCGCGAAGAGCCCGGGGCAGCGCCCAGCCCGTGGCGAAGGCGACCGCCAGAATCAGCCAGGCCAGCAGGGTCGCCGGCTGGGCGAGCGCGACGGCGCCGAGCACTCCGACCAGAACAGCGGCGGACAGCACGGCACCGCGGCCACCAGCATCGACGGGGCCGCGGCCGGAGATCCACCCCGGCACCGCGATCACGGCGGCCGCAGCCGCGGGGAGCAGCGCGACGCTGAGCAGGTTCGGGTAGAGGACGCCCCACTGCACCATGAGCATCGGGAACGTGAGCAGTGCCGGCGACAGCGCTGCGGCGACCGCTGCGGTGACCTGGGACGACGTCGCCAGTCGGACGAGCCACGCGATCCCGACCGGCCACACCACGACGGCGGTGACCATCGTCACGGCGTTCACCGCGACGGGGACGTCCGCACCCGACAGCAGCGCGACGGACGACGTGACCGCATGCCACGCGCCGGGGTAGAAACCGCCGGCGTCCACGACGCCGGTGAGATCGAACGACGAAGCCGTTCCGGTCTCGAGGATCCACCGCAGCACGCTCAGGTGGAAGACGGCGTCGTTCGACTGCGAGATCGCGATGGGGTCGCCGATGTACAACCCGACCCGCCCCGCCCCGAGGACGGCCCCGACGGACAGCCCCACCCAGAGGAGTGCCCGCGAACCCGACGAAGCGACAGCGCGTCGAGGCCCCAGGGCGATCGCGGCGACCCACACCACGACGACGACCGCCAGGACTCCGAGGACGATCGTCAACGGCGCCCAGGCGATGCCGAGCGCTCCGAAGACGATCGCAAGTGCGCTGAGCACGACTGTGCTCGCGGCGGGCGCGAGCGCGACGAGGGCGAGGCCGCGCAGCCGGAGCGCGGCCACCACGGCAAGGCCCGGCACGAAGAAGACGCCGACCGCGACGAGCAGGGCGGGCGTCTGGACGAGCCATTCGCCGATCATGAGTCGACGAGAGCGATCGCACCCTCAACCGGGCCGTCGTAGAGGACTTGTCCCTTGTTGAGCACGACTCCGCGCACGCAGAGTTCGCGAACCATCTCCATGTCGTGGCTCACCACGACGAGAGTCTTGCGTGCCGCGATCAGCTCCTGGAAACGAAGCCGGCACTTCTCGCGGAACGGGGCGTCGCCGACCGAGAGGATCTCGTCGACGAGGAGGACGTCGAGCTCGACATGGATCGCGACCGAGAACGCGAGCCGCATGAACATGCCGGATGAGTAGTGCTTGACCTCTTGGTCGATGAACTGCTCGATCTCACTGAACGCGACGATGTCGTCGTAGCGCGCTTCGATCTCTTTGCGGCTCATCCCGAGGATCGCCGCGTTGAGGAAGACGTTCTCCCGGCCCGAGAGCTCGGGGTGGAAGCCCGCACCGACCTCGATGAGCCCGGCTACGCGACCACGCGTGAGGACCTCACCGCCGTCGGGCTGCATGACGCCCGAGATGAGTTTGAGCAGGGTGGATTTGCCCGAGCCGTTCAGCCCGAGGATGGCGACCGACTCCCCCTCCTCGATGACGAGGTCGACGCCCTTGAGCGCCTCGAAGACACTCGTCGTCTTACGCCGGCGGACCCACGCGACGATGGTGTCCTTGAGCGAGAAGGCGTGGTTCAGGAGGAAGGTCTTGCGGACATCGCGGGCGATGATGCTGGGTCGCGACAGCGGTGCGGTAGGCGTACTCATAGATCCTGCGCAAACCTTCCCTCGAGCCGGCGGAAGACCGCCTGACCGATCACGAGTGCCACGAGGGCGATGAGGAATGTCCACAGCGAGTTCGTCACGAGATCCGGCGGCACGGGCAGAGTGCTCATGGCCTCCGGGTGGCTGCGCTCGGTGATGGGGCGCCAGAAGGCGAAGTGGTAGAGCTCGACAGCCTGCGTGATCGGGTTGAGCATGTAGACGCGCATGAGCCAGTCGGGAAGGACCTCGCTCACCATCGTCCAGAAATACAGCACCGGCGATGCCCACGTCGCGAGGAGCAGCATGAGTTCGACGATGTTCTCGGCGTCACGGAAGCGCACGTTGATCGCACCGAAGAACAGGCCGAGCCCGAGCGCGAACAACATGATCAAGAGCGTCCCGGCCAGGATCGCCAGGATGCTCAGGATGGAGATCTGAGTGATCCAGCCGAAGAAGATACAGACGACCAGCAGCAGCCCGACCTGGGGAAGGAAATGGACGAACGCGACGAAGAGCGATGACACCGCGAACAGCTGGCGCGGGAGGAAGACCTTTCGCACCAGCGGGGCGTTGTTCACGATCGACGTCGTGGCGTTCTTGAATCCCTCGCTGAAGAGATTGATGACGACGATGCCGCTGAAGAGATAGATCGCGTAGTTCGGGACGCCCTTGTCGAGGTTCAGGAACAGCCCGAGCACGACGAAGAAGACGAGGAACTGAGCTGCCGGCCTCACGTAGGACCAAGTCCACCCGAGCACACTGTTGCGATAACGGGTGGTCACACCGGTGCGCACCAGGAGGCGCAGCAGGTAATGCCAACGGAAGATGTCCGTCAGGCCGCGGCTGCGTCCGGGGACAGCGAATTCGGACCGCGGCACAGCGGAGAACAAATCGGGACTATCGCTCACAGATCGGACCTTCAGCCGGAGAGAGGCGGGTCCCCGCTCCAAACCTGTTCAGTGTACGTGTTCTCTTCGATGATCCCCTGATCGCAGGCACCGCTCGGTCATCCGATACGCGCCATCCCCGCCCAGCCTGCGCCGAGCTGGGCACGCGACCCGAGCCAGCCGCCCTTGCCGTCGCCGCCGTACAGATACAGTTTGCCGTCCGAGCCGTACGCGATGATGTCCGCGCCTCCGCGGCCGTCGAACTGCCCGGGGCTCGTCAGCCCCTGCATGACCGACCACCCGTTGCCGATGCTTCGCGGATCGAGGAACGTCGAGTTGCCGCTCAACGGGTAGAGCCACAGCGATCCGCCGTCCGCACGCCGAGCGAGAAGATCCGGCGCACCGTCTCCGTCCCAATCGCCGGGGGTGAAAAGCAGGTCGTTGATCTGCCAGCCGGTGCCGACGACGGGCCTGTTTTCGTCCTTCCATCCGCCACGACCGTCACCGCGGTAGAGACTCATCCGCCCGGAGCCGTCCACGGCGAGCACATCCAGCGCACCGTCACCGTCGAAGTCGAGACCGCCGACGACGTGCGTCATCGACGCCCACCCGTTCCCGATGACGATCGCCCCGCCCCGCTTGCCGGACGCCGTGCTCGGGAGCATCGTGAAGACGCCGCGCGAGTCGATCCGACCGATGTCGGGTTCACCGTCGCCGGTGAAGTCACCCAGCGTCACGAGACGGTCGGTGGCTGACCAGCCGGTGGCGACCGTGGATGTGCCGGCCCACCCACCGACGCCGTTGCCCTGGTAGGACCGCAGATCGCCGCTGGCGGTCAGCGCGAGCAGGTCTCGTGCTCCGTCACCATTGAGGTCGCCTGCCCCGCCCTGGTGGGTGCGCAGCACAGCCGAAGCCTTTCCGTTCCCCAGCACGGCCGCCATCCCGCCCCAGCCCTTGCCGACCGTGCCGCCGGAGCGGATCGCGCCGTTGCCGGTGCCGGTGTAGGAGAGCAAGGTACCCGTGGCACTGACCGCGAAGAGGTCCGGAAGCGAGGAGCCGGCGAAGCTGCCGGGAACGAAGACCGCCTTCATCGACGACCAGCCGTTGCCGATCTGCGACTTGCTGGAGAAAGCGCCGGCGCCGTTCCCTCGGTACAGCCACAGTTTGCCCGCGGCGTCCCTCGCGATGAGGTCGGAAATTCCGTCGCCGGACAGGTCAGCACCGCCGGAGAGCAGGTTCATCCCGCTCCATCCGTTGCCGACCTGCACGGGCTGCCGGAACGTGCCCGCGCCGGTTCCGCGCCACAGCACGAGCGCGCCCTTCGGCGTCGTCGTGAAGACGTCCGGGATTCCATCGCCGTCGAAGTCGCCGGCATCGGTGATGCGAACGGCGTCCTTCCAATCGACGAGCATCGATCCCGGCGGTCGGTAGGTCGATCCGCCGTCGCCGCGCCACAGGTACGCCTTGCCGGTGTCATCCACCCCGATCAGATCACGGCGTCCGTCGCCGTCGAAATCACCCGGCGAGAGCAGAGTCGCGATGCCGTTGGCGTCCTGCGCAACAGCCTTGCGCGGCCCCCACTTGCCCGTGCCGGTGAACGGGTACGCCCAGATCGTGCCGTCAGCGCCGAGAGCGGTCACGTGAGCGGAGCTGTCCAAGGACACCAGGGCCGCAGCGGGCAGGCCCTGCGTGGAGCCGAACCAGTCGGTGAAGTAGTTGTAGAAGTTGCGGTTTCCGTACGACGAGCACGCGTCACTCGCCGCCGCGTAACCGGCCCGCAGCGCCGCCGCGTTCGGCTGGTAGGGGGTGTAGTAGTACAACGCCGACGTCGCCTGGTTCTGGATGTAGACCGGCGTCGAACCGCACGATGCGTTGGGGTGGAACCGCACGTTCCAGGTCTTTCCGGGCGCATACCAGTTGAAGTGATTGCTGGTTCCGGGCGGGTTGCCGTAGCGCTTGAGCTGCCACGCGGCGCCGTACACCTGGTTGAAGAACCCGTAATAGCGCGTGTCGCACGCCGCGGTGTCGGGGCAGCCCTGACCCATCGCGATCGTGTAGCGCCACTCGCTGGGGTCACGGTGGGTGACGAGCGCCTGCTCCTTCTGGAGCGTGACGAGGATCACCTGCGGGTTGATGCCGCAGGCTTGCGCGACCTTGTAGATGATGCGGGACGCACGCTCACGGCCGCCTCCCGAGTACGCGCCGCACATGGCGTCGGCGGTCGTCGTGCGCGACGTGTCGTACTTGTCTTTGAGGCACGTGTATCCGGCCACGCACGAGGGCACCTTCGACTGCAGGAACGCCTGGATCTGCGCTTCGGTCATGGTGTTCTTGTTGTAGAAGACCGCGTCGCTGATGATGTTGCCGGGCTGGAACTTCGACAGATCGGCCGCTGGACGGATACCCGCGAGAGCTGTCTGCGCGGCGGCGCTCGCAGGTACGGAGACCGCGCTCGCCTGGGCCGATGCCGGCGCAGCGGCCAGCAGGCTCACGACGAGTGCGAGGGCTGCGGACAGCGCGATCGCGATGGTTCTCCGGGACGTTGGCGCGCCCGCTCCCCGCTCAAAACTCATGGGGACAGTGTGACTGATGTGACGGATGACTACAACATGAACGCACCTTCGACGGGCGACACGCCGAGGAGTCGTGCGTTTCCCGACTCACTCCCGTCAGAGGTCCGCGTGCAGAGCCCAGACTTTGTCGGCCGCCCCGCTCCACGAGAAGACCTTGCCCCGGTCGCCCGCGAGCACCGCGAGCCGGTCGGCGGCGGCGGTCGAGGCCAGAGCCCCGGCGAGTGCGGCCCCGAGGGCTTCGCCGTCTTCGTCGGCGGACGCTTCGACGAGCACGCCGCCATCGACGATCACCTCGCGATGAACGGCCGAGTCGGATGCGATGACCGGTACGCCGAGCGTGAGTGCGTCGACGACCCGCCACGGGAACGCAGCCCGGCGCGACGGCGCCACGAAGGCGACGGATGCACCGTACACCGACGCGCGGTCGGCGGGGTCGAGCGCGCCGCGGACGTGCAGTCGGCGTTCGGGGAGCCCCGCCGCGGCGGCGAGATCGGCGACGGCGGGCTCGTGTCCCTCGTCGACGTCGATCACGACGACAGGAAGGTCCACGCCCGATGCGGCAACAGCGGCGAGCCCCGCCGAAAGCGCGTACGACGGCTTCGGTCCACCCGAGAGCAGCACGAAGCCTTCCGGCAGGTCGAGCGCGCGACGGCGGCCCACATCGTCGGTCGGCACGGCGAACCCGCGGGGCGACGCGCCCGCGACGACGCGGACGCGGTCACCGAGCTTCGGCGCGATCCGGCGGATGTCGTCGGCGAGCGAGTGGGTCGGCACGACGACGGCGTCGGCATGCTTGACGGCGCGCTTGAGCATCGCCTTCTGCCACGACGCGACGCTGCGCCCCACTTCGTCGGGGGTCTCCCACGCAGCCAGACTCCACACCGTCACGACGGTCTGATCGTTGTCGTGCATCCGGTCATGACGCACGAGCGGAGCCAGGAGCGTCGGGGAGTGGATCATGCCCCCGCCGATCCCGACAGCGATGCCCATCTGCAGCGCCGTCGCGAGCTCACGGCGCGGCAGCGCGAGTCGCCGCACATCCGCCAGGCCCGGCAGCCCTTCGAACTCCGGCCCCGCCGGAACGACGGCCTCGACCTCGCAGCGATCGGGAGTACCCGCGATGAGCGCACGGGCGAGTTCGCGCGAGGCTTCCGCGAGATCGGGGTCTGTGGGCGCGACCATCTGGTCCAGCATCACCCGCAGCGTCGCCACCATGCGATGAGCCTAACCGCGCGCACCGCCGTTGCCGGGGAACGGCACGGACGGTCTCGCAACGCCTACTCGGCAGGCGTCGGAGTGGGCGGGTGCAGGGCCGTGCGCACGAGCTCCTGGATGTGCGCGTAATCGGGGTTGTACTCGTCGATGCCGTGACCGGGTGTCAGCTCGATCGTGGTGACGGGTTGCTCCCGGGCCTTGATCGCGAGCTCGGCGAGGAACGGGATCAACGACTGCGGCAGGTCGGTCTCGACGATGTCGGCGCTCGCGTTCGCGAGATCCTGGAAGCGCGTCAGCACGGTCTGGGGAGTGAACTGCGCGAGCATCGCCTGCTGCAGGATGCGCTGACGCTCCATGCGGTCGAAGTCGCTCGTCGTGTACCGCGAGCGGGCGTACCACTGGGCGGTGTCACCGTCCATGTGCTGGGTTCCCGGCTCGATCCAGCCGATCGCCCACTCCTCGACCGGCTGCCCGGGGTACGCCGGTCCGCCACCCTTGGGCAGGCGCTCTGCGACCATGATGTCGACGCCGCCGAGGGCGTCGATGAGCGACGCGAAGCCGTGCATGTCGATGAAGACGTAGTACGGGATCGTGATGCCGAGGATTCCCTCTGCGGCATCCTTCGTCGCCTCGACCCCCGGCGCCGACCCGTTGGCCGCGGCGTCCGGATACAGGGCATTGCCGTCCTGACACACCTCGACCTCGGTGCGCAGCTGGTTGATCCCGCTGCCCCACCCGCAGTTGGGGTCGGTATGGCTGGCATGCCCGTTCGGGTACTTGTCTTGCATCGGGCCGGGAGCGAAGGGGAAGTTCGGCATGTCGCGCGGGATACCGGTGATCGTCGTCGCCCCCGTGTCGGCGTTCACCGACACGACCGAGATGCTGTCGAAGCGCATCGAGTCTCGGCCTTCGCCGCTGTCGGCGCCGAGCAGGAGGATGTTGTAATAGCCGTCGTCGGGCGGGACCGCCGGTCCGCTCTGACCGAAGATGTCGCCCATCGTGTCGCGCGCGACCCCGGCCATGTGGGCGGCATAGGCCGCCGAACCCCCCGAGACGACGAGCAGCACGACGGCGAAGAGGGCAATGCCGAACCGCGCGAAGCCACCCGTCTTGACCAGCCGCACGAGCCGGATCGTGTCGACCGTGAGCACGACCCACAGCACGGCGTACCCGATGAGCACGACCTGCACCGCGAGCAGCGCGAACCAGTTCGTCGCGATCGTGAGAAAGAAGCTCTGCCACAGGAGGGCGCACAGGGCGGTGACGACGACGGCCACCCACAGCGCCACGGTCGCGGCGAGTCCGAACCGGCCGAGCCGACGGTTGCCCGCCAGCACCTGCGCCGAACCCGGGATCAGGAAGTTGCACAGCACGAGCCACCAGCCGCGCCGCGACATGAACGCGGGCGAGCGCAGATCCGGGTTGCGCAGCGGTCGTTCCTCGACGAGCCTCGCGGTGCGGTGGGGCGCAGCGGCGCCGGGTCGCGGCGGACTCGTCACGCTCACAGGGAGCCCTTCAGCCGCCGGTTCTTCTCTTCGACCTGCCCCTCGAGGTCGCGCGCATACGCTTCGACGGCGTCTGCGAGCGCAGGATCCGCCACGCCCAGCATGCGCACGGCGAGCAGCCCTGCGTTCTTCGCACCGTTGATCGACACGGTCGCCACCGGGATGCCGGCGGGCATCTGCACGATGCTGAGGAGCGAGTCGAGGCCGTCGAGCGTCGCGAGCTGCACGGGGACACCGACGACGGGAAGCGCGGTGACCGAGGCGAGCATGCCCGGCAGGTGTGCGGCGCCGCCCGCTCCGGCGATGATGACCCGGATGCCACGGGCTCGCGCTTCGCGGCCGTAGCGGATGAGCTTGTCGGGGGTGCGGTGGGCCGAGACGACTTCGACCTCGTGCGCGACCCCGAAATCGGTGAGCAGTTGGGAGGCGTCGCTCATGACGCGCCAATCGGAGTCGGAGCCCATGACGACACCGACCAGGGGCTCATCAGAGGAATGCAGCGGCCGGGTCACTCGACCAGGCTAGGGCGCGTCGCTGAAAACTCGCCGCAACGGCACGCCCCGCGCTGTGCCTCGTTTCGGCCTCATGCGACGGCGGGACGGGCGCGGTCAGTCCAGGAAGTGCGAGGCGGCGGCGCGAGCCTGGTAGGCGACATCGTCGAGATCGGTCCCGGCCACGTTGACGTGGCCGACCTTCCGGCCGGGGCGCGGCGCTTTGCCGTACGTGTGGATCTTGGCGGCAGGATGCTCGGCCATCGCCACCGCGAACCGTTCGTCCAAGCCATCCTCGGCGGGACCGCCGAGGATGTTGACCATGACCGTCCACGGTGTGCGCGGCGACGGGTCGCCCAGCGGCAGGTCGGCGACGGCACGCAGGTGCTGTTCGAACTGGCTCGTCACGGCACCGTCCTGACTCCAGTGGCCGCTGTTGTGCGGACGCATCGCCAGCTCGTTCACGAGCAGTCGTTCGTCGGTCGTCTCGAAGAGCTCGACAGCCAGCATCCCGGTCACGCCGAGACCCTCGGCGATCGCGACGCCGATGTCGCGTGCGACCTCGGTGAGGCGGGCTGCCGCCGCAGGAGCAGGCGCGAGCACCTCGGCGCAGACCCCGTCACGCTGCACGGTCTCGACGACGGGATATGCGCGCATCTCTCCCGACGGGCGTCGCGCGACCTGCTGCGCGAGCTCACGCGAGAAGTCGACGAGCTCCTCGACGAGCAGGACGCCCCCGCGTGCGTCTTCGGCGAGCGCTGCGAACCAGTCCTCGGCCTCGGTCGCCGCGGACACGACGCGCACGCCTTTGCCGTCATAGCCGCCGCGCGGAGTCTTGACGACGGCGCGACCCCCGTGCTCGTCGAGGAAGGCCTGCAGCTCGACGGCATCGCTCACGCCGGCCCAGTCGGGCTGCGGCATCCCGAGCTCTTCGAGCCTCGCGCGCATGACGAGCTTGTCCTGCGCGACACCGAGCGGCGAAGGACCGGGATGCACCTGCACCCCAGCCTCGACGAGCTGCGCGAGCACGTCCTGCGGCACGTGCTCGTGGTCGAACGTCACGACGTCGACCTCGCGCGCGAACGCCAGCACGGTCTCGGCATCGCGATAATCCCCGACGGCGGTCGCGGCCAGCGAAGCCGACATCCCTTCATCCTCGGCCAGCACGTGCAGCTCGATGCCGAGCTCGACGGCGGGCGCGATCATCATTCGGGCGAGCTGTCCGCCACCGACGACTCCGACGCGCAATGTCATGGAACCCATCATCCCAGGACGGCGCGGGGTGCGTGACGCGGTCAGGGCAGCGGCGGCATGGGCGGCGTGCCGGGAGGCAGCGGCGGCTGGGCATCGCGGTGGGCGAGGATCTGGTTCACCTCGACCTGGTCGACGAGCGCCTCATGCACGAGCGCCGTGTTCGGCACGTTCACGAGCCGCAGCGGTTCGTCCATGCCGTTAGAGAGCACGAGCGTGCCCGTGCCCCACAGACGCTGAAGGATGCCGCGCCTCGCCCGGATCGTGTACCCCCGGACGTGCGCGAGTTCACGCCGGTGCGTCACGAGCAGCCCTCGGCGTTCGATGACGCGACGCGTCGTGATCGTGTACACGTGCGTCCACCACACGAGGAACGGCAGCAGCACGAGCAGGAACACGGTGACGCCCGCGGCGGTCAGCAGCATCCAATTCTCGTAGCCGGCCGGAAGGTTGTCGTAGAGATAGCCGGTGGCGCCGGCGACGCCGATCAGCACGAGCGCCGACCACGTCAGGCGCCGCGCGTGCGAGCGGAACCGCGCCACGCGCAACTCGGGCGTCGGCGCTCCCGGCGCCGGCGTGAGAGGGCGCCCGCCGTAGATCGGCTGGGTCATGCCTCTTATTGTGGCGGGGCCAACGCGTCCGGCCACGGCGCCACGACGGTCGAGGGCACGAATTCCGGTCGCAGCGCCGGCCGAACCGCCCCGCGAACCGAGTGGGCTCGGCGACCGGGGCGATCAGCGCACGTGCAGAACGTCACCGGCGGACACGGCGGTCTCGACAGCGAGGCCGCCCACGACGACGAGGCGCCCCTCGGCGTCCAGACGCGCGGCGCGGCCGATGAGACGTGAGCTGTCCGGAAGCAGCACGACGACCTCGTGCCCGATCGTCGAGCACAGCGCTTCGATGTTGCCCGCGATGCCGGCCGTCACCGCATTGCCCAGCGCGTCGGCGAGGGCCGTGAGCTGCTCGTCGAGCGCCGTCAGGTAGTCGGCGACGAGTCGGTCCTCGTCGCAGTCGGCACCGATCGCCGCGAACGATGTCGCGGTGTCGACAGGCAGGTCGACGCGGGGCATGCGGGTGTTCACACCCGCGCCGATCACAATCGCATCGGGGTTGCCCGGCACGACCTCGGCGAGGATGCCGCAGATCTTGCCGCCGTCGACGAGCACATCGTTGGGCCACTTCAGCGTGACCGAGTGCGTGCTGTCGTCGATCTGCGCCGCGATCGCCCGGGTCATCGCGGCGCCCGCGATGAGGGGCACCCATCCGCGAGAAGCCATCGGCAGCCGCGTCGCGTCGATCAGCGTCGACACCGCCAGCGCCGTTCCCGGAGGTGTCGTCCACGTGCGGTCGAGGCGGCCTCGGCCCGAGCGCTGGTCGGTCGTGAGCAGCACCGACAGGTGCGGCCACTCGCCCGGCGCCTCGGTCACGTGCGCGACGACGTCGGCGTTGGTGGAGTCGGTCGTCTCGACGACCTGCACGCGGGGACTGATCGCGGCAGTGAGGGGGTAGCCCTCGCCAGGGATAGACATGGACGCCACGCTACTCGCGCATGGCGCGCTCCACCCCGGGTTGACACGCCAAGGCACCCCTCTGCGAAGTGACGTCAGCTCGGTGATCGCGGTGCTACGGCAGATCCGGGCTGCGCTGCACGGCATCCGTCGATCGCGACAGGGGATTCCACGGGTGCTTGTGCGAACCCTCCAACGGTCTGCGAACGCCCCCCACTAGGGTTGAATCCGTGACCGAGCAGCCCGACCTCTCGACGACCGCCGGCAAGATCGCCGACCTCCGAGCCCGCTACCAGGAGGCCGTCCTCGATCCCGAGGCGGTCGCGAAGCAGAAGCAGCATGCGAAGGGCAAGGGCACCGCCCGTGAGCGCATCGAGCTGCTCGTCGACCCCGGAAGCTTCGTCGAGCTCGACGAGTATGTGCGTCACCGCACGTCTGCGTTCGGCATGGACCGCTCCCGCCCGTACGGCGACTCGGTCGTCACCGGCACCGGCACGATCCACGGCCGGACGGTCGCCGTCTATGCGCAGGACTTCTCGACCTTCGGCGGTTCGCTCGGCGAGGTCGCCGGCGACAAGATCATCAAGGTCATGCAGTTCGCCCTCCGCAGCGGCATCCCGATCGTCGGGATCCTCGACTCGGGCGGCGCGCGCATCCAGGAGGGCGTCGTGGCCCTCGGCAAATACGGCGAGATCTTCCGGCTGAACACGCAGGCCTCGGGTGTCATCCCGCAGATCTCGATCATCATGGGCCCCGCCGCGGGCGGTGCGGTGTACTCCCCCGCGCTCACCGACTTCGTCGTCATGGTCGACAAGACGAGCCAGATGTTCGTCACGGGCCCCGACGTCATCAAGACCGTCACGGGCGAAGACGTCGGCATGGAAGAGCTCGGCGGCGCGTACACGCACAACACGCGCTCGGGTGTCGCGCACTACCTCGCCGAAGATGAAGACGACGCGATCGACTACGTGCGGACGATGCTCGGCTTCCTCCCCGACAACAACCTCGCCGAACTGCCCGACTACGAGTCGGAGTTCGATTTCGAGACGACGGATGCCGACCTCAAGCTGAACACCGTCATTCCCGACTCACCCAACCAGCCGTACGACATCCACGAGGTCATCCGCCGCATCGTCGACGGTGAAGAGTTCCTCGAGGTGCAGCCGCTGTTCGCGCCGAACATCGTGATCGGCTTCGGCCGCATCGAGGGCCGTTCGGTCGGGATCATCGCGAACCAGCCGTCGCAGATGGCCGGCACGCTCAACATCGAAGCCGGAGAGAAGGCGAGCCGCTTCGTGCGGTTCTGCGACGCGTTCTCGATCCCGATCGTCACGCTTGTCGACGTTCCCGGGTACCTGCCCGGCACCGACCAGGAGTGGACGGGAGTCATCCGCCGCGGCGCGAAGCTGCTCTACGCCTACGCCGAGGCGACCGTGCCGCTGGTCACCGTGATCCTGCGCAAGGCCTACGGCGGGGCCTACATCGTGATGGGCTCCAAGCAGCTCGGCGCCGACATCAACCTCGCCTGGCCGACCGCCGAGATCGCAGTGATGGGCGGACAGGGTGCGGTCAACATCCTGTACCGCGGTGAGATCAAGAAGGCCCAGGAGGCCGGCGAAGACGTCGCCGCCGTGCGCACGCGTCTCGCGAACGAGTACACGTACAACGTCGCCTCGCCCTTCCTGGCCGCCGAGCGAGGCGAGCTCGATGGCATCATCGAGCCGGCGCAGACCCGCGTCTCGATCGCGAAAGCGCTGCGGGCGCTGCGGGGCAAGCGCGCGTCCCTGCCGCCCAAGAAGCACGGGAACATCCCGCTGTGACCGGCGACGAGCGTCCCGAATCCGTCGCGATGGACGTGCGGCGCGGTTCTCCCTCGCCCGATGAACTGGCGGCCCTCATCGCCGTCGTCACCGACGCGTACACACAGGAGAGCGCCACCGCCGTGGTCGATGACATCGCGCGCCGTCCGGCGTGGTCGGTGACCGCCCGTGGGCTGCGTCGACCCCTCGCGCGCGAACTGGGCTGGCGCGCGACCTTCTGAGCGTGTCCCCCGAAATACCTACAGACAGCACGTTTACAGCGACAGATACTTGAGTTGCTGGAACGCATTACGCGTTCGGTCGATCTACTCCCTTCGTGGGTTGCTTAGGTTCGACCTTGCGGGCGGTTTTCGGGTAACTGCTCGCACTTGGCGAGGGGCGGGCGGCTTCGCCGCCCCTCGCCTTCTCTCTGCTTCATCGCTCCTCGTCTCGGTCTACCCTCCCCCACCGAGGCGGGGAGTGAAACCTCTGCCACCGAGCGTGCGCCGCCCTGTGCCGGGATCGCGCTCGCGCCGCTGCGGGAATTCGTTCGCCGCCATCTGCACCGCATCCCGGGCGCACAGCGCAATCTGCGTCAAGTGAACGAGTTACCCATTCGCACACTCGCCCCAGCGCGGCGCGGTTGCGTCAGGAGTGCGGGATCTCGCGCCAGAGGTCGACGCCGTCTTCGTCGCTGAGTCCGTACTCGGAGCTCGATCGACCCACCACCGTCACGGCGATGCTCTCGTGCGGAGACGTGCGGATGTAGAGGCGATCGGATGCTGCACTGCGCAGCGTCTCGGCGAGCTGACCGCGGATCACCGCGAGCGCCTCTTCGTCGAGCCCGTCGAGACCACCTTCGTCGAGCACCGTGACGACGGCACCCCGGCGGCGGGCGCGTTCGAGCTCGGAGCGCACGGCGTCATCGAGCAGGCGAGGTCCGCGCAGCTCGTCGCGCAGGCGCCCCTCGGCCAACCGGGCCTCGAGCCGGTCCTCTTCGTCGAGCAGGCCGCGCGTCGAGACGACGCGCGTCAGCACGGGGCCGGCCACGGCGAGAGCCCGCTGCACCTGCACGCGACGCTCGCGCTGACGCACGAGCTGCGACGCCTGCCACGCGGATGCCGCACGCTGCAGCTGCGCGAGCTGGGTCGTGTCGTGCGCGGCGCGGTCGAGCGAGAAGCGCACGAGGTGGGCGACGATGACCCACACGACCGAGCCCACGAGTCCGAGAGCGAGGGCCTGCCCGAATCCCATCCAGATGATCGAGCTCACCGCGAGGATCGCGATGCCCGACCACGCGACCCACGGGCGGCGGCGCACCATGACGATGACCATGAGCGCGCCGAGGCCGCCGAGGTACCAGGTCGCGAACGGCTGCGTACGGTTGCCGTCGCCGACACCGATCGCGATCGCCGTCGGTACGATCGCCGTCGTGCCCAAGGCGAGAACCGCCGCCCAGACGGGCAGCCGCTCCGCGCGACCGTGCCCGGCGGTATCGTTCGCACCGTCTCGGGCGGATGCGGGGTACCAGTAGATGCAGAGCCACGTCGTGACGAGGTAGAGCAGGACCGCCGCGAAGAGCGCGAGCGGCAGGGGCACGGGTACGGTGAGCGCCAGCGCGCGCGCCGCGATGTACGCCGTGAACGCCACAGCCAAGGCCGACAGGATGTTGCGGACACTCACGCGTCGGCCTCCCCCTGGGCTGTCTCGTGCTCAGCCGCACCGGACAGGAGAGGCGCCGGCCACTCGAGCACGACCACCGTGCCGGCGGCGCTGGATTCGAGCTGAGCCGTGCCGCCGACGGCGGCGACCCGGGCGATGATCGACCCGCGGATGCCGAGCCGGTCATCGGGGACGCCGGCCATGTCGAACCCTTCGCCCGCATCGCGCACGACGATGCGCACGCGCTCGTTCGAGCCGGCGACCGTGACGGTGAGGCCGACGGCACCGGCGTGCTGAACGGCGTTGGCGATCGCCTGCGTCGTGGCGAGGACGAGGGCGCGGGCGACTCGTCCGGGCACGCAGGGGGCGTCTTCGGCGACGCTGCGCTGCACGGTGAGGCGCACCCCCACCTCTCCTGCCCCGGCCTCGATGTCATCGGCCAGCGACGCCGAGTCCTGTGGGGCGTCGCTGCCTTCGCGGGCATCCTGCTCGGCATTGGCGAGCCGGGTCAATGCTTCGCGCGCCATGCCCGCGGCCAGGGTCCGCGCGCGCGGCCCGTCTGCTCGTTCGGCGGCGATCAGGGCCGCCAGCACGCTGTCGTGCATGAGCGCCGCCACCGCGACGCGCTCCTGCTCGGCAGCATCGGCCGCCGCGGCACGCGCGTAGGACTCGACCGCGGTTCCGCGCGCGTCGTCGACGCCGATGGCGATGGAACGCAGCACCCACCCGAGGGTCAAGAGCACGCCTCCGAGGATGAGCGCGAACGACACATCGATGCCGACGGCGAACCATACTTCGGGGCTGAAGTCACCCTGAACGAGCCGCACGAAGCCGAACAGCAACGGGGCCAGCGCCGTCCACACCAGTTGCAGCGGCGGCGCGAACGCCAGCACGGCCGCCAGCGTCGCGATGTTGACGAGGTACCAGATCCAGGGCGCCTCGGTGGGCGCGAGCGTCGAGTCGGTCGTCGCAAGCGGCCAGACAGCGAGCATCGCGACATAGACGACGGCGAACACGCCGGCCGCGATGCGCACGCCTCGGCCGGTCAGACACGCGATGACCATGATGATCAGCGGCGTGAACACGACGATCAGCAGCGGCACCTGCCAGCTGCCCATCTGGTCGCGCTGACCGATCGCCGTCACCGCCGCCTGGGCGCCGAGGATGAGCGATCCGACACCGGACGACACCGAGATGATGCGCTCGACGCGCTGGCGCGTGAATGCGCCGATACCGGCCGTCGCTTCGCGCGACCGCGGGATGTGGCCCCATGCGTCATCGAGGGCCGAGGAACCTTCGCTCGTCACCGCGAGCGCCTCGGCGGGGTCGCGGGGCCTGCGGGAGCGGCGTCGCCTCCGGCGTCGGCGAGGATGCCGTCTTCCATCGCACGACGCAGCAGGTCGACCTTCGTGGGGGCGGGGCGGCCCACCTCGACGTACTTGACGCGCACGCGCGTGATGTTCTCTTTCGCCGTCGAATACGCCACGCCGAGCCGGTCGGCGACGACCTTGAGCGGAAGCCCCGCCGCATACAGGCGCAGCACGTCACGCTCGCGGGCAGACAACTGGGCGTCAGCGAACTCGCGATCACCCTCGACGGCGCTGGCCCACTCGACGTTGTTGAGGGGTTCGCCGCGCGCGACGGTGTGGATCGCGGCGAGCACGTCATCGATACGCGAGGACTTGCTCACGACTCCTGCGGCACCCGCGGCGAGTGCTTCGCGCACCGCCGCCGGGCGGTCGGCGACCGAGTGGATGATGACGCTGGAGCCGTCGCGGATCAGTTTCGTGACGTTCTCGGTCACGGTCGTCCCGTCGCCGAGGGTGAGGTCGAGCACGACGACGTCGGCCGGAGCGGACTGACTGAACGCGCGCCAGTTGAGGTACTCCGTCACACTGGAGCCCGAGAAGACGATGTCCTTCGTCTTTTCGCGTGCACAAGCCGCCTCGAGTCCCAGGCGCACGGACTCGTGGTCGTCGATAAGGGCGACGCGCGTCATCCCCCTTACTTTAGGGCAGACTCGCGACCCGGGTGAGGGTCGCAACGGCTTCGACGTGGTGCGAGTTGGGGAACAGGTCGAGCGCCTCGACGCTGCGGGTCTCGTAGCCCGCGTCGCGGAACGTCGCCAGGTCGCGCGCGAGCGCAACGGGGTCGCACGCGACGTAGACCACGGTCGCCGGCGAAAGCCCCGCGATCGACTCGACGACGGCGCGCCCGGCGCCGGCGCGAGGCGGGTCGAGCAGCACGACTCCGCTCGCGAGGCGATCGCGTTCCATGGCGGATGTCGTGCCCTCGAGCTGCGTGAGCCAGCGGTCGACGCGGCCGGTCTCCGCCCGGGCTCCGACCCACTCCGCGAGGTTCTCGCCCGCGTGGTCGGTCGCACGCGCGTCGGACTCGACCGATGTCACCCGGGTCGCGGGGCCACCGAGGCTCGCGAGCGTCGCTGCGAAGAGTCCGACGCCGCCGTACAGGTCGAGGTGCCAGGCGTCGGGGTCGACAGCGCCCTCGAGGGTGCGCGCGACGACGTCCGTGAGGGATCCGGCGGCGAGACGGTGCACCTGCCAGAAGCCGCCGGCGTCGACCCGGAAGTCACGACCCCCGACGGTCTCGATGACGACCTCGCGGGCGGGATTGCCGCGCGTCGGGGCGGCCGCGGGCGCGGGAGTGCGGCCACGGCGGCGAGAACCGGTGCGCGTCGTCTCGGGGCGCGGAATGACGCGCACCCGCCCGCCTGCGGGCTGTACGAGGTCGATGCGCCCGGGCTTGTCCTGCGACAGGTTCCGCGCCGCCTCCGCGACCGCGGGGGTCGCCAACGGAAGGTCGTCGACGGGGATGACCCGGTGGCTGCGCGCGGCATACGGGCCGACCCGCCCCTCGTCGTCGACGTGCAGGCTGACGCGCGTGCGCCATCCGGTGCCGTCGGCCGTCTCGGGCTCGGGGCCGTCGGCGGCGCGGATCGCGACGGGCAGGTCGAGCCCGGCGAAACGGCGCAGCGCGTCGGTGAGCACGTCGAGCTTGAGCTCGCGCTGATGGGCGAGGTCGATGTGGCCGAAGTCAGCGCCGCCGGGGCGCTGTTCGGGCGGCGTGTCGACGTCTGCCTGACGCCACACGTGGGCACGACGGTGGGGCGAGGCATCCAGCACCTCGAGCGTCTCGGCACGCCAGAACGAGTTCTTGGACGTGTCGGTCAGCCGTGCGCGCACGCGCTCGCCCGGGATGGCGTCGGGCACGAAGACGACGCGGCCCTCGTGTCGGGCGACGAAGACGCCGCCGTGGGCGACGCCCGTGATGTCGAGATCGAGCAGTTCGCCGGAGTCCATCCCCCGATTCTCCCCCAAAGACGCCGGCGTCCGGGCCCTACCCTGGGGAGATGCGCGTATGCCTGGCCTCGACATCGCCCGCCCGTCTCATGCTGCTGCGACAAGCGGGCATCACCGCGCACACCCTCGCGCCCGACGTCGACGAAGAAGCCGTCGTCGCCGCCGTCGAGACGGCAGAGGAGCGGACGCTGTCACCGCACGAGCACGTGCTGCTGCTCGCGCGCCGCAAAGCCGCCGATGTCGCGGCGCGCCTGGCCGACGACACGCCCGACTTCGACGGGCTCGTGATCGGCGGGGACTCGATGTTCGAACTCGGCGACGATGTGCTCGGCAAGCCGCACACACCCGCCAACGCCGTCGCCCGCTGGCGCGCGATGCGCGGCCGCACGGGCGTGCTGCACTCGGGACACGCCGTCGTGCGCGTCGAGCCCGGGCGGCCGCCGCGCGAGGTGCACGCCGTGGCGGCGGCGTCGGTCACCTTTGCACAGGACGTGACGGATGCCGAGATCACGGCCTACGTCGCCACGGGCGAGCCGTTGCACGTCGCGGGCGCCTTCACGGTGGACTCGCTCGGGGGCGCCTTCATCGAGCGGGTCGAAGGCGACCCCTCGACCGTCGTGGGCATGTCGCTCTCGACGATCCGACGGCTCGTGCGCGAACTCGACGTCGAGTGGACGTCGCTGTGGAACGGGGCCGACGACGATCCGACGTTGTCGTAGGACTCCCACGTTTTTCGACGGTTCTTGTAGGGAGTACTCAAAAGCGCGCCCACAACCCTCGGTAGGCTGACATCCATGCCTCAGACCGCTCCGGCGAAGATCACCAAGGTCCTCATTGCCAATCGCGGCGAGATCGCCGTTCGCATCATCCGTGCCGCACGTGACGCCGCCATCTCGTCAGTCGCGGTCTACGCCGATCAGGATCGCGACGCCCTGCACGTGCGACTCGCCGACGAGGCGTACGCACTCGACGGCTCGACGAGCGCCGACACGTACCTCTCGATCGACAAGATCCTCTCGGTCGCGCGCCGCTCGGGCGCAGACGCCGTCCACCCCGGCTACGGGTTCCTCGCCGAGAACGCCGACTTCGCGCGCGCCGTCTCGGACGCCGGCCTCATCTGGATCGGCCCGTCCCCCGACGCGATCGAAGCGCTCGGCGACAAGGTCACGGCCCGCCACGTCGCAGAGAAGGTCGGCGCGCCGCTCGCACCGGGCACGCCGGGCCCCGTCTCGGGCGCCGACGAGGTCATCGCTTTCGCCGATGAGTTCGGTCTGCCGATCGCGATCAAGGCCGCCTTCGGCGGCGGCGGGCGCGGCCTCAAAGTCGCGCGCACGAAGGAAGAGATCCCCGAGCAGTTCGAGTCGGCGACTCGCGAAGCAGTCAGCGCCTTCGGTCGCGGCGAGTGCTTCGTCGAGAAGTACCTCGACAAGCCGCGTCACGTCGAGACGCAGTGCCTCGCGGATGCCGCCGGCAACGTCGTCGTCATCTCGACGCGGGACTGCTCGCTGCAGCGCCGCCACCAGAAGCTCGTCGAGGAGGCTCCGGCGCCGTTCCTCACGGACGAGCAGAACCGCATCCTGTACGAATCGTCGAAGGCCATCCTCCGCGAAGTCGGCTACGTCGGCGCGGGAACGTGCGAGTTCCTCATCGGCGCCGACGGCACGATCTCCTTCCTCGAGGTCAACACACGCCTGCAGGTCGAACACCCCGTGTCCGAAGAAGTCACCGGCATCGACCTCGTCCGCGAGCAGTTCCGTCTCGCCGAGGGTCAGGACATCGGCTACGACGACCCCGTCGCCGAGGGCCACTCGATCGAGTTCCGCATCAACGGCGAAGACCCGGGGCGCGGTTTCCTGCCCCAGCCCGGACCCATTCACGTCTTCAAGACGTTCGGCGGTCCCGGCATCCGCCTCGATTCGGGCGTCACGGCCGGCGACAGCGTCTCGGGCGCCTTCGACTCGCTGCTGGCGAAGATCATCGTGACCGGCCGCGACCGCGCCCAGGCTCTGGAGCGAGCGCGCCGAGCACTCGACGAGTTCGAGATCACCGGCCTGCCGACCGTGCTGCCGTTTCATCGCGAGGTCGTGCGCGACCCGGCCTTCACCGCTGAGGACGGCCACTTCGGCGTCTTCACGCGCTGGATCGAGACCGAGTTCGCCGGCGACATCCCCCCGTGGGACGGGGAGCTCGAGGCTCCGAAGGCCGCCGAGCCGCGCCACACCGTCGTCGTCGAGGTGAGCGGCAAGCGCCTCGAGGTGAGCCTTCCGGACCGCATCACCGCGACGTCCGGCGCCACCGGACGCCCCGCCGCCGCACCCCCGTCTCGCCGCTCGCACACGACGACGGTTGTGGCAGGAGCCTCGGGTGACGCCGTCAAGGCCCCGATGCAGGCCACGATCGTCAAGGTCGCGGTCGAGGACGGCCAACAGGTCGTCAAGGGCGACCTCGTCATCGTGCTCGAGGCGATGAAGATGGAGCAGCCCATCCAGGCCCACAAGGACGGCGTCATCGGCTCGATCAACGCCGCGGCCGGCGCGACCGTGTCGGCCGGCCACCTGCTGCTCACGATCACCGCACCGTAAGGCCGGTCGGGACGCCCCGCCCGGCGGGGAGACGGATGCGCGGGCTCAGGCCCCGTACACCGTGTGATCCACGACATGCATGGCGCGGGCGGCATCCGTGATGCTGCCCGACAGCGACGGGTAGACGGTGAAGACGCGCGAGACCTGGTCGATCGTCAGGCGCCGTTCGACGGCGATCGCGATCGGGTAGATGAGCTCGGATGCCCGCGGCCCCACGATGACGCCGCCCACGACACTGCCCGACCCCTGCCGCGCGATGAGCTTGACGAAGCCGTCCTTGATACCCATCATCTTCGCCCGCGGGTTCGCCGCGAGCGGCAGCTTGTGCACGACGGCGGCGATCCGCCCGTCGAGGATGTCCTTCTCCTGCCAGCCGACCGTGGCGATCTCGGGGGCGGTGAAGATGTTCGAGGCGATCCGGCGGCGCTCGAGCGGAATGACGACATCGCCCAGAGCGTGGAAGACGGCCGTCCGACCTTGCATCGAGGCGACCGAGGCGAGCGGCACGAAGGTCGTGCAATCGCCGGCGGCGTAGATGTTGGGCACCGAGGTGCGCGCGACTCGGTTGACCTGGATGTGCCCGGACTCGGTCATCTGCACGCCGGCCTGCTCGAGTCCGATGCCTGCCGTGTTGGGCACCGATCCGACGGCCATGAGGCAGTGGCTGCCTTCGACCGTGCGTCCGTCGCTCAGCGTCACGACGACGCGGTCGCCGAGGTTCTCGACCTTGTCGGCGCGCGACTTCGACAGCAGCGTCATTCCGCCGCGCTTGAACACGCGCTCGAGCACCGCTGCGGCGTCGGTGTCTTCGCCGGGCAGCACCTGGTCGCGGCTCGAGACGAGCGTGACCTTCGCACCGAGGTTCATGTACGCACCCGCGAATTCTGCACCGGTGACGCCGGAGCCGACGACGATGAGATGCTCGGGCAGCGCCTTCATGTCGTACAGCTGGGTCCAGGTGAGGATGCGCTCACCATCGGGCATCGCGCTCGGCAGCTCGCGCGGCGACGCGCCGACCGAGACGACGAGGGTGTCTGCCTCGATGCGGTCGAAGTCGGTGCCCCCGACGTCGGTCGAGATGACGACGGCGTTCTCGCCCTCAAGCCGGCCGTGCCCCGAGATGAGGCGGACGCCGGCCTCGACGAGCGCGGCGCGCATGTCATCGGACTGCTGCCGAGCGAGAGAGAGCAGCCGCTTGTTGACGGCGCGCATGTTGATCGCGATCTCGGGCTTGAGCGGCTTCCCGGTGTCGCCCTTTGCGAACAGCTGCACTCCGAGGTCGCTCGCCCCGGCGATCGCGACAGCGGCGTCTGCGGTCGCGATGAGCGACTTGGACGGCACGACGTCGGTCATGACAGCCGAGCCGCCGACCCCCGCGCGTTCGACGAGGGTCACGTCGGCGCCGAGCTGCCTCGCTGCCAGCGCCGCCTCGTAACCGCCCGGCCCGCCGCCGAGGATCGCGACGGACTGGGTGCGCTCGAAGCTCAAGGACATGGCATCTATTCTTCCCGACGGATGGCGCGCCCATGACCGGGGCGACACTCCGGTCACCGACGTGTATAGCCGCGACGCGCTTGCGTTCCTAGAGTGGGGGGCATGCCAGACACCATCGCGAACCCGCTCGATGACCCGAGTGCCGATCCGTTCGCCGTCGCCGCCGAGGCGGCCGCCGACATCGCGCGGCTCACCGGCGTCGAGCAGCACGACATCGCCCTGACGCTCGGAAGCGGCTGGGGCAGGGCCGCCGAGCTCATCGGCGAGACGACGGCGAGCTTTCCCGCGACCGAGGTCACGGGCTTCAGCCGGCCCGCGCTCGAGGGGCACGTCGGCACGCTGAGCAGTGTCCGCACCGACAAGGGCCGCAATGTGCTCGTGATCGGCGCCCGCACACACTTCTACGAGGGCCACGGGCCGCGTCGCGTCGTGCACAGTGTGCGCACGGCCGCCGCGACGGGCGCGCGGATCATGGTGCTCACCAACGGGGCAGGCGGCATCCGGCACACATGGAGCCCCGGCCAGCCCGTGCTCATCAGCGATCACATCAACCTCACCGGCGCGTCTCCCCTCGAGGGCGCGACGTTCATCGACCTGACCGATCTGTACTCGATGCGCCTGCGCAACGTCGCACTGTCGATCGACCCGACGCTCGATGAGGGCGTGTACTGCCAATTCCGCGGGCCCCAGTACGAGACGCCCGCCGAAGTGCGCATGGCCAAGACGATCGGCGGGCACATCGTCGGCATGTCGACGGCGCTCGAAGCGATCGCCGCGCGACAGGCCGGCATGGAGATCCTCGGGCTGTCGCTCATCACGAACATGGCGGCCGGCATCCAGACGACTCCGCTCAGTCATCAGGAGGTCATCGAGGCGGGCCGCGCGGCCGAGCCCGTCATCTCGTCGCTGCTCGCCCGCGTCATCGGCGCCCTATGAGCGGCGCCGAGCCGGACATGGTCGCGTCCGAATCCGCGGGGACGGATGCCGCCCCCCGACTCGACGACGCACTGCGAGCGCGAGCCGTCGCCTGGCTCGCCCAGGACCCCGACGGCCAGACCCGCGCCGAACTGCGGGCGCTCCTGGACGCCGCCGACGAGGGCGACCCGGCAGCATCCGCCTCACTCGCGGACCGCTTCTCGACGCGCCTCGCCTTCGGCACCGCAGGCCTGCGCGGTCGACTCGGGGCGGGCAGCAACCGCATGAACCGAGTGCTCGTGGGGCAGGCCGCCGCGGGATTCGCGGCATATCTACGCGAGCACGCCGGCGCCGACGAGACCCCGACGGTCATCATCGGGTACGACGGACGACGCAACTCCGACGTGTTCGCCCGGGACTCCGCCGAGATCTTCGCGGGAGCGGGGCTGCGGGTCATCCTGCTGCCGCGCCTGCTGCCGACCCCCGTGCTCGCCTTCGCCGTGCGGTACTTCGACGCGGCGGCGGGCGTCATGGTGACGGCATCCCACAACCCGCCGGATGACAACGGCTACAAGGTGTACCTCGGCGGTGCCGACGGCGGGTCGCAGATCGTCGCGCCCGCCGATGCCGAGATCGCGGCGCATATCCAGCGCATCGCCGACGAGGGCGACCTCGCCGCGATCCCCCGCTCGCTCGCGTACGAGACGGCGTCCGAGGCGGTCATCGACGAGTACGTCGCCGCGACGGCGGCGGTCGCCCCCGCGGGGCCGGGCGCCGAGGGGTTCTCGTGGGTGTACACCGCGATGCACGGCGTCGGATGGCAGACCCTCGAACGCATCCTCGGCGAGGCCGGATACCCCCTGCCGATGCTCGTCGGGGCCCAGATCGAGCCCGACGGCGCGTTTCCCACGGTGTCGTTCCCCAATCCCGAAGAGCCCGGTGCGATGGATCTCGCGTTCGAGACCGCCCGCGCCGCGGGCGCCGAGCTCGTGATCGCGAACGACCCCGACGCCGACCGGCTCGCGGTCGCGATTCCGGATGCCGAGGCCGAGGGCGGCTGGCGGCGCCTGAGCGGAAACCAGGTCGGGCTGCTTCTGGGATGGCGGGCCGCGCGGCTCGCGGCCGGCATCGACGGCGCCTCCCTGGCCTGCTCGCTGGTGTCATCGCCCGGCCTCGCGGTCGTCGCCGAGCACTACGGGCTGGACTTCTACGCGACCCTCACGGGGTTCAAGTGGATCTCACGGGCTCCCGGCTTGGTGTTCGGGTTCGAGGAGGCACTCGGCTATCTCGTCAATCCCGAAACGGTGCGCGACAAGGACGGGATCTCCGCCGCCGTCGCGATCCTGGGGCTGGCGACCGACGCGCGGGCCGAGGGGCGTTCGCTCACCGATCTGCTCTACGAGTTCGACGAGACCTTCGGTTCGTTCGCGAGCGACCAGATCGCGATCCGGGTCGACGACGTGTCGGCGATCGCGCGCATCCTGGGCGCGCTGCGGGCCGAGCCCCCGGTGGCGATCGGCGATGTCGCCGTCGAGCGCATCGACGACCTGCTCGAGGGCGTGGACGGCCTGCCGCCGGGCGACGTGCTGCGCCTGTGGCTCGCGGACGGCTCGCGCGTGCTCGTGCGCCCGAGCGGAACCGAGCCCAAGCTCAAGCTCTACCTCGATGTGCGCGGCGACTCCCCCACCGATGCCCAGACCCGCATCAGCGCCCTCGCCTCCGGCGCCCGCGCGCTGCTGGACACGCTCGGCTGACCGGGCGGGGGGTCCGCCACTCACGCGCCGTCTCGGTGGTCGGATGCCGTCTCCTGACGGAAAGCGGCCCCGCGTGTCCGGGGTGCGTGTTATCGTGCCACCCGGTCTTCAGGTGAGGACGCAACAAGGGGGGCACGGCATGAGCGACGACACGACGACGTCGGACGCGCCCGCGGGGGTGGCATCCGATCCTCCCCGCTGGCTGCGCAATGTCATCCTGTTCCTCGGGGGGCAGACCTTCAGCCTGTTCGGCTCGATGCTCGTGCAGTACACCGTCTTCTGGTACCTGACGATCACGTACCAGTCGGGGCTCATCATGACCCTCGCGGCGCTGTTCGGCTTTCTGCCGCAGGCGGTCGTGTCGATCTTCGGCGGTGTGTGGGCCGATCGCCACAACCGCAAGTACCTCATCATGGCCGCCGACGCCGCCATCGCCGTGACGACGCTCACGCTCGCCCTGATCATGATGAGGGGCTACGACGCCGTGTGGCTCATCTTCCTGACGATGGCGATCCGTTCGGCGGGCGCCGGCATCCAGACGCCGGCCGTGTCGGCCCTGATCCCGCAGATCGTTCCGACGCGCAACCTCATGCGGGTCAACGGCATCAACGGGTCGATCCAATCGGCGATGGCTCTGCTCGCCCCCGCGGTCGGCGGCGCCCTGTACGCGTGGGCGTCGGTGGCGTACGGAGGCTCGGCCGCCTCGCTCATCCCGATCTTCTTCATCGACGTCGTGACCGCCGCGCTCGGCATCGGACTGCTCGCGTTCATCCCCGTCAAACCCGTGCGACGCACGGGGGATGTGCAGACCGGGTACTTCGCCGACCTCGTCGACGGCGTGCGCTACATCGCCCATCACGCGTTCGTGCGCTGGCTGCTCGTGCTGTTCGCGATCATCTTCGTGCTCGCCGTCGCGCCGTCCAACCTCACGCCGCTCATGCTCGTGCGCTCGTTCCCGGCGGGTCCGACACAGGATGTCGTCAACCTCGCGATCCTCGAGGTGTCGTTCAGCGTCGGAATGGTGCTCGGCGGCATCGTCGTCGCCTCGTTCTTCGCACACCGCAGCCGAATCGGGATGATCGTCGTCTCGTCGCTCGTCTTCGGGGCGCTGTCGATCGGTCTCGGGCTGTCGTTCAACATCTGGCTGTTCTTCGGATTCATGTTCCTCGTCGGACTCGCCGTGCCGTTCTTCTCGACCCCGTCGATGACGCTCCTGCAAGAGACCGTCGAACCGGAGCGGCAGGGCCGTGTGTTCGGCTTCGTCGGCATCGTCATGGCCGTGGGGATGCCGCTCGGCATGGTCGTGTTCGGGCCCCTCGCCGACGTCGTGTCGATCGAGCTGCTGCTGATCGCCGCGGGCATCCTGGCCTTCATCGTGGTGGGCCTCGCGATCGGCCTGCCGGCCGGGCAGCGCGCGATCCAGGCTGCACGCCAAGCCGCGGCCGCAGCCACTCCGGCCGCCGGAGCCGCCGCCGTCGATGCCGTCATGCACGACGACGACGAGCGCTCCTGAGACCGGGGCCGTTCTCGGCCCGCCCCGGCCGTTCAGATGTCACATTCTGCGTTCGAATCGCCCGGAAGCCGACCGTTCGAGGCAGACGAACGGGAGCCACCGGCCCCGTAGACGCCGACCGACCCGGCGTCACCCATCCACGACAGCGACCAGCTCATCGAGGAACGAGGCGAAGTCCGTGCCGCGGCGCACGATGCGCTGCACCGAGTCGCGTTCGCTGAACACCTCGACGAACTGCTCGAACACGGTTTGGAACGCCTCGCGGTCGGTCTCGGAGAACGCCACGAGCGCGACGACCTGCACACGGCCCTCGCCCCATTCGATCGACGGGTCGGCGATGCCGATCGCGATCGCGGTGCGCGTCGCGGTCATCCCGAGCGCGTGCGGCACGGCGAGCGCGTCGGTGAACGCCGTCGACGACAGCTCTTCTCGCTGGATCGCCCGCTCGACGTAATCGTCGTCGATGACGCCCTTCGCCACGAGGAGCGCCCCCAGACGTCGGATCACGGCCTCCGACGAGCCGCCGCCGAGCCCATGAACGAACGCCTCGGGCGAGAAGTACCGCGACAGCTCGTCGCGCAGCCGCGCGAGCCGTCGTCCCCGCCGGATCCGCACCGCCGCAGACTGCACCCGCTCGACGTCGGCGCCCGTGAGGAACGGCTGGATTCGCACGGTCCGCTCCCCGGGTGCCGGAGGGTCGATCGTCGTCAGAACGAGGTCGGTGTCGATCGAGGCCCAGTCGGGGTCGGCGCGCGTCTCGACGCCCACGACCTCGATCGCCTGCCCGAGCGAGCGGTCGACCGACGAGCGCAGCAGTTCGTGCAGCTCGTAGTATCCGGGGCACACGATCGTCGCCGTCAGCAGCTGGTCGGCGCGGCGGCTGCGCTCGAGGCGTCCGCCGACATGCATCGCGATGTAGGCGATCTCGTCGTCGAGCAGGGGGATGTCGAGGCGCTCGTGCAGCCCCGACGCGATGTAGACGGCGACTTCGAAGATCATCGGGTACGTCGACTTCAGCGACCGCGTCAGCGGATTGCGCGACCACGCCCGCTCCCGCGCGCGGTGCCGCAGGTTCTGCACGTGCAGCGCGAGCCGCAGGATGAAGTCCTCGTGCGCGATGTCGACGAGGAACTCGGATGCCGCCCCCTCGACAACCGCGCGCACGGCTTCGTGCACGTCGGGCTCCAGCCGCGCGCGCGCCTGTGCACCGGGCTCCCCCTCCCCGGGCGCGACGACGCGCGTCAGGACGAGCGTCGCGAGATGTTGCACGTCTCCGGCCCCGAGCGTCACCCCCAGGTGCTGCTCTGACAGCGCCGCGAGGATCTCCGCGACTTGCTGCTGCGCGGGGCCCTGCGCTCCGGCGCCGTCGAGTCCGCGGTCGCGCGATACGCGGTCGGCGGCGATCGCGATGTGCATGACGACATCGGCGATGCCGAACTCGTTGACGAAGTACCCGAGCGCGCCGAGTTGCGTGACGAGGTCGGTTTTGAACGGCCCGAACGCCTGCGCGCCGATCGACCCCTCGCCGAGCGTTCGCCGCAGCGCCTCGAGGTCGAACGAGCCCGCCTCCATCTCGTCGTGCGCGAGCCGCGACAGCAACCGCCGCTGCGCCATCTCGGTGCCCCGCAGCCGCGCCTGCGCCGCAGAACGCTCCAGCGTCAGCTCGGTGCCGCCGAGGAGTCCGCGCACGCGCGCGAGGTCGGCGTCGAGAGTCGCGGGGCTGACGTGCAGCGCGTCGGCGGACTCGAAGACGTCGATGCCTTCGGGCGCATCCAGCAGCGACCGCACGAGCGTGTGCAGCCGGTCTCGGGGGGCATCGACACCGCCGGTCGTTCGCAGTGCGGCCGCAGCATACGGCCCCGCCCGGTACCCGTGCGGCCCCGACTCGACGGCACCACCGTCGGGCACCCGCGCGTTGAGCGCCGTGACATATGAGCGGATGCTGCGGGGCGTGACGCCGAGCGCATCGGCGAGGCTCGCCGCGGTCGCCCACTGGCCGTCGCGCGCGAGCAGGCCGAGCAGGCGGTCCTGTCGCGCTCTGGTCACGGTGCTCCTTCGGTGGCAGGCCACGCCCAGTCAACCACGCGCACCGTGGCCCGTTTCCGCCCCCGCGGAAGAAGGGGTGGTTGTCGCTGCCCCGGCTTTTCACCAGAATGGCGTCACAGGGAGGTCGGGTCGATGAGGATCCTCGTGGTCTGCGGTGCGGGTGCGTCGAGCACCTTCGTCGCTCAGCGCCTGCGCCACGCGGCGCACGACAGCGGCTTCGCCTGCACCGCCTTCGCCGGTACCGAGAAGTCCCTGCCGATCGATCTCGATGCCGCCGACGTCGTGCTGGTGGGCCCGCATCTCGAACACGATCTGGAGCGCATCGAGCTCGACGCCGCCTATCGCGGGACCACCGTCGTGCTGCTGCCGCCGGACATCTTCGCCGACATCGACGGCTCGCGCACGCTGCAGATCGTCCGCGATTCGGTCGGAGACCCCGCGCTGCGCCCCATGCCCATCGCACCGTACGAGAGAGACGAGACACAGATCATGCCCTCCATCACCAGGACGGTCCGGATCGGGTCGTCGCACGGACTTCACGCTCGTCCGGCGAAGCTGTTCGCTCAGGCCGCGAAAGACGCCGCGATCCCCGTCACGATCGCGAAGGATGCCGGCGGGCCGGTCAACGCCGCGAGCATCCTCGGCGTCATCGCCCTGGGCATCGAACAGGGCGACTACGTCACCCTCACCGCCGACGGCGACAGCGCCGAAGCCACTCTCGACCGGCTCGCCGAGCTGCTCTCGACCGACCACGACGCGGAGTAGGCCATGCCGGAGATTCGCGGAGTGGGTATCGGGCTGGGCGTTGCCCAGGGGACCGTCGCGCGCATGGCCGAGCCCTTCCCCCCGCCGAGCGACGCACCCAGCGAGCGCAGCCCCGAAGAAGAGCGGACGCGCGTGCGCGAGGCCGTCGCCTCTGTCGCACGCGAGCTCGAGGAACGCGGCGCGCAAGCCGGCGGCGCGGCCCGGGACGTGCTCGAGGCCCAGGCGATGATGGCCGAGGACCCGTCGCTCGAGTCCGAGATCGACGCCCGCCTGGCTGACGCCAAGACGGGCGAGTTCGCCGTGTACGATGCCTTCGCGTCGTTCCGCGAACAGCTCGTCGCTATGGGCGGCTACCTCGGCGAGCGAGCCGCCGACCTCGACGACGTGGCGCAGCGCGTCATCGCACGGCTGCGCGGTGTGCCCGCGCCGGGGGTGCCCGACCCGGGGCACCCGTTCGTGCTCGTGGCGAAAGACCTCGCGCCGGCGGACACGGCCCTGCTCGACCTCGACAAGGTGCTCGCTCTCATCACGACCGAGGGCGGGCCGACCTCGCACACCGCGATCCTCGCCCGCGAGAAGTCGATCGTCGCGATCGTCGGAGCCGTCGGGGCTCAGGATCTGACCGACGGCGAGACGGTGATCGTGGATGCCGCCGCCGGCGTCATCACGACGCAGCCGACCGCCGACGAGCTCGATCGCGCGGCGAACCGCGCCGACGCGCGGGCGGCGGCGTCGTCGGCGCCCATCACCGATGGAGCCCTCGCCGACGGCACGGCGATCCCGCTGCTGGCGAACCTGGGCAAACCCGAGAGTGCGGCCGAGGCGGTCGCACTGGGCGCCGAGGGCGTCGGGCTGTTCCGCACCGAGTTCCTGTTCCTGAGCGCGAACCAGGCGCCGACGGTCGAGCAGCAGCGCGAGGCGTACACGAAGCTGCTCGCGGCCTTTCCCGGCAAGAAGGTCGTCGTGCGCGTGCTCGACGCGGGCGCCGACAAGCCGCTGGCGTTCCTCAACGACGCGCACGAGGACAACCCCGCCCTGGGCCTGCGCGGGATCCGCGCGCTCCGCGCGAGCGAGGACATCCTGCACGAGCAGCTGACGGCCCTGGCCCAAGCGGATGCCGCCACCAGCGCCGACCTGTGGGTCATGGCCCCCATGGTCGCGACGGTCGAAGAGACGGAGTACTTCGTCGGCGTCGCCCGCGACTACGGCATCAAGACCGCCGGCGTCATGGTCGAGGTGCCGTCGTCGGCGCTCATGGCGGACCGCGTGCTCGCCCACGCCGACTTCGCCTCGATCGGCACGAACGACCTGACGCAGTACACCCTGGCGGCCGACCGGCTGCTCGGCTCGGTCGCGGCGTTCCAAGACCCCTGGCACCCCGCCGTCCTGCGGCTCATCCGCGAGGTCGGCGAGGCCGGTCGGATGAACGGCAAGCCCGTGGGGATCTGCGGCGAAGCCGCGGCCGACCCCCTCTTGGCCGTCGTGCTCGTCGGGCTCGGCGCGACGTCGCTGTCGATGGCGCCGACGGCGCTGGCCGACGTGCGAGCCACCCTGTTGCAGTACACGATCGCCGATGCCCGAGACATCGCCGCCTCCGCGCTCGCCACGGACGACGCGGGATCGGCACGAACCGCGGCCCGGACGGCCGCCACCCGGAAGAAGGAGACAGAGTCATGACGACGGCCTCGACCCCTGCAAAGGCCGCCGGCGGTGCCCGCGTAGGCGTGCAGCGTTTCGGAACGTTCCTCTCCGGCATGATCATGCCGAACATCCCCGCTCTCATCGCGTGGGGCATCTTCACGATGTTCTTCATCGAGAAGGGATTCACCCCCAATGCCGACTTGGCATCGATCGTGGGGCCCTTCATCCACTACCTGCTGCCGCTCATCATCGGCTACACGGGCGGCTACATCGTCTACAAGCAGCGCGGCGGCGTCGTCGGCGTCATCGCGACGATGGGCGCGATCGCCGGTTCTGACCTGCTGATCGCGCAGGTCAACGCCGACCTCCCCGCCGACAACCAGCTCGGCCAGGTGCACATGTTCATCGGCGCGATGATCATGGGGCCGCTCGCGGCGTGGACGATGCGCTGGCTGGACAGCCTGTGGGACGGCAAGATCCGCTCGGGCTTCGAGATGCTCGTGAACATGTTCTCGGCGGGCATCTGGGGGTTCATCATGGCCATCGTCGGGTTCTACCCGATCGCGTGGCTCGTGAACGGCCTGATGACCGTGCTCAGCAACGCCGTCAGCTGGCTCGTCGAGCTGAACCTGCTGCCCTTGACGAGCATTCTGATCGAGCCGGCGAAGGTGCTGTTCCTCAATAACGCCATCAACCACGGCGTGCTCACCCCGCTCGGTCTCACCGAGTCCGAGCGGGACGGCCAGTCGATCCTGTTCCTCCTCGAGGCCAACCCGGGTCCGGGTCTGGGCCTGCTCCTGGCGTTCGCGTTCTTCGGCATCGGCGCGGCTCGCGCCTCGGCGCCGGGCGCGGCGATCATCCAGTTCGCCGGGGGCATCCATGAGGTGTACTTCCCCTACGCCCTCATGAAGCCGACCCTCATCCTCGCTCTCATCGCGGGTGGCGCCACGGGCGTCACGACGAACATGCTGCTGGGCGGCGGACTCGTCTTCCCTGCGGCCCCGGGCAGCATCTTCGCCGTCAGCGCGGCGGCCGTCGGCGCGGGTGTGCCGAACCTGCTCGTCGTGCTGCTGTCGGTCGTGCTCGCGGCCACCGTGACCTTCCTCGTGGCATCGGTGATCCTGCGCGCCTCACGCAAGCGCGACCTGCTCGCCGAGGCCGACCAATTCTCGACCGCCGTCTCGAAGACGGCGGCCATCAAGGGCAAATCCTCTGTCGCCCTCGACGCGCTGCGCGTTTCGGACGGCAAGGACCCCGAAGCGGTCCGCGAAGCGCAGGAGGCCGTGGACAAGCTCGAGACCGAGGCCGAGACCGGCGGACAGCTCGACGGCGGCATCGTCGCGACGAAGCAGGTGCGCAGCGTCGTGTTCGCGTGCGACGCCGGTATGGGATCGTCGGCGATGGGTGCCAGTGTGCTGCGGAACAAGATGAAGAAGGCGGGCATCGACGACGTCGCGGTCACCAACAAGGCGATCGCGAACCTCGATGACAGCGCCGACCTCGTCATCACCCAGAACCAGCTCACCGACCGCGCGCGCAAGCAGGTGCCGGGCGCGATGCACGTGTCGGTCGACAACTTCATGAACTCCCCGAAGTACGACGAGGTCGTAGACCTGGTGCGCGACCAGCATCAGGATGGGACGTAGCCCCGAGACCGCTGCAGGGCCGGGCCGGCGTCATGCCCCCGGTTCTGCAGCCTCGGCGCGCGGCATCCGTCCATCGACGAAGGGAAACCGAAATGGCACGTGACGTACTGAACCCCGAGCAGGTCAGGATCCACAGCGGCAGCGCGACGCGCGAAGAGGCGATGAAGGAAGCCGCTGACATCCTCGAAGCAGCCGGTGCCGTCACCGGCGCCTACTTCGACGCGATGCAGCAGCGCGAGCAGACCGTGTCGACCTACATGGGCAACGAGCTGGCGATCCCGCACGGCACGAACGAGACGAAGGACGAAATCCTCGACTCGGCACTGTCGGTGGTTCGGTACGACGGCGGTGTCGATTGGGGCGGTGAGCCGGTCACCTTCGTCGTGGGCATCGCCGGCAAGGGCGACGAGCACCTCGAGATCCTGTCGCAGATCGCGATCCTGTTCTCCGAAGAGGACGACGTCGCCCGGCTCAAGGCCGCCCAGACGCCCGACGAGCTGTACGCCCTCGTCTCGGCGGCAGGCGTCTGATGAAGGCCGTCCAGTTCGGCGCGGGAAACATTGGCCGAGGCTTCGTCGGCATGCTGCTGCACGAGGCCGGGTACGAGCTCGTGTTCTCCGATGTCTCCGCTCCCCTCGTCGATGCTCTCAACTCCGTCTCGCAGTACACCGTGCACGAAGTCGGCGACGGCGGCCGCGACACGGTTGTGACCGGCTTCCGCGCCATCAACAGCGCAGAGCATGCCGACCAGGTGATCGAAGAGGTCGCCGGGGCCGACGTCGTCACGACGGCCGTGGGGCCGTCCGTGCTGCCCTTCGTCGCGCCGCTCGTCCTGGCGGGGCTCGCGCTGCGCGACCCGTCCTCGCCGCCCCTGCAGGTCATGGCGTGCGAGAACGCGATCAATGCGACCGACATCCTGCGCGACAAGATCCGCGAGCAGGCCGGCGACGCGTGGGATGCCATTTCGGGTCGCGCCGTCTTCGCCAACACGGCCGTGGACCGCATCGTCCCGGGACAGCCCGCGGGCGGCGGAGTCGACGTGACGGTCGAGCCGTTCTTCGAGTGGGCGATCGAACGGGGCCCGTTCGGCGACTCCGTGCCCGATATACCCGGCGCGCACTTCGTCGACGACCTTGCGCCGTACATCGAGCGCAAGCTGTTCACGGTCAACACGGGTCACGCCACGACGGCGTACTTCGGCGCCCAGGCGGGCGTCGAGATGATCTCGGACGCCCTCGCCGACCCGGCGATCGCAGCCAAGGTCGAGGCGACGCTCGAAGAGACGTCGGCGCTGCTCGTCGCCAAACACGGACTCGACCCGTCCGTGCAGGCCCAGTATCGGGCCACGATCCTGCGGCGCTTCCGCAACCCCGCGCTGCCGGACACGGTGTGGCGCGTCGGGCGCCAGCCGCTGCGCAAGCTGTCGCGGCACGAGCGGTTCGTCGGGCCGGCGGCCGAGGCGGCCGAACGCGGCCTCGGCGTCGACGCGCTCGTCAGGGCGATGGGCGCCGCACTCGCCTTCGACGATGCCGACGACCCGCAGTCGGTCGAGATGCAGCGACAGCTGCGGGAACAGGATGCCGCGACGTTCACCGAGTCGGTCACGGGCCTGGAACCCGCGCATCCGCTCTTCGCCCGCGTGCAGGAGGTCGTCGCGGCGCGACAGGCTGAACTCGGCTGACGGACGCGCGGCTCGGCGTCGTCACGGGCGCGTCACCGGGAGGCCGTAAACTCCTCGCCCGTGACCCTCGCCCTCGCCTGTGCCGCCGCGTTCGTCGCCGCCGTCATACAGCGCATCACCGGGCTCGGCTTCGTGCTCGTGCTCGTCGGCCCCATCGTGCTCGTCTACGGGCCGCTCGAAGGCGTCACGATCGCGGTGCTGCTGGCCCTCGTCGCCGCGCTCAGCGCCGTGCCGCTCGTGTGGCGCGAGGTCGACTGGCGTCGCACCGCGTGGCTCATCTGGCCGGGGCTGCTCGCCGCTCCGCTCGGCGCGTTCCTCGTGCGCGCGATCCCGGATGCCGCGGTGCTGCTGCTCATCGCCGGGATGGCGTACTTCGCGCTCACCGCCGGGTGGGTGCCCGCCCTTTCGGCGCCGCTGCGGGGCAGAAAGGGTGCCGTCGTGGCCGGCAGTGCGGCGGGCTTCATGCACGTCGCAAGCGGCCTGTCAGGCCCGGCGCTTGCCGCCTACGCCGTGGGCGACCGGTGGGAGCAGCGCCGCTTCGCGGCGAGCGTGCAAGTGATCTTCGTCGCGCTGAGCGCCGTCTCCGTGCTGCTTCGGGGTCTGCCGGTCTCGCCCACAGGAGATATCTGCCTCCTGGTCGCGGCGACGGTTGTGGGCATCCTGATCGGAAGCCTGCTCGCCCGGTTCGTCGCGCCACGCACCGCGCGTCGGGCGATGCTCGCGATCGCCTGGGCCGGCGCGACGGTCGTCCTGGCGCGCGGCATCCTCGCTCTTCTCGGCCTGCCCTGACCGCGCGCCGGCCGCGCATCCGCCCCGTCTCTGCAGGAGCGGATGCCGCGGTCCGGTCAGCGCGTGAAGCCCTCGCCGATGATCTCGATGAGCTCTTCGCGCTCTTCGACGGCGAGGAATGCCGCCGCGGCGGCGTTGAGCTGGAACGCCTCGATGTCTTCGAGGGTGTAGTCGAACGTCTCGACGAGATGCGCGAGCTCGCGCGTCAGCGACGTGCCGCTCATCGTGCGGTTGTCGACGTTGACCGTCACCGCGAAGCCGAGCTGGTAGAGCAGGTCGAACGGGTGGTCCTCGAGGGTGCGCCCCCACGCCGCGCTCGCCCCCGTCTGCAGATTCGACGACGGCGACAGCTCGAGCGCGATCTCGCGGTCGCGCACCCAGCGCGCAAGGTCGCCGAAGCGCACGTACACCTCGTCGCCGGCGCTCGAGACGAGCTCGAGGTCTTCGGCGATGCGCACCCCGTGACCGAGCCGCAAGGCGCGGCCGTCCAGCAGCGCACCGCGGATCGAATCGAGGCCCGCCGCTTCGCCAGCGTGCACCGTGACGGGGAAGAACGCCTCGGCGAGGTAGTCGAAGGCGGCGCGGTGACGCGACGCGGGATAGCCCTCTTCGGGGCCGGCGATGTCGAAGCCGACGACTCCGCGCTCGCGCCAGCTCACCGCGAGCTCGGCGACCTCGAGCGAGCGGTCGGTCTGGCGCATCGCACTGAGCAGCTGACCGACCCGGATGTCGTGACCGCGACCCTCGGCGGCATCCTCGCCTTCTTCGATGCCCTCCTGCACGGCCGCCACCGCCTCGTCGAGCGTGAGCCCGCGGGTCAGGTGCTGCTCGGGCGCCCAGCGCATCTCGCCGTAGACGACGCCGTCCGACGCGAGGTCTTCGACGAACTCCCGCGCGACGCGGGTCAGCCCTTCTCGTGTCTGCATGACCGCGGTCGAGACCTCGAACATCGTGAGGTACTCCTCGAGCGATCCGGCGTCGCTGCGCGCAGCGAACCATTCGGCGAGGTCCGCCGCGTCGGTCTCGGGCACATCGATGCCGTGCTCATCGGCGAGGTCGACGATCGTCTCGGGGCGCACGCCGCCGTCGAGGTGATCGTGCAACGACACCTTCGGCAGTCCGCGGAGCGAGACGCCCTGTACGACGGCGTCGCCGTTCTGTTCGATGGGCATGGCGTGGGCTCCTCGGGTCGTGCGGTGGGTTCAGTTCGGATCGGGCTGCCGGTGGCTCACGCCGTGATGCGCTCGAAGACGAGCGGCGTGCGCGCGGGGGGTTCGAGCGCGATCTGCCACGCCCCCTCGACCGCTTCGAGCGCGCGGTCGAAGCGCGAGGCGTCGTGACCCAGCAGCGTGAAGAGCGGTTGCCCCGCGGCGACCTCATCGCCCGGCTTGACGTGCAGGTCGATGCCCGCCGCGTGCAGCACCGGGTCCTCTGCGCGCGCTCGACCGGCTCCGAGCCGCCACGCCGCGATGCCGAACGGCAGAGCCTCGATGCGAGAGACGAAGCCCGCTTCGGGCGCGGTGACGGTGTGCGTCTCGTTCGGCTGCGGCAGCGGGGCATCCGGATCGCCGTCCTGCGCGCGGATCATGGCGCGCCAGGTGTCCATCGCGCGCCCGTCCTGCAGCGCACGCTCGACATCGGCATCGGGCTGGCCGGCGAGCGCGAGCATCTCGCGGGCGAGGGCGACCGTGAGTTCGACGACATCGGCGGGACCGCCGCCGGCGAGCACCTCGACCGATTCGCGCACTTCGTTGGCGTTGCCGATCGTCAGGCCGAGGGGCGTGTTCATGTCCGTCAGCAGCGCGGTCGTCGCGACGCCCGAGTCGGTGCCGAGCGCGACCATCGTGCGGGCGAGCTCACGCGCGCGGTCGACGTCCTGCATGAAAGCGCCCGAGCCGAACTTGACGTCGAGCACGAGCGAATCGGTGCCCTCGGCGATCTTCTTCGACATGATGCTCGATGCGATGAGCGGGATCGCCTCGACCGTGCCGGTGACATCACGCAGCGCGTAGAGCTTCTTGTCGGCGGGGGCGAGGCCTGAGCCCGCGGCGCAGATGACGGCTCCGACGTCGGCGAGCTGGGCGAGCATCTCGTCGTTCGACAGCGCGGCGCGCCATCCGGGAATGGACTCGAGCTTGTCCAGCGTGCCGCCCGTGTGCCCGAGTCCGCGGCCGGACAGCTGCGGCACAGCGACACCGAACGATGCGACCAGCGGAGCAAGCGGAAGCGTGATCTTGTCGCCGACGCCGCCCGTCGAGTGCTTGTCGACCGTGGGCTTGCCGAGGTCCGCGAAGCTCATGCGCTCGCCCGACGCGATCATGGCATCGGTCAGCACGCGGATCTCGTCGCGCGTCATGCCGTTGAGCAGGATTGCCATCGCGAAGGATGCCATCTGCGAATCTGCGACGTAGCCGCGCGTGTAGGCGTCGACCATCCAGCGCAGCGCACGCTCGGGCACGGCACCGCCGTCGCGCTTGGCACGGATGATGTCGACGGCGTCGTGCGCCTCTACGGCGGAAGGCGACCCTTCGGCGGGCTCAGACACCTTACCGGCACTCATTGGGCCACCGCCTCGAGGTCGCGCGGACCGAACGCGTCAGGCAGCACCTCGTCGATCGTGCGGATGCCGGACACCGTTTCGAGCAGCATCCCCGGCAGCGCGAACTCGTTCAGCAGCTGCCGGCAGCGCCCGCACGGCATGATCGTCTCGCCCTCGCCGTTGACGCACACGAACGCGACGAGCTGGCCGCCGCCGGACATCTGCAGCTCGCTCACGAGGCCGCACTCAGCGCACAGCCCGACGCCGTACGACGCGTTCTCGACGTTGCATCCCTGCACGATGCGGCCGTCCGACACGAGCGCCGCCGCGCCGACGCGATAACGCGAATACGGCGCGTAGGCGCGCTGCATCGCGGCGGTCGCCGCTGCGCGCAGTTCGTCCCAGTCGATGTCGGTCATCGCCGTGCTCACCCCTTGATGTATGGCTTGCCCGCCGCAGCGGGCCCTCGGATCTGCCCCGCGAACCCGGCGACCGCGAGGATCGTCACGAGATAGGGCAGCATGAGCATGAATTCGCTCGGGATCGGTGTCTTCAACACCGTCAGCAGGTTCTGCAGGTTGGTCGCGAACCCGAACAGTAGTGCCGCAAGCGTCGCACGGAGCGGATCCCACCGCCCGAAGATCACGGCCGCGAGGGCGATGAAGCCGAGCCCCGCCGTCATCTCCTTGCCGAACTGCGGCACCGACACGAGCGTGAAGTACGCGCCGCCGATGCCGGCGATCGCCCCGGCGAGCACGAGGTTCCAGAACCGCGAGGGGTTGACCTTGATACCCACCGTGTCTGCGGCCTGCGGGTGCTCGCCGACGGCCCGCAGACGCAGACCCCAGCGCGTGCGGTACATCGCCCAGGCGACGACCGCGACGACGACGTACATGAGATAGACGATGAACGTCTGGTTGAACAGCACGGGCCCGATGAGCGGGATCTCGCTGAGGAGCGGGATCTCGATGCGCGTGAAGCGGATCGGCGTGTTGAGCTCGGCGGTGTTCGGCACGAGCAGGACGCCGTAGAGGAAGCCCGTGAGCCCCGTCACGAGCACGTTCAGCACGACGCCGACGATGACCTGCTCGACGAGGTACTTGATCGCGAAGGCGCCGAGAACTGCCGCGACGAGCATGCCGCCGATCATGGCGCCGATGAGACCCACGAAGGGGCTTCCGGTGAGGCTCGACAGCAGCGCGGCGCTGAACGCGCCGAGCAGCAGCTGCGCCTCGATCGCGACGTTGACGACGCCGACGCGTTCGCCGATGACGCCGCCGAGGGCGCCGAAGACGAGCGGCACCGAGAGCGACACCGCCCCGAAGAGCAGCCCCGTCACGGGCACGAGCCCGCCCGCCGCCGCCCACGTCAGGAAGGCGAACACCGCGAGCACGCCGTAGGCGATCGCGAGCCACACGCTCGAACGCCGGTAGCCGTAGGCGTCCCATACCGACCAGAGCGTCAGCAGCACGAGCACGACGAACACGCCCCAGCACGTGGCTGCCGTCGGCACGCCCACGTTGGGCAGGGCGATCGACGAGCTCGGGTCGCCGAGGCGGAACGTACTGGTGCCGTCGCGGGGTGCGAAGAGGAACAGCAGCCCGAGCAGCACCGTGACGATCGCGAGCGTGACCGCGAACTTGATGTGCCGCACGCGCACGGTGGCGAGCTGGATCGCGCCTCCCGCGAGGTCCTGCGTCGTCGAGGTCATGCCGTCACCGCCTTCTTGGCGGCCTTCGCCCGGGCCTTGGCGGCTTTCTCGGCGTCGGTCTTGGGTAGGAAGAAGATCGTGCGGATGAGCGGCGGCGCTGCGATGAACAGCACGATGAGCGACTGCACGACGAGCACGATGTCCACGGGGATCCCCTGCGACGCCTGCATCGTGAAGCTGCCCGCCCGCAGTGCTCCGAACAGGATGCCGGCGGCGAAGACGCCCCACGCGCGGCTGCGCCCGAGCAGGGCGACGGTGATCGCGTCGAAGCCGATGCCGGCGTCGATCAGTCCGTCGAAGCCGGTCGTCACGGCGCCCTGGATCTGATTCATGCCGGCGAGCCCCGCGAGGCCTCCCGCGAAGAGCATCGCGTAGATGTACATGCGCTGCACCGAGATGCCCGCCGCGAGAGCCGCGTGCGGGTTCTCGCCGACGGCACGCAGGCGGAATCCGAGAGAGGACCGCTCGACGAGCCACCACACGAAGGCCGTCGCGGCGATCACGATGATGAAGCCCCAGTCCAGCAGCGGGAACCGCGGTCCGAGCAGCTCGGGGAACTGGGCGGTGACAGGAGTCGGGTCCGAGATCGGCTGGTCCTCGGCAGCGCGCTGCAGCACGCCGGGTGTGCGCACCATCCACGTCACGAGATAGAACGCGACGTAGTTGAGCATGATCGTGAGGATGACCTCGTGGGCACCCGTCCTGGCCTTCAGAATGCCGACGATGCCACCCCAGATCGCGCCACCGGCGATACCCGCCGCGAGCGTGAGGGGGATGTGCACGGCCGCCGGAAGCTCGAGGTGGAAGGTGAGCAGCGCCGCTGTCGCGGCGCCGATGAGGATCTGTCCGCGGCCGCCGATGTTGAACAGGCCGACGCGGAACGCCAGGGCGACGCCGAGGCCTGCCGCGATGAGCGGGGCCGCGAAGCCGAGGGTGTTCGTGAGCGGGCGGATCGCCGTCGCGAAGTCGTCCGCGCGTGCGTTGTAGATCGAGCCGCGGAAGAGCGCCTCGTATCCGCCGTAGACGGCGTTCCAGACCGCGCCGAGCATGTCGCCGGGCCGGGCGAAGAAGTACCCCGCCGTCGCCTGCACTTCACTGTTCGTGATCGCCATGAGAATGCCGCCGACGACCATCGCGGCCACGATCGCGAGGATCGTCGTGACGGCGCTGCCTCGCAGCAGCTCTTTGATGAAGACGTTCTGCCGCGGCGGTGGCTCGACGTCGGGAGTTCCCGTGAGCGGGCCGGAAACCGCGGGCAGCTGTTCCGGCGGCAACCCCTTGAGCACTTCGGGGCCTACGCCCGGTGTCTGATCGGTCATGCCGCCACCCCCTCGGGCGTCTCGCCCGCCATCATCAGGCCCAGCACGTCACGCGGCGTGTCACCGGGGACGATGCCGATGATGCGGCCGCGGTACATGACCGCGATGCGGTCGGCCAGGGCGGCGACCTCATCGAGCTCGCTCGAGACGACGACGACCGGGATGCCGGCATCCCGCGTCTCGACGATGCGCCGGTGGATGAACTCGATCGATCCGACGTCGACGCCGCGCGTGGGCTGTGCCGCGATGAACAGCGACAGCTCGCGGCTCATCTCGCGCGCGATGACGACCTTCTGCTGATTGCCGCCCGAGAGCGTGCCGGCGAAGGTGTGTGCTCCTTGCGTGCGGATGTCGTACTCCTGGATGCGTGCGCGGGCGAAGTCGTCGAGCACGTCGCGGCGGATCGTGCCGACCGAAACGAACTCGGGATCATTCGAGCGGTCGAGGATGAGGTTCTCGGCGACCGAGAAGGTGCCGACGAGGCCGTCAGCCGTGCGATCCTCGGGCACGAAGCCCACGCCCTCATCCAGGATGGCGCGCACGCTCTTGCCTGCCAGCTCGGTGCCGTTCAGCGAGATCGAGCCGCTCACCCCGGCGGCCAGGCCCACGAGGGCCTCGATCAGCTCGGTCTGGCCGTTGCCCTGCACTCCCGCGATCGCGAGGATCTCCCCCGGTCGGGCGTGGAACGACACATCATCGACGACGACGGTGCCCGTGGGTGTCACGACCCGCAGGTCGCGAACCTCGAGCCCGCCGTCAGCCGCCCGCGGCGCCTCTTTCTGCACCGTGAGCTCGACCGCGCGTCCGACCATGAGTGAGGCGAGCTCGGCGTTGGTCGCGGTCGGGGATGCCTCGCCGACGACCTTCCCGAGGCGGATGACGGTGATGCGGTCGGCGACGGCGCGTACTTCGCGCAGCTTGTGGGTGATGAACACGATCGAGGTGCCCTCGTCGCGCAGCTGGCGCATGATCCCCATGAGCTCGTCGGTCTCCTGCGGTGTGAGCACCGCCGTCGGCTCGTCGAACACGAGCACGCGCGCGTCGCGCGAGAGTGCCTTGATGAGCTCGACCCGCTGCTGCACACCCACGGGCAGATCGCCCACCCGGGCATCGGGATCGACGTCGAACCCGAAGCGTGCCGCGACATCGCGCACGTGCTGGCGCGCCTGGTTCAGATCCAGTGCCCCGATGCGGTTGGTCTCTTCGTGGCCGAGCATGACGTTCTCGGCGACGGTGAAGACGGGGATGAGCATGAAGTGCTGGTGGACCATGCCGATACCGGCGGCCATCGCGTCGCCCGGGCCCCGGAAATGCTGCACGACGTCATCGAGCAGGATCTCGCCCTCGTCGGCCTGGTAGAGGCCGTACAGGACGTTCATCAGGGTGGACTTGCCGGCGCCGTTCTCACCGAGGAGCGCGTGGATCTCGCCGGGCTCCACCACAAGATCGATGTGGTCGTTCGCGACGAGGCTGCCGAACCGTTTCGTGATGCCTCGGAGCTCGAGCTTCATACTGTGCACCTTATCTAGTCGCTCGGCGGCCCTGGAAGAAGCGTCCGGGAAGAACAGCGGCCGGGTGGATGACGCATCCACCCGGCCGCTGTTCTGGTACTGGCGTCTGCTCAGCCGCCGATGGGCGACGCGGGCGAGGTCACCTTGAGCTCACCCGACACGATCTGCTCACGCAGCGAGTCGAGCTCGTCGAGCAGACCGTCGGGCAGCTGCGACTCGAAAGCGCCGAAGCCGGACAGGCCCACGCCCTCGTTCTCGAGAGTGCCCACGTAGGGGGCCGGGTCGAAGTCGCCCGCTGCTGCCTGGATCGTGGCGTCGTAGACCGACTGGTCGATGCGCTTGAGGATCGAGACGAGGACCATGTCGGCCACGCTCGGGTCTGCCACGGCGAGGTCGGAGTCGACACCGAGCATGACGACGTTGCCGCCGCCGTCGCTGATGGCTGCTGCCGCGCTCTGGTAGATGGGGCCACCGACAGGCAGAATCACGTCGACACCCTGGTCGAGGATGCCTTGTGCGGTCTGCTTGGCGCCGTCGTTCGCGGCGAAGGCGCCCGTGAACGCGCCGTCCTGGGTTGCGACGTCCCACCCGTAGGTCGCGACGTCGACGCCCTTGTCCTCGTTGTACTTCGCGACACCGTCGACGAAGCCGTCCATGAAGATCGTGACGGGCGGGATCGGGATACCACCGAACGTGCCGACCTTGTCGACGCCCGCGGCGTTGGACCACGCGGCGGCGGCGTAGCCACCGAGGTACGCGGCCTGGACCGTGTCGAACATGAGCGGCTTGATGTTGGGCGCGTCGGTCGTGCCGTCGCCGTCGGCGTCGGCCCAGTCGTCGATGATGGCGTACTCGAGCTCGGGGTTGGCCAGCGCCGAGGCGATCGTGTCGGCCGACAGCTTGAAGCCGACCGAGACGATGAAGGTGCAGCCTTCGGCGACGAGGTTCTCGAGGTTCGGTGCGTAGTCGTTGGCAGAGTTGGACTCGACCTCGATGGGCGTGACGCCCAGCTCCGAGGCGGCACGGTCCATGCCCTCCTTGGCCGACTGGTTGAACGACTTGTCGTTCCAGCCGCCCTCGTCGGAGATGAGGCAGGGGACGAAGTCCGACGTGGCCTCGGGTGCCTCGGTGCCTTCGCCGTCGGTCTCGGGCGCGGCGCCGCATCCGGCCAGAACGAGGGCGATGCCGGCTGCTGCAGCGAGCCCGCCCAGCTTCTTGGTGCGTGAGATGGTCAACTCAGCCTCCACATCCGTAGCCCCGCGTCTCTCGCGGGGACGGTAAAGAGTACCCACGCCGATGGCGCACTCGTACACCGCGGGAGGGGGTTGACGCCGAAAGGTTACAAAGACGCAACCCGACGGGGTCAGAGCACGTCGCCGCGCCCCGTGAGCTTCAATGCATCGACGACGCCCTTGACCCGCTGGGCGTGCTCGGTCGTGGTCACCAGGAGCGCGTCTTCCGTGTCGACGATCACGATGTCCTTGACGCCGATGACGCTGATGACCCGTCCGGTCTGGCTCACGACGATGCCACTGGAGGTGTCCGAGAGGATGCGGGCGTTCTCGCCGAGGATCGCCAGGTTCTCGGTGCGGCCACCGGAGTTGAGCTTGGACAGGCTCGCGAAGTCGCCCACGTCGTCCCAGTCGAAGTGCCCCGGGATGACGGCGAGGCGTCCCTTCGCGGCGGCCGGCTCGGCGACGGCGTAGTCGATCGCGATCTTCTCGAGCGTCGGCCACACGCGGTCGACGGCAGGGCCCCGCGCCTCGCGGTCGTCCCATGCCTCGGCGAGTTCGAGCAGGCCCGCGTGCAGTTCGGGGCGATTCGCCTCGATCTCGGCGAGCAGCACGTCGGCGCGCGCGATGAACATGCCCGCGTTCCACAGGTAGGACCGCTCGGCGAAATACTCCTTGGCCGTGTCGAGATCGGGCTTCTCGACGAAGCTCACCACGAGCGCCGCCTCGGGCGCACCGTCGATGATGAGCCCGTCGCCCTTCTTTATATAGCCGAAGCCGACCGACGGCTCGCTGGGCTGGATGCCGATCGTCGCGATGTAGCCCTCGCGCGCCGTGGCGACGGCTTGACGCACCGCCCAGTCGAACAGGTGCGGCACGCGGATCACGTGATCGGCGGCGAACGAGCCGATCAGCACGTCCGGCTCGCGACGCACCAGCACGGCGGCGGCGAGGCCGATCGCGGCGGTGGAATCGCGCGGCTCCGATTCGAGGAAGACGTTCCGATCCGGGATGCCGGGAAGGTCGGCCTCGACGGCTGCACGGTGGGCGCGCCCCGTCACGACCGCGATCCGGTCCGCACCGGCGATCGTCTCGAGGCGGTCCCACGTCGCGCGCAGAAGGGAGTGGCCCGCGCCCGTGAGGTCATGCAGGAACTTGGGCGCTTCGGCACGCGACAGCGGCCAGAGCCGGCTGCCGATGCCCCCTGCGGGGATCACGGCGTAGAAGTCGGCGATGGGCTCCGTCATACGCTCCAGGCTATCCGGATGGGGGGCTAAGGGTGCCCTACGTCGCCTCGTCCTCTCAGGCGGCAATATGATGGCAGGAGCGCCCGCGTGACGCCGGTGGTCGGTTCGGCAGTGAACGATCATCCGGGGCATCGATTCCGCCCCCACTCGAGATCGATCCAGGGAGGACGGCCGTGTCGGCACCAGCCCGCGAGACACCGTCGATAACAGAGACGACTTCTCGCGTCCCCCGGGGGACGCTTTACCGAGGCAACGAAGGAATGTGGTCGTGGGTGCTTCACCGCATCACCGGCGTCGCCCTCTTCTTCTTCCTGCTCGTGCACGTGCTCGACACCGCGCTCATCCGCGTGTCTCCCGATGCATACGACGCCGTCATCGGCACCTACAAGAACCCCGTCATGGCGCTCGGTGAGGTCGCCCTCGTCGGCGCCGTCGCGTACCACGCCTACAACGGCCTGCGCATCATCCTCGTCGACTTCTGGTCGTGGGCGACGCGCCACCAGCGTCAGCTGTGGTGGGGCGTCCTCGGCCTGTGGGTCGTGACGATGCTCGGCTTCACGCCGCGCCACCTCATGCTCGCCTTCGCAGAGACAGGAGGCCACTGATGAGTGCTGCAACCATCGCTGACCCCCGCGCCCCGCGCGCCGCCGTCCGCCGCAAGGGACCGAACCTCGAGAAGGCCGGCTGGATCTACATGCGCGTGTCCGGCGTGCTGCTGGTCGTGCTGATCTTCGGCCACCTGTTCGTGAACCTCATGCTCGGCGAGGGCATCCACGGTTTGGACTTCGCGTTCATCGCCGGCAAGTTCGCCACGCCGTTCTGGCAGTGGTGGGACGTCATCATGCTGTGGCTCGCGCTGATCCACGGCGCGAACGGCATGCGCACGATCGTCAACGACTACGTGACCCACCCGAAGACACGCCGGGTGCTCGTGTGGGCACTGTGGCTTTCGGCGGGATTCCTCATCGTCCTCGGCACGCTCGTCGTGTTCACGTTCGACCCGTGCATCCCCAACCTGAGTGACGGAAGCGTGCTCGCAGAGTTCTGCAGCACCCAGCCCTGAGTCGGCTGCACCCGCACTCCACGCATCCATACAGCAGAGGCATCCATCACGTGACTACCCAGACCACTGACAGCTACGTCAAGGACGGCGTCCACTATCACGAGTTCGACATCGTGATCGTGGGCGCAGGCGGCGCCGGCATGCGCGCCGCCATCGAAGCGGCCCCCGGTGCCCGCACCGCGGTCATCACGAAGCTGTACCCGACGCGTTCCCACACGGGCGCGGCGCAGGGCGGCATGGCCGCGGCGCTGGCGAACGTCGAAGAGGACTCGTGGGAGTGGCACACGTTCGACACCGTCAAGGGCGGCGACTACCTCGTCGATCAGGACGCCGCCGAGATCCTCGCAAAAGAGGCCATCGACGCCGTCATCGACCTCGAGAACATGGGCCTGCCGTTCAACCGCACCCCCGAGGGCAAGATCGACCAGCGGCGCTTCGGCGGCCACACGGCCGATCACGGCAAGAGCCCCGTCCGCCGCGCGTGCTACGCCGCCGACCGCACGGGCCACATGATCCTGCAGACGCTGTTCCAGAACTGCGTCAAGCTCGGCATCAACTTCTTCAACGAGTACTACGTCCTCGATCTGATCACGGTCAAGGATGCCGCCGGCGCGACGCAGATCGCGGGTGTCGTGGCGTATGACCTCGCCACGGGCGACCTGCACGTCTTCCACTCGAAGGCGGTCGTCTTCGCGACGGGCGGCTTCGGCAAGATCTTCAAGACGACCTCGAACGCGCACACCCTCACGGGCGACGGCGTCGGGATCATCTGGCGCAAGGGCCTGCCGCTCGAGGACATGGAGTTCTTCCAGTTCCACCCGACGGGCCTGGCCGGCCTCGGCATCCTGCTCACCGAGGGTGCCCGCGGCGAGGGCGCCATCCTTCGCAACGCGTCGGGTGAGCGCTTCATGGAGCGCTACGCCCCGACCATCAAGGACCTTGCACCCCGCGACATCGTCAGCCGCTGCATGGTGCAAGAGGTGGCCGAAGGCCGCGGCGCCGGTCCTGAGAAGGACTACGTGCTGCTGGACTGCACGCACCTGGGCGCCGAAGTGCTCGAGACAAAGCTCCCCGACATCACCGAGTTCGCCCGCACGTATCTCGGCGTCGACCCCGTCGTCGAGCCCGTGCCCGTCATGCCGACCGCGCACTACGCGATGGGCGGCATCCCGACCAACGTCGACGCCGAGGTCCTGAGCGACAACACGACCGTCGTGCCGGGCCTCTACGCCGCCGGCGAGTGCGCCTGCGTCTCGGTGCACGGGTCGAACCGTCTGGGCACCAACTCGCTGCTGGACATCAACGTGTTCGGAAAGCGCGCCGGCCGCAAGGCCGTCGAGTACGTCAAGACGGCCGAGTTCGTGCCGCTGCCCGAGGACCCGGCGAAAGAGGTCCGCGAGATGATCGAGGGCCTGCGCAACAACCCCGGTTCCGAGCGCATCGCCGTGCTCCGTCGCACTCTGCAGGACGAGATGGACCGCAAAGCCCAGGTCTTCCGCACCGACGAGTCGCTCACCGAGGTGCTCGGCACGATCGAAGAGCTGCGCGAGCGCTACCTGAACATCCACGTCGATGACAAGGGCAAGCGGTACAACACCGACCTGCTCGAGGCCGTCGAGCTCGGGTTCCTGCTCGACATCGCCGAGGTCGTCGTCGTCACCGCCCGCAACCGCAAGGAGAGCCGTGGCGGGCACATGCGCGATGACTACCCGAAGCGCGACGATGAGAACTACATGCAGCACACGATGGCGTACCTGTCGGGCGACCCGCATTCTTCGAAGGCCGACGACCACATCGCGCTGAGCTGGAAGCCCGTCGTGATCACCCGGTACCAGCCGATGGAGAGGAAGTACTGACGTGACCAGTGCCACTGACGTCATCGAGCGCACCGACGCCGACGCGCAGGAGATCGCACAGAATGCCGCGCAGGACTCCGGCATCCAGTCGTTCCTCGTGACCTTCATCATCCGCCGCTTCGACCCTGAGGTCGATGAAGAGCCGCGCTGGGTGGACTACGACGTCGAGCTGTACTCGACCGACCGCGTGCTCGATGCGCTGCACAAGATCAAGTGGGAAGTCGACGGCTCGCTGACCTTCCGCCGCTCGTGCGCGCACGGCATCTGCGGGTCCGACGCGATGCGCATCAACGGTCGCAACCGGCTCGCGTGCAAGACGCTCATCAAGGATCTCGACATCTCGCAGCCGATCTACGTCGAGGCGATCAAGGGCCTGCCACTCGAGAAGGACCTCATCGTCGACATGGAGCCGTTCTTCGCGTCGTACCGCGAAGTGCAGCCGTTCCTCATCCCCGGCACGAAGGCCGAGCCCGGCAAGGAGCGCATCCAGTCGATCGTCGACCGCGAAGTGTTCGACGACACCACGAAGTGCATCCTGTGCGCTGCGTGCACCTCGTCGTGCCCCGTCTTCTGGACCGACGGACAGTACTTCGGCCCGGCCGCGATCGTCAACGCCCACCGCTTCATCTTCGATTCGCGCGATGACGCAGGAGACGTGCGTCTGGACATCCTCAACGACAAAGAGGGAGTGTGGCGCTGCCGCACGACCTTCAACTGCACCGAGGCCTGCCCGCGCGGCATCGAGGTCACGAAGGCGATCGCCGAGGTCAAGCAGGCCATCCTCCGCGGCGGTTCCTGAGCGTTTCGCGCGTGCGACCGCGCCCCGCCTCGTGCATCGCCCCCGCGCACGCTGGTTAGGGTGATGATCGTGTCTTCTCGTCGCCCACCGTCACCTCCCGACGACAGGTCGGCGACGGCAGAAGAATCGTTCCGCGAGCGCTGGGAGGCCACGCAGGGAAACCTGCGTGAGCGCTTCGACACGCCCCTCAACAAGGCGACGCAGATCACGAAGCGCACGCTGGGCTGGTTCCCCGTGCGCGTGTGGCGTCACTTCCTGCAGCACAACGGCTTCCTGCTGGCCGCGGGCGTGAGCTATCAGGCGCTGTTCGCGATCTTCGCCGCGATCTACGTCGCGTTCGCGAGCACGGGTCTCTGGCTCGGGGCGAGCGAAGCCGCTGTCAACGGACTCATCGCCATCATCAACGGCTACATCCCTGGGCTCATCTCGGACACGACGGACCAGGGCCTGTTCACCACCGAGCAGGTCACCGAGATCGCCCGCACGAGCGCCGGCGTGCTCGGGATCACGGGTCTCATCGCCCTGGGCGCCCTCATCTGGACCGCGATCGGCTTCGTCACCTTCGCCCGTCGCGCCGTGCGCGACATCTTCGGCATCCCGCCCGACAGCCGCAGCTATCTGCTGTTGAAGGCCGGGGATCTGGTCGCGGCCGCCATCTTCGGCGTCGCGCTGCTGCTGGGGTCGGCCGCGACGTCGGTCGGCACGTGGGCGCTCGCCCTCGCCTTCGACCTGTTCGGCGTGGGCTCCCACACCCTCTGGTACCAGTTCGGCGTGCGGTTCGCGTCGATCATCGTCTCGTTCGCGCTCTACACCGGCGCGCTCGCGGCCCTGGTGAAGTTCCTGACGGGAACGTCGCTGCACTGGCGGCAGATCTGGCCCGGCGCACTGCTGGGCGGCGGTGCCGTCACCGCCCTGCAGGTCGGTGCAGGCCTGCTGCTGGGTTACACGCCCCGCAACCCGCTGCTGGCGACCTTCGCCATCTTCGTGGGTCTGCTGCTGTGGTTCCGGATCATCGGCTGCATCATCCTCGTCGCGTCGGCGTGGATGGCCGTGTCCGCGAAGGATGAGAACGCACCGCTGCTGCACCAGACCGAAGCCGAGCGTCTCGCCGAAGAGCACCGCGCCCTCGTCATCGCGGCTCGTGTGCAGCTGCGAAAGGCCCAGGATGCCCGCATGGGCGCCCCCTGGTATCGGGCATGGCTCGCGGACCGCGCCGTGAACGAGGCCAAGGCGAACCTCACCGAACTCGAAGCGAATGCTCCCGCCGAACCCAAGCGGGCCTCGCTGTTCGAGTGAGCCCGTGTCGGCGCCCGCGGATAGGCTGGCGGGCGTGTCTCGCCGTATCCGCATCGCCTCTGTCAACGTCAACGGAATCCGCGCCGCCGCGCGCAAGGGCATGCTCGAGTGGCTCGCCGAGGCCGATATCGACATCATGGCGCTGCAAGAAGTGCGCGCGCCTCGCGACGAGCTCGTGAAGGCCCTGCCCGGCTGGCAGATCGCCAACGACGAAGCGCTCGCGAAGGGTCGCGCCGGCGTCGCCGTGGCATCGCGCACCGACTCGGTCGACGTGCGCCGCGTACTCGGCGACGAACCGCTGCTCGATTCGGCCGGCCGGTGGATCGAAGTGGACTTCGACGTCGACGGCGAACGCCTCGCCATCGTGAGCGCCTACGTGCCGACGGGCGAAGCCGAGACCCCCAAGCAGGATGCCAAGTGGGCCTTCCTCGACGCCATGGAACACCGGCTGCCGCGCCTGGCCGCAGAATCACCACTCGCGCTCGTGATGGGCGACCTGAACGTCGGCCACCGCGAGTTCGACATCCGCAATTGGCGCGGCAACGTCAAGAAGTCCGGGTTCCTGCCGCGCGAGCGCGCGTACTTCGACCGCTTCCTCGGCGAAGAGGGCGCTGACATCGTCGGCGTCGACGGATCAGCCGGCCGGGGCCTGGGTTGGGTCGACATCGGCCGGCGCACCGCCGGTGAGGTCGACGGCCCGTACACGTGGTGGTCGAACCGCGGCAAGGCGTTCGACAACGACACCGGCTGGCGCATCGACTACCACCTGGCCACGGCCGCCCTCGCGGAGCGCGCCAGCGACTATCACGTCGTGCGCGCCCCGTCGTGGGACACCCGCTGGAGCGACCACGCGCCCGTCGTCGCCGACTACGCGCTGGGGCGCTGACCCGCCAGTCTCATCCACGTCTCGACGACCGTGTCGGGGTTGAGTGACATCGACTCGATTCCCTGCGCGAGCAGCCACTCCGCGAGGTCGGGGTGATCCGAGGGCCCCTGTCCGCAGATGCCGATGTACTTGCCGCGGCGCGTGCACGCCTCGATCGCCATCGCCAGCATCTTGCGCACGGCCGGGTCGCGCTCGTCGAACGTGCTCGCGATGAGCGATGAGTCGCGGTCCAGGCCCAGCGTGAGCTGCGTCATGTCGTTCGAGCCGATCGAGAAGCCGTCGAAGATATCGAGGAACTCGTCGGCCAGCAGAGCGTTCGAGGGAATCTCGCACATCATGATGACCTCGAGGCCGTTCTCGCCCTGCACGAGCCCGTTCTCGGCGAGCAGGTCGATGACGGCCTGCCCCTCGGCGACCGTGCGCACGAACGGGATCATGAGCTTGACGTTGGTCAGCCCCATCTCGTCGCGCACGTAGCGCATCGCTTCGCACTCCATGTCGAAGCACTCCCGGAAGTCCGGCGAGACGTACCGCGATGCCCCGCGCCATCCGAGCATGGGGTTCTCCTCGTGCGGCTCGTAGCGGTCGCCGCCGACGAGATTGGCGTACTCGTTCGATTTGAAGTCGCTCATCCGCACGATGACCGGCTCGGGCGCGAACGCCGCCCCGATCATCGCGACCCCCTCGGCGACACGCTTCACGAAGAAGTCGCGCGGCGAGTCGTACGCGCCGATGCGGTCTCCGATGTCGCTCTTGAGGTCGGCGGGCAGGGACTCGAACTCGAGCAGCGCACGCGGGTGGATGCCGATCTGGCGGTTGATGATGAACTCGAGCCGGGCAAGGCCCACGCCGCGGTTGGGCAGCTTCGCGAACGAGAACGCTTGGTCGGGCGTGCCCACATTCATCATGATCTTGACCGGCAGCTCGGGCATCGCGTCGAGACGGGTCTCCTCCTCGATGAATTCGAGCGCACCGTTGTACACCAGCCCGTCGTCTCCTTCGGCGCACGAGACCGTGACGGCTGCACCGTCGGTGAGCCGCCGAGTCGCGTCGCCCGCTCCGACGACGGCCGGGATACCGAGCTCGCGCGCGATGATCGCGGCATGGCACGTGCGCCCGCCGCGGTTCGTGACGATCGCCGAGGCCTTCTTCATGATCGGCTCCCAGTCGGGGTCGGTCATGTCGGCCACGAGCACGTCACCGGCCTGGAACTGCTCCATGTGGGCGATGTCGCGCAACACCCGAACAGGTCCGGCGCCGATCTTCTGCCCGATCGCACGGCCCGTCACCAGCACCTCGGAGCGCTCGCGCAGCACGAACCGGCGCATGACGTTGCCGTCGGCGCGCGAGACGACCGTCTCGGGGCGAGCCTGGACGATGAACAGTTCGCCCGTGATGCCGTCCTTGGCCCACTCGATGTCCATGGGGCGGCCGTAGTGCTCTTCGATCGTGAGGGACTGGCGTGCGAGCTCCTCGACCTCGGCGTCGGTCAGGCACAGGCGTCGGCGGTCCGCCTCGGGCACGTTCTCGAACGCCGTCGTGCCCCCCACCTCGGTGCCCGAGGTGTAGCGCATCGCGATCGCCTTCTCGCCCACCTGGCGCTTGAGGATCGCGGGGCGCCCCGCGCGCAGGGCGGGCTTGTACACATAGAACTCGTCAGGGTTCACCGCACCCTGCACGACCGCCTCGCCGAGACCGTACGCACCCGTGACGAAGACGGCGCGGTCGAAGCCCGACTCGGTGTCGACGGTGAACATGACCCCCGACGATGCGACGTCCGAGCGCACCATGCGCTGCACGCCGGCCGACAGCGCCACGTCGTGGTGGTCGAAGCCGTGGTGCACGCGGTACGCGATCGCACGGTCGTTGTACAGCGAGGCGAACACGTGCGAGATGGCCTTCAGCACGTTGTCGATCCCCCCGATGTTGAGGAAGGTCTCCTGCTGCCCTGCGAACGAGGCATCCGGAAGATCCTCGGCCGTCGCGCTGGAGCGCACCGCCCACGTCACACGGTCGGGCTCAGGGTCGCCCGCGATCAGCTGCTCGTACGCGGCCCGGATGTCCCGCTCGAAGTCGGCCGGGAACGGCTGCGCCTCGACCCACCTGCGCACTTCGGATCCGACCCGCGAGAGCCCCGCGACGTCGTCGACGTCGATCGCCTCGACGGCGGTGCGGATGCGGTCGGCCAGGCCGTCGTGTGCGAGGAAGGCCCGATACGCGTCGGAGGTCGTCGCGAAGCCGCCGGGAACCTTGACTCCCGCCTCGGACAGGTGCGAGACCATCTCGCCGAGCGAGGCGTTCTTGCCGCCCACCTGCGGCAGGTCGGGCATGCCGATGTCTTGGAACCAGAGGATGCTGCTCATTCGGTGACCTCTCGGGGGGTGTTACGCACCACGCAGCCTCATGGTCTGCATGATGACGGCGGACATCTCCTCGACGCTCTTCGTCGCGGAGTTGAGGAAGGGGACGCGGTTGCGCCGGTAGAGGTCTTCGGCGCGGCGCAGCTCGAGCGTGCACTGCTCGAGGCTCGCGTACTGCGAACCGGGGCGACGCTCGTGCCGCACCTGGCTGAGGCGCAGCGGCGTGGTCGTCAGGCCGAAGCACCGGTCGGCATGGGGAGCGACCGTGCGCGGCAGGCCCTCGGTCGGGTAGTCGTCGTCGGTGATCGGGTAGTTCGCCACGAGCAGGCCGTATTGCAGCGCGAGGTACATCGTGGTCGGCGTCTTGCCGCAGCGACTCGGGGCGATGATGATGACATCGGCCATGTCGAGGGCGCGCATCGACTGCCCGTCATCGTGCTCGATCGCGTACTCGACGGCACGCATGCGCGCGAGGTAGCGGTGCATGTCGCCGACGGCGTGGTACTGGCCCAGCTGCTCCGACGCTGTCGTGCCCAGCGCACGCTCGAGCTCGGTCAGATGCCCGGCGAGCAGATCGATCGTGACGGCCTTGGTGCCGGCGAGCACGGCGCGCAGCGGCGCCTGCTTGACCGTCGTGAACAGAAGCGGCGAGGCACCGCGCTCGGCCGCGCGGTCGATGTCGGAAGCGACGGCGCGGGCGCCCTCGATCGTGTCGACGAAGGGGATCGTGTGCCGCTCGAACTCGACGCCGGGAAAGTTGGCCAGCAGGGCGCTGCCGACCGTCTCGGCGGTGATCCCCGTCGAGTCCGACACGAAGTAGACGGCACGTCGCGCGAGCGGCACGGGGCCGGTGGTCGGCGCGACGGACACGGCCGGGTCGATGTTGTCGGGGTCGATCACGCTGCTCCTCTGCGGCGGACAAGGCCGACGCGGGCGCCGACGGGCCCCAGCGTATGGGGTGGGGCCGCCGGTTTCGGCCGATTTACCGACTGCCGCCGCGTCAAGAATGATTGTTCTTTCGCGACCCTCAAGAACGCGCCCCGCGCCCCGCCACCCCGGACCGCCCGGGCGGCCGCTGCAGGGAGGGAGCATCCGCCGCTCTAGGATCGAAGGATGAGCAAACCCCGCCTGTACTCCGGCATGCAGCCCTCGGCCGACTCCCTGCAGATCGGCAACTACATCGGGGCGCTCATGCAGTGGCGCGACCTGCAGGAGTCGTATGACGCGGTGTTCTCGGTCGTCGACCTGCACGCACTGACGCAGCCCAACGACCCGGCCGAGCTGCGCGAGAAGACCCGGCGCACGGCCGCCCAGTACATCGCGGCGGGCATCGAGCCGTCGAAGTCGACGCTGTACGTGCAGTCGCACGTCGCCGCGCACGCCGAACTGCAGTGGATCCTGTCGACGATCACGGGGTTCGGCGAAGCCGGTCGCATGACGCAGTTCAAGGACAAGACCTCGCGCTACGGCTCGGAGGCGACCTCGGTCGGCCTCTTCACCTATCCCGTGCTGATGGCAGCCGACATCCTGCTGTACCAGACCGACATCGTGCCCGTCGGCGATGACCAGAAGCAGCACGTCGAGCTGACGCGCGACCTGGCCGAGCGGTTCAACGCGCGGTACGGCGAGACCTTCCGCGTGCCGGTTCCGGTGATCCAGCGCGACACGGCACGGATCTACGACCTGCAGAACCCGACGGCGAAGATGTCGAAGTCGGCCGAGTCCGACGCGGGGGTGCTGTGGCTGCTGGATGAGCCGTCGGCATCTGCCAAGAAGATCATGCGGGCTGTGACCGACTCCGAGGGCTCGGTGCGCTACGACCGCGAGAACAAGCCCGGCGTGTCGAACCTGCTCGTGATCTACGCCGCCCTGACGGGCCGCCAGATCCCCTCGATCGAAGACGAATACGCCGGTCGCGGCTACGGCGACTTCAAGAAGGGTCTCGCCGAGGTCATCGTCGAGGAGTTCGGCCCCGTGCGCCAGCGCGCGCTCGATCTGCTCGACGACCCCGCCGAACTCGATCGCGTGCTCGCCGCCAACGCTGCCAAGGCCGAGACCGTCGCGAACGCGACACTCGACACCGTCTACGATCGCGTCGGTCTGCTCCGCCGCCGCTGACCCGAACCGACCCGACCACGAGGCCGGCAGTAGGGTTACGGCGTGGAACCCGTCGTCCTTCGCACCGCTCGACTCGAGCTGTCCCTGCCCACGCCCGCCGACGTCGATGCGATCTACACGGCGTGCCAAGATCCCGACACGCAGCGGTACACGACGGTTCCCTCGCCGTACGAGCGCCGCGACGCCGAAGAGTTCGTCCCCCGCGTCGCAGAGGACTGGGCCAGCGGCGCACATCTCACGTGGGCGATGCGCGAAGGTGCGACCCTCGCCGGCATGATCGGGCTCTACCGGCTCGACGGCAAAGGCAACGGCGAGCTGGGCTACTGGGTGTCGCCGTGGTCGCGCGGCCGCAGGCTGCTCACGGAAGCCGCCCGCGCCGTCATCGACTGGGGCTTCGCGCCCGACGGCGCCGCACTCGTGCGGATCGAGTGGAACGCCGCCGTCGGCAACATCGCCTCTGCGCGCGCGGCCCGCACGCTCGGCTTCCGTTACGAAGGTCTGCGCCGCCGCGCCCTCGTCAATTCACTCGGTCGCGACGACGGCTGGATGGCCGGGCTGCTCGTCGACGACGACCGCACGCCGCAGCCCTGGGCCGTGCTCGACGGCGTCGGCGGTGCGTGACAGGATGTCCGCATGCCCGAGATGCCCGAGGTGCAGGGGCTCGTCGACTTTCTGCGCGACCGCCTGACCGGACGCACGATCACGAAGGCCTCGGTTGCGAACATCGCGGCGCTCAAGACGTACGATCCGCCGATCACGGCGCTCGTCGACACCGAAGTGACGGATGCCGCACGTCACGGCAAGTTCCTCGACCTCTCCACGTCAGGGCCGCACCTGGTCTTCCACCTCGCAAAGGCCGGCTGGCTGCGCTGGTATGACGCGCTGCCGGCGACCGTCATCCGCCCCGGCAAGACGCACATCGCGCTGCGCGTCGGGTTCGACGACGGGTCGGGCTTCGATCTCACCGAGGCCGGCACCAAGAAGTCCCTCGCCGTCTACGTCGTGCGCGACCCTGCCGACGTGCCCGGCATCGCACGGCTCGGGCCCGATCCGCTCGACCCCGGCTTCGATCGCGCCTCGTTCGGCGCGCTGCTCGAGGGGCGCCGCACCCAGATCAAGGGCCTCCTGCGCGACCAGTCGGTCATCGCGGGCGTCGGAAACGCCTATTCCGATGAGATCCTGCACGCGGCGCGCATGTCGCCGTACGCCCTCGGCTCGAACCTCACCTCCGACGACATCGATCGCCTCTTCGACGCGATGCAGTCCACCCTCGCCGATGCGCGGGCCGAGGCGTCGGGCAAACCTCCCGCCGACCTGAAAGATGCCAAGAGACGCGGCATGCAGGTGCACGGCCGCCGCGGCGAGCGCTGCCCCGTGTGCGGCGACGAGGTGCGCAGCGTCTTCTTCGCCGACAACTCGCTCGAGTACTGCCCGACCTGTCAGACGGGCGGCAAGCTTCTCGCCGACCGCCGGCTCTCGCGCCTGCTGAAGTAGACCGGTCTCGGGGGCGAGCGCGGGTCAGCCCGCGGTCGTGCCCATCAGCACCCGTGCGTCCTCGTCGACCCACTCGAGCGACTTCGTCACGGCCTTCTTCCACTGGCGGTAGCGACGGCTGCGTTCGTCCGCGCCCATGCGCGGCTCGAACCGGGCGTCCTCGCGCCAGTGCGCGCGCAGCTCGTCGCGCGACGCCCACACGCCCGTTGCAAGGCCGGCCGCATAGGCCGCGCCGAGCGCCGTGGTCTCGACGACTTCGGGCCGGACCACCGGCATCCCGAGGATGTCCGCCTGGAATTGCATGAGCATGTCGTTGCGGGTCATGCCGCCGTCCACGCGCAGCTCCGTCAGCTGCCGGCCGGCGTCGGCGACGACGGCCTCGATGACGTCGCGCGTCTGGAAGGCAGTCGATTCGAGCGCCGCGCGGGCGATGTGCGCCTTGTTGACGTAGCGCGTCAGCCCGACGAGGGCTCCGCGGGCGTCGGGGCGCCAGTAGGGCGCGAACAGGCCCGAGAACGCCGGCACGAAGTACGCGCCGCCGTTGTCGTCGACCGTTTTCGCGAGGGCCTCGACCTCTTCGGATCTGCGGATGATCCCGAGGTTGTCGCGCAGCCACTGCACGAGTGATCCGGTCACGGCGATCGAACCCTCGAGCGCATACCGAGCGGGCTCGTCGCCGCAGCGGTAGGCGACGGTCGTGATGAGCCCGTGCTTAGAGCGAACGATCTCGGTGCCCGTACCCACGAGCAGGAAGTTGCCCGTGCCGTAGGTGTTCTTCGACTCCCCCGCATCGAACGCCGTCTGTCCGAACGTCGCAGCCTGCTGGTCGCCGAGGATTCCCGCGATGGGGATGCCGCGTGCCACACCGGGCAGCTGCACCTCGCCGACGACCTCGGACGAAGAGCGGATGTCGGGCATCATCGACCGCGGGATCCCCCACGCGGCGAGCATGTCGTCGGACCAGTCGAGCGAGCGCAGGTCCATCAACAGCGTGCGACTCGCGTTCGTGACGTCGGTGACGTGGAGCGCGCCGCCGGCGCTGCCTCCGGTCAGGTTCCAGATCAGCCACGTGTCGGGGGTGCCGAACAGCAGGTGTCCGGCTTCGGCTGCTTCGCGCGCACCGGCGACGTTGTCGAGGATCCAGGCGATCTTCGACGCCGAGAAGTAGGTCGCCAGAGGCAGCCCTGTCACCTCGGCGAATCGTTGGATCCCCCCGTCGGCGGCGAGCGCATCGATGCGCGGCTGGGTGCGCGTGTCCTGCCAGACGAGCGCGTTGTGCACGGGTCGGCCCGTGCGACGATCCCACACGATCGCCGTCTCGCGCTGATTCGTGACCCCCAGACCGGCGACATCGACCGACGCATCGGAGAGCGCGGTCGAGACGACCCACTCGGCGTTGGTCCAGATCTCCATCGGATCGTGCTCGACGCGGCCGGCACGGGGCAGGATCTGCTCGTGCTCACGCTGCGCCGTCGAGACGATCCGGCCCTCGTCGTCGAACACGATGGCACGCGTCGATGTCGTGCCCTGATCGATGGCCAGGATGTGGCGGCTCACGTCGTCCTCCTCGTCACGCGCGCCCGTCTGCGGACGCACGGCTCAGGCTATCGCGGGGTGTGATCAGTTCCGCGCGGTCGAGCGCGAGGCGTCCCACGTCGGGTCGGCGGCGTGCACGCGCGCGACGGCTCGGTCGACCTCACGGCGCTGAGCCTCGGCATCCCACCCCAGAAGCGGAGCGATGACGTCGGCGATCTCGATCGCGGCCGCTTCGGTCGCCGCGCCCGTGAAGGCGAGGCTCGTGCGGCGCTGCAGCACGTCGTCGAGGTGCACGACCTGCTCGGTGCGAACGAGGTGGCGCAGTTCGGCCGAGCTGTATCCGGCGGCCGCCTCGAGCAGCCGGTCGTCGGGATCCGAGACGATCGCCTCGATGACGTCGGCCGCGACGGTGCCGTACCGATCGAGCAGCACGGCGGCCCGAGCCGTGCCGAGGCCCTTCTCGTTGAGCTCGACCCACTGACGCCGCGCGCGCTCGGTCTGCGGAAAACCGCGGCCACCGCCGATCGCGACACCCTTCGTCGAGCGTCGCCGCGGGTGGGCCAGCAGTTCGAGCGCGCGGTCGGCGAGGTGCTCGGCCGACGCGCGGAAGGTCGTCCACTTGCCGCCGACGAGGCTGAGCACACGGGGGCCCGTGTCACCCGCGAGGGGCGCCGACTCGATGCGGTAGTCGCGCGAGACGAAACCGGGGGCGAGGTCGCCGTGCCCGGGAAGGGGCCGGACGCCTGAGAAGCGGTACACGACCTTCGAACGGTCCACGGCGACGCCGGGAAGCACATGGGCGATCAGGTCGAAGAAGTAATCGACCTCGTCTTCCGTGCATACGATCGGGTCGGCCATGTCGTGCTCGAGGTCGGTCGTTCCCACGAGCACGCGCCCCTTGAGGGGGTAGATCAGCACGATGCGGCCGTCTTTGTGCTCGAAGAACAGCTCGCGCCCGCCCGTCGCGGCGAGCAGCTCCGGGTCGTCGATGACGATGTGCGAGCCCTTCGTTCCGCCCATGTAGGACGTGGGATCGCCGAGCGCGAGGTTGGTGATGTCGGTCCACGGTCCCGACGCGTTCACGACGACGGATGCCGCGAACGCGATCTCTTCTCCGGAATCGACGTCGCGAAGCGTGACCTTCTCGCCGTCGACGCCGACCGCCGCCGTGTAGTTCGCGGCGCGGGCGCGGTCGCGGCCGGCCTCTCGGCCGTCGCGGAGCAGGTCGAGGGCGAGGCGCTCGGGGTCGTGTAGCGAGGCATCCCAGTACGTCGCCGTGTAGCGCACGTTCGGGTTGAGCTGCGGCAGGTCGGCGAGCGAGCGCTTGCGACCGCGGAAGGTATGCCGCGGAACGCGGCCGCCGCCGCGCGAGAACGAATCGTAGATGACGAGGCCGATCTTGATGAGCACGGCCCCTCGTTCGCTCGCGCGGCCCGCACCATGGCGCAGGAAGCGCAACGGTGCGCTGAGGATGCCCGAGAAGGTCGAGTAGATCGGGATCGTGGTCTGCAGCGGCCGGACGTAGTGCGGTGCGGTGCGCAGCAGAACGTTGCGTTCGGTGACGGCTTCGTGGACGAGGCGGAACTCGCCGTTCTCGAGATAGCGGATGCCGCCGTGGATCATGTGCGACGAGGCCGCTGAGGCGCCGCTGATGAAGTCACAGCGGTCCACGAGAGCGACATCGACGCCCTGCAGGGCGAGATCTCGGAAGGTGGCGATGCCGTTCACACCACCGCCGATGATGAGGACGTCGGCGTACGGCCGCTTCGCCAGCTCGTCGAATCCGCGCTGCTGCATGGTTCCTCCCGGTGCCCGTGTGACCTCCATCCTCGCACCGCTGATCGTTGTTGCATCCGGAATGCACATACGTGCACAATCGAGCGATGGACGATCCGATAGACGTGAACACCGCGCAGCGCGCGCTCACGGCGGCGCACCTCTATTACGTGCAGGACCGCACAATGGAGGCCATCGCCACCGAGCTCGCGACGTCACGCTCCACCGTGTCGCGGTTGCTGTCGCACGCGCGTGCGACCGGCATCGTCGACATCCGCATCCGCTCCCCCTTCGCCGCGCCCCGACTGCTCGAAGAGCACCTCGCCGAGCGCTACGACGTCGTTGCGCACGTCGTGCCCGTTCCCGACGACGCGAGTGACGTCGACCGGCTCGAACGCGTCGCCGCCGCCGGTGCGCACCTGCTCGGCGAGCTCGTGCAGCCGGATATGACGATCGGCGTGGCGTGGGGCGCGACGACCGCCGCCGTGAGCCGCCGGCTCGTGCCGAAGGCTGTGCACGGCACGACGTTCGTGCAGCTGAACGGCTCGGGCAACACCCGCACGACGGGCCTGCTGTATGCGAGCGAGATCCTCAGCCGGTTCGCGGCGGCCTACGGCGGCAGCGCCCAGCAGTTCCCGGTGCCCGCCTTCTTCGACGAGGCCGCGACCAAGCAGGCCATGTGGCGAGAGCGCAGCACCCGTCGCATCCTGGCGATCCAGAACACGATGGACCTCATCGTCTTCAGCACCGGTTCGGCGGATTCGCGCGTGCCGAGCCACGTGTACTCGGGCGGCTACCTCGAACCCGACGACCTGGCCGAGCTCGAGACCGAGCGGGTCGTGGGCGACGTCGCGACGGTGTTCTTCCGCGTCGACGGGTCGAGCGACCGCATCGCCCTCAACGACCGCGCGACGGGACCCGCGCTGAACGTGCTCCGACGCATCCCGCGGCGCCTGTGCATCGTGTCGGGCGAGTCGAAGCTCGACAGCATCCGCGGGGCGCTCGCTGCGCAGCTGGTCACCGACCTGGTGATCGACGAGGCGACGGCTCGCGCCCTGACGAGTTGACCGGCACGCGGGAATGACTGGGCGCCCGCGGCGTTGACTACACTCGTGAGCATCGACGTGCTCCGGGGTCGGTGAGAATCCGAACCGGCGGTGACAGTCCGCGAGTCGTGGTTCGCATCCGAGAGGATGCCGCGCCACGACCGATCCGGTGGAAATCCGGAACCGACGGTGATGCGGGGAAACCCGCTAGTCCGGATGGGAGGCAGCACGTGAGGCGAACCGGTATCCGGCCTGCCTCGCCTACCCGTCTGTCCGGGACCCGTCGATCAGGATCTGCTGAGCGGTGAGACGGATGACGACGAACGACGCGGAACGCACGGCCATGGCACGAGCCCTGGCGCTCGCCCTGCGCGGTCCCCGGGGCATCAACCCGCAAGTGGGCGCGGTGATCCTCTCGCCGGCGGGTGATGTGCTCGCCGAGGGCGCCCATCACGGCGCCGGAACCCGTCACGCCGAAGTCGACGCGCTCGCCGCTCTCGCGCCGGGCGCGGCGCGCGGTGCGACCGCCGTGGTCACCCTCGAGCCGTGCAATCACACCGGCCGCACGGGACCGTGCTCGCAAGCACTCATCGACGCCGGCATCGCGCGCGTGGTCTACGCCGTCGATGACCCGGGTGAGGCCTCGGCGGGCGGCGCCGAGCGACTGCGCGCCGCGGGCGTCGACGTCGTGTCCGGCCTGCGTGCCGAAGAGGCGACCCAGCTGCTCGCATCGTGGCTCACGGTGCAGCGCCTCGGGCGCCCGCACGTGAGCGTGAAGTGGGCGCAGAGCCTCGACGGGCGCGCGGCGGCCGACGACGGCACGAGCAAGTGGATCACCGGCCCCGAGGCTCGCGACGACGTGCACCGGCGCCGTTCCCTGGTCGACGCGATCGTCGTCGGCACGGGCACACTCCTCGCCGACGACCCCGCCCTCACTGCTCGACGCGGCGACGGGTCGCTCTACGACCACCAGCCGCGTCCCGTCGTCCTCGGAACGCGCACCCTCCCGACGACGGCGGCCGTGCACCGGCATCCGCTCCCTGTCATGCAGCGCGACGGCCGTGATCTCGCCGCGGTGCTCGATGAACTGCGCGCTCTCGGAGTGCACCATGTCTTCGTCGAGGGCGGGCCCACGCTCGCGAGCGCGTTCGTGCGGGCGGGCCTCGCCGACGAGATCCTCGCCTACGTCGCTCCGGTGCTGCTCGGCGGTGCGCGCCTCGCGCTCGACGACATCGGAGTGCAGACGATCGACGACGCGCGGCGGCTGGCCGTCGCATCGGTCGAACGGCTCGGCGACGACCTGCTGGTGGTCGCGACCCCCCAGAAACCGGTCCGGAACCAGCGACCGACACACGCTCACACTCTGCAAGAAGGAGACAGCTGATGTTCACGGGAATCGTCGAAGAGATCGGCGAGGTCACGGCCGTCGCACCATCCGGCGACGGCGTACGCCTCACGGTTCGGGGCCCACAGAGCGTGTCGGATGCCGCACACGGCGACTCGATCGCGGTGAGCGGCGTGTGCCTCACGGTCATCGACCAGGGCGAGGACTGGTTCACCGCAGACGTGATGAAGCAGACTCTGGACATGTCCACGCTGGAGGGCGTCGCTCCCGGCCGCCGCGTCAACCTCGAGCGGGCGACGGCGGCGCACGGACGACTGGGCGGCCACATCGTGCAGGGCCACATCGACGGCACGGGCGAGGTGCTCGACGTGCGCCCGGGCGAGCAGTGGCGCGTCGTGCGCATCGGGCTCCCCGACCACCTGGCACCGCTCGTCGTCGACAAGGGCTCGATCGCCGTCGACGGGATCTCGCTCACGGTGAGCGGCGCCTCGGACGCCTCAGCAGGCTCAGCTGCGGGCGGCGGAGGGCACTGGTTCGAGGTCTCCCTCATCCCCGAGACGCTCACGGCGACGACGCTCGGCGAGCGCGTCGTGGGCGACCGCGTGAACCTCGAGACCGACATCCTGGCGCGCCACGTGCAGCGCCTTCTCTCTTTCGCCTCTCCCGCTCTCGACTCCGCACCGACGGAAGGAGGCTCGCTGTGAGCCTGTCCACGATCCCCGATGCCCTCGCCGCTCTGGCGGAGGGCCGACCTGTCATCGTCGCCGACGATGAGAACCGCGAGAACGAAGGCGACATCGTCATCTCGGCCGAGCTGGCCACTCCCGAGTGGCTCGCCTGGACGGTGCGCTGGTCGAGCGGCTTCATCTGCGCGCCGATGCCCGCCGAGTGGGCCGACCGCCTCGATCTTCCGCCCATGGTCGCCTTCAACGAGGACGCCCGCTCGACGGCGTACACCGTGAGCGTCGACGCCGCCGATCGCGTGTCGACCGGAATCAGCGCCGCCGACCGCGCGCACACGCTCAATGTCCTCGCCGACCCCGAGTCCACACCCTCGAGCGTCATCCGCCCCGGGCACATCCTGCCGCTGCGCGCCGTCGACGGCGGTGTCCGCGAGCGCGCGGGCCACACCGAGGCGGCGGTCGAGCTCATGCGCCTCGCAGGCCTCCAGCCGGTCGGCGCGATCGGCGAGGTCGTCGACGAGGACGGCAGCATGATGCGTCTGCCCGCCCTCAAGGAACTCGGCGAACGTGACGGCGTGCCCGTCATCACGATCGAGCAGCTCATCGCCTACCTCAACGAGCACGAGCCGCTCGACCCGGACACCCCGGTCGTGCGCCGTCGCCGGGTCAGCCTGCGCGCCGAGGCGAATGTGCCGACGGCGCACGGCGATCTGCGCTTTCTCGCATACAAGGACCGCGCGACCGGCACCGACCACGTCGCCGTCGTCTCGGGCGATCTGACCGAGGCGGCCCCGATCGTGCGCGTGCACTCGGAATGCCTGACCGGCGAAGCATTCGGCTCACTCAAGTGCGAGTGCGGGCCGCAGCTGTCGGCCGCCCTCGCCACCATCGCGAAGGCTGGCGGCATCGTCATCTACATGCGCGGACACGAGGGACGCGGCATCGGCCTCATCAACAAGCTCCGCGCGTACAGCCTGCAGGAGCGCGGCCTGGACACCGTCGACGCCAACCTCGCGCTGGGCCTGCCCGCCGATGCCCGCGACTACGCCGCGGCAGCCGGCATCCTCGCGGACCTGGGCGTCGAGCAGGTGCGTCTCCTGACGAACAACACCAACAAGACGGCGCAGCTGCGCGCACTCGGACTCGACGTCGTCGAGCAGGTTCCGCTCATCGTCGGCGTCGGGCCGAACAACCACCAGTACCTCGAGACGAAGAGAGACCGCATGGGCCACATCCTCGATGCCGACGAGCTGCGCGACGCGCTCGCCGCCCTTCACGACGGATCCGAGCGATGAGCCGCGAGGGCGCCCCCCAGGCGAGCCAGCCGATCGACGCTCGAGGGCTCCATGTCGTCGTCGTCGCCGGGACATGGCACGACGTCATCACCGACGGACTCATCGCGGGGGCGCAGCGCGTGCTCGAAGCCTCCGGGGCGAGCTGGAGGCTCGTTCGGGTGCCCGGGTCGTTCGAGCTTCCCGTCGTGGCGAAGGCCGCGCTCGATGCCGGCGCCGACGCCGTCGTCGCTCTCGGCGTCATCATCCGCGGAGGCACGCCGCACTTCGAGTACGTCTCGGCGTCCGCGACCGACGGGCTCACGCGCGTCGCACTCGACACGGGCAAGCCCATCGGGTTCGGTCTGCTGACGCTCGACGACGAAGAGCAGGGCCTCGCCCGCGCGGGCCTGCCCGGTTCGAAAGAGGACAAGGGCCACGAAGCCGCTGACGCCGCCCTGCGCACGGCGCTCGTTCTGCGCGACCTGCGCGACTGAGCGACGCGGCGGGACCCTGTTGCTGGCCGCACGCGCGCGGCGCTAGCGTGTCGGCATGGAGACCCTCCGACTCATCGTCATCTTCCTGCACATCACCGGCTTCGCCCTGCTCTTCGGAGGGTGGGCCGTAGAAGCGTTCTCGCGCCGGTTCCAGGTCAACCGGGCCATGAGCCTCGGTCTGGTCCTGGCCACCCTCGCAGGCCTTGCCCTCGCCGCCCCGTGGGGCATCTCGTACGACCTGAACTACACGAAGATCGCCATCAAGCTGGTCGTGCTGCTCATCATCGGAGCACTCATGGGCATCGGCGGTGCCCGTGCCCGCAAGGGCAACGGCGCGGTCGCGCCCGCGCTGTTCTGGCCGATCGGCATCCTCACCCTCGCGAACGCCGCCATCGCCGTCATCTGGCGCTGACCACGGATCGAACGGATGCCGCGGGCCTCAGGCTCGCGGCATCCGTTCTTTCCTGCGGGTTCCGTGCCATCTGCACGGGAGCGACGAAACCGCCCCTGGCACGAAGTACGGTCGAAGGTGACCGAATCACGAACGAGGTAGCCGCATGTCCTCCGACGCACCTTCCCGCCCCGCCCGTCCGACGCGTCGCTCGCCCCGCGTGAAAGACGACGGGCCGCGCGCCAGCTTCGGCCAGCTGCTGCCCTATCTCTTCGAGCACAAGCGCACCCTGATCGTCGTGTCGATCCTGAGCGTCTTCGGCTCGATCACGATGCTCGCCCAGCCGTTGCTGGTCGGCCAGGTGATCGACCGCGTGCAGCGCAGCCTCGACCTCGGTCTGCTGCTGTGGGTGCTCATCGGCTTCGTCGTCGTGTCGTCGCTCATCACGGCGTGGCAGCATTACCTGCTGCAGCGCACGGGCACGGCCGTGGTTTACTCCAGTCGCCGCAAACTCATCGCCCGCATCTTCCACCTGCCGATCAGCGAGTTCGATGCCCGCCGCACGGGAGACCTCGTCTCGCGCGTCGGCAGCGACACGACGCTGCTCTACTCGGCGCTCACGCAGGGCCTCGCCGACGCGATCGGCAACGCCCTGCTCTTCGCCGGTGCGCTGATCGCGATGGCCGTCATCGACATCGTGCTGCTCGGGATCATCGTGGCCGTCATCGGCGTCTCGGTCATCGGCGTCGTCACGCTGAGCGGCCGCATCCGCACGGCCTCGACCGAGCAGCAGGAGAAGGTCGGCGAGCTCGCGTCCGGCGTCGAGCGCGCCGTGGGCTCGATCCGCACCGTGCGCGCTTCGGGGGCGACCGACCGCGAGGTGGCATCCGTCTCGGAGCGCGCCTCCGATGCCTACCGCGTCGGCGTGCGCATCGCGAAGATCTCGGCCCTCGTCGTGCCGATCGCCGGCATCGCGCTGCAGGTGTCGCTGCTCGTCGTGATCGGCTTCGGCGGGTTCCGCGTCGCGACGGGGGCGATCGACATCGCGAGCCTCGTGATGTTCATCATGTTCCTGTTCATGCTGATCGCCCCGCTCGGGTCGTTCTTCGGTGCGATCACCTCGGTCAATCAGGCGCTCGGTGCGCTCGGCCGCATCCAGGAGGTGCTCGAGCTGCCCACCGAGTCCCAGCACGACGCCGAGATCGCGGCGCGCGTGCCGCACCTGGAGGCTCCGGTCTCCGCCTCGCCGGCGATCGAGTTCCGCGACGTGCACTTCCGCTACCCCGAAGCCGTCGTCGAAGCCCGCCGCAAAGCCGAGTCCGAAGCCATCGCCGTGCTCGAGAGCGCGCACGTCGACTCGTCGGTGCTCGTCGAGTCCGAAGCCCCCTCTGCGGCGGGCGACGTCCTGCGCGGGGTCTCGTTCTCGGTGCCGCGCGGTGCGCGCGTCGCCCTCGTCGGGCCCTCGGGCGCCGGCAAGAGCACGACGCTCGCGCTCATCGAGCGGTTCTACGACCCGACGGACGGCGCGATCCTGCTCGACGGCATCGACGTGCGGGCGCTCGACCGCGCCGCGCTGCGCGCGCAGCTCGGCTACGTCGAGCAGGATGCCCCGACCCTGGCCGGCACGATCGGCGACAATCTGCGCCTCGCCTCACCCGACGCGACCGACGCCGCCTGCGAGGCGGTGCTGCGCGCCGTGAACCTCGGCGACGTGCTCGACCGCAATCCGCTCGGGCTCGACGCTCCTGTCGGCGAATCCGGCGTCATGCTCTCGGGCGGTGAGCGTCAGCGCCTCGCCATCGCGCGCGCGCTGCTGGCCGCTCCGCCGATCCTGCTGCTCGACGAGTCGACCTCGTCGCTGGACGGACTCAACGAGCAGCGCATGCGCGAGGCGATCGACGCCGTCGCACAGGATCGCACACTGATCGTCATCGCCCACCGCCTGTCGACCGTCGTCGACAGCGACCACATCGTCGTGCTCGAGCACGGCCGCGTCGTCGGCCAGGGCACGCACTCCGAGCTCGTCGCTTCGACGCCGCTGTACCGCGACCTCGCGAAGCACCAGCTGCTCGTGTGACTCGGCCCCGGCCCCTCCCGGCCCGGGGATAGGGTGCCCGCATCCCCGTTCGTTTGCCTCATTTTGCTGCGCCAGGCCGCACAGAAGTGCAGATCGAGGCAAACGAACGGACACGCCAGCGCACACCGAGGCAAACGAACAAGCACCCCAGCGCACACCGAGGCAAACGAACGGGCGACTCAGACGCGCACGAGCGCCGCGGATCGTGCCGCGCGCGCGAATGCCCCGACCCCCGCGGTGCGGGCGGGTCAGGGCATCCGTCAGGTCGATCAGGCGCGCTGCAGGCGGTAGCGCAGCGCGGCGAGTTCAGCCCACAGCGGCGCGGGCACGCGTCCGTCGAAGGTCCGGTAGAACTCCTCCGTCAGGTCGGCTTCCTTCGCCCACGACGCACGGTCGATCGCGAAGAGCTCGTCGAGGTCTTCCTGCGGCACGTCGATGCCGTCGAGGTTGAGGTCCGACGTGTGCGGCAGACGCCCGATCGGGCTGTCCACGGCGGAGACGTCGCCTTCGATGCGGCGGATGATCCAGTCGATGACGCGCGAGTTCTCACCGAAGCCGGGCCACAGGAAGCGGCCGTCCGAGCCCTTGCGGAACCAGTTCACCTGGAACACGCGCGGCGCGCGGTCGAAGCGCAGCTTCTGACCGACCTTGAGCCAGTGCCCGAAGTAGTCGGCCATGTTGTACCCGCAGAACGGCAGCATCGCGAACGGATCGCGGCGCAGTTCCCCGACCGTGCCCTCTGCGGCTGCGGTGCGCTCGGAGGAGACGTTCGAGCCCATGAACACGCCGTGCGTCCAGTCCGTCGCCTCGACGACGAGCGGCACGTTGGTCGCACGGCGACCGCCGAACAGGATCGCATCCAGCGGCACGCCCTCGGGCGCGTCCCAGTCCGAGGCGATCTGCGGGCACTGCGCCGCGGCGACCGTGAAGCGCGAGTTGGGGTGGGCGGCAGGACGACCGGATGCCGGCGTCCAGGGCTCGCCCTGCCAGTCGGTCAGCTCGGCGGGGACCTCATCGGTCAGGCCCTCCCACCACACGTCACCGTCGGGGCGCAGCGCGACGTTCGTGAAGATCGTGTTGCCCCAGAGCGTCTCGACGGCCGTGACGTTGGTGGACTCGCCCGTGCCCGGCGCGACGCCGAAGAACCCGGCCTCGGGGTTGATCGCCCACAGGCGACCGTCGGCACCGGGGCGGAGCCAGGCGATGTCATCGCCGAGCGTCTCGACGCGCCAGCCGGGGATGGTCGGGCGCAGCATCGCGAGGTTGGTCTTGCCGCAGGCCGACGGGAACGCGGCCGCGACGTGGTACGCCTTGCCCTCGGGCGAGATGACACGGATGAGCAGCATGTGCTCAGCGAGCCAGCCCTCGTCGCGGCCGATGACCGAGGCGATGCGCAGAGCGAAGCACTTCTTCGCCAGGATCGCGTTGCCGCCGTATCCCGAACCGAAGGACCACACCTCGAGCGTGTCGGGGAAGTGAACGATGTACTTCTCGTCGTTGCAGGGCCACGCGACATCCTGCTCGCCCTCTGCGAGCGGTGCGCCGACCGTGTGCACGGTCTTGACCCACGGGGCGCCGTTGGCGATCTCGCGCAGAACGTCGGTGCCCACGCGCGTCATGATCTCGATGGATGCCACCGCGTAGGCGCTGTCCGTGACCTGAACCCCGATGTGCGACAGCGGACCGCCGACGGCTCCCATCGAGAACGGCACGACGTACATCGTGCGGCCCTTCATCGAGCCCTCGAACAGCGGGGTGATCGTCTGGCGGATCTCGTCGGGGGCGACCCAGTTGTTGGTCGGGCCGGCGTCTTCTTCGCGCTCGGAGGCGATGAAGGTGCGGCCCTCGGTGCGGGCGACGTCACTCGGGTGCGAGCGGGCGAGGTACGACCCCGGACGCCACTCCGGATTGAGCTTGATGAGCTGGCCGTCGTCGACCATCTGGCGCAGCAGCGCGTCATTCTCGGACGGCGAGCCGTCGACCCAGTGGATGCGGTCGGGCTTGGTCAGCGCCGCGATCTCGTCGACCCACGCCTCGAGGTCGGCCATGCCCGGGCCCGAGACCCCCGGGTGCGCGCCATAGCCCGCCTCAGGGGCTGCATCGGCGGGGATGCTGCCGGGGGCGATTCGCGTGGAGATGTCGGCCAGAGCCATGGGGATGTCCTCTCGGTCGGCGGCACGGAAAACGCGTGCACGTCCACTCTGGTCGCATTCGGGCGCACTTTCGGCGTTTGAGCGTGGCAAATTCTGCCATTCTTTCGATACGATCAAGGAATGGCACCCTCCTCGCTCGAACTGTCGACCCTGGGTCATCGCATCCGTCATCAGCGCGTGAGCACGGGCCTCACGCTCGACGAACTGGGCGAGATCGTGGGGATCGCGGGCAGTCAGCTCAGCCTCATCGAGAACGGCAAGCGCGAGCCGAAACTGTCCGTCCTGCAGGCCATCGGGGCGGCGACCGGAGTCGAGGTCGCCGACCTGCTCTCGAACGAACCGCCCAATCGGCGCGCGGCGCTCGAGATCGAGCTGGATCGCGCCCAGTCGAGCTCGGTGTTCCGTCAGCTCGGCGTCGCCCCCGTCAAGGTGACGAAGGGCATGACCGACGAGACGATCGAGTCGATCCTCGGCCTCCACCGCGAACTGCAGCGGCGCGAGAGCGAAGCCATCGCGACACCCGAAGAAGCCCGCCGGGCGAACACCGAGCTGCGCCTGAAGATGCGCCGGATCGACAACTACCTGCCCGACATCGAGAAGCTCGCCGAGAAGCAGCTCCGGGCCGCCGGGCACGTCTCGGGAGCTCTCACGCACCGCACCGTGAGCATCATGGCCGAGAAGCTCGGCTTCGAGCTCATCTACGTCAACGATCTGCCGCACTCCGCGCGCTCGGTCACCGACCTCGAGAACGGCCGCATCTACCTGCCGCCCGCCTCGATCCCCGGCGGACACGGCCTGCGGTCGATGGCGTTGCAGGCGATGGCGCATCGGCTCCTCGGCCATGTGCGGCCGACCGACTACGCCGACTTCCTGCAGCAGCGGCTCGAGATCAACTACTACGCGGCCTGCTGCCTCATGCCCGAGACGGCATCGGTGGCATTCCTGCAGCAGGCCAAGAAGGACCGGAACCTCGCCGTCGAGGACTTCCGCGATGCGTTCGGCGTGACCCACGAAGCCGCCGGAATGCGGCTCACCAATCTCGCCACGCACCACCTGGGCATCAAGATGCACTTCCTGCGCGTCGACGGCGTGGGCACGATCTCGCGCGTCTACGAGAACGACGACCTGCCACTGCCCATGGACGTCACGGGCGCCGTGGACGGCCAGATCGCGTGCCGCAAGTTCTCGGCGCGCGCGGCCTTCTCAGAGCAGAACCGCACGACCGAGCACTACCAGTACACCGACACCCCCGCCGGCACGTACTGGTGCTCGACCCAGATCGGCTCGACGTCTGACGGCGAGTTCTCGATCACGGTCGGCGTGCCGTTCGATGACGCGCGCTGGTTCCGTGGGCGGGAGACCCAGAAGCGCGGTGTGTCGACGTGCCCGGGCGAGTCCTGCTGTCGCCGCGCGCCGGCCGACGTCACCGCGCGGTGGGCGGGCAAGGCCTGGCCGAGCGCGCGCGTGCACATGCAGATGTTCTCGCCGCTCCCCCGCGGAGCTTTCCCGGGAGTCGACGACAACGAGGTCTACGCCTTCCTCGACCGGCACGCCTGAGCCGAAGCACCCTCGCTCCATGCCGGCACTGGGCCGGCTCGAGGCGAGGGTGCTCGAATGCGCGGGTGCGCTCAGCTTTCGACGGTGACCTCGACACGAGGCGGGAGCACCGTGGGGTGCGTCCCGGCCATCTGCTCGACGACGCGCACGACCTGCGTCGAGTAGCCGAACTCGTTGTCGTACCAGACGTAGAGGATCAGGTTGGTCTCGTCGGCGATCGTCGCCAGACCGTCGACGATGCCCGCGCGGTGCGAGCCGACGAAGTCGGTGGACACGACCTCGGGCGACTCGACGTAGTCGATCTGCTGGCGCAGCTTGGAGTGCAGCGACGCGCGGCGCAGGTAGTCGTTGACCTCGTCCTTGTTCGTCGGGCGCTCGAGCGTCAGGTTGAGGACGGCGAGCGAGACGTTCGGCGTGGGCACGCGGATCGCCGAGCCGGTGAGCTTGCCCTCGAGCTGCGGCAGCGCCTTGGCGACAGCCTTCGCGGCGCCCGTCTCGGTGATGACCATGTTGAGCACAGCCGAGCGCCCGCGACGGTCGCCGTTGTGGAAGTTGTCGATCAGGTTCTGGTCGTTCGTGAACGAGTGCACCGTCTCGACGTGACCGCGAACGACGCCGTAGGCCTCGTCGATGGCCTTCAGCACGGGGGTGATCGCGTTGGTCGTGCACGACGCGGCCGACAGGATGCGATCCTCGGGGGTGATCGTGTCGTTGTTGATGCCGTAGACGATGTTCTTGATCGGGGTCTTGCCGGGGGCCGTCAGCAGGACGCGCGCGACGCCGGTCGACCGCAGGTGCTGCGACAGTCCCTCTTCGTCACGCCAGCGACCGGTGTTGTCGACGACGATCGCATCACGGATGCCGTACGACGTGTAGTCGATCGCGGCGGGGTCATCGGCGTAGATGACCTGGATGCGCGTGCCGTTCGCGATGATCTGCTGTGCATCTTCGTCGACCGTGACCGTGCCGGCGAAGGGCCCGTGCACAGAGTCGCGCAGAAGCAGGCTCGCGCGCTTGACGAGGTCGTTCGATCCGCCCTTTCGCACGACGACGGCGCGCAGGCGCAGGCCGCGGCCACCGCCCTGGTGGGCGACGAGGATGCGGGCGAGCAGGCGCCCGATGCGGCCGAAGCCGTACAGCACGACGTCGGCGCCACCGGCGGGGTACGCATCGGCGTCGAGCACGTCGGCGAGCTCGCGGGCCAGGTACTCCTCGAGGTCGACGCCTGATTCTTCGTGCCCGAGGATGAGTCGCGCGACATCGAGCGATGCGGGGCCCGGGGCGATCGCGCGCAGGCCCTCGAGGACACGCAGGGTCTCCTCGAGGGGGATGGCGGCGTGGCCCAGCTGCTCGACGCGCTCGTGCGCCTCGATGATGCCGGTGACCGACAGGTTGATGAGGCGGTGTCCGTGCAGAGACGTCACGACGCCTCGGTCGCGGTAGAGCGCGCCGATGTGCGGGATCATCCGCTCGGCGACCTGCTCGAGTGCGACCCAGGCCGCGCGGTCTTCGTCGTACGTGGGCATGCATGCTCCTCTGCGCGCCGGGGAGTGCGACCCGCCGCGCTGCGTCTGGGGGAAGTGGGCGGTCGAATCGACCGCGACCAATTCTAGAAGGCCGTCATGAAGGATTCCGCGGCTTCAACCCGTCGCCGCGCGTCAAGAAGCACCCTTCTTTCCGGGGCGGCAACGTCCGCGGATCAGAAGGGGTTGGCCGTGAGCGTGTACTTGGTCTGGAGGTACTCGCTGATGCCTTCGGCGCCGCCCTCGCGGCCCAGACCCGACATCTTCCACCCGCCGAACGGCGCCGCGGCGTTCGAGACGACGCCGACGTTGAGGCCCATCATGCCGGTCTCGAGCCGTTCGATCATGCGCTGCCCGCGGGCGAGATTCTCGGTGAAGACGTACGAGACGAGCCCGTACTCGGTGTCGTTCGCGAGCCGCACGGCGTCGTCTTCGGTGTCGAAGGGGATGATCGCGAGCACCGGCCCGAAGATCTCCTCGCGGAGGATGTCGCTTCCGGGCTGCACGTCACTGATGACGGTCGGCTGGTAGAACGTCCCCGTTCCCTCGAGCCGCTCGCCGCCCGTGCGCAGCGTGGCGCCGCGACCGACGGCATCCGTCACGAGCTCTTCGGCTTTCGCCACGGCCTTGTCGTCGATGAGGGGCCCGATCTGCACGCCGTCGTCGGTTCCACGGCCGATCTTCATGCCCTGCACGCGCTCGGTCACCCGCGCGGCGAACTCATCGGCGATGGAGCGATGGACGATGAACCGGTTAGCGGCGGTGCAGGCCTGACCGATGTTGCGGAACTTCGCCAGGAGGGCGCCTTCCACCGCCTTGTCGAGGTCGGCATCGTCGAACACGACGAAGGGGGCGTTACCGCCGAGTTCCATCGACGTGCGCAGCACGCCCTCGGCCGCCTGCTCGAGCAGGCGCTGGCCGACAGGGGTCGATCCCGTGAACGACAGCTTGCGCAGGCGAGGGTCTCTGATGATCGGCTCGGACACGGCGCCGGACGACGACGTCGCAATGACGTTGACGACGCCCGCCGGCACGCCGGCCTCCTGCAGCAGCTGCGCGAAGTACAGCGTCGTGAGGGGCGTGAGCGCGGCCGGCTTGATGACGACCGTGCACCCGGCGGCCAGGGCGGGGGCGATCTTGCGGGTGGCCATCGCGAGCGGGAAGTTCCACGGCGTGATCAGGTAGCACGGGCCGACGGGATGCTGCGACACGATCATGCGGCCGGTGCCCTCGGGGTTCGCCCCGTAACGACCCTGTATGCGCGGGGTCTCCTCGCTGAACCAGCGCAGGAACTCTCCGCCGTACGCGACCTCGCCGCGCGCCTCGGCGAGGGGCTTGCCCATCTCGATCGTCATGAGCAGCGCGAAGTCCTCTTTGCGCTCCTGCAGCAGGTCGAACGCACGGCGCAGGATCTCGGCGCGTTCCCGGGCAGGGGTCGCCGCCCAGGCGGGGAACGCGTCGACAGCCGCGTCGAGAGCGGCCTTGCCGTCGGCCGGTCCCGCGCTCGCGATCGTCTTGACGACCTCGCCCGTCGCGGGATCGAACACATCGAGCGTGCGTCCGTCTGCGGCGGCACGCCACTGGCCATCGATGAACAGCCCGTCCTCGACGGATGCCAGCAGCTCGGTCTCACGGTTGAGGCTCACGGGGGACTCCCTCGTCATATCCGGGATGCCGCCTCACGCGGCATCCTCAAATCGTATACGATCTCGCGGTTCGCGGTCCTATTGTCACCCCGACGCACGCGTAGCGGCGATGTGCTGCGTGTACAGAACCCGGCCGTGACCCCTCCGTCGCGGCGAACGGATCAGAAGCTCTCGACGAACCGCACGTCCGTGTCGGCGATCCGATCGGGCTCGCCGGCGAAGGCGGCGGCGCGAGCGTCGGACGCCTTGTACTCGGTCTCGAGCGCGAGGAAGGCCTCTTCATCCCCCTCGATGCTGACCGCCCAGATGAACTCGTTCGTCTCGCGGATGCCGTACGCGAACTCGATCTCGAACCCCGCCGCCGGCCGAACGACCCTCATCGTCCTGCCCCACCATGCGACGAAGTCGTCGTATTGTCCGTCGACGAGGGTGTACCGGCGCAGCTGGGTCGTCTTCATCCCTCCATCATGGCCCCCGCTGTGACCACGAGAGAGCGCATCGAAAGGGCCGAGCCGACCGGGGGGCGAGACCTATACTCGAACCGTCCGGCGGCTGCTGCCGCCCGGTGCTCGAAAAATGGGCACGCAGCCGCCCCGACAGGGGTCTGGGCGCGCGAGACACATACGGCCTTGCTTCGTCGTCCCTGTTCTCGGGAGTTCTCATGCCCACCGTCTCCGCCCACGTCGCCGTGACCCTCGCCCGCCACATCGATCACGTCTTCGGTGTCATGGGCAACGGCAACGCCTGGTTCCTCGACGCCCTCGTGCGCGACACCCCCGCCGGGTACACCGCCGTCCGGCACGAAGCGGGCGCCGTCGTCGCCGCCGACGCATTCCATCGCGCGTCGGGGCGCCTCGCCGCCGCGACCGCGACGTACGGCGCGGGATTCACCAACACGCTGACCGCGCTCGCCGAGGCGGTGCAGGCGCACGTGCCGCTCGTGCTCGTGGCCGGCGACGAGCCGACGTCGGGCCCGCGCCCGTGGGACGTCGACCAGATCGCCCTCGCGTCGGCGGTCGGTGCGCGCACCTACACGGTCGGCCGGGCGGATGCCGCGGCGACAACCCTCATCGCGATCGAGCACGCCCTCACCTACCGCGTGCCCACCGTGCTCGCGATCCCCTACGACGTCGCGACGCTCGAGGCGGGGCCCGTGCCCGAGACCCTCGCCCCGCGCCTGCCCGGCCCCCTGCAGCCGAGCCCGTTCGGGCGCGAGAGCGTCATCGAACTCGCCCGCACCCTGGCCGGAGCGCGACGCCCCTTCCTGCTCGCGGGCCGCGGGGCGTGGGTCTCCGGGGCAAGTGACGCTCTCGGCGTGCTCGCCGATGCCACGGGCGCGATCACGGCGGGCACGGCACTCGGGCGCGGAGTGTTCCCCCTCACGGAGTTCGACCTGGGCGTGACGGGTGGCTTCGGCGCCGAAGCAGCCATGGAACTCGTCCGCGACGCCGACGTCGCCGTCGTCTTCGGGGCCTCGCTCAACCAGTTCACGATGCGCTTCGGCGAGCTCTTCTCGCCCGCCACGCGCGTCGTCCAGGTCGACGTCGCACCCACCGCGACGCATCCGCATGTCGGCGGCTACATCCGCGGCGACGCCCGCGTCGTCGCCGAAGCACTCAACATCGAGCTGGCCGCGCTCGGTGCGACATCGTCGGGGTGGCGCGAGGCGGTCGACATCGCCGCGGTGCGCACGCAGGAGCCGGGCGAGGGCGTCGCAGCCGACGGCCGTCTCGACCCGCGCAGCGTCGCGGCCCGCATCGGCGACCTGCTGCCCGAGGATCGTGTCGTCGTCTCGGACGGCGGGCACTTCATCGGGTGGGCCAACATGTACTGGCCCGTCGCCTCGCCCGACCGCATGATGATGGTCGGCACGGCCTACCAGTCGATCGGGCTCGGATTCCCCTCGGTTCCCGGGGCGGCGCTGGCCAGGCCCGAAGCGACCATCGTGCTCACGACAGGAGACGGCGGCGGGCTGATGGCGCTCGCCGACCTCGAGTCGGCCGTGCGCGTCGCGGGCGGGCGCGGCCTCACGGTCGTGTGGAACGACGGCGCGTACGGCGCCGAGGTGAATCTGTACGGCCTCAAGGGCGTCGCAACGGGTCCCATGATGATCCCCGATGTCGACTTCGCCGGACTCGCACGCGCCGTCGGCGCCGAGGGCGTCATCGTGCGCGAGCTCGCGGATCTCGACCGCCTCGCCGCGTGGACCCGAGAAGACCCCGCCACTCGCCCCCACCTGCTGCTGGATGTCCGCATCTCGGGCTCGGTCGTCGCGCCCTACCAGCAGGAGATCATCCGCGTGAACTCCTGACCGCCTACGCGGGCGGAGCCCCGTGTGAGACAGCGGTGGCCGCCGCGGCGCGGCGCAGATCGCGGATGGCCGAGCGGGAGTCGGTGCGCCGCGTGCAGAGGTAGACGTGGCACTCGCCCGCGTCGGCGACCGGCCGGTACACGACCCCCGGATGCTGGAGCCGAGACGCCACGGACGCGGCGGTCATCAGCAGGTGCCCCTCGAAGGCCACCTGGTTGAGCGCCTCCTCCATCGTCTCGGCCCAGGTGCCGTAACGAACCGGCGCGCCGCTCGGTCGCGGATCGACGACCCAGAACCGCGTCCATTCCCGCGCCGTGCCGGCGGCGCCGATCATCGAGTGGCCGTCGAGATCGGCGAGGGTGACCTCGACGAGGTGCGCCAGCGCTGAGTCGACCGGAACACCCACGACGCGCGGCTCGACGTGCACGGGGATCATGTCCAGTCCGTCCGTGCCGGCGTAGGGCGGACGCGCGAGCGAGGCGTCGACATCGCCCGCGAGCAGGCGACTCACTTGCTCGCCCCACCCGACCTGCACGAGTCGGATGCGGGTGTCCGGGCGCGACCGGCGATACGTCCCGAGGAACCCCGTGTCAGGTCCTGCGGGGTAGCCGTTGATGAAGCCGATGCGCAGCTCGGGATCCACCGTCTCGCCCATCGCGAGGCGAGCGTGCGGGAGCGAGACGGAGGCATGCTCCATGAAGCGCTCCCCCGCCGCCGTGAGCCGCACGGGCTTTGTGCCGCGCTCGACGAGAACCATACCGACGGCGCTCTCGAGCCGCTGGATCTGCTGCGTCATCGCGGGTGGCGTGATGTGCAGTCGTTCCGCGGCGCGCGTGAACGCGCCTTCCTCGATCAGCACGGCAAGCGAGTGCACGAGATTGAGGTTCAGAAACTCCGTCATCGCAGCCTCCACATGACGATCACGACCCCACCCGCCGCCGAGCCGCGCACCTCGTACGAGTACGAGTTCGTCCATCAGATGGATGACATCGACGCGCTCATCACCGATGACGATCCCCGCCCGCCGCCGCATCCTGATCAACTACCGCCGTCACGGGATGCTGGAGGTATCGGGCCGTTACGACGAGCTGCTCGCCGAGAACATGACCGTCCGCCACCCGAAGTACCGCATCTTCGAGGGCGGTGCGGGCATCATCCTGGACGGGATGCAGCAGGTGCGCGACTTCTACGCGATGCTCGCCGACATGGACATGCTCGTCATGTGGACCGGCCGGCAGAACATGGCCGTCGCCGAGTGGGGCTTCGCGGGAGAAGCGGAGTTCAGCCAGTTCGTGCCGGGCAGGCTGCTCGGCGACAATGTGTTCGCCTCGGCCGGCGACGAGTCGGCCGCGAGCTCGGAGTACGACGCCGACAGCTGGTACCTCGTGCGGCGCACGCTCGCGTTTGCCTGGATGTACGACGAGAATCAGCTCATGATCGGCGAGCACGTCTCCGAGGACACCGAGTCCAAGGTCGTCACGCCGGTATCCCCTGACGAGGTCATCACGGGTGCCCGCGCCGCAGAGCTGCTGGCCGGAATCATCGACAAGTACCCGCTGGGCGGATGACCCCGAGCCGGCGGACCCGGGCATGATCCGGGTCCGCCGGCTCCCTTCTCGAGAAACGGAACCCGATGCCGACAACAGCGCCTGAGACCCGAGGCGACGACCTCGACCCCGAGGAGCGGATGTCACGGGACGAGATCGAGGCGCTGCAGTTGTCGCGGCTGCAGCAGACCGTGCGCCACGCGTACGCGAACGTCCCCCTCTACACCCTCAAGCTCGACGAGGCGGGGGTGCACCCCGACGACATCCGCTCGCTCGGCGACCTCGCGCTGCTCCCCTTCACGACGAAGGAGGATCTGCGGCAGACCTACCCCTTCGGCATGTTCGCCGTCCCGATGGCGGATGTGCGGCGCATCCATGCCTCCTCGGGAACCACGGGACGGCCCACGGTCGTCGGATACACCCAGGGGGATCTGGACAACTGGGCCGCACTCGTGGCCCGCTCGCTGCGAGCGAGCGGGGTGCGGGCAGGGATGAAGGTGCACAACGCGTACGGGTACGGGCTGTTCACGGGCGGTCTCGGTGCGCACGCCGGCATCGAGCGGCTCGGCGCGACGGTCATCCCGATGTCGGGCGGCCAGACCGCGCGGCAGGTGCAGCTCATCCGCGACTTCGAGCCCGACGCGATCATGTGCACGCCGAGCTATCTGCTCGCGATCGCCGACGCGATGGAGGCGGCCGGGATCGACCCGCGCAGAACGAGCCTTACCGTGGCGATCCTCGGCGCCGAGCCCTGGACGAACGAGATGCGTGTCGAACTCGAACGCCGGCTCGACCTCGACGCGGTCGACATCTACGGACTGAGCGAAGTCATGGGTCCGGGCGTCGGCAACGAATGCGTCGAGACGAAGGACGGCCCGCACCTGTGGGAGGACCACTTCATCCCCGAGATCATCGACCCGGACGGCGAGCCGCTGGCCGACGGTGAACGAGGTGAGCTCGTCTTCACCTCCCTCACGAAAGAGGCCTTTCCCGTGTTGCGCTACCGGACGCGCGACCTCACGCGCCTGCTTCCCGGGACGGCACGCCCGGGGATGCGCCGGATGGAGAAGATCACCGGGCGCAATGACGACATGATCATCCTGCGCGGCGTCAACATCTTCCCGACGCAGATCGAGGAGCTCGTGCTCGGCATCGAGACGCTCACGCCGCACTTCATCATCGAGCTGACGCGGGCAGGCCGACTCGACGCCATGACGGTGCGCATCGAGCGCCCACCGCATCTGGAACGGGCCGTCTGCGAAGCGGCGACGGACGTGCTCGCGGAGCGCATCAAGATCCACATCGGGTCACGCGTGGCCGTCCAGCTGGAAGAGCCCGGCGCGCTGCCGCGCAGCGAGGGCAAATACCAGCGCGTGTACGACCGCCGCTGACCCCCGAAAGCTCACCCGCCGCGCTTCGCCGCCCCTCCCACGCAGGAACGGGCGGCGAAGCGACGGGTGGTCAGGACATCGAGCGGTCGAAGAAGGCGGCGAGCTCCGCCGTCGCCGTCAGCGGCAGGACCGCCGCGACGTACTGATCGGGGCGCACCACGACCACGACGCCGTCACGCGACAGACCGCGCTCGGCGAAGATGTCGACGGTGTTCCAGCGAGCGGGGCCGGCGGCGAAGACCTTCTCCCAGTCGGTCAGCGCGAGCGGGCCGGACTGCGGGCGGAAGATGTCGGGCGCGCCCAAGAGGTCGACCTCGTCGTAGGACTGCTGGTAGATCGCCTTGACGTCGAAGACCGCGTCGATGTCGGCACCCTGAGGCGTGTGACGACGCACGGGCGAGTCCTCGGCGGTGGCCATCCACTCACCCCATTCGGCGAGGGCCGTGCCCGCGGCATCCGCGAAGGCATACACGCGCCAGCGACCATCGGCGGTCGCGTGGTGCCCCAGGTGCACGGCGTTGCCGTCGCACGCGAGCGTCACAGGAGCCGATGCGAAGCGCTTGCCGAGCGGGAATCCCGTCGCGAGCGCCTGGTGCGTGGCATCCCCTACGATCGAGGACTCTTCGTACTGCGTCATGAAGCCGGACGGGAACTCCGCGGTCGCGAGGTAGTGGGTCGCCAAGTCCTGCGGATCGGAGATCTCCTCGGGCTTGCGCGCCATGAGCGCTGACCACTCCCGGTCGAAGTCGATGAGCTGCTGGGCGACGGGCTGACGCTCGGCCGAGTAGGTCGACAGCAGGTCGACGCCGCTGCGCCCCGTGAGCACCGAACCGAGCTTCCAGCCGAGATTGAATCCGTCCTGCATCGACACGTTCATGCCCTGGCCGGCCTTCGCGCTGTGCGTGTGGCACGCGTCGCCCGTGAGGAAGACCCGTGGCGCCCGGTCAGAGCCCACCTCGACGTCGTCGAACTTGTCGGTGACGCGGTGTCCGACCTCGTAGACGCTCGACCACGCGACCTCTTTCACGTCGAGCGTGTAGGGGTGCAGGATGTCGTTCGCCCGGCGGATGACCTCTTCGACGGGCGTCTTGCGCACGCGGTGGTTGTCATCTTCGGCGACCTCACCGAGGTCGACGTAGATGCGGCTCAGGTAGCCGCCCTCGCGCGGGATGTGGAGGATATTGCCCGCGGCCGAGTTGATCGCGCACTTCGTGCGCCAATCCGGGAAGTCGGTGTTCACGAGCACGTCCATGACGCCCCACGCGTGCAGCGCCGCGCTGCCGGTGTGCTTGCGCCCGATCGCCTCGCGCACTCCGCTTCGTGCACCGTCGCTGCCGACGACGTACTTCGCGCGGACCGTGCGCTCCTGCCCTGCACGGTCGCCCCCGACGTACTTCACCCGCACCTCGACGGGGTACTCCCCCTCGTCGTGCACCGTGAGCCCGAGGAACTCGACCCCGTAGTCGGGCACGATGCGCCCCGGGCCGTTCGCCGCCGCTTCGGCGAAGTAGTCCAGCACCCGCGCCTGGTTGACGATGAGGTGCGGGAACTCGCTGATGTCGTACGCGTAGTCCTCGGTCCGCGACGTGCGGATGATGTTCTTCGGGTTCTCGGGGTCGGCGTTCCAGAAGTTCATGTAGCCGATGTTGTACGCCTCGGCGATGATCCGCTCGGCGAAGCCGAACGCCTGGAACGTCTCGACGCTGCGCGGCTGGATGCCGTCGGCCTGACCGAGCGGCAGTCGCCCCTCGCGGCGCTCGATGATGCGCGTCGCGACGTCGGGGAACTGCGACATCTGCGCTGCCAGCAGCATGCCCGCCGGGCCGGACCCGACGATCAGCACATCCATCTCGTCGGGCAGGTCCGCGGGTCGGTGGAGGCCGATCCCGGCGGCCGGCTGGACGCGCGGATCCTTCGAGACGTAACCGTGGTGATGGAACTGCATGAGTCCTCCTCGCTGTCGTCAGGCTATGGTTCGGCTCACGCCTTGGACAGTCCGTAGATCGGGCTGACCGACTGCTCGGCCTCGTGGTCGGGTCCGAGCGGAATCCCGGAGCGGTCGCGCAGCAGCAGCGTCGCGATGAGGCCGACGACCGTCATGCCGGCCAGGTACCAGGTGACCGAGTCCGTCGTGCCGGTCGTCTGCACGAGCCACTGGGCGATCATCGGGGCAAAGGCGCCACCGGCGATCGCGCCGATCGCGTACGAGATCGACACACCCGAGAAGCGGATACTCGCGGGGAAGAGCTCGGTGTAGAGAGCCGCCTGCGGCCCGTACGTGAAGCCCAGGCCGATCGTCAGGATCGCCAGGCCCGCGAAGAGCAGTCCGACGTTTCCGGTGTTCACGAGCGGGAACAGCGCGAACACGCCGCCCAGCTGCAGGACCCAGCCGATGAGGTACGTCGTGCGACGACCGATCCTGTCGGCGATCCATCCGGCGAACAGCGTCGAGGCCAGCCACGTCACGGCCGAGCCGGTGACAGCCCACAGCACGGGACCGCGCTCGAGCTGGAGCGGACCCTCGGGGTTCGTCGCGTAGCCCTGGATGTAGCCGCCGGTCGTCATGTAGCCCACCGCGTTGTTGCCCGCGAAGACGAGCGCGGCGATGATCACGAGCAGCAGGTGGCGCTTGAACAGCTGCACGATCGGCATCTGCGCCTTCTCTTTCCGCGCGGCGAGCTCGGTGAACACCGGGCTCTCCTCGACCTTGCGACGCACGTAGTAGCCGATCAGGATCAGCACGATGCTCAGCAGGAACGGAATGCGCCATCCCCACTCGAGGAATGCATCGCCGGGCGCGATGATCGCCATGAGCGCCATGATGCCCGAGGCCAGCAGCAGCCCGAGCGGCACGCCGATCTGCGGCGCCGCGCCGAAGACGCCGCGGCGGGTGCGGGGTGCGTGCTCGACCGCCATCAGGACGGCACCGCCCCATTCTCCGCCGGCCGAGATGCCCTGCACGATGCGCAGCAGGATGAGCAGGATCGGGGCCGCGACGCCGATCGTCTCGTACGTCGGAAGGACACCGATCAGGGTCGTCGCCGCACCCATGAGGATGAGGGTCACCATCAGCACGAACTTGCGGCCGTACTTGTCGCCGAAGTGCCCCGCGAGGAACGCGCCGAGCGGGCGGAACAGGAAGCTCACGCCGACCGTCGCGAACGAGATCAGCAGGCTGTTGACGCCCAGGCCTTCGAAGAAGAGCTGACCGAAGACGAGACCGGCGGCAGAGGCGTAGACGAAGAAGTCGTACCACTCCACGGTCGTGCCGACGACGGTCGCGAAGACGACGCGTCGACGGTCTTTGTGTGAGGCGATGGTGCCGGTGGGAGTGAGGCCCCCGGATCGGCCCTGCTGTGGTGTGCTCATCGTCGATGCTCCCGAAATGTGACGTCGATGTCGGGCAAAGGTGTTCGCTTGCCCCGTTCCGAAGGATCATATACGATTTCGGATACGACGCAAGAGCGAGGGAGCTCATGACTGACAACATCGCACTCGGAACCGGGAACGACGATCCCCGCTTCGCCGCGTTGCCCGTCCGCCCGGGCAAGATCATCGCCATCCACCTCAGCTACGCCTCACGCGCGGATCAGCGCGGCCGGCGCCCCGCGCACCCCTCCTACTTCTTCAAACCCTCCAGCTCGGTCGCCGCGACCGGCGGCACGGTGGAGCGGCCCGCCGGGACGGAACTGCTCGCCTTCGAAGCCGAGATCGCCCTCGTCATCGGCGCCCCGGCGCGGCGCGTGTCGATCGCCGACGCCTGGGACCACGTCGCGTTCGTGACGGCCGCCAACGACCTCGGACTCTACGACCTGCGCGCGAACGACAAGGGCTCGAACGTCCGCTCGAAGGGCGGCGACGGGTTCACGCCGATCGGCCCCGGCCGGATCGATGCGCGCGCTGTCGCCCCCGACGCCCTCCGCGTGCGCGCATGGGTCAATGGTGAGCTCGCGCAGGACGACACGAGCGCCGGGATGATCTTCCCCCTCACTCAGCTCGTCGCCGACCTGTCGCAGCACTTCACGCTCGAGACCGGCGATGTGATCCTGACGGGAACGCCCGCCGGGTCGACCGTCATCGGGCCCGGTGACGTCGTCGAGGTCGAGGTCGATGCACCCGCTGCCGGTCTCACGACCGGTCGCCTCGTCACGACCGTCACGGCGGGCGACGTGCCGTTCGATGCCGAGGTCGGCTCGCTGCCGGCCGTCGACGACACGCAGCGTGCCGAAGCCTGGGGCTCGCGCCAAGCGGCCGGGCTCCCGCCCGCTGATGCCCCCACGCTTTCGCCCGGGCTGCGCGCCAAGCTCGAGCGGGTGCCGGTCGCGGGCCTGTCGCAGCAGCTGCGCAAACGCGGCCTCAACAACGTCACGATCGACGGCGTGCACCCTCTGCACCCCGCGGCCAAGATCGTCGGCACGGCGAAGACCCTGCGGTTCGTCCCGAGCCGCGAAGACCTCTTCAAGAGTCACGGCGGCGGCTACAACGCGCAGAAGCGCACGTTCGACGCCGTCCGAGACGGCGAGGTCATCGTCATCGAGGCCCGCGGAGAGAGCGGATCGGGAACGCTCGGCGACATCCTCGCGATCCGCGCCCACGCCCAACGGGCGGCCGGCATCGTGACCGACGGCGGCGTGCGCGATGTCGACGCCGTCACCGCGGTGGGCATCCCCGTCTACACCGCCGGCGCACACCCCGCCGTCCTCGGCCGCAAGCACGTGCCGTGGGACCACGACATCACGATCGGATGCGGTGGCACGACCGTGCAGCCGGGCGATGTCATCGTGGGCGACGCCGACGGGGTCATCGTGATCCCGCCCGCCCTGGCCGAAGAGGTCGCCGACGCGGCTCTCGCCCAGGAGGACGAGGATGCGTGGATCGCCGCCCGTGTCGCCGAAGGGAACCCCATCGACGGACTCTTCCCGATGAACGCGGAATGGCGGGCACGATTCGACGCCGAGGTGAACCCCTCGTGATGCTCCGGCAGCCGCAGGAATCGGCGGCGGAAGACGACGCTGCGGCGGGCACGGCGCTGCCGAGCAAGTCCCAGCGCGCCTACTGGTGGGTCAAGGAGCGGATCGAAAGCCAGGAGTTCACGCCCGGCTACCGCCTGGTGCTCGGCACGATCGCGCACGAACTCGACATGAGTGTCGTGCCCGTGCGAGAAGCGATCCGTCGCCTCGAGGCCGAGGGCCTCGTGATGTTCGAGCGCAACGTCGGCGCACGCGTGTCGATGGTGGACGACTCGCAGTACCGGTACAGCATGCAGGCCCTGTCGATCCTCGAGGGCGCCGCGACCGCCTTGTCCGCGCGCGGCCTGCAGACCGACGACATCCGACGGGCCCGGTCGATCAACGAGCTCATGATCGAGACGCTGGACCAGTTCGACCCGCGCGCCTTCACACGGCTGAACCAGGAGTTCCACAGCGTCCTGTTCTCGACGTGCCCCAATCCGCGGATGACCGAGCTCGTGCAGGGCGAGTGGGCCCGCCTCGGAAACCTGCGCGACTCGACGTTCAGCTTCGTGCCCGGCCGTGCGGCCGAATCCGTCCGCGAGCACGAGAACATCCTGCACCTCATCGAGACGGGCGCACCGCTCGGCGAGATCGAGAAGGCCGCGCGCCGCCACCGCTCGGCGACCCTCGATGCCTACATGACCCACGAGCACCCCGATGAGAGCCTCGGGATCCCGACACTCTGACCCCCTCCCGCGAAGGAGCAATCCCATGACCGACACCGCCAGCCGATACGTCCCCGCTGACCTGCCCGACCGAATCCAGCACTACATCGACGGAGAGTTCGTCGACTCGATCGACGGCGACACGTTCGACGTGATCGACCCCGTCTCGAACGAGGTCTACGTACGGGCCGCTTCGGGCAAGAAGGCCGACATCGAGCGCGCCGTCGCCGCTGCTGACCGCGCGTTCCGCGAAGGCCCCTGGCCCCGGATGCTGCCGCGCGAGCGATCGCGCATCCTGCACCGTGTCGCCGATCTCGTCGAGGCGCGCGACACGCGGCTCGCCGAGCTCGAGTCGTTCGACTCGGGACTGCCGATCACGCAGGCCCTCGGCCAGGCGAGGCGTGCGGCCGAGAACTTCCGGTTCTTCGCCGATCTGATCGTCGCGCAGGCCGATGACACCTACAAGGTGCCGGGCCGGCAGATCAACTACGTCAATCGCAAGCCGATCGGTGTCGCGGGGCTCATCACGCCCTGGAACACGCCGTTCATGCTCGAGTCGTGGAAGCTCGGCCCTGCTCTGGCGACCGGCAACACCGTCGTGCTCAAGCCGGCGGAGTTCACGCCGCTGTCGGCGTCGCTGTGGGCGGGCATCTTCGAGGAGGCCGGCCTGCCCCGGGGCGTGTTCAACCTCGTCAACGGCCTCGGCGAAGAGGCCGGCGATGCTCTCGTGAAGCACCCCGGCGTGCCCCTCATCTCGTTCACGGGTGAAAGCAGCACGGGTCAGCTGATCTTCGGAAACGCGGCGCCCTACCTCAAGGGGCTGTCCATGGAGCTCGGCGGCAAGTCCCCCGCCGTCGTCTTCGCCGATGCCGACCTCGACGCCGCGATCGACGCGACGATCTTCGGTGTGTTCTCGCTCAACGGCGAGCGCTGCACCGCCGGTTCGCGCATCCTCGTGCAGCGCGAGGTGTACGACGAGTTCGTCGCGCGTTACGCCGCGCAGGCGAAGCGCGTCGTCGTGGGCTACCCGCACGAGCCCGAGACCGAGGTGGGTGCCCTCGTGCACCCCGAGCACTTCGACAAGGTGATGTCCTACATCGAGATCGGCAAGTCCGAAGGCCGGCTCGTCGCCGGCGGTGGCCGCCCCGAGGGTTTCGACACGGGCAACTTCGTGGCACCGACGGTGTTCGCCGACGTGGCACCCGATGCCCGCATCTTCCAGGAGGAGATCTTCGGACCCGTCGTCGCCATCACCCCGTTCGACACCGACGAAGAAGCCCTCGAGCTCGCGAACGGCGTCAAGTACGGCCTCGCCGCCTACGTGTGGACGAACGACCTCAAGCGCGCACACAACTTCGCGCAGGCCATCGAAGCCGGCATGGTCTGGCTCAACTCCAACAACGTGCGGGACCTGCGCACACCGTTCGGCGGCGTCAAGGCTTCGGGTCTCGGACACGAGGGCGGCTACCGCTCGATCGACTTCTACACCGACCAGCAGGCCGTGCACATCACCCTCGGCAAGGTGCACAACCCGACGTTCGGCAAGCAGGCGCCGCGTGCCGAGATCACCGAAGCGTCCGAAGACGCCGAGTCCTGACCCGCCGACGCGACCGTCGACCGACAATCAAGGAAGCTGACATGACCCACCGTGACGACATGACGCTGACCTCCTCGGGCTTCTACGTGAGCCAGGAGGCGCCGATCCGCTCCGACAATCCCGTCCCGACCCCCACCTCCCCGGCGCCGGACATCCTGCGCTGCGCGTACATGGAACTGATCGTGACCGACCTCGCCGCGTCGCGCACCTTCTACGTCGATGTGCTCGGCCTGTATGTGACTGAAGAGGACGACGACGCGATCTACCTGCGCTCGACCGAGGAGTTCATCCACCACAACCTCGTGCTGCGCAAGGGCGACATCGCCGCCGTCGCGGTCTTCTCGTACCGAGTGCGCGCGCCCGAAGACCTCGACAAGGCGGTCGCCTTCTACGAGGAGCTCGGATGCCGCGTCGAGCGCCGCGCCGACGGCTTCACGCGGGGCATCGGCGACTCGGTGCGGGTTGAGGACCCGCTCGGTTTCCCGTACGAGTTCTTCCACGACGTCACGCACGTCGAGCGCTTGGCCTGGAGGTACGACCTGCACACCCCGGGCGAACTGGTCCGCCTCGATCACTTCAACCAGGTCACCCCTGACGTGCCGCGCGCGGTGGGGTTCATGCAGGACCTCGGGTTCCGCGTGACGGAGGACATCCAGGACGATTCCGGAACGGTCTACGCCGCCTGGATGCGCCGCAAGCCCACCGTCCACGACACCGCGATGACCGGGGGCGACGGGCCGCGTATGCACCACGTCGCCTTCGCGACCCATGAGAAGCACAACATCCTCGCGATCTGCGACAAGCTCGGGGCTCTGCGCCGTTCGGACGCGATCGAGCGCGGCCCGGGCCGTCACGGCGTCTCCAACGCCTTCTACCTCTACCTGCGTGACCCCGACGGCCACCGCGTCGAGATCTACACGCAGGACTACTACACAGGCGACCCGGACAACCCGGTCATCACGTGGGACGTGCACGACAACCAGCGCCGCGACTGGTGGGGCAACCCCGTCGTGCCGTCCTGGTACACCGAGGCATCCCTCGTGCTCGACCTCGACGGCAACCCGCAGCCGGTCACCGCCCGCACGGACTCGTCCGAGATGGCCGTCACGATCGGCGCCGACGGGTTCTCGTACACCCGTCGCGACGAGGGCGAGGACTCGATGCCCGAGTACAAGCAGGGCGAGTACAAGCTCGGTCACCAGCTGTGACCTGCAGTGCGGGCGGCGCCGGTGCGCGTCGCCCGCACTCTTCCCTGCACGCGCGCACGCACGAACGAATGACCGAGGAGAAGCACGATGCTGCCCCCCGAAACCATCGCCCGGATCGCGGATGAACTCGCCGAAGCGGATCGCACGCACAGCGTGATCCCGCGCATCACGGCCCGTTTCCCGGACGCCACGATCGAGGACTCCTATGCGATCCAGGGAGTGTGGCGCGACAAGAACCTCGCGGCGGGCCGCACACTCGTGGGTCGCAAGATCGGCCTCACGTCCAAAGCGATGCAGGACGCGACCGGCATCACCGAACCGGACTACGGCGTCATGTTCGACGACACCGTGTATGCCGCCGGCGCCGGTATCCCGGCCGACCACTTCTCGAACATCCGCATCGAGGTCGAGCTGGCGTTCGTGCTGAAAGCGCCGCTGGAAGGCCCCGATTGCACTCTCGAGGACGCCCTCGCCGCGATCGACTACGCCGTGCCCGCCCTCGAGGTGCTGAACTCGCACATCGAGATGGAAGGACGGACGATCGTCGACACGATCGCCGACAACGCCGCGTACGGCGCGATGGTGCTCGGTGATGTGCACAAGCGCCCCGACGAGATCGACCTGCGCTGGGTGCCGGGCCTGCTGTACCGTAACGGCGAGATCATCGAGACGGGCGTCGCCGCCGGGGTGCTCGATCACCCCGCGACGGGGGTCGCGTGGCTCGCGAACAAGTTCCACCAGCACGGCGCCCGGCTCGAGGCGGGCGAGATCATCCTCGCCGGGTCGTTCACCCGGCCGATGTGGGTCTCGCGCGGCGACGAGGTGCGCTGCGACTATGGGCCGATGGGAGTCATCGAATGCCGTTTCGTCTGACGCCGACCTTCCGCGATCGGCTGGCCGCGGCCGATCGCCCGCTCGCCGGCATGTGGATCTGCTCGGGCTCGCCGTTGGTCGCCGAGATCGGCGCGGGATCGGGCCTGGACTGGCTGCTCATCGACATGGAGCACTCTCCGAACGGGCTCGAGTCCGTTCTCGCGCAGCTGCACGCCGTGTCGGCGTATCCCGCGACTCCGCTCGTGCGCGTGCCGATCGGCGACGTCGTGACGATCAAGCAGGTGCTCGACCTCGGCGCGCAGAATCTGCTCGTGCCCATGGTGTCTTCGGCCGACGAGGCCCGCAGCGTCGTCGAGGCGGTGCGGTATCCCCCGCGGGGGCGACGCGGCGTCGGGTCGGCGCTGGCCCGGTCGGCCCGCTGGAACCGCGTCGACGACTACCTCGCGGACGCCGACGCACACGTGTCGCTCTTCGTGCAGATCGAGACGGCGGCCGGCGTCGACGCGGCCGCTGAGATCGCCGCGGTCGACGGGGTCGACGGCGTCTTCGTCGGACCGAGCGACCTCGCGGCATCCATGGGGCTGCTCGGGCAGCAGACCCACCCCGACGTCATCGCCGCCGTGCACCGGACGTTCGACGCGGTGAGCGCTGCCGGAAAGCCCGTCGGCGTCAACGCCTTCGACCCGGCCACGGCTCAGTCCTACCTCGATGCGGGCGCGGCGTTCGTGCTCGTCGGCGCCGATGTGGCACTGCTCGCGCGCGGTTCCGAGGCTCTCGCCGCGCGGTGGAGCACGGGCGGCGACGACGAGCGCGCGTCATACTGACGCCTCTACCGCAGAACCCCCCGGTTCGGTATCGTCCGGGACATGACGCCTGCCACCGGTGTTGACGGTCCGGCTTCCGACGCTCTTCTGAAGGTCGGCAGGTTCTTCACGCGGTGGGATGAGACCGCCGACGGCCGCGCCGTGTTCCGCGAGGGCGGTCGCGACGGAGACGCGTTCTACCGCGAACGCTGGAGCCACGACAAGGTCGTCCGCTCGACGCACGGCGTCAACTGCACGGGTTCGTGTTCGTGGAAGGTGTACGTCAAGGACGGCATCATCACGTGGGAGGCCCAACAGACCGACTATCCGTCGGTCGGCCCCGATCGCCCTGAGTACGAGCCCCGCGGTTGCCCCCGCGGGGCTGCGTTCTCTTGGTACACCTACTCCCCCACGCGCGTGCGCTATCCCTACGTCCGCGGCGTGCTGCTCGAGGACTACCGCGCAGCGAAAGCGCGCACGGGGGATCCCGTCCTCGCCTTCGGGGAAGTGACGACGAACCCCGAGACCCGCCGCAGATACCAGCGTGCGCGGGGCAAGGGCGGTCTCGTGCGCGCGTCGTGGCAAGAGGCTGTCGAGCTCGTGGCGGCCGGCTACGTGCACACCATCAAGGAGTACGGTCCCGACCGGGTCGCGGGGTTCTCGCCGATCCCCGCCATGTCGATGGTGTCGCACTGCGTCGGCACGCGGTTCACCCAGCTCCTCGGGGGCGTCATGACGTCGTTCTACGACTGGTACGCCGATCTGCCGGTCGCGAGCCCGCAGGTGTTCGGCGACCAGACGGATGTGCCCGAATCAGGGGACTGGTGGGACGCCACCTATCTCATGATGTGGGGCTCGAACGTACCCGTCACCCGCACGCCCGACGCGCACTGGATGGCCGAAGTGCGCTACCGCGGCACGAAGGTCGTGACCGTCTCGCCCGACTACGCCGACAACACCAAGTTCGCCGACGAGTGGCTGCCCTGCCAGGCGGGCACCGATGCTGCGCTGGCCATGGCGATGGGCCACGTCATCCTCAAGGAGCGCTACGTCGACCAGCGCATGCCGTTTTTCGTCGACTTCGCCCGCACGTACACCGATCTGCCGCACCTCATCACGCTCGTCCCGCACGCCGACGGCGGCCTCGTCCCGGGCAAGTTCCTCACCGCCGCCGATCTCGGCGAGACCGCCCCCGAGGACGCCTGGAAGACGGTCGTGCTGGATGCCGCGTCGGGCGAGCCCCGCGTGCCGAACGGGTCGCTCGGGTTCCGCTACGCCGAGTCGGGCGAGGGCCGCTGGAACCTCGACCTCGGCGAGGTTCTGCCCGCCCTGTCCGTGCGAGACGCGGATGTGTCGGAGGAGCCGGCCGAAGTGCTCTTCCCCCGGTTCGATGCGCCCGACGGCTCGGGCGGCATCCTGCGCCGCGGAGTTCCGGCGACGCGCGTGAACGGGGTGCTCGTGACGACGGTTCTCGACCTCATGCTCGCGCAGTACGGTGTCGCCCGGGACGCGCTGCCGGGCGACTGGCCGACAGGGTACGACGATGCCTCCGTCCCCTACACGCCCGCGTGGCAGGAGGACATCACGGGCGTGCCCGCCGAGGCCTGCACGCGGATCGCGCGCGAGCTGGCACAGAACTCGGCCGAGTCTCACGGTCGCACGATGATCATCATGGGCGCCGGTGTCTGTCAGTGGTTCCACGGCGACGCGACGTACCGCTCGATCCTGGCGTTGCTGATCCTCACCGGTGCGATGGGGCGAAACGGAGGCGGCTGGGCGCACTACGTGGGGCAGGAGAAGTGCCGACCGATCACGGGCTGGCTGTCGCTCGCGAACGCCCTGGACTGGGTTCGGCCGCCGCGCACGATGATCGGCACGGCCTACTGGTACATGCACACCGACCAGTGGCGCTACGACGGGTACGCGGCCGACGCACTCGCCTCGCCGCTGCACGAGGGCAACCTCACCGGCATGCACACCGCCGACACGATCTCGCAGGCCGCACGACTCGGGTGGATGCCGTTCTACCCGCAGTACGACGCGAACCCCCTCGACCTCGCCGATGACGCCGCGGCCGCCGTGGCCGCGGGCGAGGCGACGGATGCCGCCTCCTATGTCTCGTCGCGGCTCGTCGACGGCAGCCTCACCACTGCCATCTCGGACATCGACGCCCCGTCATCGTGGCCCCGCCTTCTCACGCTGTGGCGGTCGAACCTGATGGGCTCCTCGGCCAAGGGCAATGAGTACTTCCTCAAGAACCTGCTCGGCACGCACCACAACGTGATGGGCGCCGAAGAGGCCGAGATCCGGCCGACCGAGATCGCGTGGCGTGACGAGGTGCCCGAGGGAAAGCTCGATCTGCTCGTGTCGGCGGACTTCCGCATGACCTCGACGACCCTGCTGTCCGACGTCGTCTTCCCCGCCGCCACGTGGTACGAGAAGCACGATCTGTCCTCGACCGACATGCATCCGTTCGTGCACGCCTTCACCCCCGCGATCGACCCGCCGTGGGAGGCGCGCAGCGACTTCGACATGTTCCACGCGATCGCGCGCCGATTCTCGGAGCTCGCCGAGACGCACCTGGGTGTGCGGCGGGACATCGTCTCGGTGCCCGTGCAGCACGACACCCCCGGCGAGACGGCGCAGCCCGGCGGCGTCGTCCGCGACTGGGCTCGCGGAGATGTCGCACCGACGCCGGGAACGACGATGCCTCAGCTCGTGGTCGTCGAGCGCGATTACACCGCCATCGCCGACAAGCTCGCGACGATCGGCCCTCTCGCGGACCGACTCGGGTTCACGACCAAGAACGTGACGTACGACATGTCCGCCGAGGTGGAGCGCCTCGCCCGCACCAACGGCGTCATGCTCGGCGGTGCCGCCGAGGGGCGCCCGGCGATCGACACCGACGTGAAGATGGCCGAGGCGATCCTCGGGTTCTCGGGCACGACGAACGGCGAGCTGGCGGTGCAGGGGTTCACCACGCTCGAGAAGCGCGTCGGCAAGAAGCTGCACGACCTGGCAGAGGGGTCCGAAGAGAAACGGATCACGTTCGCGATGACGCAGGCCGCACCCATGCCGGTCATCACCTCACCGGAGTGGTCGGGATCCGAGACCGGCGGCCGGCGCTACGCGCCGTTCACCATCAACATCGAGCGACTGAAGCCCTTCCACACGCTGACGGGCCGCATGCACTTCTACCTCGACCACGATTGGATGCGCGACCTCGGCGAGGCGCTGCCGATCTATCGGCCGCCGCTGGACATGCATCGCCTCTTCGGCGAACCGAAGCTCGGGCCCGATGGCCGGCAGCAGGTGGTCGTTCGCTATCTCACTCCGCACTCGAAGTGGTCGATCCACTCGGAGTACCAGGACAACCTCTTCATGCTGTCGCTCTCGCGCGGCGGACCGACCGTGTGGATGAGCCCCGCGGACGCCGCCGCGATCGGCGCCGCCGACAACGAGTGGGTCGAGTGCATCAACTCCAACGGCGTGCTCGTCGCGCGCGCCGTCGTCTCGCACCGGATGCCCGAGGGCGTCGTGTACGTGCATCACGCGCAGGAGCGCACGATCGACGTGCCGAAATCCGAGGCGACCGGCCGGCGAGGCGGCATCCACAACTCGGTCACGCGCCTGCTCGTGAAGCCGACCCACCTCATCGGGGCGTACGCCCAGCTGTCGTACGCGTTCAACTATCTCGGTCCGACGGGCAACCAGCGCGACGTGACGGCGACGATCCGACGCCGCAGCCAGGAGGTGACGTACTGATGCGTGTCATGGCTCAGATGGGCATGGTGATGAACCTCGACAAGTGCATCGGGTGCCACACGTGCTCGGTCACGTGCAAGCAGGCGTGGACGAACAGGGCGGGCACCGAGTACGTCTGGTTCAACAACGTCGAGACCCGGCCGGGTCAGGGCTATCCCCGCCGGTACGAGGATCAGCAGACGTGGCGCGGCGGGTGGACCGTCACCAAGCGCGGGCGGCTCAAACTGCGCACGGGCTCGCGGCTCAGCCGGCTGCTCACGATCTTCTCGTCGCCCGTGCAGCCCAAGCTCGAGGACTACTACGAGCCGTGGACCTACGACTACCGCACCCTCATCGACGCTCCGCTCGGCGACGACTTTCCCGTCGCACGGCCGAAGTCCCTCATCACGGGAGAGGACACCCAGATCACGTGGTCGGCGAACTGGGACGACGACCTCGGCGGCGCGACCGAGATGGGTCACCTCGACCCGATGGTCGAGAAGGTGCGGCGAGACTCCGAGGACAAGATCAAGTTCGAGTTCGAGCAGACGTTCATGTTCTACCTGCCGCGCATCTGCGAGCACTGCCTCAACCCGTCGTGCATGGCGTCATGCCCTTCGGGTGCGATCTACAAGCGCAGCGAAGACGGCATCGTGCTGGTGGATCAGGACCGCTGCCGGGGCTGGCGGATGTGCATCACGGGCTGCCCGTACAAAAAGATCTACTTCAACCACAAGACCGGCAAGGCCGAGAAGTGCACGCTGTGCTATCCGCGGCTCGAAGTGGGCCTGCCGACGGTCTGCTCCGAGACGTGCGTGGGTCGCCTGCGGTACCTCGGGCTCTTCCTGTACGACGCCGACCGCGTGACCGCCGCCGCCGCGACACCCGACGAGCGCGACCTGTACGAAGCGCAGCTCGATCTCATCCTCGACCCCGACGACCCCGACGTCATCGCGCAGGCACGACGAGACGGGATCCCCGACGACTGGATGGATGCCGCACGCCGATCGCCCGTCTACATCCTGGCCAAGAAGCACCGTGTGGCCCTGCCCCTGCACCCCGAATACCGCACGATGCCGATGGTCTGGTACATCCCGCCGCTGTCGCCGATCGTCGACCTCCTGAGCGAACAGGGCCACGACGCCGAGTCCAGCAACACCCTGTTCGGCGCGATCGAGGCGCTGCGCATCCCCGTCGAATACCTCGCCGAGATGTTCACCGCCGGCGACACCGCCGTCGTGACGGGGGTGCTGCGCAAGCTCGCGGCGATGCGCGCGTACCTGCGCGACATGACGCTCGAGCGCGATCTCGACGAGTCGATCCCCGCGTCGGTCGGCATGGACGGCGAATCGATCTACGCGATGTACCGCCTGCTGGCGATCGCGAAGTACGAGGACCGGTACGTCATCCCCACCGCCCATTACGAACAGGCGCACGAGCTCGAAGAGCTCGGCTGCTCGCTCGACTTCGACGGCGGCCCGTACGAGAGCGCCTCGGGCCCGTTCGGCGAGGCGAGCGGTGTGCCGACACCCGTCGCGGTCGAGACGTTCCAGGCGCTGCGCGAGCGCCAGACGTCGGGGGCAGCGGCGGGCGGCGAGCAGCTGCGCGGTCGTGTCAACCTGCTCAACTGGGACGGCAACGGCAGCCCCGACGGGCTGTTCCCCGAGCGCGGCGCCGACGGCGGGACACCGAGATGAACCGCGCCGTCGTCTATCGGGCCGCATCGATCGTGCTGAGCTATCCCGACGACGACATCCTCGCCCTGCGAGGGGTCGTGCGCCGCGCGCTAGAAGAGTCGGCGCGAGGTGCATCCGCCTCGTTCGCTCACCTGTTGGACTGGTGGGATTCCTCGACGACCGAGGCCGTGCAGATCGCCTACGTCGATACGTTCGACATGTCCAAGCGGCACGCGCTGTATCTGTCCTACTGGACTGACGGCGACACCCGTCGGCGCGGTCAGGTGCTCGCCGACCTCAAGCGCCGATTCCGCGAGCAGGGCCTGGAGATCTCGGGCACGGGCGAGCTGCCCGATCACGTCCCCCTCGTGCTGGAGTTCGCCGGCCACCGGCCCGAAGCCGGGGCCGCGCTCTTGCAGGAGTACCGCGCGAGCCTCGAGCTCATCCGGCTCGCCCTCGCCGAACGCGCGTCACCGTACGCCGACGTCGTCGCGGCGGTGTGCGCGACGCTTCCCGGACGATCGCCCCAGGATCGCCAGCAGGCGATGGCGATGGCAGCCCAGGGCCCGCCGACCGAGTCCGTGGGCTTGGACGCATACGACCCGCGACTCCTGCCGATGGCGAGCGGAGGGCGCTGATGGACCTGTTCCTGTGGGGAATCCTGCCCTACATCATGGTGGCGGTCCTCGCCGGCGGCCTCGTCTGGCGCTATCGCTACGACCAGTTCGGGTGGACGACCCGCTCCTCCGAGCTGTACGAATCACGGCTGCTGCGCATCGGGTCGCCGCTGTTCCACTTCGGCATCCTCGTCGTCTTGATCGGCCACGTGGTCGGACTCGTCATCCCCGATTCCTGGACCGCGGCCGCCGGCGTGACCGAAGAGGCGTACCACGTCGTCGCGCTCAGCCTGGGCGGGGTCGCGGGCTTCGCGACCTCCGTCGGCATCGGCATCCTCATCTACCGGCGCCGCACGACGGGCCCCGTCTTCATGGCCACCACGAAGAACGACAAGCTGATGTACGTCGTGCTCCTCGCGGCGATCGTCGCCGGGCTCGCGACCACCGTCATCAGCGTCGTCGACCCGCATCCCGACGCGAACTACCGCGACACGGTATCGCCCTGGTTCCGGTCGCTCTTCGTCTTCCAACCACAGATCGAGGCGATGGCGGCCGCGCCGTTCGCGTTCCACCTGCACACGCTCATCGGCATGGCGCTGTTCATCATCTGGCCCTTCACACGGCTCGTGCACGCCTTCACCGCACCCGTGCACTATCTCTTCCGTCCGTACATCGTGTACCGCTCCCGCGACGGTCGCCCCACGACCGCGGGCGCGACCCAGCGCGCCTGGGTGCCCGTCGGAACACCTGATCGCGAGACGCGCCGCTCGAGGAGGACCCGTCGATGAGCTCCTCCGCCGACACCCTGCCCGGCCGCGGGCGCAATCTGGGCCTGGCACTTCTGGCGTTCGCGATGACCTTCTGGGCCTGGAACATCATCGGACCCCTCGGAGTGCGCTACGCCGAGGAGCTCGACCTCACCCCGACGCAGCTGTCGATGCTCATCGCGACCCCCGTGCTCGTGGGATCGGTGGGGCGGATCGTCACGGGGGCGCTGACCGACCGCTTCGGCGGCCGCGTCATGTTCACGATCCTCACCGCGATCTCTGCGGTGCCCGTCCTGCTGCTGATCTGGGCGGGCGAGACCGGCTCGTACGCCCTGCTCATCGTCGTCGGCTTCGTGCTCGGCATCGCGGGCACGACGTTCGCGATCGGCATCCCGTTCGTCAACGCCTGGTATCCCCCCTCCAGACGCGGCTTCGCGACAGGCCTGTTCGGCGCGGGCATGGGCGGCACGGCACTGTCGGCGTTCTTCACGCCGCGCATGGTCCAGTCGTGGGGGTACACCACGACGCACGTCGTCATCGCGGGCGCGCTTCTGGTCGTCGCCGTCATCGTGTGGTTCGGGATGGCGGACTCCCCCGCGTGGAAGCCCAACCGCGACCGCGTCCTGCCCAAGCTCGCCGGTGCGAGCAAGCTCGCCGTCACCTGGCAGATGTCATTCCTCTACGCCGTCACGTTCGGCGGGTTCGTCGCCTTCTCGACGTACCTGCCGACCTACCTCAGGGAGGTCTACGGATTCGACCTCGCCGACGCCGGGGCACGCACCGCCGGATTCGCGATCGCCGCCGTCATCGCGCGCCCCGTCGGCGGATGGCTGTCGGACCGGGTCGGGCCGGCCACGATCCTCAGCATCTCGCTCGGCGGAGCGGCGGTCATGGCCGTCGTCATCTCGCTGAAACCTCCCCCCGAGCTGCTCGCGGGCGCGAGCTTCATCGCCATGGCGGTCCTCCTGGGCCTGGGCACGGGCGCCGTGTTCACGTGGGTCGCGCAGCGTGCCCCCACCGAACGCGTCGGCTCGGTGACCGGAATCGTCGGTGCCGCCGGCGGCCTGGGCGGCTACTTCCCTCCCCTGGTGATGGGGGCGACGTATGACGCCGTGACGCACAGCTATACGACGGGGCTTCTGCTGCTGTCGATCACCGCGGCCGCAGCGCTCGCCTTCACGATCTTCCTCGGGGCCCGTTCGCGCCGCCTCCGCGCGTGAGCGCTCGGCGTCAGCGGCCGAGCATGCGCAACTGCAGCATCGCGGCGAACCGCGCATCGGCGTCGTCGAGGTCGATCCTGCCGACTTCGGCGGCCCGCCGCAGCCGGTAGCGGAACGTGTTGGGATGCACGAACATCGTCGCCGCCGCGCTCCCGACGTCGCCGAAGTGGTCGAGCCACGCGCTCAGCGTGGCGACGAGGTGACCGCCCGTGCGCTCATCGTGCTCGCCCAGGCGCGCGACGACGCCCGTGACGACATCACCGCGCGCCGCGATGAGATCCCGCAGCTCCAGAAGAAGCGACTCGGTCAGCACATCCGCCATGCGCGCGACGAGGCGCACGGGGCGATCATCGGTCGGCGGATGCTGCTCGCGAAGCACCCGCAGCACGCGCTGCGCCGCGGCGCGTGACCGCGCGACGCCGGCGATGTCGTCGGCGCACGGACCGACGGCGATGACGGCCGGCATGCGCGTGCCGACACGCTCGAGGAAGTCCCGGGCGATCCGCAGAGCGCGCTCCTGATCGTCGTCGCCTGTCACGGGGAGCAGACCGTAGACGGTGTCGCCCACGAGCGCCGCGGCTGATCCCGGCCGCACCGCCGACAGGTGCACGGCGAGCGCATCGGCGAAGCGCTCCCGGTCGGCGAGGAGCTGCTGATCATCCCGTGCCGCCCCGCTCGGTGTCGCCGCCGTGAGGGACGCCGCGACGACGCTGACCGGCTCGCCTGCCAGGCTCAGGCGCGCGAGGGCGTCTCGCGCACCCGCACCACCCTCGAGCGCCGTGCTCACGAGCTCGGCGCGCAGGCGCCGCTGAACGTCGGCTCCCGCGCGCACCCGCAGCATGTGCAGGGCGACGAGCTTCGCCGCGTCGCGCAGCGTCGCGACGCGTTCGTCGGTGAGTGCGCCGTCCATCGCCGCCCAGATCGAGCCGAGCATCTCGTCCCCGGCGCGCACGGCGATCGCGACGCGTTGTGTCGTGACGCCCTCTCCGAGCTGGATCGGATCGACCACGACGGGGTGGTCGTGACGGTACAGCTCGCGGAACACCCCGAGTTCGGTCAGCGTCCGGGCGTAGCGCTCGGGCACCTGGCGCCCGATGATCGTCTCGGCGCGCGAGGCGTCGGCTTCGTCCTGACGCCCCGAGAAGGCGAGCACCCGCGACGAGCGGTCCTCGATCGTGATGGGCGCATTCAGCAGCGCCGCGATCGCGTTCGCGACCGCGAAGAGGTCCCCCGAAGGGAGCCCGCCGAACGACTCGATCTGCGTGCCGCCGATGTCGTCCTCGGCCAGGAGCGAGCGCAGCAGGGCGGCCAGCTGGGTCCACGTCGCGCCTCGCGCGAGGCCCAGCAGCGCGATGCCGTGCGCATCGGCCGCCGTCCGTACGGCGTCGTCGACCGGCACGGGTGAGCGCAGCACGAGCGCGGCGATCGAATGCGGCGCGAGATCGTGGAGGACAGCCGCCAGCTGCGCGGCATCCGGTATCCCGATCCCGAGCACGAGCGCGTGCTCGGGATAGATCGGCGCATCGGCGGGGTCGTGGATGACGACGCCGCCGACGAGGCGCGCCGTGTCGATGCTGCCGTGCGCGATCTCGAGGAGCGTGCCGCCCAGGTCGTCGTAGATCCGGCCGAGACTGGACCGCGCGAACCCGTGCTCCCGAGCGGTGGTCATGAGGGGGAGCATATCCGGGTCAGAGGCGAACCCACTCCGTCACCGTCGTCAGCCCGTCGAGCACGTCGTCCAGCGGCGTGACGCCGAGTCCCGGGCCCTGCGGGACGGTGAGATGACCGTCGCGCATGACGAAGGGCTCGGTGATGTCGACCTCGTAGAACCGATCGCTCGCCGACACGTCTCCGGGAAGCGTGAACCCCGGCAGCGACGCGAGCGCGATGTTCGCCGCCCGGCCGAGCCCCGATTCCACCATGCCGCCGCACCACACGGGGATGCCGTGCGCCGCCGCCAGATCGTGGATGCGACGCGCCTCGAGGTAGCCCCCGACGCGACCCGGCTTGATGTTGATGACACTCGTCGCGCCGAGCCGGATCGCAGCGGCGGCGGTCTGTGCCGAGGTGATCGACTCGTCGAGGCAGATCGGCGTGCGCACGACCTTGGCGAGGTCGGCGTGGCCGAGCACATCCTCCTCTTCGAGGGGCTGCTCGATGAGGAGCAGGTCGAAGTCGTCGAGCCTGGCGAGATGGCGCGCATCTCCGAGCGTGTACGCCGTATTCGCGTCGACCTGCAGCAGCACGTCGTCGCCGAACTCCTCACGCACGGCCCGCACGACATCGACGTCCCAGCCGGGCTCGATCTTGAGCTTGATGCGCACGTAGCCCTCGTCGAGGTAGCCGCGCACGGCGTCCAGCAGCTCGGGTACAGAGTCCATGATGCCCACCGACACGCCGCACGGCACCGTGTCGCGCGTCGACCCGAGCTCCCGCGCGAACGAGCGACCCTCGGTACGCAGCTCGGCGTCGAGGACCGCCATCTCAAGGGCAGCCTTGGCCATGCGGTGACCTTTGAACCGGGCAAGCGCCGCCCCGACGCCGTGAGCATCCCGCACACCGGCGAGCGCCGGTATGAAATGCCGCTTCATGACGTCGATGGCTCCCTCGGTGTACTCGGGTGAGTAGACCGGGTTGGGCAGCGTGACGCACTCCCCCCACCCCTGCGCACCGTCGGTGACGGCGCGCACGAGCAGGATGTCGCGCTCGGTCTGCGTGCCGAACGACGTGCGAAACGGCGAAACGAGCGGCATCGCGACGCGTCTCAGCTCGAATCCCTCGAGTCTCATCGGTGGTCTCCTTCTCTCACGATGTAGCCCGCCGACCGGTCGTAGCCGACGATGCGTCCTCCCGCGGCGAGCAGAGCGGACAGTTGCTCCCGCACGTCGCGGCGCCACACGCGGGCCTCCGCCGGGTCGGTCGACCGCAGCTCCTCGATCCGCTCGGGGAGCGCCACGCTGACGTGCCCCGCTGTGTGCGGATCGACCCGGCGAGCGGATCCGGATGCCGCGGCCTGCACGACGTCGTCGGCGAGCTCCCAGCGCACGAGCAGACGGTCGGTCTCGTCGTCGCCGTTGATGGCATCGGACATCGCCCCGTAGAAGTTCGGAAGGTACTCGAGAGGACGCGCCCGCAGCTTCTCGACGTTGAAGTACGCGTTGCGCGAGATGAGCGGATCGAAGGTCCACTCGATCGCCTCGATGTCGCGCTCGAGCGCCCAGCCGCGCTGATGCAGCTTGAGTGCGAACCCGACCGAGCGACCGCCGTGCGAACCTTGGACACCCGCGATGTGGCTGTGCATCGCGTGCCGGTCGGGCGAGGCGTGGAAGGCGACCGCCGCGCCGATCAGCTCGTCGCCGTCAAACGCGCCGCCGATGTAGTTCCCCGCCTTCGCGAAGGCGCGCAGCAGCTCGGGCGCCATGGGCGGGTTCTCGGCACTTCGACCCCAGATGGCGCAGAGCAGTTCGACGACGGCATGCTCCTCGGCGATGCCCGAGATCTCGCGCACCGTGACCCCCGCCGCCGTCGCGGCGTTCTGTGCCGCCCGGAGCGCGTCGGTCGCGGCGTTCCCGACGTTCAGCAGGTCGGTCACGATGGCATCTCTTCCGCGTCGGAGCGCAGCTCAGTGACGAGCTCGGTGAGCAGCCGGGTGCGCGCCACGAGGTCGGCGATCTGCACGTGTTCGTGCTCGGCGTGCGCTCCGCCGCCGACGGCACCGAGGCCGTCGAGGGTCGGCACACCGACGCCGGCCGTGAAGTTGCCGTCACTCGCTCCACCCACGGCGACCCCCTCGAGGGGCGCGAAGCCGAGGCGCTCGGCGGTCGCCTGCGCGAGCGGGAACAGACGAGCGGATGCCGCAGACTCCAGCGGCGGGCGGTTGATGCCCCCGTGCACCTGGACCCTCGCACCCGGGACCGTCGGGACGAGTGAGCGCAGCGCCTCATCCACCCGCTCCTGCTCGAGCGCCGTCTGCGCGCGGACGTCGATCCAGAAGGAAGCCCGGGCGGGCACCGTGTTGGTGGTCGTGCCGGAGCCCGCGACCGTCGGAGTCACCGAGGTGCCCGCGGTCGCGTCGCCGAGGGTGGCGACGGCGAGCACGAGGTGGGCGAGCTCGATCGTGGCGTTGACGCCCTTCTCGGGCTCCAGTCCCGCGTGGGCGCCGAGGCCGTCGACGGCGATCTCGTACAACGAGACGCCTTTGCGTGCGATCTTGAGGGCGCCGCCGTCGGCGGAGGCCTCGAGAACGAGCGCGGCACGCGCGCCGGCAGCGGATTCCTCGATGAGACCGCGCGACGTCGGCGAGCCGAGCTCTTCGTCGCCCGTCACGAGCAGCGTCACGCCGTCGCGATCGTCGAGGGCGGCCAGGGCGTGCAGGGCCATCGCGAGACCCGACTTCATGTCGAAACATCCCGGTCCGCGCATCACGCCGTCGATCACCGAGAACGGCAGACGCCCGAGGGTGCCGATCGGCCAGACGGTGTCGTGGTGGGCGACGACGAGCACGCGGGTGGTGTCGCCGAAGCGCCAGCGCAGGTGCGTCACTCCGTCGATCACGATCCGCTCCGGAGCGACGCCGAGGAGTTCTTCGCCCACGGCGGTGACGACGTCGGCGGAGCGGGCGACGGCAGCAAGATCGGCCGAGGGCGATTCGCACTCGACGAACCGGCGGATCGAGTCGACGAGCGTGTCGATGTCTACGTGGGCCGTGATCATGCCGGCGCTCCGACCTTCTCACGGTCCTCGGAGGGCGCAGCCGGGGCCACATCGCTCGAGACCTTCGGGGTCGCGCGTGCGCCGAAGTGCACGTACTCCTCGCCCGTGGGCAGGGCGTAGAACGTCAGCGTCGCCCAGGTCTGCGTACCGGGGGCCCGCACGGCCCACAGTCGCTCGTCGAGTCCGACGAGGTCGTACTCCTCGACGGGGTCGGGCATCATCTCGGCGAGCGGCCCGAGGGTCGTCGTGCGCAGCGTGGCACCGCCGTCGACCTCGAGGATCTCCATCCGCACCGAGGCCCGCTCGTACGTGCCGACGAGGGGCGTGATGTCGATGTCGAGGGGCTCGTCGGGCACCGACACGGGCGACTTCATCTTGAGCCCGGAGAGCTCGGCGAACACCTCGCGGTAGAGGTCTTCGTAGAGGTCTCGCGTGTTGCCGCCGTTCGTGAGCAGCGTTACGGCGACGCCGGACTCGGGATGGATGCGCAGGAACGCCGCCTGCCCGAGCGTGTTGCCGTCGTGACCGTAGAGACGCTCGCCGTTCCACTCGAAGCGGATCCAGCCGAGGCCCCACGAGTCGCCGAGCACGTGCTTGTCGGGCACCTCGGCGTGGAACTCATTCATCGCCGCGACCGAGCGCTCCTCGAGCAGGCGCGTGCCGTCGGCGGCGAGACCGCCCGCGAGGTGGAGGCGCGCGAACGCCAGGACGTCCTCGGCACGTGCCGTGATGAGACCGGCGGGGCCCACCGAGCGCGGCAGCAGGAAGGCGGGCGTCACGATCTGCTCGCCGCCAGCGTCGACGTGACCGACGGCGGCGCCGTAGAGAATCGCATCCTCGGGGAGCGTGACGGTGTGGGTGAGGCCGAGGGGCTCGTAGAGCAGCTCGCTGAGGGCCGCATCCCACGTCTTGCCCGTCACGACCTCGATGATCCGGCCGAGGATCGAGTACCCCGAGTTGCAGTACGACCAGGTCGCACCGAGGGGGTGGTTGCGGCCCGCGGTGCCGAGCAGGTCGACGTACTTCTCGACGGCGTCGTCGCCGCGGCCCGTGTCGGTGAAGATGTCGCCGTCGATGCCGCTCGTGTGGGTGAGCAGATGCCAGACGGTGACGCCCTCCGTGATCTCGTCGTCGACGAGCCGCACGCGCGGGAGGATGTCGGCGACTTTCGTGTCCAGCGAGAGCCTGCCCTCGTCGACGAGGCGCATGACGACGGTCGCCGTCCACACCTTCGAGATCGACCCGATCTGGAAGATCGAGTCCTTTGTGACGGGCGCGACCTCGAGGTTCTTGTTGAGCGTGCCGTGGACGGCGGTGATGACCTCGTCGGTGCGACCTTCATGCATCCGCAAAATGCCCAGCTGCGCCCCCGGCACGCCGTGGCGCTTCGCGAGGGCGGTCAGCCGACGCTCCCAGTGCTCCGCGTCGATCGCGGCGGGTCGGGGCCCTGCGGCATCGCCGGCGTAGCGCTCGACCCAGTCGATGACGCGCTCGTTGTAGTCGATGCGGTGGCTCGGTCGCCCGAGGATCGGGAAGATGTGGCTGCCGCCGGGGTAGAGCACGAGCCGCGTCGGCACATCGCGCTCGCGCAGTGCCGTGTGCCACTGGCGCGCCTGGTCGACGGGGCAGCGCAGGTCGGCGTCGCCGTGCAGCACGAGAGTCGGCGTCGTGACGTTCTCGACCTGCGCGTAGGGCGACATCTCGGAGAGACGTTCGCGATCCGCGCTGCTCCACGGCATCGCCCCGATCTCGAAGACGTTGAGCAGGTGCGCGTCGTCGCTCGTCCCGCTGATGCTCACGAGGTCGCTCACGACACCGCCCGCGACAGCGGCCGCGAAACGGTCGTCGCGGCTCGTGAGGTAGCACGTCATGAACCCGCCGTAGCTGTACCCGGTCACCGCGAGTCGCGCGGGGTCGGCGAGTCCTTCCGCGACGAGCTGGTCGACCGGTTCGAGGAAGTCCTTCGCGTCGATGACGCCCCACTGTCCGTTGACGGCTGTGAAGAACTCCTCGCCGTAGCCGTCGCTGCCGCGCGGATTGAGCATCACGATCGTCCAGCCGCGTGCGGCGAGCACCTGGTGATACAGGTGCATGTCGTCGACCGCTCCGTTCCAGGCGTTGTGCGGGCCGCCGTGCACGTCGACGAGGAGAGGCGTGGCACCGGACACCTCGGGGTCGCGCAGGATCCACCCCTGCACCGTCACGCCGTCGCTGATCTCGAACTCGCGCGACTCCCGCACGAACAGCTCGACGCCCTCGGGAGCCGAGCCCTGCGACGTCACGACCTCGCGCGTGCCGGCGGCGAGATCGAGCCGCACGATCTCGCCGAACGAGGTAGGCCCCGACGCCGCGATCGCCGCAACGTCACCGGCGACGGACAGGCCCGCCACGACGATGCCGTCGCCGCCGTGGACGAGCCGAGGCTCGCCGCCCGTGAGCGCGACGGCATACAGGTGCGAGCACCCGCGGTCGCGCACGGCGAAGAGCACATCGCCCGAAGCGGTCACCTGCGGGATCGCGCCGGGATAAGCCGGTGCGCCGGGCATGACGTTGCGATCGAGGGATGCCGCGAGCTCGACGGCCTCGCCGGTGGCGGCATCCACGCGGTAGAGCCGCGCGATGCCGAGGGGCTCAGCCGCCCAACCCACGACGACGAACTGCGTGCCATCCGGCGTGTATGAAACGGTCATGGCGCAACCCTCGGCGAATGCCGCGACGCGCGGCGCTGCGGCGGGATCGGCGGGATCGACGACGTGCACGGCCGCGCGGAAGACGAGGTCGCTCGTGCCGTCGGGCGCGGCCGTGTACGCGATGCGCGAGCCGTCGGGCGACCACGCGGGGCTCATCGCCTGCGCGTCCGTAGACGTGAGCTGCTGCACGTCGCCCGAGGCGAGGTCGAGCACGTGCACCTGCATCCGCATGCCGCGGAGGTACCCCGTGCCGTCGGCTTCGTAGCCGACACCGTCCGTCACCATGGGACTCGTCGAGCGCTTCGCGCGGTCGTCATCGGTCTCATCGCCGTGCGCCTCGAGCTCGACCGGTGCCACGAAGGCGATGCGGGTGCCGTCGGGCGAGAACACCGCGGATCCAGCACCGAGAGGCAGGTGCGTGCGTTGCTGCGCCTCGCCGCCGGCGACCGGTAGCGTCCACAGCTGGCTCTCGCGCAGGAAGGCGAGGGTCTGACCGTCGGGCGAGAACACCGGTGCCGAGTCGGACGAGCCCTGCGTGAGGCGGCGGGCCGAGCCCGCGGCATCCGTCGTCCACAGCGTCGTGGTGGGTCGATCAGCGTCGCCGTCGACGCCGCCCACGACGTACGCGATGCGCGCGCCACCGGGCGCGAGGGCCGGCTGGCTCGGCAGAGTGAGCTGGACCAGGTCGTCGGTGCGGAGTCTGCGGGTCACGGGGTGCTCCTCGAAGGATCGGAATGGGAAGGTACTCGGCCGGGAATGGCGGCGAGAAGCTCGCGCGTGTAGGGATCGCACGGTCGGGAGAGGACGTCGGCGGTCGGACCCTCTTCGACGATGCGCCCGCGGTGCATGACCGCGACACGCGATGCGACGTAGCGGACGACGGCGAGGTTGTGCGAGATGAAGAGCATCGACAGTCCGAGCTCGGCCTGCAGTTCGCGCACGAGGTTCAAGATCGCGCCTTGGATCGAGACGTCCAGCGCCGAGGTGATCTCGTCGGCGATGAGCACGTCGGGTCGCCCCGCGAGGGCGCGGCCGATCGCGACGCGCTGACGCTGACCGCCGGACAGCTGCGACGGGTAGGCCCCGGCACGGGCCGGGTCGAGGTGCACGAGTTCGAGGAGCCGCTCGACCTCGGCGCGCTGCGCCGCGCGGGACAGCCCCTTCGGGAGGGTCTCGGCGATGCTCGCGCCGATGGTCATGCGCGGATCCAGCGACGAGTACGGGTCCTGGAACACCATCTGCAGCGGACGCCGGCCGCGACGCACATCGATCGGTCGGTCATCGAGCAGGATGCGCCCCGCGTGCAGCGGGGTGAGGCCCACCGCCGCGCGGGCGAGGGTGGATTTTCCCGAACCGGACTCGCCCACGAGGCCGAGCACCTCGCCGTGCGGCACCGTGAGGCTCACGTCGTCGACGGCGGTCATCGCCCCGGCACCTCGTCCGAAGCGCACCGTGACGGCCTCGAAGCGCAGTTCGCTCATACGACGACCTCCTCCGCGTCGCGCGCGGGCTCCGTCACGGCTGGCAACGGTTCGCCGGCGTGCCAGCACGCGACGCGGATGCCGGCGGCATGTGTCACGAGGGGCGGTGAGGCCGCGCGGCAGTGCGCATCGGCGAGGGGGCAGCGCGACGCGAAGGCGCAGCCCGGCGGCACCTGGGCGGGGTCGACGGGTCGACCGCCGATCGTCGCGAGGGGCTGATCGATGTCGGTGGTCATGTCCGGGACGGCCGCGAGGAGAGCTCTGGTGTAGGGATGCTGCGCGCGCGAGAGCTCTGCCGCGGGCAGGTCCTCGACGATCCGCCCGGCGTACATGACGAGCACCCGATCGCAGATCTCGGAGACGACCGAGACGTCGTGACTGATCAGCAGGATCGCGACGTCGTTCTCGTCGCGGATGGTCCGGAGCAGATCGAGGACCTGGCGCTGCACCGTCACGTCGAGAGCCGTCGTCGGCTCGTCGGCGATGATGAGGCGCGGGCTGCCCATGAGCCCCATGCCGATCATGGCGCGCTGGCGCATGCCGCCGGAGAACTCGTGCGGATACTGCCGCGCGCGGCGCTCGGGGTCGGCGATGCGCACCGCCCCGAGGCGATCGACGGCGCGCGCGTGCGCCTCGCGGCGCGTCATGCCGTGGTGCTGCGCCGAGAGCTCGGCGAGCTGTCCGCCGATGCGCTTGGTGGGGTTGAAGCTCGTCATCGGGTCCTGGAAGACCATCGCGAGCGACGTGCCGAGGAGTCGGCGGTGCGAGGCGGGGCTTCCCGCGAGAAGGTCGGCCCCGGCGAACCGCAGCGTCTCGGCGCCGACGACCCCCGGCGCCTCGACGAGCTGCGCGATGGCGAGCGCCGTCAGCGACTTGCCCGAGCCGGATTCGCCGACGATGCCGACGATCTCTCCCGCACGCAGCGAGAACGAGACGCCACGCACGGGCTGGATGGGACCTGCGCCGCCCGGGAAGGTGACCGTGAGGTCGCGCACGGCGAGCACGTCGTTCGCGGCCGTGGTGGCCGGTGCCGGCTGGGGACGTCGCGGCTGCACGCGGGCGAGCTGCGCGATGAGCCCCGTTGCGTGCACATCGAGCGCCCGCGCGGCGGCTTCGCCCACGAGGTTGAATGCGAGCCCCGCGATGACGACGGCGACGCCGGGAGCGAGGGCGGCGACGGGGTTGATGTAGATGCCCGAGAGGCCCTCCATCATGAGACGGCCCCAGTCGTACTGCGGGGGCTGGACGCCCAGGCCGAGGAACGACAGTCCCGCGAAGGCCAGGAGCGATCCGCCCGCGCCGATCGTCGCGTTGACGATGAGCGGCTCGCCGATGTTGGGCAGGATGTGGCGGAAGAGCACGCGGATGCGTCCGACACCGCCGATGCGCGCGGCGGCGACGAAGTCCCGCGCCGCGATGCCCGCGACGAGCGTGTGGCACAGCCGCGCGAAGGAGGGAGCGCCGGCGAGTCCGATCGCAAGCGTCGCGCCGAGCCAGCCGGTGCCGAAGATGACGGCGAAGAAGAGCGCCAGGAGCAGGCCGGGGAAGGCGACCGCGATGCCGACGAACCAGGTGACGGCGCGCCCCGCGCGCCCGAGGAGGAAGGGCGCGACGCCGAGGATCAGCCCCGCCGTCACGGCGACGAGGGTGGCGGTGAGCGCGAGCGAGACCGACAGCTGCGTCGCGACGAGCACGCGCAGCAGCAGGTCGCGCCCGAGCCCATCCGTTCCGACCGGATGCTCGAGCGACGGCCCCGCGAGGATGTTGCCGGTGTCCATGACGTCGGCCTGCGCGCCCCACAGGAGCGGCGCGAAGGCGGCAGTCGCGAGCACGAGCGCGAGGAGGATCGCGGCGGTGAGGCCGAGGGGCGTGCCGAGCGTGCGGCGTACGGCACGCATCAGTTCTCCGCCACCGTCGTGCGCGGATCCAGCAGCGCGAGCACCGCGTCGACGACGGTGTTGATGACGAGGACGCCCGCGCCATAGACGAGCACGGTGGCCTGCACGACGGGGTAGTCCTTCATCTGGATGGACGAGACGATCGTCGAGCCGAGTCCCGGCCACGCGAAGACGTTCTCGACGAGCACGGTTCCCACCACGAGTGCGCCGAGCAACAGACCCGCGAGCGTGAGGGCCGCCGTGACGGCGTTGGGGAGCGCGTGGCTCAGATAGATCCGCCACGGTGTGAGGCGCTTGGCGCGGGCCGTGCGGACGAAGTCGGCCTCGAGCACACCGAGCATCTCGACGCGCACGATGCGCGCGAGCACGGCCGCCGGCCCGAGCGCGAGCGCGATGACCGGCAGGATGTACGACTCCGGACCGCCTCGCCCCGCGATCGGAAGCCAGCCGAGGCCGACCCCGAAGACGGCGACGAGGGCGACGCCGAGGAGGAAGTCCGGAATCGCCGAGACGAAAACGCTGCCCGAAGCGAAGCCGAGCTCGAGGCGGCGCCCGCGTCCGCGGCGCGTCGCGACGGCGACGGCGACGCCGATCGGAACTGACACGACGACGGCGAAGAGGAAGGCCAGGACCGCGAGACTCGCGGTGGCAGGGAGGCGCTGCGCGATGATGTCGACGACGGGCACGTTCGTCTGGATGGATGTGCCGAAGTCGCCCGTGAAGACGCCCGCGAAGTAGTTCAGGTACTGCACGAGGAGGGGGTCGTTGAGCCCCAGAGACTCGCGGCGCGCGGCGACCAGCTCTGCCGACGCCGTCGCTCCCAGGGCCGAACGCACCGGATCTCCGGGGATGAGGTGGATCATGAGGAACGCCGCCGTCATGAGCACCCATATCGACACCAGCAGACGCCCCGTCCGGCGGAGGATGAACCGGAGCCAGCGATGATCGCGGGCTCGGGGCACCTCCACAGCGGGCGGGGCGACGGCGGTAGTCATGAGCGGTGTTCCTTCCCGCGCCGGATATCGTCCGGCGCGTACACGGGGGTGCGACTCAGGAGGCCAGCATCCGGATGCTGGTGGGGATGATCGTGTCGACCTGATCGAACTCGGCGCCGTTGCCGAAGATCTTCACAACGCTGTTGGCGAAAGGCACGATATCGGCGGCGCGGAAGAGTTCGGCTTCTGCGGCGCTCCACGCGTCGCAGCCGTCGACGCCGGAGATCGTCATGGCCTCAGCCATGCCCGCCTCGTAGGCGTCGTTCTGAATGCCCGCGAAGTTGGTCCCCTCGGGAGCGGCGGGACCCGACACGAAGCCCACGACCTGGTCGGGGTTGTTCACGTTGAGCGGGACCCAGGCGATCTCCCACGCGCCCGTGCCGAAGATCGCGTTCGTGAGGGTCGTCGAGTCGTTCTGCGCGGGGTTGACCTTGACGCCGATCTGCTCCCACGCCTTCGTCGCCAGCTCGGCGGCCGACGTGCCGCCCGTGCCGAGCGAGTTGGCGTACAGGAAGGTGAACTCCAGGCGCTGGCCGTCCTTCTCGCGCACACCATCGGAACCGAGGGTCCAGCCCGCATCGTCGAGTAGCGCATTTGCGGCGTCGACATCGGTCTCGGGCACGTTTCCGGTCACGGAGTCGTACGTGCAGGCCGACGGAGCGACGATCGTGAGGCGCTTGGCGGGGGCGCCCGCGCCGCCGGTCAGCACTTTCTGCAGCTCGGCGAGATCGACGGCCTGCGTCAGCGCCATCCGCACGGCGGGATCACTCGTCGCGTGCCCTTCGCCCTGGTTGTACCACTGCTCGCCGACCAGCGCCTCGATCTCGGTCGAGAACAGGTTCGCGCCGGCGAGACGCTGCGCGTCGGGCCCGACGACCTGCGCGGCGTTGATCTCGCCCGACATCACGAGGTTCGCCGAGGTCGTCTCGTTCGGGATGATGCGCGAGGTGATCGTCGCGGGCATGCCCTGCTCGTCCGTCGTCGCTCCGCCGGGACCCCACGTGTAGCCTTCGCGCAACTCGTACGTGTAGTGGTCGTTGGGAGCCGCTTCGGTGAGCACGTACGGACCCGTGCCGAGGGTCTCAGTCGCGAGACGGTCGCGGTCGGCGAGGCCCGCATCGCACACCATCGGTACGTTCGCGAGGCCCTGCAGCACAAAGGGCGCCGGGGCCCCGAGCGTGAGCGTCACGGTGCTGCCCTCGGCCGTCGCCGTGAGGCCGGGCGCGAGGAACGAACCGAGGAAGGGGCTCTGGTTCTCGGGGTCGCCGATCCAGTCCAGGTTGGCGACCACCGTCTCGGCGGTGAACTCCGAGCCGTCGGAGCATGTGATGCCGTCGGTGAGCGTCAGCGTCACGGTGTCGCCGTCGACGCTCCACTCCTGGGCGAGCTGGCTTCGGATGGCGCCTTCCTCGTCGACGCTGACGAGCGCGTCATAGGCGAACGCCGTGAGCTGGAAGAGAGCGCTCGCGGCGGATGCCTGCGGGTCGAGGGCGCCGGGATCGGTGACCTGCGCGAACGTGAACGCGGCTCCGTCGACATACTCTCCTGCGCCCGTGGACTCTCCGCCGCCACCGCCTCCGCCGCCCGAACAGGCGGCGAGCGCGACGACGGCGACGACGGCGGTGGCGGCGACCAGCGCCGGCCTGGTGACAGCGTTCATTCGGGTTCTCCTGGAGTTTCGCAGTGCGTTGGATGCGGTCAGTCCGCGCGGCTCATGGCGCGGCCGTAGTGCAGGTACTTCCGGCGACCCGAGCCGTCATCGCCGAGGAACGTGTACACCATGTGCATGTCCTTCATGGCGGGTTCGAGCGCGATGAGCGAGTTGCCGGCGAGGCCGACGATCTCGACGCGCTCGGCCTGCTCGCCCATCTCGAGCGCGAGACCCTTGGGCGTCGTGTCCATCCACAGACGCCCGGCGTCGTCGACGCTCACGGTCATGTCGAAGGTGGAGTTCGAGAAGGCGCCCACGAACGCGGCCGGATCGACCGGGAACGGCTCGGCCGGCGGCAGAGGAAACCCGTGCAGCTCTGCGCCCGCGGCATCCTTCACGATGCGCTTCACAACCGACGAGAACAGCCCCATGACGTCGCCGCCGTTGGTGAGCAGCACGACGGCGATGCCGGCGTCCGGAAGGATGCGCAGGAACGAGGACTGCCCGATCGTGCCGCCGTCGTGGCCGATGATCCGAGGCGATCCATCGACGAAGATCTCCCACCCCAGGCCCCACGCGTCGCCCATTCCGGTCACGAGCGGCAGATCGACGTGCGTGTCCTGCATCGCGCGGACCGAGGCCGCGGACAGCACGCTCGTGCCGTCCTCGGCACGGCCCCCCTCGATGTGCATGCGGGCGAACGTCGCAAGATCGCGGGCGCGCATCGCGAGCATCGAACCGGCCGGTTCGTTCGACTTCGCCAGAGCCCATATGGGCGCGGGCGTCTCGACGCCGTCTTCGCCGGGGCCGACGTGCCCGACGGCGGCGCGGTGCAGGATCGCCTCGTACGCGCTCGGTGCGGTGTGGGTCAGACCCAGCGGCGCCACGAGGTGCTCCATGAGCGCGGCTTCCCACGTCTTCTCGCGAAGAACCTCGATGAGCCGACCGAGCACGATGTAGCCGGCGTTGTTGTAGGCGAACAGCTCGCCCGGCGCGAAGACCTGCGGCAGCTCGGCGAGCGTCGCGACGTAGGTCTCGATCGCATCGTCGCCGCGGCCCGTGTCAGTGAAGACGTCGCCCTCGAAACCGCCCTGGTGGCTGAGCAGCTGCCGCGCCGTGATGACGGATGCCGCGCTCTCGTCGGCGATCCGGAACTCGGGCAGGTACTGCCGCACGGGTGCGTCGAGGTCGAGGAGCCCGTCGTCGACGAGCTGCATGACGAGGGTGGCCGTCCACACCTTGGTGATCGAACCGATCTGGAAAACCGAGTCGGGCGTGGCTTCGACGCCGGTCGCCGTGCTGAGCACGCCGGCGGCCGCGTCGATCACCTCGCCGTCCTTCAGCACGGCAACGGCCGCACCGGGTACTCCGTGCTCGGCCACGAGCCGGGAGAAGTCGGTGCGGAGGAAATCGGCGACATCGGCGATGTTCTGCATCCCCTCACCATAGGAAGCCGATGCCCCCTTGCTTTCGTCCGATCGGATGAAGGTGGCACGTCCGATTCGTCTGACTCGCCGAACGTTGTCGCCGGCGGAGTCACGTGACAGTCTGGGCGTTGTGAAAGCCTGGCTCGTGCGATTCGTCTCGCTCTACGTGTTCAACGTCGTCGTTCTGCTCGTCGTCGGCGGGCTGCTCCCGGCGGTGCGCGTGGGCTGGGCTGCCCTGTGGGCGGGTATCGTCCTCACGGCCGCGACGATCTGGCTCAAACCGCTCATCGGACGGATGTTCCGCGGCGCCGCGGCGAAGTCGGCCGGTCAGCGCACACGGCTCGCCGAGAAGATCGTGCAGTTCGCGCTCGTCTTCGTCGTCGAGCTCATCGTGTGGATCCTCGTGGTCGTCTTCTCGGGCGTCAACGTGTCCGGCTGGTTCTGGGGGTGGGTGATCCCGCCGCTCGCGCTGCTGCTCGCCTGGGTCATCTACGACGCCGTCGACGACAAGATCGAAGCCCGCGCAGGCGCGCTCTACGACCGGGCGACGGGCCGGTCGGTCCGCCCCGCCGGCGCCGCCCCCGAGGCACCCGCGTCAGCGGCAGGTCGTCGCGAACTGAACGACGGCCTCACCGACGAGCAGCGCAAGCTGCTCGACGAGCTCTGACGCGCTCAGGCCAGGGAGCGCTCGGCGGCCTCGACGACGTTCGTCATGAGCAGGGCGACCGTCATGGGGCCCACCCCGCCGGGATTGGGCGAGAGGTAGCCGGCGATCTCGGCGACATCGGGATGCACGTCGCCGTGCACCGTGCTCTTGCCCGACTCGGGGTCGGTCTCGCGCGTCACTCCGACATCGAGCACGGCGGCCCCGGGCTTCACGTGCTCGGGCCGCACGATGTGCTTGACCCCCGCCGCCGCGACGATGACGTCGGCTTCGCGCAGGTGGTGGGCGAGATCGGTCGTGCCGGTGTGGGTGAGGGTCACGGTCGCGTTGATGTCTCGGCGCGTCAGCAGCAGACCGATCGAACGGCCGATCGTCACGCCGCGTCCGACGACGACGACGTGCTTGCCGTTGAGGTCGTAGCCGTTGCGCACGAGCAGCTCGATGACGCCGCGGGGCGTGCACGGCAGGGGCGTCGTGATCGGCGCATTGACGTTGAGCACGAGGCGCCCGAGGTTGGTCGGGTGCAGCCCGTCGGCGTCTTTCGCCGGGTCGATCCGCTCGAGGATCGCATCCGTGTCGATGTGCTTCGGCAGCGGCAGCTGCACGATGTAGCCGTGGCACGAGGCATCCGCGTTGAGGTCGTCGATGACGGCTTCGACCTCTGCCTGCGTCGCGTCTGAAGCGAGCTCGATCTGGATCGAGTTCATGCCGATCGCCTCGGACTGACGGTGCTTCATGCCGACGTACAGCTGTGAGGCGGGATCGGATCCGACGAGCACCGTGGCGATGCCGGGAACGACACCGCGTTCGCGCAGCGCCTCGACGCGTCCTCTCAGCTCGTCCTTGATTTCAGCGGCCGCTGCTTTGCCGTCGAGCGTGATCACCGGCATCCTCATCTCTCTGTCTGTGTCCGCGAAACGGCGACGGCACGTCGCGACGGGTGCGATCCCCCCGCGCTCTCGCCGTCTCGCGGTCTGCGGCTCTGGACCGCGCGGGGCTTACTGCTGCAGGTCGGGGTACAGCGGGAAGGCAGCCGTGAGCGCGGCGACGCGGGCGCGCAGCGCCTCGGTGTCGGCGCCGGGCAGCAACGCGAGGGCGATGATGTCGGAGACCTCGGTGAACTCGGCGTCGCCGAAACCGCGCGTCGCGAGTGCGGGCGTGCCGATGCGCAGACCCGACGTGACCATCGGCGGACGAGGGTCGTTCGGCACCGCGTTGCGGTTCACCGTGATGTGGATGTCGTGCAGCAGGTCTTCGGCCTGCTTGCCGTCGATCGCGGCGTCACGCAGGTCGACCAGCACGAGGTGCACGTCGGTTCCGCCCGAGCGCAGCGTGATCCCGGCATCCTTGACGTCCTGCTGCATCAGCCGGTCGGCGAGGATCGCCGCTCCGCGCAGCACGCGCTCCTGGCGCTCGGCGAACTCGGGCGTGCGGGCCAGCTTGAACGCCGTCGCCTTGGCTGCGATGACGTGCATGAGCGGTCCGCCCTGCTGGCCGGGGAACACGGCCGAGTTGATCTTCTTCGCGATGTCGGCGTCGTTGGTGAGGATGAAGCCCGAGCGCGGCCCGCCGATCGTCTTGTGCACGGTCGACGAGACGACGTGCGCGTGCGGCACGGGGTTGGGGTGGAGGCCCGCAGCGACGAGTCCGGCGAAGTGCGCCATGTCGACCCACAGCAGCGCCCCGACCTCGTCGGCGATCGCGCGGAACGCGGCGAAGTCGAGCTGGCGGGGGTATGCCGACCAGCCCGCGATGATGACCTTGGGCTTGTGCTCGAGGGCGAGGCGACGCACCTCGTCCATGTCGACGACCGAGGTCTCGGCGTCGACGCCGTACGCGACGATGTCGTACAGCCGGCCCGAGAAGTTGATCTTCATGCCGTGCGTGAGGTGGCCGCCGTGATCCAGCGACAGGCCGAGCAGCGTGTCGCCGGGGCGGGCGATGGCGTGCAGCACGGCCGCGTTCGCGGACGCACCCGAGTGCGGCTGGACGTTGGCGAACTCGGCGCCGAACAGCTCTTTCGCACGCTGGATCGCGAGCTCTTCGGCGACGTCGACCTCTTCGCATCCGCCGTAGTAGCGCCGGCCGGGGTACCCCTCGGCGTACTTGTTCGTGAGCACGGATCCCTGCGACTGCAGCACCGAGACGGGCACGAAGTTCTCGGAGGCGATCATCTCGAGGTACCCGCGCTGGCGTTCGAGTTCGCGCTCGAGCACCTGCGCGATCTCGGGGTCGACCTCGGCGAGCGGGGCGTTGAAGAACTTATCGGTCATGACGATCTCCTTGACTGCGGCAATCGGAGGGTGCGAAAGGTCACGCATCGGCCCAGGCGTGCGGTCGAATGCCGTCGTCAGCCGCTCCCCGGTGGTGGCCCACCTCAACGCCAGTCGCGACGCACCGAGCATATCCGATGCCACCCTCGGCCACCCCGACGCGGGCGGTAGTGTGGGCTCCCCGCGCTCCCGACCGTTAGGACGCCCGACGTGACCCCTCCCGGCCGTCTCGGTCCCCCGTCAGCGGCGACGCACGATCCGGATGCCGCGGCACGATCGGCGAGCGCACGCTCTGAGGTCGCGCAGTGACGACCGTCATACACTCCGCTCGACTCGTCGACGGCGGGGGCATCCTCGAGGACGCCTGGGTGGCCTTCGCGGATGACCGGGTGCTCGGGGTCGGAACAGGTGACACATGGCGACCGCTCGTCGAGGGCGCCGACACGATCGTCGACGCGGAGGAGGTCGCGGGCCCTCGCGCCGTGCTCACCCCCGGGTTCATCGACCTGCACACGCACGGCGGGGGCGGTGCCGCCCACGACGACGGGCCCGACGCGATCCGCCGGGCGCGCCGGTTCCACCTGGGTCACGGCACGACGCGCGCCGTGGTCTCACTCGTGACGGCTCCGCTGGACGTGCTCGCCGCGCGCACAGCCGACATCGCGGAGCTGGCCGAGTCCGACCCGACCGTGCTCGGTTCGCACCTCGAAGGGCCGTTCCTCGACCCCCGCCACAGAGGCGCGCACGACGAGTCGCTCCTGCGGCATCCGGACGCCGAGTCCATCGCGCGCCTGCTCGCAGCCGGTCGCGGCACGGTGCGCCAGATGACCCTCGCCCCGGAGCTGCCCGGCGGTCTCGACACCGTGCGGGCGGTCGTCGCGGCGGGCGCGGTCGCCGCCGTGGGGCACACGAGTGCAGATGCCGGCACCGCCGCATCGGCGTTCGACGCGGGCGCGACGCTCATCACACACGCCTTCAACGCGATGCCCGGACTGCACCACCGTGGGCCCGGTCCGGTGGGCGCGGCGACGCGCGACCTCCGGGTGACGCTCGAGCTCATCGTCGACGGAGTGCACCTGCATCCCGAGATCGTGCGCATCGCGTTCGCGGCGGCGCCGGGTCGGATCGCGCTCGTGACGGACGCCATGGCCGCGGCGGGGGCACCGGACGGACGGTACGACCTAGGTTCGCAGGCCGTCCACGTCGAGGGCGGCGTCGCCCGCCTCGCCGGCGGCGGACCGATCGCGGGGTCGACTCTCACGCAGGATGCCGCGCTGCGGCAAACGGTAGCGGCGGGCGTCGCCCTCGAGGATGCCGTCGCGGCGCTCACCACGACACCGGCCCGCGTGCTGGGCCGCGACGATCTCGGCGCGCTCGAACCCGACCGGTCGGCCGATGCTGTTCTGCTCACGAGCGACCTCGACGTGCGCGCCGTATGGCTCGGCGGCACCCCGATCGTCGGCGAGGAATGAGGCGGCCGCTGCACCCCACGTGCAGCGGCCGCGACTCCCCCAGTGAGATCAGGCAAACCCGGAAGCCCTCCCCAGAGCAGTCTTCCGAGCCCGCCTCCGACGACTCCGGACTGTGCGTCCGGCGAATCGCCGTGCCCGACCCCTGCCCCAGGCGGGGAGTGCGAGCAACGTCTCTCACCCATGAGATGGGGGTCGGCACGATCTATGACGCGGGTTTCGAGAGTTCTTTTTCGAGGCGAACGGCGTCGGCACGAGCAGAATGGAAAGCCGCGTGATGAAACCCGCCATGACGCGTCTCTTGAGTGAAGCCGTTGGACCTTCCCTCATCCACCTGGAGTCCGCATGACGATGAACGACGCACAGAGCGCGACCGAGCTCAGCGACGCCGACCTCGTGCTGCGCGCGCGGTCCGGTGACACGTCGGCTTTCGGCGAGCTGTGGCGTCGCCATTACCGCTCCGGCATCGCTGTGGCGCGGTCGGTGTCGTCGTTCGACGCCGACGACCTCGTCCAAGAGGCGTACACGCGGATCTACCAGTCGATTCAGAAGGGCGGCGGTCCGACCGGCTCGTTCCGCGCCTACCTGTTCACGAGCATCCGCAATACGGCGGCCGGATGGGGTCGCGCGCGCAAAGAGACGGCGATCGACGAACTCGACGCCGTCGAGGACCCCGCGACCGCCGAGCAGGCGACGAACGAGGCGCTCGACCGCGGCCTCACCCACCAAGCGTTCCGCAGCCTTCCGACCCGCTGGCAGGAGGTGCTCTGGTACTCCGAGATAGAGGGCATGAAGCCCGCCGAGATCGCGCCCCTGCTCGGACTCAAGGCGACCGCTGTCGCCCAGCTGGCGTTTCGGGCGCGCGAAGGGCTCCGCGAAGCGTGGATCCAAGCGCACCTGCGCGCGGTCGTCGACGGGTCCGACTGCCAGTGGACGATCGAGAGGCTCGGTGCGCACGTGCGCAACAACCTGGGCCGGCGCGACCACGACAAGGTCCAGTCGCACCTCGCGGAGTGCGCGCGCTGCGCCATCGTGGCCAGCGAGGCCAAAGAGGTGGGCAGCCGCCTCGCGCTCGTGCTGCTGCCGCTCACGATCGGCGCGACCGGAGCTGCGGGATATCTCGCCTCGTTGCAGGGCGGCGCGACACCGATGACCGCTCTCGCCGCCATGCCCGCGGCGGTGACCGACGGTGCGGTGGGGACCGCGGCCGCGCTCGGCGGCGCCGCATCGGCGGCAGCTGCGACATCGGGCGGCGCAGCAGCGGGAGCGGCAGGTGCGACCGTCGCCGGTGGCGCACTGTCGGGTATCGGCGTCATGACAGGCATCGCCGCGGCGGGCCTGCTCGTCATCGGCTCTGTCGTCACGGCCGCCGTCGTCGTGCCGGCCCTGACCTCGGCTCCGGTCGCTGCGCGGGATGCGATCGTCGAACCGGTCGCACAGACGCCGGGCGACGGGCTGAGGGAAACCTCCACCCCCCAGCCGACTCCCCCACTCTTCGCTCCGCTCACCGAAGCTGCACCTCCCGCCGGCACGGCGCCGTCCCCCGAACCGCGCGTCACGGTGCCGCAGCCAAGCGCTTCGCCCGCCCCCGTTCCGCCGCCGTCGGCGATCCCAACCCCGGCCCCCTCCCCGACTCCGTCCCCCGAACCGACCCCTGACCCTGACCCCGACCCCGACCCCGACCCCGACCCCGACCCCGAGCGTGAGCCTGAGCCTGAGCCGACCGAGCTGCCGGGGCCGGTGCTTCCCGAGGGAAGCCCGTCGGTCGACGACATCTCGGCGTGGTTCGAGGAAACCCGTCTCACTCTCGGCTTCGCCGTCACGGGAGCCCCCGGCGCGCAGGTGCGGGTCACCTACGACGGCGCGGCTCGCGGCGTCCTGCTGCTCGACGAGGCCGGCACCGCGACCATGACCCTGCGTCCGACGGTCGCGCACCTGCTCTTGGGCGCACGCCTCGAGATCCGATACATCGCGGGGGACCAGGTCGGTCCCGGCCGGTCGCACAACGTGCGGGATCTCGTGCCGTTCGACGACCTGCTCTGAGCCGGCGACGACAGTGCGCGAGACGCCGCGCGTAGACTGGAGCCCATGCCCGAGACCCCGTACGTGACGCCTCAGAAGCCCGCCGCACCGGCGGCAGGAACGCGCGCGCCGCTCTCCGGCATCGACGTGCTCGCCTTCCTCTGCCAGATCCTCGCGTTCGGCTCGCTCGCGTTCTGGGGCTTCGTCGCGTGGCCCTTCCCGTGGAACATCGTCGCGGGCATCGGCGCCCCCGCCCTCGCGATCCTCGTGTGGGCGCTCTTCGTCTCGCCGCGAGCCGTCTTCGCCGTGCATCCGTTCGTGCGCGGCTTCGTCGAGCTTCTCGTCTACGCCGCCGCGACGATCGCGTGGTGGAGCATGGACATGGCCTGGATCGGCCTCGGCTTCGGTGTCGTCGCCGTCACGGTGGGCGTCTTCGTGGGCCGGCGGCGCTTGGCGTGACCGGACCCGCCGACGTTCTCGCGCAGCTGCGCGCGGCGCTCGGAGAGCGGATCGACACGACGGATGCCGCGCGCGAAGCGGCCCGTGCAGACAAGTCCGGCCATGTGGCCTCCGGAACGCCCCTCGCAGTCGTGCATGCACGCAGCGTCGAGGATGTGCAGCAGACGATGCGGATCGCGAGCGCGACGGGGACTCCCGTCGTGACGCGCGGTGCCGGCACGGGACTCGCGGGCGCGGCGAACGCCGGTGACGGTGAGATCGCGCTGTCCGTGCGCGGCATGGAGCGAATCCTCGAGGTGCGCCCCGACGACCTCGTCGCCGTCGTCGAGCCGGGGATCCTCAACGCCGATCTCAACGATGCCCTCGCCGCCGAGGGGCTGTGGTGGGCGCCCGATCCGGCCAGCCGCGCGATCTCGACGGTCGGGGGCAACATCGCGACGGGAGCGGGCGGCCTGCTCTGCACCAAGTACGGCGTTGTGCGCGATGCCGTGCTGGGGCTCGACGTCGTACTCGCCGACGGCCGTCTTCTGCAGCTCGGCCGGCGCACCGTCAAGGGCGTCACCGGCCTCGACCTGACGTCGCTCCTGATCGGATCCGAGGGCACGCTCGGGGTCATCGTCGGCGCGACGCTCAAGCTGCGCCGGCTCGTGCCCGGCGAGGTGCAGACGATCGCGGCGACGTTCCCCGACGTGCGCGCCGCCGCGACGGCGTCCTCGGCCGTCACCGCCGCGGGACTGCAGCCGTCGATCATGGAGCTGATGGATGCCGCCTCGCTCGCCGCCGTCCACGCTCTCCTCGCGCTCGCGCCACCGACGCCCGGCGCCGCGCAGCTGACGATCCAGACCGACGGCCCGGCGAGCCAGGACGAGGCCGCGGCCATCGCCGATGTGCTGCGGCACGCGGGCGGGACCGTCGTGGTCTCACGCGATCCCGAAGAGGGCGAGCGGCTGCTCGCGATCCGCCGCTCGATGCACCCCGCCATGGAGACGCTGGGCACGACGCTCATCGAGGACATCGCAGTTCCCCGCAGCGCCATGCCGTCGATGTTCGACGAGATCGCCCGGGTCGAGCGCGAACACGGCGTCTCGATCCCGACGGTCGCCCACGCGGGAGACGGCAATCTGCACCCCAACTTCATCTTCGACGGGCGGCCCGACGAGCACGGCATCGTCGAGACTCCGCCCCACATCTGGGATGCCGCCGACGACCTGTTCCGCGCGGCTCTGCGCCTGGGAGGCACTCTCACCGGCGAGCACGGCGTCGGTGTGCTCAAGCGTCGCTGGCTCGCCGACGAACTCGGCGACGCCCAGTGGCAGCTGCAGCGCGAGATCGCCCGCGTGTTCGATCCGCAGGGCATCATGAACCCCGGAAAGGTCTTCGAGACCTGACGCAGCCCACGGCCCTTTACCGAACCGTTATCGGGACCCTGATCGAACTTCACCCCGCGCGCCTCGCACGCTCGGATACCATAGAGCGATATGTCCGTTCAACCCGGGGGGTTTCTGCGTGACGGATCTCGCGATCAAGCCTGGAGCCGAAGGGGCTGACACCGGCGGAGGCACGCCCACCGACGGTGCTGAGGCGACGACCGCGGCCATCCCGCCCACTGACGGAACCGAGTCGGTCCAGTGGGCCCCGAACGAACCCGGCCCGAAGAAGCGTCGCACGGGCATCTGGATCGGTGCCGGAGCCGCGACCCTCGCCGTCGCCCTCGTCGCGACCTCGCTCGTGCTCATCGCACCGGGCACGTCGGTCGGGGGCGTTCCGGTCGGCCTGCTCACCTCGGGTGCGGCGACCGACGCCATCGATGCACGCCTGGCCGAGACGAACGTCGTCCTCAGCGGAGCCGGCGGCGACGTCGAGATCAACGCGCTCGACCTGGGCGCCACGGTCGAGGCCCGCGCCCTCGCCGACAGCGCGTTCGCCACGAGCCCCATGTGGAACGTCACGCAGTGGTTCCCCGAACCCATCGAGGCGTCCGTGACGATCGACCCCGAGGTTGCGACGGCAGCGCTGCGCCAGGCTGCCCCCGACCTCTACGTCGATCCCGTCGACGCGACCCTCGTCTTCGACGCCGAGACCATCAGCTACGTCACGACCCCCGCTGTCGAGGGCACCGGCGTCGACCTCGTCGCGCTCGGCGAGACGCTCGACACCGCCTTCGCCGCCGGCAAGACAGCGGTCGTGTTCGAACCCGTCGCGGCACCCATCGTCGCCGGCACCCCGACATTCGTCGCCGAGTCGGCCGCGGCGAACCTCAACGACATCCTCGACACCGCCGGGTTCTACATCGGCGACGAGCGCACGGTGCCGATCGCCCGCGAGCAGGTCGCCTCGTGGCTCACCGTCACTCCCGGCGCGCGCGGCACCTTCGAGGTCGGCGTCGACGAGGCGGCGATCCAGTCCGTCGTCGACACGCTTCCCGAGGCGGTCAACCGCGAGGCTGCGAACGCGACGGTCATCACCGATTCCGGCGGCGGCGTCCTCAGCGAGCTGGCCACGGGCGTCGTCGGGCGCGAACTGGGCGATACGTCCGGTATCGCGGCGGCGTTCGCCGAGCAGCTCGCCGCCGGCGAAGCCGCTTTCGCACTGCCGGTCACCGAGGTCCCGTTCGCCACGACGACCCTCGCCCGCAACGTCGTGGTCGATCTCAGCGATCTGCGCACCTACCTCTACGAGAACGGCAACCTCGTCAACTCGTACCCCATCTCGGCCGGCAAGGCCTCGTCGCCGACGTTCACGGGATCGTTCCGCATCAACTGGAAGCGCAACATTCAGGACATGGGATGCTTCCCCGGAGCGCCATACTGCACCGAGAACGTGCCCTGGGTGGCCTACTTCAACGGCGACCAGGCGTTCCACGGCGCGTACTGGCACAACAGCTTCGGTGCCGCGCACGTCAGCAGCGGCTGCGTGAACATGCCCGTCGGCGCTGCCAAATTCCTCTTCGACTGGGCGCCCGTCGGCACCGAGGTTCAGGTCCGCGCCTGACCGCCCCCGCGCCCGGTTGCCTGCGTCATCCGGTGTGAACGACCGAAGGCCCTGCCCGCTGAGCGGACAGGGCCTTCGTGATCGGGCGGGTCAGATCCCGTCGATGATCTCGTTGAGCGTCGCGGAGGGCCGCATGATCGCGGTCACGAGCTCGGTGTCGGGGCGGTAGTAGCCGCCGATGTCGGTCGGTACGCCCTGCACGGCGAGGAGCTCCGCGACGATGTCGTCTTCGGCCGATGCGAGAGAGTCGGCGACGGGCGCGAATGCCGCGGCGAGCTCGGGGTCCGCCTGCTGGTTCGCGAGCTCCTGCGCCCAGTACAGCGCGAGGTAGAAGTGGCTGCCGCGGTTGTCGATCGTGCCGAGCGCACGGCCGGGCGACTTGTCGTTCTCGAGGAAGGTCCCCGTCGCGGCGTCGAGCGTGTCGGCGAGGACCTGCGCCTTGACGTTGCCCGTCACGGTCGCGAGGTGCTCGAGGGAGGCCGCGAGAGCGAAGAACTCGCCCAGCGAATCCCAGCGCAGATAGTTCTCGGCCAGCAGCTGCTGCACGTGCTTGGGTGCGGAACCGCCGGCACCGGTCTCGAAGAGGCCGCCGCCCGCGAGGAGCGGGACGATCGAGAGCATCTTGGCGCTCGTACCGACCTCGAGGATCGGGAACAGGTCCGTCAGGTAATCACGCAGCACATTGCCGGTCACCGAAATGGTGTCCTCGCCCTTGCGCAGTCGGTCGAGCGAGTACTGCGTCGCCTCGGCCGGCGCGAGGATCTCGATCGTGAGACCCGTCGTGTCGTGGTCGGCGAGGTAGGTCTTCACCTTCTCGATGAGCTGGGCGTCGTGGGCGCGGTTCTCGTCGAGCCAGAACACCGCCGGCGATCCGGTGGCCCGCGCGCGCGTGACGGCGAGCTTGACCCAGTCGCGGACCGCGACGTCCTTCGTCTGCGTCGCGCGCCAGATGTCGCCCGCCTCGACCTCGTGCGAGAGCAGCACCTCGCCGGTGCTGCTGAGCACCTGGACCACGCCGGGTGCTTCGATCTCGAACGTCTTGTCGTGGCTGCCGTACTCCTCGGCGGCCTGGGCCATGAGACCGACGTTGGGCACCGTGCCGATCGTGGCGGGGTCGAGGGGACCGTGGGCGATCACGTCTTCGATGACGGTCTGGTAGACCCCTGCGTAGGACGAGTCGGGGATGACCGCGAGCGTGTCCGATTCGCCGCCGTCGGCGCCCCACAGCTTGCCCCCGTTGCGCACGAGAGCCGGCATCGACGCGTCGACGATCACGTCGGAGGGAACGTGCAGGTTGGTGATGCCCTTGTCGGAGTTGACGTAGGACAGTCGGGGACCGTTCTCGAGGTCGGCCGTGATGGCGGCGGCGATCTCTTCGCCGTGCTCGAGGGCCGGCAGACCAGCGAGGATCGTGCCGAGTCCGTCGTTCGGGCTCAGACCCGCCTGGGCGAGCTCGGCGCCGTAACGCTCGAAGACGTCATCGAAGTAGGCCTTCACGACGTGGCCGAAGATGATCGGGTCGCTGACCTTCATCATCGTCGCCTTGAGGTGCACCGAGTAGAGCACGTCTTCGGCCTTGGCCGTTTCGAGCGTCTCGGCGAGGAAGGCGTCGAGCGCCTTGGCAGAGAGGAAGGTCGCGTCGACGATCTCGCCGGGGAGCACCTTGAGACCGGTCTTGAGCGGAGTCACGGTCCCGTCGGCGGCGACGTGCTGAATCGACAGCACGTCGTCGGCCTCGATGAGCACGGACGTCTCGTTCGCCTTGAAGTCATCATGGCCGAGCGTCGCGACGCGGGTCTTGGATCCCTCGGCGAACGGCTTGTTGCGGTGCGGGTGCTTGCGCGCGTACTTCTTCACCGACAGCGGCGCACGGCGGTCGCTGTTGCCCTCACGGAGCACGGGGTTCACGGCCGAGCCCTTGATGCGGTCGTACCTCGCGCGGACGTCCTTCTCTTCGAGCGTCGTGGCGTCATCGGGGTAATCGGGGACGTCGTAGCCCTGCGCCTGAAGCTCGGCGATCGCGGCCTTCAGCTGCGGGACGGACGCGGAGATGTTCGGAAGCTTGATGATGTTGGCCTCGGGCAGGGTCGCGAGACCACCGAGCTCAGCCAGAGCGTCACCGACCTGCTGCTCGGGCGTGAGCGCCTGCGGGAACGCCGCGAGGATACGGCCTGCCAGAGAGATGTCGCGCGTTTCGACATCGACGCCCGCCCGGCCGGTGACGGCCTTGACGATCGGCAGGAACGATGCGGTAGCGAGAGCCGGAGCCTCGTCGGTGTAGGTGTAGATGATGGTCGAATCTGTCACCGGTCACGTCTTTCGTTCAGTCGGAAATTCAAGTCCTCAGTCAAGATTCCAGGCTACCGCACACGGTCGAGATATCTCGATATCAAGATAATCGGGGCCGTCTTCACACGGATGTGAGGCGCGGATACGTGACCCGCGACCGAGAATGCGGTTAGCCTGTCGTCTATGGGTGAGCTGCGTTTGGTCGAACTGTCAGCGGCGACGATCGTCGCCGTGAACCACATGTCCCTCAAACCCGGCCAGGAGCAGTTCCTCGCGCCGGTGAGCTACGGGATCGCAGCGACCGTCATGAATCCGCAGACGACCTGGCAGCGCGTCGTCGTCGACGACGACGAGGTCGTCGGGTTCGTCAGCGCCAGCTTCGACCCCGAGGCACCCATCGAGCACTTCAAGTCGATTCTCTGGCGCATCAACGTCGACGCCGATGACCAGGGTCGCGGCGTCGGTCGCTTCGCTGTCGAGCAGCTCCTCGAAGAGGCGCGCTCCCGCGGCATGAGTCGCGTCGCGGTGATCTACGAAGCCGGCGAGGGCGGACCCGAGGCGTTCTTCCGCCGTGTCGGCTTCACTCCCGTGGGTGAGACGGAGTACGGCGAGGTCATCGCCGAGGTCGGCCTCTAGACCCGGCATCCCCCGCTTCGCGCGGCGCGGTCGTCCGCGCGCCTGATCGCAGACCTGGCGGACGCCGGCGCCTCTCCGTATCCCGCGGATGCCGTCACCTCGCCGCGTCCGTTCGTTCGGCGTGCACCGAGACCCGTGCCCCGAAAACGGGATGGGGCCCCGGAGCGTGCGCTCCGGGGCCCCATCCGTTGGGGAGATCCGCTCAGATGAGCGTGAGTGTCAGCACACCGGCGTAGGTACCGGCACGCGTCGACCCGGGGACGCCGAGGGTGAGGTCGGCGCCACAGACGAACGCACCTGCGCTGTTGCCCGCGGGCGACTCGCAGAGCGTGGACGGAACGCCGATGCCCGCACCGGGCACGGCGACGTTTCCGGCCGTGACCTTGCTCGACTGGCCGGGAGCCTGCGGCAGGTCGCCGACGACGGCTTCTGCGCGCGGCGCCCAACCGAGGTTCTCAGCCACGATGAGGCCGGAGCCGCTCGTGAAGTCCGAGACCTCGCCGGTCAGGTCCCAACCCGCAGCGGTACCGCGCGAGTCGCGGACGGCGACGTCGTGCAGAGCACCGGTCGCCGTCTGGTCCACGCCGTTCAGCGCGACACCGTCGAGGACGACGGGCTCGTCGCTGGCGATCGCGAGCGACAGGGCGCCGCCGGTGACCTCGGTCGTGATGATCTGACGGCTGTCGGAGTCATCGCCGCCGAGGACCGTGACGGTGAAGGCCTTCACCGGGCCGATGTTGCCCGACGCGTCGGTCGCACGGTACTCGACGCGGTGGGTGCCGTAACCGGGCTCGGTCGGCTGGAACGGCGAGGCCGACATACCGGCGGAGCCGAGGCTGCCGTAGATGAGGTCATCGACGTTCGTGCCCGAGGGCGTGAAGAGGAACGGATCATCGGGGTTGGTCGGCGAACCGTAGTAGTTGTGCCAGCCCTGGCCGTTCAGGCGGAACTCAGAGATGAGCGCACCCTCGCGGTCGTCGCTCGCGACGAGCTTCATCGCGAACGACTCGTTCACGATGTAGTGCGGCTCGCCGTTGGCGCCCGTCGTGGTCGAGATCGGAGCCGTCACGGTCGCCTCGACCGTCGGGCCCGATGCGTCGACGTCCCACTCCTGCACGACGCGTCCGGCACCGGGGTTGCCCGGGTCGGAGACGGTCGCCGAGACCTCGTGCGTGCCGCTCAGGTCGAGCGCGCCCAGGTCGAACGTGTTCTTGCCGGCGGGGGTCGCGACGACCTCGCCGTCGACACGCCACGTGATGTCGAACGCACGGTCGGTGCGGTGCGTCGTGTTGACGTAGAGGATGTCCTCGGCGCCCGCGGGCTTGAACGTCGGGAACGCCTCGATGATGCCGGGGCGGACGGTGCCGCCGTTGGCCGAGCCGGTGCCGACGGTCCAGGTGCGCGTCTGCGTCATCGACGCCTTGGCGCGGATCGCGGGGTCGCGGACGAACTCGGTGTTGTCGACGACGGTCGCCGTCACGGTGTCGCCGGCCTTGACGCCGAGCTTGCCGAGCTCGAGCGTGCGCAGGTTGGCGGGGTTGTCCACCGCTTCACCGTTGACCGCCCAGGTCACGTCGTTCTCGTGGTAGACCGGGTGCGACGTCTCGACGTACAGCACCTGGTTGGGTGCGACGGCGGCATCGGTGGGGGTCGACGCGGGCACGAGCGGAGCGCGGCCGGCGACCTTCTCGGTCATGACCTCACGGCTGACCTGGTCCATCTGGTAACCCAGCGACTTCATCATGGAGTGCTTGCTCGGACGGAAGATGCCCGTCGAGTAGTACATTCCACCCTCGTAGACGTCGATGATGCCACCGGACTCGCTCTCTTCACCGAGCCAGCGCCACCACTTCGTCTTGGTCTGCGCCATCTGCTCGGCCGTCATGAGCGTGTGGTGAGCGGAGCTCGGCTCGCGACCGGTGTAGTCACCCGTCGTGATGCCGCGCGTGTAGTAGTCGTACTCGTCCTGCAGGCCACCGAGCGAGTGGGCGATCTCGTGGGGCGAGATGAGCGCCGACAGCGGGTTTCCACCGCTGGCCGTCGCGTACGCGCCGCCCGCGCCGCCGTAGGTGTCGCTGTTGGCGAGCGCGAGGATCTGGTCGACCTTCGGCGCCTGGGAAGCGTAACGCTGCGCCGCCGAGTTGTTCATCGTGATGAGGCGCTCGACGCTCGAGGCGCGGCATCCGCCCCAGAACGACATGCTGAGCGGCGTCGTGCGACGGGGGGCGTCGAGCGTACGGTCGCAGCTGATGCCCGACTCGCCCGAGACGATGCCGATCGCGTAGACGTTGAAGTGGTTGCGGTAGCTCTTGAAGGGCTCGATGCTCCACATCGTCTCGAGGTGCACCTCTACCTGGTCGTAGAACTTCTGCTGCTCGTCGGCGGTGTAGCCGTCACCGAGGATGACGAGCGAGAAGCGCTCAGCATCGTCACCGGTGATCTGCATCGGCACGACGGTGGAAGAGCCCACCTCGGCGGAGGCTGCCATTGCGACGGCGGGGGGCGCGAGTGCCACGAGGGACGCCGCCAGGGTCGATGCGGTGAGCATCGCCCCCCAGCGCCGCCTCGGAGCGACCGCAGTTCGGGTACTGGTCATGGTCTCCACTTTCGGCTCGAATGGGCTGTGACCCGCACGCGCCATGGCATGACACCTTTGTCGGAGCGGTCGGCTCACGCGTGAGAGCCTAGGGACGATGTCCAGCCGAATCACGGTGCGGGCGTCTGGTGATCGGCCGAACGTGCACGACGTTTGTCGGATCCGCCGTTCCCCCACCGGCGGAAGCGGCCGCGCATCCGATCGTCAGACCAGCGAGTCCCGCCAGGCCGCGTGCAGCTGAGCGAACTTGCCTGTGCCCCCGATCAGCTCGGCGGGTGTGCCGTCTTCGATGATGCGGCCATGCTCCATGACGAGCACGCGGTCGGCGATCGCCACGGTGGACAGGCGGTGCGCGATGATGATCGCCGTGCGGTCCGAGAGCAGGGTTTGCAGGGCATTCTGGATCATCCGCTCCGAGGGGATGTCCAGTGACGCGGTCGCCTCGTCGAGGATCAGCACGGCGGGGTCGGCGAGGAACGCGCGCGCGAAGGAGATGAGCTGGCGCTGCCCCGCCGACACCCGCCCGCCGCGCTTGTTCACATCGGTCGCGTAGCCGTCGGGCAACTTCTCGATGAAGGCGTCCGCGCCGACCGCACGCGCTGCCGCCCGGATCTCGTCGAGCGTCGCATCCGGCTTGCCGAGCGCGATGTTGTCGGCCACGGTGCCGCTGAACAGGTACGCCTCCTGCGTGACCATGACGATCGCGCGGCGCAGGTCCTTCGGGTGCAGCAAGCGCAGGTCGACGCCGTCGAGAGTCACGCGTCCGCGCGTCGGGTCGTAGAACCGCGAGACGAGCTTGGCGAGTGTCGATTTGCCCGCACCGGTCGTTCCGACGAGGGCGACCGTCTGCCCGCCGGGGATGTCGAGCGAGAAGTCGGGCAGGATGACCCGCTCATCGGAGTACCCGAACGACACATCCTCGAAGCGCACATGGCCGCGCGCCTTCCACAGGTCGACGGGATGCACCGGATCGGGCACCGTCGGCTCTTCTTCGAGCACGCCCGAGACCTTCTCGAGTGCCGCGGTGGCGGACTGGTAGGAGTTCAGGAAGAACGCGACCTCCTGCAGAGGCGCGAAGAAGTTGCGGACGTACAGCACGGCCGCCAGCAGGGTGCCGACCAGAAGCGTGTCATCGACGATGCGCAGTCCGCCCCACGCGACGACGACGGCGAGCGTGACGGAGGCGACGGCCATGAGGCCCGGCTCGAACGTGCCGAAGAGGCGGATCGAGCGCATGTTGATCTCGCGGTAGCCGCTGGCCAGCTCACCGAACTCTTCGTCGTTGCGCTTCTCTTCACGGAACGCCTTGACGGCGCGGATACCCGTCATCGTCTCGACGAACTTGACGATGACCGTCGCACTGATGACGCGCGATTCGCGATAGACCCGCTGCGAGCGCGTGTAGAACCAGCGCATCAGGAGGTACAGCGGGATGCCCATGACGACGAGGATGAGTCCGGACTGCCAATCCCACACGAGCAGCATGACGAGGGTGAAGACGCCGTAGAGGATGCCCGAGACGAGTTCGTTGAGTCCCCCGTCGAGCAGCTCGCGGATCGTGTCGAGGTCGCTGGTCTGCCGCGAGATGATCCTGCCCGACGTGTACGACTCATGGAACTCGAGGCTGAGCTTCTGCGTGTGCAGGAAGATCCGCTTGCGTAGATCGAGCATGATCGCCTGCGTCAGCCGCGCCGTCACGACGACGTACCAGCCGATGAGCGCCGCCCCGCCGATCGCGGTGGCGAGGTACGCGAGCACGACGAGGACCGTCGGCATCCAGTCCATCCGCTCGACGACGGCGGGCAGAGCCGTGTCGATCCCGATGGCGATGAGCGCGGGACCGGCGACGCGCAGGGCGGTCGAGATGACGAGAACGACGGCTGCGAGCACGAGCTGACCGCGCACGGGCCGCACGAGCGAGCCGAGCAGCTGCAGCGAGCGGCGGCGCACGGCACGGCTCTCTTCGCGCGTGTAGTCAGAGCGGTCTTCGCCGCTCGTGCCGACGACGGTGCTCACTCGGCCACCTCGGGTTCCTGGCCCGAGCCGTACGGTTCGAACCTGAGTTCACGTAGCTGCGCCTGCTCGTCTGCGAGGCTCGAGATGACGTGGCGGTAATGCTCGCTCGTGCGCAGCAGTTCGGAGTGGGTGCCCACGGCGGTGATGCGGCCCGCTTCGAGCAGCGCGACGCGGTCAGCGAGCATGACGGTGGAGGGACGATGCGCGACGACGAGGGTCGTGGTCTCGTGCATGATCTCGCGCAGGGCGTCTTCGACGAGCGCCTCGGTGTCGACATCGAGCGCAGAGAGCGGGTCGTCGAGCACGAGCACGGCGGGTCGCGCGGCGACGGCTCGCGCGAGCGCGAGACGCTGTCGCTGCCCGCCCGAGAGAGACAGTCCCTCTTCGCCGATGATCGTGTCGACGCCGTTCGGAAGGTCGTCGACGAAGCCTGCCTGCGCCACGCCCAAAGCTTCGCGCAGCACGCGCTCGGCCTCGGCAGAACCCGGCACGAGGTCGTCGCGACCGAGCAGCACGTTGTCGCGGACCGACTGCGAGAACAGCGTCGAGTCCTCGAAGGCCATGCCGATGTGGCGGCGCAGCTCGGCGAGGCGGATGTCGCGGACATCGACGCCGTCGAGCGTCACGCGACCGGCGGTCACGTCATAGAGCCGCGCGGGCAGCGTCGTCAGCGTCGTCTTGCCCGAGCCCGTGAGACCGACGAGCGCCATCGTCTCACCGGGCCGCAGCACGAGGTCGATGCCGTCGAGCAGGTCGCGCTCTTGAGCGTCGGCATCCTGATATCGGAAATGCACGCCCTCGAAGGCGAGCGCGCCGCGGGGCTCGGCGATCGTGACGGGCGTCGGCGGGTCGACGATCGGGTTCGGCTCGTCGAAGACCTCGAAGATGCGATCGGTGGCGGTGCGTGCGTCGATGAGGAATGAGAAGAGGAACCCGATGGACTCCATGGGCCAGCGCAGCACCGTCGCCATCGCGAAGAAGGCGAACAACTCGGCGACCTGCAGTTCACCCAGCTGGGTCAGGTAGATCCCGGCGCCGAGGCACAGCGCGAAGGCGATGTCCGGCAGCAGCACGAGCCAGAACCAGATCCAGCCGACGGCGCGAGCTTTACTCATCTCGGTCTCGCGCAGGCTCTCGGCCTGCCGCGTGAACTTCACGAGCGCGTGCTTTCCGCGTCCGAAGGCCTTGAGAACGCGGATGCCGTGCACGCTCTCTTCGACCGAGGTCGCGAGGTCGCCGGCCTGATCCTGGCTCTGGCGCGCGAGCGTGCCGTAGGTCTTCTCGAACCGGTACCCGGCGTACCACAGCGGCGCCGAGCACACGAGGAAGATGACTCCGAGGACCCAGTGCCAGCGGAACAGCAGCGCGATGCCCACGACGATCGTGATGACGTTCACCAGAAGCAGGATCACGCCGAAGGCGAGCCAGCGCCTCAGCATGCTGATGTCCTGCATCATGCGGCTCAGTAGCTGACCGGACTGCCAGCGGTCATGGAAGGCGACAGGCAGCCGCTGCAGGCGTTCGTAGAATCCCGTGCGGAGGTCGTACTCGACCTGCGTCGCGGGGGCCAGCACGAACCAGCGCCGCGCCCAGACCATGAGGGCCTCGAACAGGCCGAGCGCGAGGATCGCCGCGGCACCCCAGATGATCTGGGTGATGTCGCCCGTCGAGAGGGGACCTTCGACGACGGCCTCGAGCACGAGCGGGATGGCGAGGGCGAGCAGGCTCGCGATGAGCGCGCTGACAGCGCCCAGCAGGAGGCGCGGAAGCACGGGCTTCGCGAACGGCACGAGCCGCGCAAGGGCCTTCACTGTGGACAGGTCGGACCGTTTCGGTTCAGCGATGATGGTCATGTTCCCTGGAGCCGTGCCGCGATTGCGGCAGCCCACCAGCTTAGAACCCGGTGCTCGCCGACTGCAAGCGGGCCTCGCGGTCGAGCAGTGCGCGCTTGACGTCGATGCCCCACGCGAAGCCGCCCAGAGCCCCGCCCGTGCGCAGCACCCGGTGGCAGGGCACGAACAGGGCCGGGGCGTTGCGGGCGCAGATCGAGGCCGCAGCCCGCACGGCACGTGCCGACCCGAGCACGGCAGCGAACTCCGCGTAGGTGAGCGGATGCCCGGGCTCGATGCCGCGCAGCGCCTTCCACCCGGCGTGCTGCAGCGCGGTGCCGTGCTGACGCACCGCGACGGCATCGATCGCGGTGAGGTCGCCTCCGTAGTAGGCCGTGACGGCCTCGCCCGCCGCCGTCGCACCGGAGCGCAACGACGAGGGACGGTCTGCCGGCCGCAGGCGGTCGAGAATGTGCTCGGGCTCCGCCGTCCACCCCGACGTCAGGACCCGGCCCTCGTCGTCGGCGATGAGGGTGAAGGGCCCGTCGGGGGTGTCGAGGGTCTCGATCGTCGTCATGCGGGGCGTCCTTGTGTGAGGTGTGCGGGATCAGGTGTGCGCGGCGCCGTCTCGGCAGTCGCCGGGGGTTCGTCGCGCCGCGAGGGTCTTTCAGATCGCACCGGTCGCGGGGGCACGGCTCTCCACAGGTGGGCCGTCAGATAGCTGCGCCAGGGGGCGGCGCGGGCGACCCACGCCGTGAGCGCGGAGGCCGAGGGCAGGCCGACCGCCGCGGCGCCCGCGCGCACGGCGACGTCGTCGGGCAGGAACACGTCGGGGTCGCCGATGACCCGCATGCGCACGTAGTCGGCCGTCCACGGCCCGATCCCGGGCATGGCCAGCAGCGCGGCGCGCTGATCGGCGGCGTCGTCACCCGCTGTGAGCACGAGCGAGCCGTCGGCCAAGCCGGCGGCGGCTCCCGTGACGGCGCGGATGCGTGCGGCGGGTCCGCGCAGCACCTCGTGGCCGCGCTCGGCGATCGCCGCCATCGTGGGGAAGAGACGCGTCGCCGATCCGACCCCGTCGACCGGGTCGCCGAGCTCGGCGGTCAGGCGCGACAGCACCGTGCGCGCAGCGACGACCGTGATCTGCTGCCCGATCATGGCGCGGATGAGCATTTCGTGCGGGTCGGCGGCCCCGGGAACACGGATGCCCGGAAGCGCCGCCACCCGTGGCGCGAGCTCAGGGCGCCGCGCGAGGTCCGCGTCGACGGCGACGGGGTCGGCGTCGAGATCGAACAATCGGCGCGCGCGGGCCACGAGCGACGGGAGGTCGGACAGCTCGGTCAGCTGCGCGCGCAGCCGGATGCGGCCCGCCCCGTCGAGGCTGAGCTCGAACCACGCGGGCCCACCGGCGAGCCGCACGGCGCGGCCGAACGACGTCGCGGTCGCCGCTTCGACGCCGTCGACGGCGCGGGCGGACATCCACGCGAACAGTCCGTCCGCATCGAATGGCTCGCGATGCGGCAGCACGAGATCGATTCCCGTCGCGGCACCGTCCCTCGGGGTTCGCGCCTGCCGCACGGTGCGTCGAGCGCGCAGTTCGAGCGGCGTCACCCCGAACACTTCGCGGATCGTCTCGTTGAACTGCCGCACGCTGGCGAACCCGGCAGAGAAGGCGACGTCGGCGGCGGCGAGGTCGGTGCCGACCAGCAGCATCCGGGCCGTCTGCGCGCGGTGCGCACGGCTGAGGGCGAGCGGTCCGGCACCGAGCTCGGCCGTGAGCAGCCGGGTCAGATGGCGCGGCGAGTAGCCCAGGCGGCGTGCCAGGCCGGGCACACCTTCACGTTCGACCACTCCATCGGCGATGAGCCGCATCGCACGGCCGGCCGTATCGCTGCGCAGGTCCCATTGCGGCGACCCGGGCGCCGCCTCGGGCAGACACCTCTTGCACGCACGGTACCCGGCCTCGTGCGCCGCGGCCGAGGTCGCGTAGAACGTGACGTTCTCGGGCTTGGGCGTGCGCGCGGGACAGCTCGGCCGACAGTAGATCCCGGTCGATCGCACGGCCGTGACGAACTGCCCGTCGAATCGCGCGTCGCGCGAATCGATCGCGCGGTAGCGCTCGTCGAACGTCATGACCGGGATGCTCACTTCCCCAGCCTGACACGCTCAGGGCCCACGGGCTCGCGGAAAACGGACACGAGGGTCCGTCACCGGTCAGTGGAAGAAGTGACGCTCTCCCGTGAAGAACATCGTGACACCGGCTGCCCGCGCCGCTTCGATGACCTCTTCGTCGCGCACCGATCCGCCCGGCTGGACGATCGTGCTGACGCCCGCGTCGATGAGCACCTGCGGCCCGTCGGCGAAAGGGAAGAAGGCGTCGGATGCCGCAACCGAGCCGGCGGCGCGGTCCCCCGCGCGCTCGACCGCGAGGCGGCACGAGTCGACGCGGTTGACCTGACCCATTCCGATGCCGACGGTCGCGGAGTTCTTCGCGAGCACGATGCCGTTGGATTTGACGGCGCGGCACGCCTTCCACGCGAAGATGAGGTTCGTCATGTCCTCGTCGGCGGGCCGTTCACCCGAGACGAGTTCCCAGTCCTTGGCGACCGAGTCGATGTCGTCGGGGAACCGGTCTGCATCCTGCAGCAGCAGTCCGCCCGAGACGAGCCGCACGTCCATGCGCTCCTGCTGCCAGTCGGCGGGCAGCTGCAGCACGCGCAGGTTCTTCTTGAGCCGGAAGACCTCGAGCGCCTCGGGCTCGAAGGCGGGCGCGACGATGACCTCGGTGAAGATGTCGCGCACGTTCTCGGCCATCTTGAGCGTGATCGTGCGGTTCGCCGCGATGACACCGCCGAACGCCGATACGGGATCGCACTCGTGCGCACGCAGGTGAGCGCTGGCGATGGGGTCGAGCGCCTGCGGCGCCGTGGTCGCGATGCCGCACGGGTTGGCGTGCTTGATGATCGCCACGGCGGGCTTGAGCATGTCGAACGCGGCGCGGAGCGCGGCATCCGCGTCGACGTAGTTGTTGTAGGACATCTCTTTGCCCTGCAGCTGCGTCGCCTGCGCGATGCCGTGGCCGCCGACGCGCGTGTAGATCGCGGCGCGCTGGTGCGAGTTCTCGCCGTACCGCAGCGTCGCGAGGCGCTCGGCCTTGATCGTGAGGTGCTGCGGCAGCGTCTGCTCGTCGGCGAGCGTCTGCTCGGCGAACCACTGCGCGACGGCGCGGTCGTATGCCGCGGTGTGGGCGAAGGCGCGCGCAGCGAGGTCGCGGCGCTGTGCCAGGTTCGTCCCCGATGCGCCGAGGGCCTCGATGACGGCCGGGTAGGACTCGGGTGAGACGACGATCGCGACGTTGGCGAAGTTCTTGGCGGATGCCCGCACCATGGCGGGGCCGCCGATGTCGATCTGCTCGACGACGTCGACGGCAGAGGCCCCCGAGGCGACGGTCTCGACGAACGGGTACAGGTTGACCACGACGAGCTCGAAGGGGGCGATGTCGAGTTCGTCGAGCTGGCGCTCGTGGTCCTCGAGCCGCATGTCGGCAAGGAGCCCTGCGTGGACGCTGGGGTGCAGGGTCTTCACGCGCCCGTCCAGCGACTCGGGGAACCCTGTGACGGCCGACACATCGGTCACGTCGTAGCCGGCGTCGCGGATGAGTGACGCGGAGCCGCCCGTCGACACCATCTCGACGCCGGCCGCCGCGAGTGCTTCGGCGAGTTCGAGAAGACCTGTCTTGTCGCTGACAGAGATCAGCGCGCGACGGATCGGCACGACATCGCGTTCGCGATAGAGGGCGGGATCGTGGCTCGGGCCGGCCATGGGGACTCCTCGGTAGGTCGTCAGGGGGTGGATTCGGCGGTGCGCCGCAGGGCGGCGAGGTCGAGGTCGCCCGTGGCGATGCGACGCACGACGTCGATGAGCAGCCGCCGTTCGACGGGCTTGATGCGTTCGTGCAAAGAATGCTCGTCGTCGCCGACGTGCACCGGGATGCGCTCCTGCGCGAGGACCGGGCCGGTGTCGATGCCGCTGTCGACGACGATGACGCTCGCGCCGGTCTGCGTGACTCCGGCGGCGAGGGCGTCACGCACGCCGTGCGCGCCGGGGAACTCGGGCAGGTATGCGGGGTGGGTGTTCAGGATGCGCGGCTCCCACTGCTCGACGAGTGAGGCCGGGAGCAGCCGCATGAGGCCGCTCAACACGACCACGTCGGGGTTCCACACGGCGAGCTGCTCGCCGAGCGCGGCGCCCCACTCCTCGCGCGAGTCGTAGCTCTGCCACGGCACGAGGAACGTCGGGATCCCGTATTCCTCGGCGTGCGCGAACCCGGGCGCTTCTCGATCGGCACCGACGGCGACGATCGTCGCGGGGAACCCGGGATCGGCGGCGGCGTCGAGCAGGGCGCGCAGGTTCGACCCCGTGCCCGAGATGAGAACGGCGACCGTGAGCACGCCGTCAGTCTAGCGGCGGGCGTGGGGGGAGCCGGTCCAGCGGTTCGGTCACGGACTCGTCTGCGTCCCCGACCCCGGAGTCCGCCCCGGTCTCCGGGCCCGTCGCAGGGTCGTCCGTCGCGGGGGCGACCGTCACGGGTTCGTCTTCGAACCAGGTCGCGGAGTCCGCCCAGATCGCGGCGTTCGCCGAACGAGCGACGGTCGACGACTCGATGACCGAAGGCTCCCGCACGTCGCGCCCCGGGCCGCGGCCCCGCGGCGCCAGAAGGAGGATGCCCGCCCCCAGCGCCGTCTCGAGCCCAACCGCGAGCGCGAGCGGGCCGGGCTCGGGGCCGGAGTGCGCGAGGGCTCCGGGCCCCATCGACCCCGATGCGAGGAGCGCGAGCAGAGCGGCGACGCCGGCGGCACCGACGGCGATGCCCGCCGCGGCGGCGAGCCGTGCCCCGAACGGGTCGTGCCCGTCATCGAGCCGGGGACCGCGGGTTTCGGCGAGCCGGGAGCGGGCGATCCAGCCCGCGAACGCGCCGAGCGCGACGGGCAGCAGCGCGAGCAGCAGCAGCCACGTCGTCGTGGATTCGGGTATCGCGCCGAGCACGGGGATGCCCGGCAGGATGCCGGTCTGGGTGCCGGCCGGTCCGATGACCGTGTCCGTTCCGATGGCGAATCCGGGCCCGGCGAGGAAGGACATCGCCCACACGATGAGCGTCGGCAGGTAGGCGAGCTGCGCGAGCATCATGACGCTCGCCCCGAAGGCGTCGACGTGCGACGCTTCGAAGAGCGCGATGATCTCGCCTCCGCCCAGGGCGACGGCGGCGGCTGTCGCGAGCGCGCCGAGTCCGAGCAGTCCCGTGCCGACGACCGCCGTCCCGCGTGCGATCACGCCGGGCACCTCGCCCCACCCGTCGGGGAGCGCTTCGACACGGTCGCGCACCCTCGCGATGACGCCGTCACCGGCTTCACTCCACTCCGTCGCGAGAGCGCCGACGAAGGCGGGCACGACGTACACGAGCGCGGGGAAGAGCACGGCCTGCCACAGCTGAACCTCGGCGAGCGCGCCGTGGCTCGTGCGTGCGATGAGCACGGTCGCCCCGGTGAACACGACGGCGCCCGTCAGGAGCCCCGTGACCCACGCTCCCGACTGCGATGCCCGCCGCCCCGAGCGGGCGGCGAAGACGGCGGTGAAGGCGGCGAAAGCCAGCGGTGCGAGCGAGATCGTGAAGGCGGCGGCCGCGGGATCGATGCCTGTCTCAGCGAGGTAGTCGGGGGCGAGCACCACCTCGACGGGCACGAGATGACCGAGCTGCCAGATCGTCGCGCTCGCGGGCCAGAGCGCACCCCAATCGGCCCCCGTCCCGACCCCGACAGCCCAGAGGAGCGTCAGCGATGCGAGGACGACGGCGAGCCCGACGGCGACCGCGATGAGAGCGTCGACCGCGGCAAGGATGGCGACGATGAGGCGATGCATGCGCTGTCGACCCTACCCACGGCGCCCCTGTGAGTTCGGTCGGCGCGCCCGCCGTGGCATCCGGATATGCGGTTGCCGTCTGGGTGCCGCTATCTTGTCCGAGGAGGTCCCCGACATGACATCAGCCCCCTCGTCCGCGCCCGAGATCACAGATCCGGCACCGAAGAACGGCTTCGACCGCTTCTTCGAGATCACCAAGCGTCGTTCCACGCTCGGAGCAGAGGTCCGCGGAGGTGTCGTGACCTTCGTCGCGATGGCCTACATCGTGATCCTCAACCCGATCATCCTGTCCGGCGCTCCGGACGTCGTGGGGAACGAGCTCGGGTTCACGCAGGTCGCGGCGACCACGGCGCTGACGGCCGGTGTCATGACGATCCTGTTCGGCCTCGTCACGAGACTGCCCTTCGCCTTCGCGGCCGGCCTCGGCATCAACTCGTTCCTCGCTGTGTCCGTCGTCGGTCAGGTCACGTGGCCCGAAGCGATGGCCCTCGTCGTCATCAACGGCCTCATCATCGTGCTGCTGGCGGCGACCGGCCTGCGCCGCATGATCTTCGACGCCGTCCCGATCCAGCTGAAGCTCGCGATCACGGTCGGCATCGGCCTGTTCATCGCCTTCATCGGCTTCGTCAACGCCGGGTTCGTCACCTCGACCGGTGCATCATCGCCGCCCGTGGGCCTGGGCGTGGACGGGTCTGTCACGACCGTGCCGACGCTCATCTTCGTCGCGACGCTGTTGCTCACCGGCATCCTCGTCGCCCGCAAGGTCAAGGGCGGCATCCTGATCGGCCTCGTGACGGGCACCGTCGTCGCCGTCATCGTCGAGGCGATCTGGAAGATCGGTCCGATGTTCGCCGGCGACGATTTCAACCCGGGCGGCTGGAGCCTGTCCGTCCCCGAGCTGCCGGCATCCGTCGTGAGCTGGCCCGACCTGTCGCTCCTCGGTCAGGTGACCCCCGATTCGTTCATCGGCTCGTTCGAGCGGATCGGCGCGCTCGCCGCCCTCATGCTCGTGTTCACCCTCGTCTTCACGAACTTCTTCGACGCCATGGGCACGATGACGGGCCTGTCGAAAGAGGCCAACCTCGCCGACCACAAGGGCGACTTCCCGCGCATCAAGTCGGCGCTCATCGTCGAGGGCGTCGGCGCCGTCGCGGGTGGTCTCACGTCGAGCTCGTCGAGCACCGTCTTCATCGAGTCCGGCGCAGGCATCGGCGAGGGCGCCCGCACGGGCTTCGCGAACGTCGTGACGGGTGCGCTGTTCCTCATCGCGATGTTCTTCACGCCGCTCGTGTCGATCGTGCCGACCGAGGTCGCCTCGGCTGCGCTGGTCATCGTCGGCGCGCTGATGATGTCGCAGATCAAGTACATCGACTTCTCGGAGTTCTCGGTACTGCTGCCGGTCTTCCTCGCCGTCACCGTCATGCCGCTCACCTACTCGATCGCCAACGGCATCGGCGCGGGCTTCGTCGGCTGGGTGATCGTGCGCTCGCTCTCGGGCAAGGCCCGGCAGATCAGCCCGCTGCTGTGGATCGTCGCAGCCGGGTTCCTGGTGTACTTCGCACGCGGTCCCGTCGAGGCGATCCTCGGCGGCTGATCGATCCGAGAAGGCGGGGTGCCTCCGTGGCACCCCGCCTTCTGCGTGTCCGGATCAGTCCTCGATCGGCTCGAGGATGAAGAGGGCGATCAGGCGGTCGGTCTTCTCCTGGTACGCGGCGTAGTCGGGGAACACCGCGACCGCGCGCTCCCACCATGCAGCGCGTTCGTCGCCGGTCAGCTCCCGGGCGCGGTAGTCGCGCGTGACGGCGCCGTCCTGCAGTTCGACGCGGTCGTGTGCGCGCATGTTGCCTGCCCACGCGGGCTCTTTCGGCGCGCCGCCCATCGAGGCGACGGCGAGGTAGCGCCCCTCGTGCTCGACGCGCATGAGCGCGGTCTTTCGCAGGGCGCCCGTCTTGCGACCGAGGGTCGTCAACACGATGATCGGCATGCCGCGCAGCTCGTTCGCCTCGGCACCCCCGCTCGCCTCGTACGTCTCAGCCTGGGTGCGAGCCCATTCCGAGGTGGACGGCTTGTATTCTCCGGTCAGTGGCATGACCTCAGGGTAACGGCGTTCCCCCCGCAGGCGATCAGGCCCGGCGGCGGCGCAGGAGCAGGGCCGCGCCGCCGGCGAACAGCAGCAGGCTCACGAGCAGCCATCCGGTGAGGTCGCTGCCGCCCGTCTGGGGCAGACGGTCTGCCGCCGCGCCTCCGGCCGGCTGGCCGTCGGCGCCGTCGTCCGGGGTGATCGGATCGACGGGATCGACGGGATCGACGGGATCGACGGGGTCCGCCTCGCGGACGAGGTTGATGTACACGTTGCGCGCCGCCGCGTGATCATAGAGCGGGTCGTCGCTCGAGAAGACGTGGCTCACGGTCTCGACCACCATGCCGGGACCCGGCTCGGGCGAGGGGAACGCCCGCACCGGGAAGGGGTGCGGGTCGACGGTCGGCACGAGCCGCACGATGACGGTCTTGGGCCCGGTCTCGCCCGCCTCGAAGATCAGGATGACCTGGTCGTGGAACGTCAGCCCGCCGTCGATCGAGATCTGTGCGTACGGTGTCCCGCCCGCGTACGCCGCCGAGATCGTGATGTAGACCCGCGCGGTCGGCGCAGTGCCGAGCGCGATCGTGTAGCTGTCGGTCTCTTTGACACCGGTCTTCAGCGTCGTCGACCCGTCGGACTCCACGACGATGACCTCGCCCGTCCCACCGTCACGCGGGGGAACCGGGATCACGAGCGGTGCCGGGAGTGCAGCGTCCTCATCGGGCAGGGCGAAGGGCACCGCCGGCGCCATGGCGCCGACGACGACGGGCGCCTTCACGGAGTACAGATCGCCGCGCAGTCCGCCCCCGGACACCGCCTTGGTGGTCGCGACGATGCCTGAGGCGGGGCCCGCCGTGTACACCGTCACCGTCGACGTCTGCGCGCCGCCGTCGAGAGAGAGCAGGCCGTTCGCGCGGTAGGTCCCGTCGAGCAGCCGCACAGCGAGAAGGTGGAAGGTGTCGGCGCCCGTCGTCGCCTCGACGCGCAGCTCGGCGATGTGACCACGGATGATGAACGTGTCATCGCCGGCGCCGCCGTACAGGACGGCCGGGAAGGTGATCCCGCGGCTGCCGTGACCGAACTCCGTCTCGAACGTCTGCATGCCGTCGCCGGGTTGGACGTCGGGTTCGATACGCGGCGCAGCGAAGAACTGGCCGACAATGAACGTGTCGTTCCCCTCGCCGCCGTAGACCGTCGTGACGGCGCTGTTGTCGTCGAATACGAAGACGTCGTCGCCCGCGAGACCGTTCACGGTGACCCGCTGGTTGATGCCTCCGTCGTACGAGATGCGTTCCACCGTGCCGGCATCGGCGTTGACGTGGGCGACGAACGCGGGGCGCTTGCTGTCGGGGTGCTCTGCGATCGCGGCGAGTCCGCGGAAGAGGAAGAGGTCGGGCGCATCCGTGCCGTCGATGGTGAGCGTGTTGAACCCACCCCGCACACCCCCGCCGCGCACGATGATGCGGTAGTCGTGGCCGAGGTCGTCGTCGCCGCCCCACGTCTGGATGTGGAAGTGGTTGTCTCCGGACAGACCGAACAGCACGAGCGCGTCGCGCACTTCGGTGCCGGCGAAGTCATCGCCGGGGGCCGCGATGTGGGTGCCGGTCATCGTCTCGAGCCGCAGGACGAAGAACGCGTCGTCGCCGTCCTCACTCGACGGTGTGCTCCCGGCACCGCCGTAGACGATCGTGTGCCCGCCCAGCACGGTCGAGTCGAAGAGGAAGACATCGTCGCCGCGACCCCCGAAGATCTGTGTCGCGTGTCCCGTGACCTCGCCGGCGAAGGAGAGCAGCGATCCACCCTGGCTCGCGAGCGTCTTGCCGAACGACGCGCGGATCGTCACGGTCTCGCCCTGGATGACCGTGCCCAGGGGCGCGATGACGTCCTGAGCGACGAGCAGCGTGACATGTCCGCCCGCGACGACCCGGCCCTGGGTCACCTCAGTCAGCCCGTCGATCGTGCGTCCCTCGGTGAGGATGAAGAGGCTCTCGTCGGGGCCACCCTCGACGAAGGGCACGGTGAGCCGCACGTCTCCCTGGTCGGCTTCTGCCCGCAGGACGAAGAGAGCCCCCGTCGCCTCCGTCACGAACACACCCGTGACGATCCCCGAGTGCGAGTGCGCGTACAGGCGCCCGCCGACTGCGGTGTCCACGACCAGGTCCAGCGAACGGTCGGGGCTGTCTGCACCGATCGCGCCGCCGACGGCGATGAGGTCGATGTTGCGCCCGACGATGCGCGTCACGGTGCCGGCAGTGTCCGAGAAGATGCCGCCGTCACGGGTGCGCAGCGCCACATCCCCCGCGGACGACGAGACGGTATGCGCGAAGAGGGATCCGCCGACCTGGTCGAGCAGGATGTCGCCCGCGGCGAACGCCCTGACGCGACCGCGCTCGGCCAGCGACGAGTGGATCTCGAGGAAGTCGGGCGTCTCGGCAGCCGGACCGCCGATGCGGCCGGACACCAGTCCGGCGGCCAGCGTGATGTCGCGGCCCGCGACGCGCGGCGTGCCGTCGTCGATCGTGCCGTCGTCGAGGATCGACGCGGTGTTCTCGGCGGTCTGCAGCCAGACGTCCTGCGCCGTCGAGGTGATCGTGCCGGCCCTCAGATCGCCGATCAGCTCGAGGACGGAGATGTCGCCGTTCGTGTGGAGCGTGATCTCGCCGTCGCCGTCGGGTGCCGAGTAGGAGATCTCGGGGAAGCGCATGCTGACGAGCGTCGCGTCGACGTCGGAGAAGACGTCGAACGAGATCGTCGTCGCCGTCGACGGATGCCGCACCACGATGTCGTTCCCCGCACGCAGGTCGCCGAACGTGTACGCGCTGTCGCGCAGCTCGTTCGCTGTGCCCCATGCGACGAGGACGGGGTCGGTGAAGCCCGGCCAGGGGCCCGGGTCGGGGTGGAAGTACGTGTGGTAGAGCCCCGACGGCGGCACGTTCGTCACACTCGGCGGCTGCGTGACGTTGACCTGGACGAGGTAGGACGTCAGCGGCGGCGCATCCGCCCCGAACGCGCTGTCGTGCACCAGGATGTCGATGTTCCTGCCCGCGTGGATGGGGCCGAGCACCGGCCGGAACATCGTGTCGGCGTACGGCGAGCCCACCGGCATCCGGGCACTGTAGGTGACCGTGAGCACGACGTCATCGCGCGCATCGGCGATGAGCTCGACCAGGCGCGTCGGGTCGACGTCGTCGATGAGGTAGTCGCTCTGCACGAGCACGATCGTGATGGGCGCCCGAACGCCGGCGTTGACGGCACCGATCGTGCCGCGCTCGGCGTAGAGCTGGGCGATGTTCGTGCGGATCGATCCGGCAGCCGTTGCGACGATGTCGCCGTTCTCGGCGATGATCCGAGTCGTGCCGATCGGGCTGTCGATGCGACCGTGCAGCTGCAGGTCGGCCCGTCCCGCGTTCCACCAGTTGGCGATGTCGACGAAGGTCGGGATGAAGATGGGGCGCCCGATGTGGAACCGGAACGCTGCGCTGTTCTCTGCGGCGACGTCGACCGTCGCGCCGACGCCGTCGATGTTCGCGACGCTGATGTCGTGGATCCGCATGTCGCGGTCGGAGTGGTTGTGTAGTCGGACGACGTCGAACGTGTTCTGCACCTGCAGGGTTCCCCGGTCACCCGTGAGGATGCCGATCACGGAGCCCGTCGTGCTGTTGATCTCGTAGCGGGCCGTTCCGCCCCCGGTGTTCTCGGTCGGGTCGACGATGATCGTCTGGCCGACGGGGATGACGGCACCCACGTTGTAGACGACGCCGTTCAGATCGCGCACCGTGACGGCGTACTTCTTCACGATTCGCCCCGACGCGTCGATGATGAGCGTCGGATTGGCGGCGTGCAGCACGACGTCCGCGTTCCACTCGATCGTGCGATGGCGGAAGTTGTCGATCCTGTTGCTGGACCCGCCGAAGTCGATGAAGCCCCCGCCCGTCGAGGCCTGCGGCGTTGTGGAGATCAGCTGGTGGAGGGCCTGGACGAGCAGGGCGGAGGTGCGGATACGCACGCCCTCGTCGGCGACGACGCTCGAGCGGGCGTCGTAGAGGACGTAGGCGTCCGCATCGCTGTCTCCGCCGAAGCAGCTGCAGCTGGCCCGCGCGTACGCGCGGACCTCGACGCCGCGGTGCTGCGCCGTGATCGTGACGCTCTGCCGGCCCACGATCTTGGCGGGGGCATTCAGCTGCACGCGCACGAGGGAATGGAGGCTCGCGTCGGAACGCGCGTCGGAGTCTTCGAACGCGCCCGAGCCCTTCGCGCGGTTCTCGACGTTGAGCCTGCTGGAGATCAGCTCGGCCACGAGGCGAAGATTGTCTGCCTCGAGGTACGCGCCGCCGCCCACCGTGAGGGTCGTGCCGTGGTTCTGTGCCTCGAGGTGGCAGCCCGGCGAATCGCATTCCCCCGATGAGGAGCTGCCGGCGAACGACGAGCCGGAAGCGGAAGCGATCAGGTCGGCCTGCATCGCGCTCGTGGACCGTGCGTCGATGTCGTTCCACGCGACGACGTGCCCATCGAGGATGGTCCGGGCCGTGAGGTCGAGACGGCCCTGCGTCTGGGAATCGACGCCGTGTCCGAACCCGCCCGCTGTGGACTGGGCGATCGCCTTGCCGGCGACGACGGTGATGGGTGCGATCCGCACGCTGCCGCCCGTCGAGCGGACGTCGGATCCCGAGCGCAGCCAGACCGTCGTGTTCGCCGTCGCGTCGACGACGGCTCGGGAGGACCCGATGCCGACGAAGCCGAGACCGGCCGACGAGGCGTCGACGAACGCCGACGCGGTCGAGGTGGCCCCGATCGTGATGTCGCCGCCGGCGTGGATGCGGGCGTTCTCGCCGACGGTCAGCTCGAGGTTGGCCGTGTAGCTCGCCGAGGGACGGCTCGCCGTCGACGAGATGAATCCGACCCCGCTGCCGTACACCTTGGCCTCGGAGAAGACTCCGCCCCCGGGAAGCGTCGGCGTCAACGGCTGCGAATGAAGCGTCTGGGTGCCCGTGCCCGTCGAGAGCAGATCGATGATCACAGCGTGCACGGACCCCGCGGCGGTTCCGCCGCCGAGGTCGACGACAGCGGGGACGACGCTGCTCGTGCCGACGCTGCCGTTGGCCGTGATCGTGAGCGCCCCGAGCCCGGCGAGCGGACCGGACAGCAGCGAGAGCCGGAACGATGTGGGGGTGCGGTCGTACACGTAGTAGCGGGCACCGTGCTCCAGACCTTCGATGGGCTGCTGCCCCGGCAGATAGAGGCCATGGCCCACCCCGATGAGCGCGGGGTCGGCGCTGCCGACGAGCGGGCGCGGTGAGACGGGGATGAGCAGGTCGGGATCGCCGGGGTCGGCACACGTCCCTACGGCCTCGCAGTACGAACCGGCGAGCTGGATCTCGTGCGGTCCGACGACGATGACCCAGTAGGGCGTGTTGTTCGACAGGCCCCCGAGGGCGCCGCCGTTCGCGCGGTAGATGACCTGCTGGCCCGTCGTGAACGTGTGGTTGCGCAGCGCGATGCGGTTGTTGTCCTCCGTCTGGTACGGCGTGCCGGGGCCGCCGACCCGCACCGGAGCACCCTTGGCATCGACGACGATGTCGACGCGGTTGCTCGTGAACGTGGCGCGGGCGTCGGGCCCGAGGTACTGCACCGCCTGTCCGTCGACGTAGTCGTTGACTGCCCCGATCCGGTCGGTGTCGATGTCGCCACCGGTGAACTCGACGGGCGCCTGCGGCGTCGCGGCGTCGATGAGCTGGATGCGGAACTCGTCGATGACGTGAACGAGATAGACCCGACCGTTGACGAGTCCGGAGGCGGCGGGCGACGAGAGCGACGAGTAGATGACGCGCTGCCCCTCGACGAACTGGTGCGGGAGCTCGGAGAACCCGCTGTCGGTCGTGCGGCCGAAGGTGATGATGTCGGATGCCGCGTCGATCTGGGCACCCTCGAAGGTCGACCCGAGCTGGATCGTGTCGACCGAGACGACGATGACGTTGTAGCGGCTGCCGTCGGCGAGGCCTCCGATCACGCTGCCCGCCCCGGGCGTGTAGGTGACGCTGCCGCCGGTCTGGAGCCCGTGCGGACCTGTGATCCGGATCGTGTCGTTCGCGGTGTTCACCCCGGTGACGGCGTCGAAGACGAGGCCGGGCGGAACCGCGGGCGTGAGGGAGTTCTGCAGGGCGTTCAGCGTCACGGTGCCCCCCGCGACGAGGTGCGTACTCGGCGTGATCGACAGCCGCACCGTCGGGTTCGTGACCGCGCTCGCCGCGTTCGTCGAGATCGCCAGTCCACCCGCGCCGAGGGTGCGTGCGAACGAGCGCGACACGGGCTGTTCCGCGACGCCGATGACGACGTTTCCGCTGATGGCGATCGGCTGCGCGTTGCCGACGATCGTCTCGACGACGGAGGTGACCTGCGCCACGGCCTTGCCGGTGCCGATCGCGATGGTGCCGCCGGTCTTGTTGACCAGCGACGCTTCGGCCTGATCCTGCGAGTGGGTGTCGACGACGAGGGATGCCGCGCCTGCGCCGTTCGCACCGGCTCCGCCGATCCACGCCTGCATGTGCGCGTGGGCGCGTGCGTCGATCCAGGCGAGAGGTTCGGCGGTCGTCGCCGCGAGGAGGAGACCCACGTTGATGCCACCGGCCTCGGCCGTCGCGGTGTTGACGGCGTGCGAGGTGACCGAGACGGCGGCGGACGGCGCATTGATCGTGGCGCCGGGGCGCACCCGGGCCTGGGTCACGGCACCGTTGGTGATGAGCGCCCTTCCCGACGAGTGTGCGGCACCGATGAGCGAGAACGAGATCGAACCCGAGGTCGTGTGCACCGTGCGCGTGGCGTCGGCGCTCACCGCGATGCCCGTGCCGCCGATCTGGCGTGCCGAGTAGTCGGCCGTGAGCGCGTTCGCGATGCGCGACGTCGGCACCGAGACGGCGCCCACGACGAGGCCACCCGAGGCCAGGTCGGTGGCCGCGGTGGCCGCGTCGACCGTCGTCGCCGCGACCTGCACCGTGCCCGAGGTCGCCAGGGCACCCGTACCGAAGCGCGCGGTGACGGCGGCCTGCTCGTAGATATCGGCAGATACGACGCTGCCGGTCATGGAGCCGAGACCGACCGAGAGCGCCTGGATCGTCGCGGTGACCGTCGTACCGCCGGCGGCCGCGATCCGCACGCCCGTCGACGAGCCGAGCACGCCGTCGAACGCTGCCGTGACGGGGGCCCGGGTGAAGGCGAACGCCGCGAAGATCCCCGCGTCGATCAGGCCGCCGCCGGCGCTGTCGATGTCTGCCCTGGCGTGGGTTCCGGCGCGGTTCTCGGCACGCACCGCGACGATGCCGGTTGCGTACAGGACGACCTGCGCGGCGACGTCCGCGCTCGTCGCGGCCGACTGCTCGATGGTGGCGGTGGCGACCGTGCCGCGCACCCCGACGATCGCGAGCGAGAGCAGCCGTGCTGTCGCGTCGACGCTGTTGCGCGAGGAGGCATCCATCGTGAACGCCCCGGATTGGGCGCTCGGCGCCGTGAACGACGCCGACGTTGCCGCCTCGACCCGTGCGATCGGCAGCAGTCCGCCGATCGTGTAGGCACCGGCGGTCGATTTGCGCATGTCTGCGGAAGCCGAGTGCGCCGACCAGGCCGTGACCGAGACGGCGCCGGAGCCCGCGAGCACCGCAGCGCTGCCCGCATCCACGCGCGCCGTGACGGCCGCCGAGTTCAGGACCACCGCCGTCGCACCGCCGATGCCGCCGTCGATGAAGCCGATCGAGACGTAGTCGACCGCGGTGCGGGCGGTGTTCGTGCCGCGCGCCTGGACGGACAGTCCGTTTCCGACCAGGCCCCCCCGCAGCTCGGCCGTGGTCGCCGCTCCGATGAGGGCCGTGGGGATCGTGACACCGAGGTTGATGAAGCCGATGCTCGCGGCATCCGTCTCGGCGCTCGCGCCGTTGGCCGCGATGGCTGCGACCGTCGTGCCGCCCGCCGACCACACGGGCGAGAGGATCGCCGCGTACGTGCGCGCCGACGCCCGCACTTCGGCGTTCACGACCGACCCCGACGCTTGGAACAGCCCGACGCCGAATGTCCAGCTCTCTGCTGTCGCGTCGGCGCGGGATTCCGCGCGAGCTTCGACCGCCCCGGACCCACCGACGGTGCTCGACAGCTCGGCCGTCGTCGCGCCCTCGAGGAGCGCGCTGGCGACGTAGACACCGAGCGAGACGAGCCCGCCCGACACGCCGCGCACCGTGGCGGTCGCGAGGTTGCCGGATCCGCCCTCTTCGAGGATGCGTGCGCGCACGGCGACGAGGCCCTGACTGAACACGGTGCCCGTGTCGATCGATGCGCGCACCGAGGCGCTCTCGGCGACGACGGCTTGGACGTCGACGCCTTGGCCGCTGCCCCCGATGCCGATGCTCGCGACGAGCGCATCTGCGCGCGCCTGGTTCTGTCCCTGGGCCTCGACGACGAGCGATCCGGATGCCGCGACATCGGACGCGAAGCGCGCCTGCGTCGCGCCGGTGACGCGGGCGACGGGGTTCATGAACAGCGCCGCGATGCCCGCGAGGCTGCCGCCGCCCATGCTGGCGCCGGTGTGGTTGCGGCTCGTTGCGCGCATCGCGATCGCGCCGCCCGCCGTGATCCACGACCCGGGCGCCGCGAGGGCGGTCGTGGCGCGCGAGACCGTCGCGCGGGCGAATGTGACGCCGACGGTCACGGCACCCGTCTGGATGTTGTACGTCTCGGTGTTCACCGTGTTGCGCGCGTCGGCGACGAGTTGAACGCGGCCCGCGACGCGGGCTGTGCCCGCGAACTCGGCGGCTGTCCGCCCCGAGATCTGCGCCGCCGCGCCGACACCGGTGAGGCTGCCCAGGACACCGCCCGAGACCGAGAAGGCGATGACGGGCACCTCGATGACGGATGTCGCCGAGACGGCGACCGCTCCGACGGGGGTGGTTCCGGTACCCAGCGGCGCTGCTCCGATGCGGGCGACCGTGTCGCCGCGCACCTCTCCGAGTGCGACGGCGGCGCCGACCGCACCGAGGGCGAGCGCGACGCCGATGACCGTGGGGGCGACACGACGGTCGGCGTGAGCGGTGACCGAGACGGTGCCCCCCGCCGCCGGGATGGCGGCGCCGTCGTCGATGTGCGCCGTCTGGCGCGCGTCGGTGTCGATGTCGACGATCTGACCCGCGACCGAGACTCCGGCGAGCTGCCCCGAGAAGGCGACGGCCTCGGTGCGCTCCCGGGTCTCGGCCCGCACCGCGGTGCCTCCGCCGGCGGTGACGACGGCACGCGAGGCGATGCCCGCATCGATGACCGAGGTGAGCTTCGCGACGACGAGCGAGAGCCCGACCGCGCCGATGCCACCGGACGCCGACCCCGCGACGGCGAAGAAGCTGTCGCGGGCCACGGCGGATACCGTGACGTCGCCGCCGGCGTTGATCACCGCGCCGGTGCCGATGCGACTCGTCGTGCCGCGCACGGCGGGCACGCTCGAGAAGCGGTTCGTGACGATGCCGACGCCCGGCGTCGCCGCCGCGATGCCAGCCTGCGCCGACGCGAGGCCCTGCTGCTTGCGATCCGCCGTGCTCGTTCCCGACGAGTCCTGCGCGCCGTTGAGAATCGAGCCGTAGCCTTCGGATCCCGTGCCGGAGGCGTACTGATCGGCCTGGCCCTGGGGGGTGCCCTCGGTTGAGGACAGTCCGTCCTGCGCGCCGCCGCCGTCGTCGTACGAGCCCGAGGGCGTGACGCCCGCGCCCCAGACCGAGACCGAGCCCGCGACGCCGACCGCGCCGGCTCCGAAGCTGAGCGCGAATGTCTGGATGCTGCGGATCGACATCGCCTGGATGCGGATGGATCCGCGCGCGTTGATGGTCGTGAAATCACCGATGCCCGCGCCGGCCGAGACGTCGATGGCACCGATGTCGACGCCACCGGCGACGCCGACGAAGCCCGCGCCGAGCCCGCCGCCCAGGGTGAATGTGTCGGTGCGGTCGGCCGCCGTGACCGATACCGACTGCGCCGCCCCGGCACCGGCGCGATCGGCGTTGACCACGCTGCGGGCGTCGATGAGGGCCACCGTGGAGCCCGTGATGAGGGTGACGTTGACGGCGCCTGCGACACCGACGAACCCGCCGCCGGCGGCGATCGCCATGCCGAAGACGTCCTGCTCGCTGGTCGCGACGACGGCGAGGCCGCTCTGCGCGGCCGTGGGGAAGCCGGCGTCGGTCGCGGTCCCGACGGGGATGCCGCTCATCGCCCAGCCGCCGCGCGCGCGGGCCTCGACCGTGTTGAAGGCGCCGATCGACGCACGCGTGTCCTTGGTGAAGACGACAACGGCGACACCCGCGCCACCTCCCACGAAGCCGACCCCGATGCCGCCCGAGGCGACCGTGAGCGATGTCGCGTCGAGTGCGCGGACCAGGACGTTGTTGCCCGCGTCGATCACGACCGACTGGCCGGTGCGGGCGTAAGTGTGACTGTCGACGACGATCGTTGCGACAGCGACGGCGATGCCCGCAACGCCGGCACCGGCCGAAGCGGCGACCGCGACGACCTCCTGCGCGCTCCGCGCCTCGAGCGACACGTCTCCGGCTGCCCGCACGACCGCACCGTCGCCGATCGTGGCATCGACGTCGAGGTTCACGATGTCGACCGCGGCGTTCACCGCGATACCCGCCATGCCCCCGCCGAGGCCCGCCGCGATCATCAACTGACGGAAGTCGCCCGATGCGGCGACGGTCACGGACTGCCACGCCGCCGCGCCCGTGTTGTCGTCGTTGATGCGGGCCTGGCGACCGACGAACGCGTCGGTGTCGGACGTCACGACGTTGACGTTGCCCGCCGCGCCGACTCCCGCGGTCGCGGCGACCGCGGCGCTCGCACCGACGGCGAGCACTTCGTCGCTGTTGTTCGCGATGATGGCGACGCCGAAGACAGCGCCGGGGGCCTGCGTGATGACGCGCTTGCCCGTGATGCGCGCGGGGTCTCCGGGAGGCTGCATCCCCTGCCGCACGAAGCTGTGGGCGCGACCGGTCGCCACACCCGGGTTGAGGTCGATCGTCGAGACCGCTCCCCCGCCGCATCCGTCGCCCGTCGGCCGCGCGTCGCACGCCGTGCCGGCGAGCCGGAAGCTGTCGGGGCCCGTCATGACCACGTAGTACACGCCGCCGTCGACGAGTCCGCCGATCGGGGTGCCGCCATTCGCCGTGTAGACGACGGCATCGCCCGTCTGAAGTGGCGTCCCGCCGCCGCCGCTGGTCGAGTCGGCGTCGCCTTCGGGCATGTCGTACGGCAGGTGCACGATGTTGCTGCCGCCGTCGACGTCTGTCGACGGCGTGAAGTAAGGGGCGAACCGGCCGGGCACGGTCGCTTCGTCGGTCGCGAAGATGCGGTGGGACTGACCCGGGCGCGCCGGCGAGGCGAGCGCGATGGGCGCGCCGCCCGGCGTGAGCGCGAGCCGCAGTCGCGTCGGGAAGGCAGCGTCGACGACGGCGACGTACGTGGCACCGGGGGTCAGACCCGTGATCGGCTGGCCGCCGCCCGCATCGTACGAGACGCGTTCGCCGTCGCGGATGCCGTGCGCGTAGCCGAGGTCGAGCTGGTTGCCGCCGATGATCGCCGCCTGCGGGGCGAAGCGCGTGTCGATGTAGTCGATCCGGAACGGACCCGCCGCGGTCAGGCCTGCGCCGCCGCCGAGTGCCGTGACCCGCGACAGGTCTCCGACGAAGGCGGCCGTGGTCTTGTTCAGGACGGGGACCGCCGCTGTGAGCCCGACCGAGGCCGTACCCGACGCCGCGACAGAGCCCGACACGATGTCCATCGTCAGGATCTCGTTGGCGGCGATGCGTGCGCTGCCCCCCGCGACGACGATCGACCGCGAAGTGCCGCACGCGGCTTCCGTGACGGTCGACGCACCACAGACCTCACCGATGAATGCCCGGGTGATGATCGTGTACACCGAAACGGTCGCGTTGGCGGAGACCGCGGCGGTGCCCCCGACGCTTGCTCCGGCCGCGACGCTCGTGACCTCTTCGTTCGAGGTGGCATCGACCGTGACGTCTCCGTCGACCGTGACGAGCACCTCGGGCGCGATCCACGCCTGCGTCGATTTGCCGACGACCTGGATGTCGGCACCGAGGCCGACCCCGGCCGTTCCGCCGATGGCGAGCTGTCCCGCGATGCCGCGCAGCGTCGTCGCGTCGGTCGCCGCGATCCGTGCGCCCGCCGTACCGCCCCCGACGCCGTCGAGGGTCACTCCACGGTCGAGGTGCGCGTGCGTCGTGTTGCTCTGCACGCCGACCGTCGCCGCGCCGGCCGCGCCGGCCGTGCCGCCGGCGGCACCGCCGACCGCGACGAGCCAGAGGTCCTCACTCTGCGACGCCGTGAGGACGAGACCCGTCGCGCCGCGGGCCCAGAGCAGGGCGTCGGGACCGACATAGGCATCGACGATGCCCGTCCGAACGAACACGACCGAGGACAGGCCGACGCCCGCGGTGCTTGCTGCCCCGACCGCTCCGGCGAACAGGGTCATGTCGACCGGATCGGCCGCCGTGATCGTGACCGCGCCGCGGGCACGGACCGCCGTGGGTGTCTGCGCCGAACTGTCGATGTAGGAGCGCGTTCCGGGGTCGTCGCTGCCTTCGTTGACCACGAGCACGGCGAAGGACCCCGCGACGCCCGCATCGGATGCGGCCGCGCCGCCGGCGACGATCTGCGTGAAGCTCTCCCCCGCCGTCGCGATGAGCCACACCGAGCCGCCGACGTCGGCCTGCACGCCGCGGCCGATGTACGCGCGCACATCCTTGTTGTGCACGCCCACGACGAGCGCGAAGCCGACGCCGGCGCTGCCTGTCGAGAGGCCGAGCGCTCCGGCGACGTCGACGAAGGACGTCTGGTCCGATGCGGTGAACGACAGCGCCTGGGGCGCCGCCAGGGCAACACCCTGGTTGACCGATGCCGCATCGCCGAGCCACGCGCGCGTGGCGCGGTTCACGACGTTGACGACGAGTGAGCCACCGACTCCTGCATCACCGCCGCCGAGCGCTGCTCCGAGGGCGACGCCCGTGAAGGCGGGCAGGTCGAGCTCGGGGATCTCGGGCGCTGCGAGCGGCACAAGCGAGGCCGTGGCCCGGCCGATGACCGCGCCACCCGCATTGATCGTCGTGGGGGCCTCGAACGTCGAGTCGATGTGAGCCAGCGTGCGGGTCGTGACGATCTGGACGACGATGCCCGCACCGACACCGCTGCCGTTGGTCGTGATGGCACCCGACGCGGCGAGACCCTGCAGCCCCATGGGGTTGCTCGCGTCGAGGGAGATGCCGTCGGCGACGGTGAGCGTCGAGCCCGCGCCGATCACGCCTTCGTTCACGAGGTCGATCACCTGCACGGCGACGGATCCGGCGACGGCGGCGTCGCCCCGGCCCGCCGCGGCCGCGATCGCCCACGCCTGGAAGTCGTTGCGCGCATCCGCGGGCGTCCGGCCGGTGACGGCGACCGAGCCGGCTGTGATCGACGCACCGGCGCCGATGGATCCGCGGTTGACGACGTCGGCGACGTTGAGCGCGACGGCGACGCCGACGGTGTTGTTGTCGTTCTCGATGCTCGCCGCCGTGCCGAGTGCCTTCGCCGCGGCATCCGTCTCGTTCGTCGCCAGCACGGCGAACACGCCGTCGACGACGACCGTGAGCCCGGGCGCGAGGACGGCCTGACTGCCGACCAGGATCCAATCGACGGCGATCGCGGCTCCGACCCCGACACCGTCGCTCTGCTGACCCGACTGTCCCTGTGCCTGCCCGTTGCCCTGCGCGACCCCGTCGCTCGAGGAAGGCAGCGTGGCGCTGCGACCGCTCGTGGCGGGGGTTCGGTCGACCTGCTCCTGGGCCTGGGCGTCGGCGTTCTCCGCGTCGTCGTCACTCTCGGAGCCGCCGACCGTGCCGCGCGCACTGGCTTTCGCTGACGCACTCGCGTGCAGCTCGGTCGTCGCGATGATCCACAGCGCCCCGGCCGTCACGTTGCGTTCGACGGCGGCGAGCACATCGGCGTCGACGACGTTGACGACGATGATGGCGCCGATCGCGACGCTGCCGCCGGCGGCATCCGCATCACCGGTGAGCGTCACCGATCCGGTGTACGTCGCGCGCACCGTCACGGGCCCGGTCGCGACGAACGCGCGTGGGCCGGGCGTGCCGAGTCGGGCGAGGACGACCGGAAGGACGACGTTGATGCCGACGGCCGGGCTCACCGCGGTGCCGCCCTCAGAACCCGCCGTGACCTCGCCGACGACCGTGTCGGCGTGATCGGCGCGGATCGTGACTGCCGCACCGCCGGTGACATCGGCGCCGTCCATGATCTCGGCGCGCGTCACGTCCTCGGCGATGACGTTGACCGCCAACGATGCGCCGACACCCGTGCCGGAAGCACCGCCGACCGCGTCGGCGGTGGCCTTGGCGGTGTCGGCGCGGCGGGTCTCGGCTGCGATCGTGACGTCGCCCGTTCCGAAATCGACGCGGGCGCTGCCGGGGATCCACGCCTCGGTCGAGTTCGTGACGATGTTGAGCGCGACGGCGCCGGCGACGCCGACGTCCTTGGATCCTGCCCCGGCTTCGGCGACAGCCGAGAAGTCGTGCGTCCTGTCGTCGCCGATCACGGTCATCGTGGCCGCTGCCGCGAAGCCGTTCGCGTCGATGACGGCGTTCTCGCCGACCCATGCGCGATTCTCGAGGAACACGAGCGTGAGGGCGACGGCGACGCCGACGCCGGCGTCCTCTCCGGCCAGAGCGGTTCCGGATGCGGCGGAGATCCCGTCGACCTGCGCGGCCGTGAGCAGCCACACGTGCCCGCCGGCGGTGATCTCGAGCTCGTCGGGCAGCCAGGCCGTGAAACTCACATCGGCGAGGGTGAGGGCCACGGCACCCGCGACCGAGACGCCGCCGTCGCTCGTCGATGCCGAGGGGTTCCCGCTGTTCTGCACCCCCCCGCCGCCGTTGCCGACGCTCGCGGCGTTGGCGTAGTCACGCTGGTCCTGCACCTGCGCGTCGACGTCTCCCGAGGGCGCATCCGGGCTCTCCTCGCCGGGCGCACCGCTCGCGGACGCGTTGGCGGTCGCGCCGTTGCGCGATGACCCCACGGCGGACAGCGTCGTCCATCCGCCCGATTCGATGCTGCGCCGGGTCGTGGCGAATGTCTCGTCGAACGCGAACGTCAGGGCGATCGCGATGCCGACTGCGGCATCGGCGCCCTCGGTCGCGACGGCGCCGGCCGTCGTGTGGACAGAGGTGTGCTGGCTCGCCGAGAGCTGCACGTCACCGGTGGCTCGGATCGGCCCGGAGGCGAGCGAGCCGAGCACCGTGCTCGTGCGGACATTCGAGACCGTGATCGCGATCGCAGGCGTCACGGTGACGTCACCGCCCTTCGCCCCCATCGAAGCCTCGGTGACCGTGACGCTCGTCGATGCGGCGACGAGGACGATGCGCGCGGCACCGGTGAGGGAAACCTCGTCGTCGAGGCGCGCGTGCGTCTGGAGCGTCACGAGGGCGAGCGCGAACGAGGCGCCGACTCCGACATCGCCGGTCGCGACGACACCGTCTTCGGCGGCGAGCGCCTTGATCGTGGTGTCCAGCGCACTGCCGGCGGCGAGCATCGCGTCGCCGCCCGTGAGGACGACGGTGCCCGAGACGCCCGCGAGCGTGTCGATCGTGATGATGCCGAGCGCGACGGATCCGGCGACCGAGACCTTTCCGCCGCCTGCCCCCGAGGACGCCGTCGCACTCATCGTCGACACGATGTCTGTGCCGTCCACGGTCATGGTCGCCGAGACCGTGAGTGTGCGCGCGCGGACGGTGAGGGTCGCGGGGACGACGGAGTGATTGACGACGTCGGCGTAGGTGATCGCGACGCCCGCGCCGATGGCGGCGTCGCCTCCGCGCGAGGCCGTGCCGTCTGCGGCGGATGCCGCATCGGTGTTCTGCGACGAAGACAGCGTCACGGTGCCGCCGGCGGTGATCGCCCCGACCTGAGGGTCGATGATCGACAGGGTGCGCACGGTGGAGATGACGATGCCGATCGCGGCGGCGACGTTGACGGGCCCGCCACTCGTCTCGGCGTTCGGCGTCTGAGCGCCGCCGGAGCCCTCGACGCCGTTGGCGGCGGCGACACCGTCGACATGGTCGCGTTGCCCGCCGACCTGGTCATCGACGCCCGTCCCGGGCGCGCCACCCGGGTTCGCCGGGTCGGCGCCGTCGGCGTTGTTCTCGGGGGCACCGGCTGCCGATGCGGACGCGCGCGCGCTGGAGCGTGACCAGCTGGACGCCTGCATCGTGAAGTGCCTACCGGCGGTCACGGCACGCGCGAGCGTCGCCGTGACCGTGTGGTTCGCGATCGTGAGCGCGAGGCCGACGCCGACGGCCGCGTCTTCCGACGCGATCGCGGAGGCACTCGCGGCGTTGTCTGCCGCGGCATGCTGCGTCGCGCGCAGGAGCACGTCGCGCGATGCCGCCAGCGTGCCCGCACCGATGCGCGCGCGGGTCGTGACGTTGGACAGCACGATCGCGACGGCGGGGGCGACGGCGACACCGCCGCCGGCTGCGCCCATGCGCGCTTCGGTGACCGTGGCGTCGCGGGCATCGGCGACGAGCAGCACGTCGCGCGCCCCCGTCACCGAGACCCCGTCGTCGATGAGCGCCGTCGTCTCGTGCGTGTCGAGGGTGAGCGCGAAGGCCGCGCCGATGCCGGCATCCCCCGCGCCCGTCGTGCCGTCACCCGTGGGCAGGGCCGTCACGGTGCCGGCCACGTCGCTCGCGGCGGTGAGCGTGACATCGCCGCCCGTGAGAACGAGCCTGCCGTACACGGCCGCGAGGGTGCGAGTCGTCACGATCGCGATGGCGACCGAACCGGCGACCGAGACGTTGCCACCCGCGGCCCCCGACGATGCTGCAGCGCCGAACGTCGAGGTCCGGTCGGTTCCGTCGACGGTGACCGTCGCCGACAAGGCGACATCGCGGGCGGTGATCGTCAGCGTCGCGGGCACCGTGGCGCGGTTGGTCGTCGTCGACAGCGTGAGGGCGACACCCGCTCCGATCGTCGCGTCGCCCTCGCCCGCCGCGGAGCCGTCGGCCCCCGAGCGTGCGTCGGTGTTGACGCTCGACGCGAGGGTCACGGCGCCTCCGGCCGTGATCTGGGAAACGACCGGATCGATCACGGTCTCAGCGCGCACGTTCGAGATGACGATGCCGATCGCGGCGGCGACGCTCACGGGACCGTCGCTCGTCGCGGCGGTCGGCGTGGCCTGCGTGCCGGAGGACTCGCCGCCGTTGGCCACGGACACACTGTCGGCGTGGCTGCGTTCCCGCTGTGCGAGCTGGTCGACCCCCGTGCCGGCTGCGCCGCCGGGGTTGGCGGGGTCATCGGATGCTTCGTTGGCGGGGGCGCCCGCCGCCGAGGCCGAGGCGACCGCACTCGACACCGAGACACTCGCGGCGCGCAGCGTCACGGCGACACCCGCAGTCACGTTGCGCGCGAGTGTCGACAGTGCGCCGTGGTTGGCGATCGTGAGGGCGAATCCGACGCCGATCGCGGCATCGGTCGCATCCACGACGGCCGACGACGCCGTCGTGTCGGCCGTCGCCTTCTCGGTCGCGGTCATCTCGAGGGTTCCCGAGGTCGTCAGCGTGCCCCTGCCGATGCGCGTCGCGGTCGTGACGTTCGAGAGCGTCACGGCGACGGCGGGAGCGACCGCGACGGCACCGCCCGAGGCGCCCATGCGTGCCTCGGTGACCGCCGTGTCGTGGGCCGTCGCCGACAGGGTGACGTTGCGTGCCCCGGTCAGGGCGACGCCGTCGGCGATCTCGGCGGTCGTCCGATCGGTGATGAGGGAGAGAGCGACGGATGCACCGACGCCGGCGTCTCCTGTCGCGACGGCGCCCGCGCCGTGGGGCAGGGCGGTGACCGTGGTCGAGATGCGGCTTGCCGCCGTGAGCGTCGCGTCGCCGCCGGAGAGGGTGACCGTTCCGTCGATGCCGGCGCGGGTCGTGTGGTTCACGACGGCGAGGGCGAACGAGCCCGCGACCGAGATCTTGCCGCCGCCCGCGCCGGACACCGCCGCGGCGCCCATCGTCGCGGTCGTGTCGGCACCGTCGGCGGTGACGGTCGCGCGGAGGGTGAGGTGCTGTGCGCGCACCGTGAGGGTAACCGGCACATGGGCGGTGTTGCGTACGTTGGCGAGGGTCAGGGCGACGGCCGCGCCGATCGTCGCATCGGCGTCGCCGGCAGCCGAGCCGTCTGCCGAGGACGCGGCGTCGGTGTTCGCACCGGAGGCGAACACGACGTGGCCGCCCGCCGTGACGCCGGTGACACCGGGGTCGACGACGGTGTGCGCGCGGACCGTCGCGATCGTGATGGCGATGGCTGCCGCCGCGTTGACGCCGCCGTCGCTGGATTCTGCGGCAGGAGCGGCCTGGTCGCCGGAAGGATCGCCGCCGTTGGCCGCCGCGACGGTGTCTGCGTGCTGGCGTTCGTTCGCGGCGAGGTCGTTGACCCCCGTGCCCGCGCCGCCGCCGGGGTTCGCCGCGTCGCCGGAGTCCGAACTGTTTTCAGGCGCCCCCGCGGCCGAGGCAACTGCGATCGAGGCCGTCGAAGAGATGCTCGACGCGCCGAGGGTGACATCGACCCCCGCTGTGACGTTGCGTGCCAGGGTCGAGCTGACGGCGTGGTTGCCGATCGTGAGCGCGAGGCTCACGCCGATCGCGGCGGTCGCGGCATCCGCCGTCGACGACGAGGCTGTCGTCGACGCGCTCGCCTTCTGCGATGCCGTCGATGTCAGCGAGCCGGTCACCGACAGGGCGCCCGTGCCGATTCTCGTCCACGTCGTGACGTTGGAGAGCGTGATGGCGACGGCGGGCGCGAGCGATACATCGCCACCGGCAGCACCCATCCGCGCCTCCGTCACACCCGCACTCAACGCAGACGCCGACACAGACACATGACGAGCACCGGTCAGGGTTACGCCGTTGCCGATCTCGGCGCTGGTCTTGTCGGTGATGAGGTTCAAAGCGACGGACGCACCGAAACCGAGATCCCCCGCATCGGTCACCCCGGCACCGGCCGGAAGCGCCGACACCGTGGAGGACATATCGCTTGCCGCCGTGAGCGTGACGTCACCGCCGGTGAGGACCACCGTGCCATCGATCCCCGCACGCGTCGTCTGATTCACGACCGCCAGCGCGAAGGAACCCGCGATCGACACCCCTCCACCACCGGCCCCCGCGACAGACCGCGCACCGAACGTCGACGTCGTATCAGCACCATCAGCAGCGACCGCGCTCGAAACCGTCAGGTTCTGCGCGCGCACCGTGACACCGGCAGGCACGGCCGCCCGGTTGCGCACATCAGCCAGAGTGATCGCCACAGCCGCGCCGATCGTCGCATCCGACCCCTGCGACGCCGACCCGTCAGCGGCCGACGCAGCATCAGCGTTCGCACTCGACGCCAGCACAACCGCGCCACCCGCCGTGATCGACACACCCGAAGAGATGACCGTCTCAGCCGTGACCGTCGCAAGAGTCACCGCGACCGCCGCCGCAGCATTGATACCACCCTGCGACGACTCCGCAGCCGGCGCCGGCCCACCAGCCGCACCCGCACCACCATTCGTGCTCGACGTCGACGATGCATGCGACCGCTCCGCCTCGATCGCCTGATCCACACCCGTCCCGGCCGCACCGCCACTGGAATTCTCCGGAGCCCCCGCAGCGGACGCCGACGCCGTCGACGACGACGACGAGACCCCACTCGCACGCAGCGTGACATCCACACCCGCCGTGACACTCCGACCCAGCCGAGCAGCAACAGAATGACCCGCGATCGTGAGACCAAGACCCACACCGATCCCCGCATCACCCGCCCCGACAACAGCCGCAGACGCCACCGACGACGCCGACGCCTTCTGCGTCGCCCCCACCGACAACGAACCCGACAACGACGTCGCACCACCCGTGCCCACCACCGCCGCCGTCTCCACCGTCGAAAGAGTCACAGCAACCGCAGGCGACAACGCAACACCACCACCGGCAGCACCCATCCGCGCCTCCGTCACACCCGCACTCGACGCAGACGCCGACACAGACACATGACGAGCACCGGTGATCACGGCGCCGTTCGTGACACGGGCGGTCGTGCGGTCGGTGATGAGGTTGAGGGCGACCGATGCACCGAAGCCGAAGTCACCCGCATCCGTCACGCCGGCACCGGCCGGAAGCGCCGACACGGTGGAGGTGAGGGCGCTTGCGGCGCCGACGGTCGCGTCTCCGCCGGTGAGGGCGAGCGTTCCGTCGATGGCCGCGAGGGTCCTGGGTGTGACGACGGCGAGGGCGAAGGACCCCGCGATCGAGACACTGCCGCCGCCCGCGCCGGCGACCGACCGCGCGACGACGTCCGAAGCGGCATCCGCACCCACGACGTGCACGCCCGCGATGACCGACGCATGCTGGGCGGCGATGCGTGCGCCGCTGGGGACGACGGCCTGGTTGAGGGAGTCGGCGAGGGTGATCGCGACGGCGGCGCCGATCGTGGCGTCGGCGCCCTGCGACGCGGACCCGTCGGCGAACGACGACGCATCCGCGTTCGCGAGACTGTCCAGCGCAACGCGTCCCGCGCTCGTGACGACGACGGAACCCGTGAGGCGTGCCTGGGCACGCGCCGTGCTCAGAGTTACGGCGACAGCCGCCGCGGCATTGACGCCGCCCTGCGACGACGATGCGCTGGGGGTCGCCGCCGTACCGCTCGTGCCGGCGCCGTGGGCCGATGCGACGCCATCGGCGTGTGCGCGCTCCGAGGCGACGGCGTCGTCGACACCCGACCCTGCACCGCCGCCCGCGTCGGCACCAGGGGCACCGGCCGCAGACGCCGAGGCCCGCGCGGTGGATGCCGACGCGAGGAAGGTCGACAGGGTGATGTCGCCGGCCGCCGTGAGGCTGCGGGCGAGCTCGGTGAGAGCGGAGTGATTGGCGATCGCGAGGGCGACTCCGATGCCGATGCCCGCATCGCCCGCCCCGAGCGTCGAGGACGACGCGGTGGCCGTCGCGGTCGCTTCGAGCACGGCGTCGAGATCGACCAGCCCCGCGATGGAGAGCAGGGCACCGGTTCCGATGCGCGCGGTCGCGGCGTCCGTCGTCAGAGCGATCGCGACGGCGGGCGAGAGCGCGACGCCGCCTCCCGCGGCTCCCATGCGCGCTTCGACGGTCGTCACCGCACGGCCCGTCGCGTACAGGGTGAGCGACCCCGCGCCGGTGACGGTCGCGCCGTCGGCGATGTCCGCCGTCGTGCGGTGCGTGACGATCGCGAGGGCGACGGAGGCGCCGAGGCCCAGGTCGCCCGCGTCGGTGACGCCGACGCCCGCAGGCAGCGCCGTCACGGTCGTGGTCGAACGCGACACGGCGCTGGCAGAGAGCGCTCCGCCCGTCAGGACGACGCTGCCGTCGGCCCCGGCACGCGTGAAGCCATCCAGGATCGCGAGTGCGAAGGAACCGGCGACCGAGACCGCACCGCCCCCCGCCCCCGCGACGGAGTGCGCACCGACGGTCGAGGTGTCATCGGCGCCGTCGAGCACGAAGGTCGCCGTCGCCGTGAGCGACGATGCGCGCACGGAAGCTCCGACGGGCACGACGGCCTGGTTGACGATGTCGGCGAGCGTGATGGCGACGGCAGCTCCGATCGTGGCATCCGCCCCCTGGGATGCGGAGCCGTCGGCGTTCGAGGAGGCGTCGGCGTTGGCGCCGGTGAGAAGCGTTACCGCGCCGGCGACGAGGGCGACCCCCGTGCCGAGCACCGTCTCGGAGCGCACCGACGAGATCGTCACGGCGACGGCGGCCGCCGCGTTGATGCCGCCCTGCGACGATGCGGCGCTCGGTGCGGCGGTCGCCGCGCCCGCTCCGCCGTTCGCGAGCGAGGCGTTCGAGGCGTGCGCGCGCTCCGACTCGACGGCGGCGTCGACGCCCGTGCCCGCCGCACCGCCCGTCTCGTTGTCGGGGGCGCCGGCTGCCGAGGCGGACGCTGTCGAGGTGGCGGTGGAGATGGCGGTCGCCTGCAGAGTCACCGCGCCGCTGGTCGTGAGGCTCCGCGCGAGCACGGAGCGCGCGGAGTGCGTCGCGAGCACGAGGGCCAGCCCGAGCCCGATCCCGGCGTCGGTCGCGGCGAGCGTCTGCGACGAGGCCGTCGCGGTCGCCGTCGCCCGCTGTGCTGCCGATACCGTGAGGGCGCCCGTGAGGGTCGTGAGGGCTCCCGTGCCGATCCGGCTCGTCGTGGTGACATCGGACAGGGTGACCGCGACGGCGGGAGCCAGCGCGACACCGCCGCCGCGCGCGCCCATGCGTGCTTCGCTCGAGGCTCCGCTGGCCGCATCGGCGGTGAGGGACAGGGCGCCGACCCCCGAGAGCGCGGCGCCGTCGGCGATGTCGGCGGTCGTACGCTCGGTGATGAGAGCGAGGGCGACGGATGCGCCGACGCCGAGGTCGCCGGCGTCGGTCACGCCGATTCCGGCGGGGAGCGCCGCGACCGTCGTCTGGGTCGCTGTGACCGCGATGACCGCGACGGCCCCGCCGGTCACGGTTCCCGCGACGGATGCGCGCGCGGCGTGTCCCACGACCGCGAGGGCGAACGAGCCGGCAACCGACACGGTGCCGCCGCCGGCGCCCGCGACGGAGCGAGCCTGCGTCGTGGAGGTGCCGTCGCCCGACGGCACGACCTGGTCCACCCGCACCGTCAGCACCGGAGTGCGGACAGAGGCACCGGCGGCCAGCGCGGCATCGGTCGCGACATTCGAGAGGGTGATCGCGACCGCGGCGCCGATCGTGGCGTCCGCGCCCTGCGATGCGGATCCGTCGGCCGACGATGAGGCGTCGCCATCGGCGCGGGCGAGGACCGTCACGGATTCGGATGCGACGACCACGGCGCCCGGCAGGATCGCTGCCCGCGTGTCGGTTCCCGCCACCGTCACGGCGATCGCGGCGGCTGCGTTGATGCCGCCCTGCGAGGACTGCGCGCTCGGCGTCGCGGCGGTACCCGAGCCGGCGGCGCCGTGCGCGGAAGCGGTCGAGTCGGCGTGCTGACGCTCGGCACCGATCGCGGAGTCGACCCCGGCTCCGCCGCCGCCGCCCGCGTTCTCGGGGGCACCCGACGACGATGCCGTCGCCGTCGACGTGGTCACGGTGCGCGTGCGTGCTTCGAGAGTGAGCGTCGCTGCAGTGATGGCGCGGCCCAGCTGGGCCGTCGTCGTCGCATGGGCGATCGTGAGGGCCAGCGCGGCGCCGATGCCCGCATCGCCTGCACCGACGACGATGGCGCCTGCCGTCGTTCCGGCCGTCGCCCGCTGGTCGGCGAGCACCGTGACGGCGCCCGGCGTCGTGAGCGCGGTGCCCGTTCCGATGGCGGCTGTGACGACCGTCGTGGCAAGCACGACGGCGGCAGCGGGGGCGATGGCGACGCCGCCGCCGGCGGCGCCCATGCGTGCCTCAGCGCTCACGTCCGAGGCGCCGACGGCGGTGAGCGCGACACTGGTCGCGCCGGTGACCGCACCGTCGAGCCGGGTCGAAGTCGCCGCCGTGACGAGGGCGAGGGCGAAGGAGGCGCCGATGCCCAGGTCGCCCGCGTCGGTCACGCCCTGTCCGGCAGGAAGCGCCTTGGCCGTGACGGCATGAGCATCGGATGCCGCGAGGGCGAGCGCCCCCGTCAGCGTCGCGGTTCCGGCGAGGGCGACGCGCGTGTCGAGCGTCGCGATGACGATCGCCACGGATCCGGCGATCGAGACGTCACCGCCGCCCGCACCGGCGACCGACTCGGCGCCGATGCGCGAAACGCCGTCGTCGGAGTCGGTGAGGGCACGTGCCGTGGCTTCGAGGCTGCCCGCCGTGATCGAGACGCCCACGGGGACGACCGCGGTGTTCGCGGCATCGACGAGGACCACCGCGACGGCGGCCCCGATCGTGGCGTCCGTGCCCTGCGACGCGGATCCGTCGGCCCGCGCGAGCACGTCGGTGTCGAGCGCACTGTCCAGCCGCACGGTTCCCGTCGCGGTGACGGCGACGCCTGAGGCGAGGTCGATCGTCGAGCGCGTCGTCGCGATCACGACGGCGACGGCCGCGGCGGCGTTGACGCCACCCTGCGACGTCTCGGCCGAGGGCGTCGTCGCGGCTCCTGTTCCGGCGCCGCCGTGCGCCGTCGAGACGGTGTCGGCGTGCCCGCGTTCCGCCGCGATGGCCTCGTCGACGCCAGATCCTGCCGCGCCGCCGGCGTCAGCCCCGCCTGAGGTGTTCTCGGGGGCGCCGGCGACAGAGGCCGTCGAGGTTGCGGTCGTGTCGGACTGCCCGTGCGCGGCGAGCAGCACGCTCTGCGCGCCGATGCTGCGGGCGAGTATCGCTCGGGCTCGGTGATCGGAGATCGTGAGGGCGAGCGCGGCGCCGATACCCGCATCGCCGGCTCCGACGACGATCGCGCCCGCCGTCGTCGTCGCGGTGGCGGACTGCCGGGCGGTGAGCTGCACGGCACCCGCCACGGTCGTGAGCGCGCCCGTGCCGATGCGCGAGACCGTTGCGACGTCAGAGAGTGCCAGGGCCACGACGGGCGTGATCGCGACGCCTCCGCCGGCGGCACCCATCCGCGCCTCGACGGTCGTGAGCACGGTCGTGTCCGCCGTGATCGTGAGGGCCGTCGCCGCGGGAAGCGTCGCGGTGTCCGAAACCTCGGCGAGCACGGCGACGGTAACGAGGGCGAGCGCCACTGAGCCCCCCAGTCCCAGGTCGCCCGCCTCCGTCACCCCCCGTCCGGCTGGGAGAGCCGTCGTCGCGGTGGTCGAGTTCGCGCCGGCCCCGATCGTGACGGTGCCGCCTCCGACCGCGCCTGCGAGTGTCGCGGCCGTGTCGATGTCGACGATCGCGAGGGCGAAGGCGCCCGCGACCGATACCTTGCCTCCGCCGGCGCCGGCCGTCGCGTGCGCGCCGATCGTCGAGGTGACATCGGCGTCGTCGGCCACGGTCGATGCCAGCAGCAGTGTCGAGGGCGCACGGACGGTCGCGCCCGTGCCGATGCTCGCCCGGTTCGTCACGGTCGCGAGGGTGATCGCGACCGCGGCGCCGATCGTGGCATCCGTTCCCTGCGACGCCGAGCCGTCGGCCGTCGACGTCGCGTCGGTGTTCTGCCCCGCGCTGAGCGAGACGGCACCCGTCGCTGTCAGCGTGATGCCGTTGCCGAGGGTAGCCGCGACGTCGACCGTCGCGAGGGTCACCGCGACAGCGGCGGCGGCGTTGATCTCGCCCTGCGACGTCGACGCGCTCGGCGTGGCGGCGGAACCGCTGCCCGAGCCGCCGGCGCCGGTCGCGACAGCGCCCGCGTGGTCGCGGGTCGCAGCGATGGTGTCGTCGACGCCCGATCCCGCGGCTCCTCCGGGACTCGTCGCATCGCCGGACTCGGCCGGGTTCTCGGGGGCACCGCCCGCCGAAGCCGACGCCGTCGCGGTCGAGCGCGAGATCGAGGCGGCCGCGAGCGTCGCGGTTCCTCCTACGGTGGCGCTGCGCGCCAGGCCCGCGGTCACGGTGTGCGTCGAGATGGTCAGGGCGACTCCCGCCCCGACCGCGGCTCCCGCCGTCGTGCCGGTCGCCGAGCGCGCTTCGGTCGAGGCCGTCGCACGCTGTCCTGCCGTCACCGAGAGGGCGTCGGTCAGGGCGAGCGTTGCACCGCTGCCGATGTGGGCGCGCGTCGTGATCGTCGAGAGCGTGACGGCGACGAACGGTGCGACGGCGATGTCCCCGCCGCGGGCCGAGCCCTGCGCGACGGCGGATGCGGCATCCGTCGATGTCGCCGCGATCGTGACGTCACCGCCGCCGGTGACGGTTGCTCCGTCGCCGATCGATGCGGTCGTCGTGTGGTCGATGCTGGTGAGCGCGAAGGCCGCGCCGATGCCGGTCGTCGGGGTGCCCGCACCGCCGTCTGCGAGAAGGGCGGAGGCTGTGCTCTGCGACGCCGATGTGGCGGAGATCGACAGCGATCCGCCGCCGAGGGCGACGGCTGCACCCGGCGCGAGCCCTGCCGTCGTGCGGAGGACGACGACCGAGATGGCAACCGATCCGGCGACTCCGAGGTCGCCTCCGGATCCGGCTCCGCCGGTGGCGGTGGTGGTGAAGCGGTGCGAGGCGTCGGATACGCCCGCCGCGTTCTGCGGGGCGATGCCCGCGATGAGCTGGAACGAGTCTGCGGTGATGCTGGCCGAGGGGCCGGCCTCGGCGCGGACGGTGACGTCCGCCACGGTGATCGCCACGGCCGCTGCGATCGTGGTGCCGCTCGGGGGGCCGCGCGTCGCGGGCGATCCCGTCGCCGTCGAGGAGGCCGAGAGGTTGGCGAGCGATTCGAGGCGAACGGTCGGGGCGATGAGGGCGATGCCCGACACCGACGTGTCGACCGCGAGCTGGTGGACGGTGAGGGCGAACGCGGCTGTCACGGTGACGTCGCCCTGCGGTGTGCTCGGTGTCGGGATCGGCGTCGATCCGCTGCCGCCCGTTCCACCCTCGGCGGCACCCGATGCCGGAGCCGCCGCGTCTGCCCAGGCTCGTGCGTCGACAGCCTGCGCCGCGGGAGCCTGCGCATCCGCGGAGTCCTCGCCGGGAGCACCCGTCGCCGACGCCGACGCCGTCGTGGCCGACGAGGCCATCCCGGTCGCACGCAGCGTGATGGACTCCCCGGCCGTGACGTTGCGCGCGAGTTCGGAGCGAACGGTGTGGTCGGCGAACGTGAGCGCGATGACCGCGGCGACGGCGGCGCCGCCCTCGGCCGACACGTCGCCGGTCGCGGTCGTCGCGACGGGCGCGGCCTGCGTCGCGGTGGCCGAGTAGGCGCCGGTGAGGACGAGCGGCGACCCCGTGCCCACACGGGCGCGGGTCGAGACGTTCGAGATCGTGACCGCGAGGACCATCGAGATCGCAGCGGCGGAGGAGACACCGCCGCGTGCTTCGGTGACCGCCGGCGCCGTCGTCGATGCCGTCAGCGAGAGGTCGGCGGCACCCGTGAGCGTCGCGCCGTCGGCGACCTCGGCCAGTGCCGAGTCGTTGACGATGTTCAGGGCGATGCTCGCGCCGATGCCGGTCGCGGCACCTCCCTGCGATCCGGGCAGCGCTCGCGCGATCGTGGTGTTGTCGGTGCGTGCCGTGAACGAGAAGTCCGTCGCCGGGGCGGTCACCCTCACTCCGGGCTGGATCGCGGCGTGCGTCCAGAACGACGCGACGTTGATCGCGAGTGCTCCGGCGGCACCGACCGACGACGCTCCGCCCGCGCCCGAGACGGCCTGCGCGCGGTACTGGTTCGTCTCGGCCGCCGTCCGGGGGGCTGCCGTCGCGCTGACCGCGACGACCGGCGACGAGATGTCGGCGTTGCCGATGCTCGCCTGCGTGCGAGTGGATGCGACGTTGATCGAGACGGCCACCCCGACGCCCGTCGCCGATCCGGCGACCGCTGAGGCGTCGGCGTCGGTCGAGGCCGAGCCCGAGCTCGTCGACGTGACGGCGATGCCGCCGGCCGCGTCGATCACGACCGGGGTCGCTCCCCCGATGTGTGCCGTCGACTGCTGGTCCAACTCAGAGAAGGCGAGGGCACCGGCGACGCCGATCGCACCGCCCGGTGCGGTGGCGTAGCCGCCGGGCTGCGAGGCGGTCGCCGTCGCCTGGTTCGGAGTCGTTCCGTTCGAGGTCGCGCCGCCGGGGCTCCCCGTCGCCGACGTCGTGAGCGTGTGCGTCGAATCGGCGGCGACGCGCAGGCCCCCCGCGGCGACGATCCCGGCCGGAGCGGCGGTGTCGATGACGGCGGCGGTGCGGGTCGTGGCCCGGGTCGTCGCGATGCCGGCACCGGCTGTCGCCGCCGTCGCGTCCGCCGTGGTCGTCGCGGTCGTGACGGTGGTCGCCGCCAGGGTCACGACGCCGCCGGCGGCGATCGACGACATGCCGGTCACGGTCGTGGCCGCGGAGTTGTCGATGGTCGCGATGGCCACGGCGGCATCGACGTCGGCGTCTTCTCCCGCGCCCTGGGATGTCGTGACGAGCGTCGCCGTCGACAAGCTCGCGAGGGTCACATCGGCCGTCGCCTCGATGCGCGAGGTGCCCTCGAGGCGGACCGTCGCCGACGACGTGCTCTCGCCGATCGCGAGGCCGACCGTCGCTCCCGCATCCACCGTGCTCGTCGCGGTCGCGGTCGCGGTGACGTTTCCACCGCGGATGATCGCATCGGTCATGAGCACCTCGGCGACCGCAGCGGTCTCGTCGGCCGAGGCGGCGATCGCCGTGAGGGTGACGTCGGCGTCGCCGGCGTCGAGCGTCGTGCCGGCGACGAGGATGATCTGGGTCGCCTCGAACAGGAAAGTGACGCCGTGGAAGACGAGGACTCCCGTGATCCGGATGATCGACCCGGCGCCCGTCGTCGTGACGGTGAACGAGCCGATCGGCCGCACCGAGTGCGACTCGAACGCGTTCGTGAGGCTGCGCACGAGGATGTGGCCGAGGTTGTCGGCATCGGCCGAGATCTCGATCGTGTCGTCGGGGGTCGTGTCTGCGACGTCGAAGTCGGTCGTGTCCACGGGACCGAGGGTCGCGATGCCGGTGTAGGCGATGACGCGGCCGCCGATGGTGAGCGTGCCGGACTCGGGCCCGTTCGGGCGCGAGGTGATCGCGGTCTGCGCTCCCTCGAACCGCAGCACGTCGTCTCCGCCGGCGCCGCCGTGGATCGATCCGATGTGGCCGGCACCGACGACGATGACGTCGTCGCGGCCCGTGGCAGAGCCGACGATGCCCGCGAAACCCGAGAAGCTCTGGGCGCCGACGGTACCTGCGCCGTCGCCCATGATGCGCCACGTCGTGTCGGCCGCAGGGCCGTGCAGACGGTGCCCGGCGCCCATCGCGGCGAGTTCGCCGACGGACGTGAACGTGACGTCGCCGACCTGTCCGGCGCCGGCGCCGTCGGTCGTCCATGCGAGGTCTGTGCCCGCGACGGCGAGCACGGCAGCGCTCGTGACCGTGGTCGGCACCGGAAGCGAAGCGGGCAGGCTCACCCGGCCGCCGGCTGAGATCGTGAGCGAGATGACGGATGCCGCATCCCGCCGCGTCGTGACTCCGTCCGCGACGACGACGAGTTCTGCACCCTCGACGGTCACTGTGACGTCGCCGCTCGCCGAGACGACCCAGTCGGTCGCGGCCTCGTCGACGTCCGCGACAGCCGGTGCCGCGGGCGCGGAGGCGCGTGCGACGGGCGCGGGCGCCGCGGGCGCATCCGGGAGTTCGGTGGCTCCGGTGACCGGCGCGGCGGGGGCTTCCGGCGTGGGCTCTGCAACGGACGGTGACTCATCGACGCCCGTCGGCACGGTTGCGCTCGGATCGGCGACGACCTGCTCGGTCTCTGCGGTCTGCTGCGGCGTCGCATCGCCGACGTCGAGCGGACGCACCGAGACGATCGCCGGAGCCCCGACGACCTCGTCCGGGTCGAACGTCTCACCCGGCGTCGGTGCCGGGTCGGGTGCGGGGGTCGGAGTCGGGACGGGCGTGGGATCCGGAGCCGGGATCGGCGGCACGGGCGGCGCAGGAGGCGCAGGAGGCACCGGCGGTGTCGGCAGCCCCGGGATGTTCGGGATGGGCGGCGGTGTGGGGGTCGACCCGATCGTGCCGGGTCCGACCGTTCCCGGGCCGCAGGTGAGGCTCGTGCTGCTCGTGCTCGTCGACGTGGTCGAGCCGGTGCCGCCCGTCGTGGGCTTCGACCCGGTGTCGACCTGACGGCAGTTGGGTCCGAACGGCGAGACGGGCTGCGGCGCGGACGGCGCGACGGGAACGAGCTCGACGCGGACGACGATCCGATCGCCGGAGCGCGGCAGGACGGGCGTCGTCGGAACGAGCGGCGGCGCTGGCACCTCGACGTCGAGAACGACGGGAGGCAGCGGCTGCGCTGGCTCGGTCCCGCTGTCGATAAGAGGAGCCGGTGAAGTCCAGGTGCGGGGCGCAGGAGCTACGGCGGTCGTCTCCACAGCCAACGCGGCCGAGACCCCGGCCATCTGGCCGATCGCGAGACCCGCGCAGAGCGCTCCGACGAGAGCCGTGGGCCACGCAGATGGTGCGCCGACGGTCGCCGCGCGCGCGGGACGTCTCGTACGTTCCCTGATCAAAGGGGTCTCCGACTCTTTTCGGGCCTTTCCGCCCGCAAGGTTCCTGCTGAGATCCCCGTCCCCCCATGCGAGCTGTGATGAGCAGCCCGCATCCCGGTTCGAACCATAGGGCTCGGGGCGGCCTTCCACAAGTGCAGGAGTGAGATGCGCCCGACGAAATACGTCGACCACAGGTTGCCGCGCCCCAACGACAAAGGCGGATGCCGGGGCTCGAGGCCCGGCATCCGCCTGTGTGCGGAGTCTTTCGACTACAGCGAGTTGATGATGTCGCGCATGAGCGCGGCGGCCTCGGACGGGGTCTTCCCGACCTTGACTCCGGCGGCCTCGAGGGCTTCCTTCTTGGCCTGTGCCGTGCCCGCCGAGCCCGAGACGATGGCGCCGGCGTGGCCCATCGTCTTACCCTCGGGAGCGGTGAATCCTGCGACGTAGCCGACGACGGGCTTGGTGACATTCGCCTTGATGAAGTCGGCCGCACGCTCTTCGGCGTCGCCGCCGATCTCGCCGATCATGACGATCGCCTTCGTCTCGGGGTCGGCCTCGAAAGCGGCGAGCGCGTCGATGTGCGTCGTGCCGATGACCGGGTCGCCGCCGATGCCGATGGCCGTCGAGAACCCGATCTCGCGAAGCTCGTACATCATCTGGTAGGTCAGGGTGCCCGACTTCGAGACGAGACCGATCGGTCCCTTGCCCGTGATGTTGGCCGGGGTGATGCCCACGAGCGACTCGTCGGGCGTGATGATGCCGGGGCAGTTCGGGCCGATGATGCGCGTCGTGTTGCCCTTGGACTGCGCATACGCCCACGCCTCGGCGGTGTCACCGACGGGCACGCCCTCGGTGATGACGACGAGAAGCGGGATCTCGGCGTCGATGGCCTCGACCATCGCGTCCTTCGTGAAGGCGGGCGGCACGAACGCGATCGACACGTCGGCGCCGGTCTTCTCCATCGCCTCGGCGACGGACGCGAAGACGGGCAGCTCGACGTCGGAGCCGTCCTTCGCCTTGTGCAGCACGGTCGTGCCGGCCTTGCGGGCGTTGACGCCGCCCACGACCTGGGTGCCGGCCTTCAGCATGAGGGCCGTGTGCTTCGTGCCCTCGCCGCCGGTGATGCCCTGGACGATGACCTTGGAATCCTTGTTGAGGAAGATCGACATGTTCTGCAGTCCTTTACGCGTTGGCGAGCTCGGCGGCCTTGTCGGCGCCTTCGTCCATGGTCTCGGCGAGGGTCACGAGCGGGTGATTCGCGTCGCGCAGGATCGCGCGTCCCTCTTCGACCTTGTTGCCGTCCAGGCGCACGACGAGCGGCTTGGAGGCGCTCGCGCCGAGCTCGGCCAGGGCACCGACGATGCCCTTGGCGACGGCGTCGCACGCCGTGATGCCGCCGAAGACGTTGACGAAGACCGACTTCACCTGCGGGTCGCCGAGGATGACGTCCAGTCCCGCGGCCATGACCTCGGCCGAGGCGCCGCCGCCGATGTCGAGGAAGTTCGCCGGCTTCACGCCACCGTGGTTCTCACCGGCATACGCGACGACGTCGAGCGTCGACATGACCAGGCCCGCGCCGTTGCCGATGACGCCGACCTCGCCGTCGAGCTTGACGTAGTTGAGGTCGTTCTGCTTGGCCTTGGCCTCGAGCGGATCCGCGGCATCCTTGTCTTCGAGGAGCGCGTGATCGGGGTGACGGAACTCGGCGTTCTCGTCGAGCGAGACCTTGCCGTCGAGCGCGATGATGTCGCCCTCTTCCGAGAGGATGAGCGGGTTGACCTCGACGAGGGTCGCGTCCTCGCCCGTGTAGACGTTGTAGAGCTTGACGAAGACGTCGCTCACCTTGTCGACGAGCTCGGGGGCGAAGCCCGCCGCCTCGGCGATCTCGACGGCCTTGGACTTGTCGATGCCCTGCTGCGGGTCGACCGCGATGCGCGCGAGCGCTTCGGGGCGTTCCACGGCGAGCTCTTCGATCTCCATGCCGCCCTCGACGCTCGCGAGCGACAGGTAGGAGCGGTTGGCCCGGTCCAGCAGCACCGAGAAGTAGTACTCCTTGTCGATGCGTGCGCCCTGGGCGACCATGACGCGCTTGACGACGTGGCCCTTGATGTCGAGGCCGAGAATGGCCTGCGCTGCCTCGAACGCCTCGTCGGGTGTCTTGGCGACCTTGACGCCGCCGGCCTTGCCGCGGCCTCCGGTCTTGACCTGCGCCTTCACGACGACGACGCCGCCGATCTTCTCGGCCGCTGCGCGCACCTCCTCGGGCGTGTCCGCGACGATGCCGGCGAGAACCGGCACCTCATACTTCTCGAAAAGGTCTCGTGCCTGGTACTCGTATAGATCCACAGTGCATTCCTTCGCAGGTGGCGAATGGGTGGGGGCCGCAGAAGAAGCGGCTCAAAGTCGAGAGAGATCGACCGACTCAGCGTACTACTGCGCGGCAGAGACCTCAGACCCGGCCGCTTCGGAGGGCGTGCGCGGAAGGCGCTCGAGATCGCGCACCGCGGGTCCTTCGAGACGCGTGCCGTCAGGGGCGAAACGCGATGCGTGAAGCGGGCAGTCCCACGTGCATTCGGCGTCGTTCCACGACACGACCCCGCCGAGGTGAGAACAGACAGCGCTGACAGCACGTGTGACGCCGTCGACCGTCGACACGCCGACGGGCTTGGCACCGCGGTGCGCGATGACGCCTTCGCCCTCGGCCGGGCGTGGCACGGGAACGGGCGTGCGCTGAGCATCGATCCACCCGGATGCGGCCTCCCATCCGACCTTCACGTTCTCGACGCCGCCGCGGGCGAGGTCGGCGGGCACCGTGATCCGGCGCGCGATCGTGTTCATCCACTCGGGGCGTTCACGCCACGGCGTGCGTCGCACTTCGGCGGCGATCCGCAACGCAGCCGCCGGAGCGTTCGTGAGTCCCCACTTCGCATACCCCGTCGCGAAACGGATCCGCCCGAGACTGCGCGGCATCGCACCGACGAAGGGAACGAGATTGTGCGATTCGTAGTCCTGAGCCGACCACGCGTCGACCGGCCGGGCGCCGGGAAAATGCCGCTGCGTCCAGGCGATGAGGTCATCGATGCGCTCCTGCTCGTCGCCGCCGCGGCCCACGACGTGCCCGTTGCCGCCGACCACGAGTTGCGCCCGGCCGGCCGGGCCGTCGGCGTCGGTCACCGACCGCACCGACCGGGTAGGGCCGTCGACCGAGAGGAACAGCCCGTCAGGCAGGGCGGCATCCGTCTCGAAGGCGACGCAGTACGAGCGCATGCCCTGCACTTTGGCGAAGTAGAGGCCGCGGTCGACGATCGGCGTGCCGGTCGCGAGGACGACGTGACCGGCCCGCAGGGTGCCCTGAGCGGTCTCGACGATCGCTTCGGGCACGACGCGCGCGTGCCGCACCCGGGTGCCGAGGTACAACGCGCCGCCCGCGGCGACGAACGCCTCGGCGAGCGCGATCACGACGGACTGCGGATCGATGGCCACCTGGTCGTCGAGCGCGACGGCATCGACGAGGGGGAACCCCCAGTCCACGCCGTCTCCCGCGATGCGGCGAACGGCCAGCCCTGCTTCGGCGGCGGCAGCGGCCTCCGCCGCGACGGTGTCGACGCCGTCCTGCGTCTGCGCGTACGAGTAGGCGGTCCGTCGCGAGAAGGGCACGCCCGCTTCCGCGGCGAAGTCCGTGAGCCACTCGGCACCGGCACGGTTGGCGTCGACATAAGCGCGCACGAGCGAGGCGGGGTGATGGCGCCGCAGCGTCGAGAGCACGCTGCCCTGCAGGAGCGACGCCTTGCCCGTGTTGCCGCCTGTCGCGAGCTCGCCGACACCGCCCGCCTCGACGACGGCGACGTCCCGTCCGTCGCGGGCGAGCAGGAGCGCTGTGCTCAAGCCCGTGATGCCGGCACCGACCACGACGACATCGTGGCGCGTGCCGGCATCGAAAGCAGTGCCTGACGGCACCGTGCGGTCATGCTTCCACAAGGGGGTCATCACCTCAGTGAACTGCACGAGGCTCGTCCGGTCGACGGGCTTGACACCGCGACCGGCGACCCGCAGACCGTTAGGCTCGCTGCGAGATGTCCGACCCTCTTGCCACCCCCGTCGCCTCGCGCGCCGCCGTCGTCGCTGCGGCGCTCGAGCTGTTCGCCGCGCAGGGCTTCGATCAGACGTCGGTCGAGCAGATCGCCAAGGCCGCGGGAGTGTCCCGCTCGACCTTCTTCCGCCAGTTCGGCGGCAAGGATGACGTTGTCTTCGCCGATCACGAGCTACTGCTCGACGAGCTGCGCGACGACCTGGCGCAGCCGCACGACAATCCGTGGCTGGCCGTGTGCGAGGCATCCGTCCGCGTCTTCACGCACTTCGCCTCCGACCCCGAGCTCGCGCGGCGCCGCTACGCGATCGTGCGCGGAGTGCCCGCCCTGCGCGACCGCGAGATCGTCACGGTCTTCCGTTATGAGCGGCTCTTCGACGAGTACCTCCGCCACGCCCTGCCGGGGCTCGATCCGCTCGATGCCGTCGGCTTCTCGGCACTCGTGACGGCCGTCCACAATCACGTGCTGCGCCAGTTGCTGCGCGGCCCCAAACGGGTGCCCGTCGCGGTGCTGCGGCGCGCCCTCGACGATGCGATGCGCCGGTTCGGGGTGCACCCCGGTCCCACCGAGCCCGCCGGCGACGACGTCGTGGTGGCGGTCTTCCCTCGCCGAATGCCCTCTGCCGAACTCGCCCGCCGGCTCGCGCCGCACCTCGACTGAACTCCGGGAGACGAAACCGGGCCGTTGCCCTCTCGCGGTCAGGGGTCGCAGGATGGGGGCATGCCGTACGACATTCCCGCGCCCATGCTCGCGAAGTCCGTGCCGGCAGTCCCCGACCCGGGCAAGACACCGGGCGGGCTGAGCTTCGAACCGAAGTGGGACGGCTTCCGCGCCCTCGTGGCGTGGGACGGCACCGACGTCGAGATCGGCTCGCGCGGGGCGAAGCCCCTCACCCGCTACTTCCCCGAGCTGGTCGACGCGTTCCAGAGGCTGCTCCCCGAGCCCTGCCTCATCGACGGTGAGATCGTGGTGCCGACCGGCGCGGCGGGCGCGCAGCGACTGGATTGGGAAGCCCTCTCGCAGCGCATCCACCCCGCCGAATCGCGCGTCACGATGCTCGCCGCTCAGACCCCGGCCATGTTCATCGGGTTCGATCTGCTCGCCCGCGGCGATCGCGACCTGCAGCCCGAGCCGTTCTCCACGCGCCGTTCCGAGCTCGAGAGCCTGCTGGGTGGCGTGCCGCACCCCGTGCACGTCACCCGCGCGACCCGCGACCGCGACCTCGCCGAGCGCTGGCTCGCCGAGTTCGAGGGTGCCGGGCTCGACGGCGTCGTCGCGAAACCGCTCGCACAGCCCTACGCACCGAACAAGCGCGCGATGTTCAAGATCAAGCACTCCCGCACGGCCGACGTCGTCGCGCTCGGCTACCGCATCCACAAGTCGGGCGCGGGCGTGGGATCCCTGCTCGTCGGACTGTATACCGATGGCGGCATGCTCGTCTCGGTCGGCGGGGTGGCCGCGTGGAGCAACGCACGGCGCCTCGAACTCATCGACGAACTCGCGCCCTACGTCGAGCGCGACAAAGAGGGTGCGACCGTCAAGGGCGAGACCGATCGGTCGCGCTTCTCGGCCGCCAAGGATGTCTCGTTCGTCCGGCTGCGCCCCGAACGGGTGCTCGAAGTGCGCTACGACCAGCTCGAAGGCCAGCGGTTCCGGCACACCGTGCAGTTCCAGCGGTGGCGCCCCGACCGCGAGGCCCGCTCGTGCACCTTCGACCAGCTCGAGCTCGTCTCGGCGTACGACCTCGGCGAGGTCCTGGACTGAAGCCGCGCGTGGTCAGTCGGTCTTCTTCGCCCGGCTCGGCTGCACGCGCGGCGGTTCGCCCGGCATCTTGGGGAACTCGGGCGGGAAGGGCAGCTCGCCGAGCCCCGACGCGAGGTCGCGCTCCCACCACTGCAGCAGCGTATCGATGCGCCCGGGGTTCTTCTGCATCTCCGCCCACGGGTCTCCCCCGTCGGCCAGTCGCTGCGGCATCGAGCGCACGGTGAACGCCGCAGGGTCGACATCGGCCAGTTCGTCCCACGCGAGCGGGGCCGACACGGTCGCACCCGGGAGCGCGCGCGGGCTGTAGGCACCGGCCATCGTGCGGTCGCGATTGGCCTGGTTGAAGTCGAGGAAGATGCGCCGACCGCGCTCCTCCTTCCACCAGTTCGTCGTCACGCGCTCCGGCATGCGTCGCTCGAGTTCGCGTCCCGCCGCGATCACGGCGTGCCGCACATCGAGGAACTCCCACTCCGGCTCGATGGGGCAGAAGACGTGCAGGCCGCGGTTGCCGCTCGTCTTGATCCACGCCTCGAGTCCTGCCTCGGCGAGCACGTCGCGCAGGGCGGGTGCCACGGCCGCAGCGTCGGAGAAGTCTGTGCCCGGCTGCGGATCGAGATCGATGCGCAGCTCGACGGGGTTGTCAGGGTTCGAGGCGAGCGAGGCCCACGGGTGGAAGACGACGGTGTTCATCTGGGCCGCCCACACCATCGCGGCCGGCTCGGTGAGCACGATCTGCGGATGCCGCCGGCCGCTGTTGTAGGTGACGGTCACGGTGTGCACGAAGTCGGGCGCCCCCTGGGGTGGGTTCTTCGAATAGAACCGCTCGCCGTCGACGCCGTCGGGAAAGCGCTCGAGCGAGACAGGCCGATCGCCGTTCGTCGACAGGAACGGCACCGCGACCGCGAGGAGGTAGTCGACGAGCTCGTGCTTCGTGATGCCGAGGTCCGGCCACAGCACGCGGTTGGGACTCGACAGCCCTACTTCATGGTCGCCGTCAGGGCCGGGGATCGTGAGTGCGATGCGTTCGGACGCCATGCCTCGACGATAGGCCGCAGCGCGGCATCCGTCACCTGGTTTGCGCGAACGCGCGCGCGATGCCTACGGAGCGAGCGCGAGGACGGGCGCCAGTTCGCTGCGCGACAGGCGAATCCAGGGCCCGCGGGGGTCGACGATCACGCCGGCGAGTCCTTCCTCGGCGACGAGCATCGCTGCCAGCTGCGGGGCGGTGAGCGGCGCTGCCTGGTCACCACGGCCCGTCGCGACCACCTCGAGCGGGTGCGAGTAGACCTCGACGTAGCGCGTTCCGTCGGGCGCACGGCCCTCGGCGATGCCGACCGGAGCACCGTCTTCGGAGCGGTTGACCGCGACCCACATCGGCGCCTGTGTCATCGCCTCGGCGACGGCTGCGGGGGTCGCATCGGTGCGTTCCTCGGCGAGCAGGGTCTTGATCGCGAGCTTCTCGTCGACGGCGGCGAGCATGCGCTCGATGAGCGGGCGCTGCAGCACGATGCGGGCGGGCGCCGACGCGGGATCGATCACGAGCCCGGCCGTCTGGCTGGCGAGCACGTGACGCAGCACGGCCATCGTCGGCTGTCCCATGGCCGATGTGTCGGCGTCGCCGTCGGCGCGCACGCTCGCGGCGAGGCCCGCGCCGCTCGAATACGCGATCACGTACTGGCGGTCACCGGCGGTGGCGATCGCCATCGGCAGCTCTTTGCCCTCGGCGATGAGTTCGCGGGCGTCACCCTTGACCCGCAGGAAGAGGTGCCCCTGCAGCACTTGCCGGGCGAGAGCGAGGACCTGCTCGGGCGTCGGGTTCTCGGGCAGGCTCGCGAGGCTCTCACGCAGCAGCACATTGTCGCGCAGACCCGGAATCGTCTCGACGGGGCGCTGCGTCGCGGCGTCGGCGTCGACCCCGGTCGGACGCGGCGTGGCCGGGGCGGGGGCGGGTTCAGGGGTGCCGAGTCCGCGGAACGCCGACACCGAGATGCCGACGGATGCCGCGGCGTCATTGCCGTCGGCTGCGTCCTCGGGAGTCGTTTCGGACGTCTCGACCTCAGGGGTCGCCTCGGATCCGTCGGGCTGGCGCTTCGGGCGGCGCGAGAAGAGGGCCATGGGTCGAGCCTAGCCCGCGGCGCCCACCGAGACCGCGCGGCTAGAGCTTCTCGATCGGCGCGATCTTGATGAGCAGCTTCTTCGCGCCCGCCGAGTCGAACCGCACGTGCGCGACGCGCTTGGCGCCCTCGCCCGTCACGAGATCGACCTTGCCTTCACCGAAGTCCTCGTGACGGATGCGGTCACCCGGAGCGAGCTGCATGTCGCCGTTGTCGCGCACTTTGGCCGGGATGCGGTTCGCGAACCGCTTGATCGACTCACCGTCGCGCGCGGGAGTGTCGCGACGCGGCAGCGGCACGAGGTCATCGCCGTAGCGTTTCGAGCCGGCCGGGGCCCGGCCGTTGAGCGCACGCGTGCGCGTGCCGCCGCGCGAATTGACGTCTCCCGGGGACTGGCGCCACTGCACGAGGTCGGCGGGGATCTCCTGCAGGAACCTGCTCGGCATCGCGACGGTGACCTCGCCGAACTGCGCGCGGGTCATCGCGAGCGACAGGTAGAGACGCTTCCGTGCCCGCGTCACCCCGACGTAGAAGAGGCGACGCTCCTCCTGGGGACCGCCCGGCTCGCCCGCCGAGATGCGGTGCGGGATCAGGTCTTCTTCGACACCCGTGATGAACACGGCGTCGTATTCGAGACCCTTCGCGGTGTGCAGTGTCATGAGCGACACCGACCCCGAGGCATCCTCGAGATCGTCCGCGTCCGAGACGAGCGCGACTTCGGAGAGGAAATCGATGACGGTGCCCTCGGGATTGTTGCGAGCGAACTCGCGGGCAACGGCGACGAGCTCGTCGAGGTTCTCGAGGCGGGCTTCGTCTTGGGGGTCGCGGCTCGCGCGCAGGGCATCCTGGTAGCCGCTCTTGTTGAGCAGCAGCTGCAGCCCCTCGGCGACCGCCGTGGGCGGGGCGAGTTCGCCGCTTCGCGGGAGCATGATCTCGGTCGCCTCGGCCAGTACGGCATCGAGCTGCGTGATCGCGGCCTGGATCTTGGGCCCGACACCGAGCGCCGAGGCGTTCGCGAGCGCATCGCGGAACGTGATGCCCTCGTCTGCGGCGTACCGCGCGATGGTCGTCTCGGTGACATCGCCGATCCCTCGACGCGGACGGTTCAGGATGCGACGCACCGACATCTCGTCGGCGGGGTTCGCCACCGCCACGAGATACGCCAGCGCGTCCTTGATCTCGGCGCGATCGTAGAACTTCGTGCCGCCCATGATCTTGTACGGGACGGCCGAGCGGATGAGGATCTCTTCGAGCGCGCGGGACTGCGAGTTCGTGCGGTAGAACACCGCCATCTGCGAGTAGTCCAAGCCAGCGCGGTGCAGCGCCTCGACCTCGTCGGCGACGAACTGGGCCTCGTCGTGCTGCGAGTACCCGGTGAACCCGATGATCGGCTCACCCGCGCCGACATCGGTCCACAGCTTCTTGTCTTTGCGGTCGAAGTTGTTGCCGATGACGGCGTTCGCCGCGCTCAGGATGTTCTGCGTCGACCGGTAGTTCTGCTCGAGGAGCACGACCTTCGCCCCGGGGAAGTCGCGCTCGAACTCGCTGATGTTGCGGATGTCAGCCCCGCGGAAGGCGTAGATCGACTGGTCGGAGTCACCGACGACGGTGAGCGACGCCGCTTCGTCGTCGCCGCCCGCGGCTCCGGCGCCTGCCGACGGCTCGAAGATCATCATGCCGCTCGACCCCTCGAACCCGGACCCTGAGCTCGACGAGGCGCCCGGCGGCCGGGTCAGCTCGTGGATGAGCGAGTACTGCGCGTGGTTGGTGTCCTGGTACTCGTCGACGAGGATGTGCCGGAAGCGGCGGCGGTAGACGTCGGCGACGTGCGGGAACGCCCGGAAGAGGTAGACGACCTGGCCGATGAGATCGTCGAAGTCGAACGCGTTGGCCCGCTGCAGCGCGCGCTGGTAGTCCGCGAAGAGCTCGACGAAGATCCGCTCGGCGGGGTCGCTGAGGTTCGCCGAGCGCGCGTAGGACTCGGCGTCGGCCAGCTCGTTCTTGAGCTTCGAGATGCGACTCTGCACGGCTGCCGGGGTCAGGCCGAAGGCATCCGCTTCGTGCTCTTTGACGAGCCGTTTGATGAGGGCGCGCGAATCGCCCGAGTCGTAGATCGTGAACGCCTTCGTGAAGCCGAACTGCTCGGCCTCTCGGCGCAGGATGCGCACGCACGCTGAGTGGAACGTCGAGATCCACATGCCCTGTGCGCGGTCGCCGATGAGCTGCCCGACGCGCTCGCGCATCTCGCCGGCGGCCTTGTTGGTGAACGTGATCGCGAGGATCTGGCTGGGCCACGCCTCGCGACTGCGCAGGAGCGACGCGATGCGTCGCGTGAGCACGCTCGTCTTGCCCGAGCCGGCGCCCGCGACGATGAGCAACGCGGGTCCGCGGTAGATGACCGCTTCGCGCTGCTGCGGGTTGAGGCCGGCGAGGAGGTCTTCGTCGGGACGGACGCCGGGCGTCGCGGATCCGCGATCGTCGCCGGCGATGAGGGGCTGCAGGGGCTCAGACATTGCCCGCTAAGCCTAAGCGCCCCGGCCGACACCATGCCCCCGCGCGCACGCACGCCTGCCCTGCCCCTGCCCTGTCCTGTCTTGCCCCTGCCCTGCCCCTCAGTTCGTTTGCCCCACTTTGCTGCCCCTGACCCCGAACCGCCGCAGATCGGGGCAAGTGAACCGGCGGCCCGACCGTTCACTTGCCTCAACCGGCGACCGCAGCGCGCCAGGGCAGCATCCTGAGGCAAACGAACTCAGGGGGGCGCGGCTCACAGCCCGACACAGCAGAATGGGCATCGTGCGCATCCTCCTGAACATCATCTGGCTGATCTTCGCGGGCTTCTGGCTCGCGACCGCCTACGTGCTCGCCGGCATCCTGCTCTGCATCCCGATCATCACGATCCCGTGGGCGATCGCCTCGTTCCGCACCGCGAACTACGTCTTCTGGCCGTTCGGCCGCACCATCGTCGCGCGGCCGACGGCCGGCGTCGGATCGTTCCTCGGCAACGTCATCTGGGTGCTCTTCGCGGGATGGTGGCTCGCCCTCATCCACATCGCCTCGGGCATCGCCCTGTGCCTCACGATCATCGGCATCCCGATGGCGATCGCCGACTTCAAGATGGTGCCCATCTCGCTCATGCCACTCGGCAAAGAGATCGTCTCAACGCGCGACCGCGCGTTCTGACGCTCGGCCGAACGGGTCGGTCAGCGACCGATGGATGCCTCGCGGGCACGCGACAGCGCAAGCACGAGTCCGACCGTGCACAGCACAGCGCCCGAACCGGCGACCACCCAGGCGGCTTCACCCGGCAGCTCGACGTATGAGGTGAGCCCGAGCCCGGGCGGCAGGAAGCCGAGTTCGTCGTGCCAGAGCTCCAGCGCCCGATCCAGGCCGACGAAGCCGAGCGCGGTGGCCGGAACAACCAGTGCTCCGCCGGCCGCGGCGAGCACGATGCCGCTCGCTCGACGCGTTCCGAACTGCGCTGCCAACGCCCAGACGGCCGCGACGAACACCCACAGCAGCAGCCCGCCGGCGAGGACGATGTAGGTCAGGCGCAGGACCGGCACGTCCCACAGGGTCGACCAGTAGCCGCCGGGACCGGTGACGGACACGACCGCGAGCGAGAGCACGCAGCGCAGTACGATCACTCCGCCGACAGCGGCCATGAGGGGGTAGGGCGAGCGTCCGGGACCGACGAGCACGCGCGCGATGGCGGCGAAGACGATCCACGCGCCGATGTCGACCGCGAGATACGTCCACGACAGGAACGACGTCTGGACGGCACGGGTCGCGATGAGGAGCCCCGCCGGTACGACCACGAGCAGGACCCGGTCGAGGGTCAGCATGCCCAGAGTGGACTCGCGCGCACGCCAGGGCCTCGTCGAGGCGAGCCAGGTCACGCGCGCGGCGGCCGCGCCCGGGCGGCGGACGAGTCGCGTCTGCGCCGCGAGCGTGCCGATGATCAGCCAGGCCAGTGCGAGCACGAGCAGCACGCGAGCAAGCCATGCCATAACGGCGTCGCGGTCGGCGCGAGCAGCAGCCGGCGCGACATCGGCGTTCGAGGCGAGCTCGACGGCCGCAGCGGGACTCACACCCAGAGCAACGGCGGCGAGCGCCCCGAGTGTCATGGCCGTGACGACAGCGGGGATGTCTCTCCGCCTCGCCGTCGTCATTGTCCGAGCCTAGTGGGGCGAGCGACCCCGTTTTCGCCACTCTCGGCGCGCCGCGCGCACGATGGATGATCGTCGTGCGACGCGTGTCGCACGACGACACCGACCCGCACCACATCCGTTCGTGCACATCGCCGAACTCGTCGTTCGAAGGGATCCGATCAGCTCGACCTGCGCATGGCCCGGATGCCGACCCACAACCCGACGGCCGCAAGGGCGACCGCCGCGACCCAGCCCCAAACGACCGTGAGCGAGGCCAGCTCGCCGGCGAACAGCGCCCGCTCTGCCTGCACGACCCAGTTGACGGGATTCACCGTCGCGACGGCCCGCATCCATCCGGGGCCCTCGTCGAGCGGAAGCAGCATGCCCGAGAGGATCAGCAGCGGAAAGATCAGCGTCTGCTGCACTCCCCAGAACAGCCACTCGCGGTCCTTCGTCTTGAGCGCGAGGGCATAGGACAGCGACCCGAGCCCGACGCCGAAGACAGCCAGCAGCGCGAGCCCGATCACGAGGCCCGGCACGTCGATGCGGAACCCGAACGGCCACGCGATGAGCACGATGATGATGGCCTGCACGACGATCGGCGCGACCTCCTTGAGCGCCCGCCCCACGAGCAGCGACGAGCGGGACAGCGGTGCGACGAGCGTGCGCTCGTGAGAGCCCGTCATCATCTCGTACTGCAGGTTCGACCCGACCGCGCCGGTGCCGAACAGCACGATCATGACGAGGACACCGGGCACGAACCACTGCAGGGTCTCGCCGACCGGCTGCCCTGACGATCCGACGAGCAGCGGGGCGAACAGCCCGAGGAAGACGAGCGGTTGCACGAGGCTGAAGATGAGGGTGAACGGGTCGCGCAGCACCGGTTTGAGCTCGCGCGTGAGCACGTTCCATGTGTCGCGCGCGGCGTTCGTGCGCGCGGCGGTGTCGGTAGAGGTCATCGCTGGGCTCCTGTCGTCTCGGTCTGGTCGGTGGCGGCGACGGGCTCGCCCTCGCCGGCTTCCCGCAGGGTGCGTCCCGTGAGCGCCAGAAAGACGTCGTCGAGGGTCGGCGGGGCCCCCGTCGCACGCTCGACCCGCACGCCCGATGCGTCCAGCACCCGCACGGCTGCGGGAAGCAGCGCGGCGCCGTCAGGTGCGGTGACCGCGACGGATGCCGGACCCTCGCGCCGCACCTCCCGGTCGGTCAGCTCCTGCACGACGGCGACGGCCCGCGCCGCATCCGCCTCCGTCGCGAAGCCCAGGGTCAGCACGTCACCCGCGAGGTTGGCCTTGAGCCGCTGCGCCGTATCGTCGGCGACGATCCGCCCTTTGTCCATCACCATGACCCGCTCGGCGTAGTGGTCGGCCTCTTCGAGGTAGTGCGTCGTGAGGAAGACGGTCGTGCCGTGCTGGGTGCGCAGGTCGAGGATGTGCTGCCACAGGTTCGCGCGGCTCTGCGGGTCAAGGCCCGTCGACGGCTCGTCGAGGAAGATCAGCGGCGGCGCGTGCATGAGGCCGAGGGCGATATCGAGCCGGCGCTTCTGTCCGCCCGAGAGCTGCTGCACCGAACGCGTCGCGAATGGGGCCAGATCGAGCGACTCGATGAGCTCGTCGGCGCGGGCGCGCGATGCAGCCGTCGACATCCCGTAGAAGGCGCCCTGGCTCAGCAGCTCGTCGCGCACGCGCTGCGAGAAGCTGCCGCTCGTGAGCTGCCCCACGTAGCCGATGCGGGCGCGCACCGCCGACGGGCGACGCAGGATGTCGAAGCCGACGACGCGCGCCGTGCCGGATGTCGGAGGAATGAGGGTCGTCAGCATGCGCAAGCTCGTCGACTTGCCCGCGCCGTTGGGGCCGAGGAACGCGACGAGCTCGCCCCGCGCGACCCGGAAGGTGAGGTCGGTGACCGCCTCGACTGTCTGTTTCTTCACGGTGAAGCGCTTGGTGAGCCCCTGCGCTTCGATGATCGGTTCGTTCGTCATGCCGCGACGGTAATCCCCTACCCGGTCAGTATCCGTCCGCATTGTCGGGCAGTGTGGGGACATGTCCGACACGACGACGCGCGCGCTCTCGCTCCTCAACATGTTGCAGACGCACCGGCACTGGCCGGGTTCGGTACTCGCCTCCCGGCTCGGTGTGACCGAGCGCACCGTGCGTCGGGACGTCGAACGACTGCGCGACCTCGGCTACCGCATCGAGTCGTCCCCCGGTGCATCCGGGGGGTATCGGCTCGAAGCCGGCAGCGCCGTGCCGCCGCTTCTGCTCACCGACGAAGAGGCCGTCGCCATGGCGATCGGACTGCGGGTCGCGGCGTCGCAGCGTCTCGTGTCCGGGCCGGAGACGACTCTCACGGCGCTCGCGAAGCTCGAACAGGTACTGCCCGCTCCCCTGCGCCGACGGGTCAATGCTCTCGCCGAGACGGTGCAGCCGGCGGGCCTCAACGCCGGTGCAGCGGTGTCGAGCGACGTGCTCGGCGAGCTCGCGCTCGCGTGCCGCGACCACGAGCGCGTGCGCTTCACCTACACCGCGGCCTCGGGCGAGGTGACGCGACGACGCGTCGATCCGCACGTGCTCGCGCCCGCCGATCGGCACTGGTATCTGCTGTGCCGGGACCTCGATCGGGATGATTGGCGCACGTTCCGCGTCGACCGGCTCACCTCCGTCGAACACACGCGCGTTCTGTTCGAGCCCACGCCGCTCACCCCCGAAGAGATCGAGGAGTTCATCCTCGTCGCTCGGTCCTGGGCGCGGCAGCCGCTCGAAGCCGACGCCGTCATGGAGCTTCCGTTCGAGCAGATGCGCGAGTACTTCGGGCAGTGGGGGCAGGGCGCTGAGGCCGAAGACGAATCGCACACGCGCTGGCCCGTCGGCGGCGCGGACTTCCGCGAGACGATGTACGGCCTCAGCTGGATCCCCACCGGCGTCGAGTACACGACCGATCTCGTCGAGCCGGCGCGGGCCGAGCTGCGCGAAACGGTCGAGCGGATGCTGCGCGCCCTGACGGCGCCGCCACCGCCCACCCGTCGCGATCGAGGCTGATCACCGTCGCCCCGGGGGATCGTCATCTGGCGACGCACGGCGAAACGTATCGACACATACCGTCGGCGAGCCGGATCGGGTCGGTACCGTGGGGCATCGCGGCGATCCGGGTGGTCCCGGACACCGGCTCATACCTGGGTGTGTTGCGGGTTCGACTCCCGCCGTCGCGTCGAGTGCCGTCCCCACTGACCGCGAGACTGCATCGGCAGGCCGAGACAGTGGGGGAACCCCTCAGTCTCGGCGGTCCGTTGCAGTCTCGGGGTCACTCGGATGCGGCGGGCTCAGGGGGTGAGGGCGCCGCATCCGGTCCTCCCCGGGGCCTCCGGGAACGGGTTCTCCACAGATCGTAAAGACGGCTTCATCTTGAGCGGCCTGGACGAGCCGGTGTCCCTGTCCGTGGCCCGGCACATCGCATGTTCCGGGGCTGCGGCGGGTCGTGCTCGGCGACAACGACCAGATCGTCGCGATCTACACCCAGGAACGGGTATTCAGCCGGCGGCAGCGTCGTGCGATCGGTCTCCGCGACGGAGGGTGCATCATCCCCGGCTGCCACGTCCCCTTCGAATGGTGCGAAATGCACCACGTCGACGAACACTCCCGAGGCGGTCCCCCACACACCGACAACGGCATACCCCTGTGCTGGTGGCAGCATCGCACCCTCGACACCAGCGGGTGGCGCATCCGAATGAGACGCGGTGTTCCCGAAGTCCGTGGACCCGCCTGGTGGGACCCCCACCTGAAATGGCGACCCGTCACCAGCTCGCCCACCCGACTTCTCGACCGACTCACCGCGGATCGGCAAGCGCCGCCTCGGGGCCGCGTCCGCCGGCAACGGCAACGGCAACGGCAACGGCAACAGCAACAGCAACAGCAACCCGGACTCCAGACAGATGCGCGTACACCGTCCGCGTCATACACGCGAGAAGCGCTTCTGGCTACCCCCATGACCGTGCCCAGCTCCCGACATACCTTTTTGCCCATACCGCGAAAAGGAGCTCGATGAGCATCGCATACGTACGCACGCTCCGCGCGGGCACCCAACCTCGCACAGGCGAGATCCGCGTCGCGACCGTTCCCGCCGACCACGTCTACGTGCGCCACATCGACGCCGCAGTAGCGCAGAACGCCCTCCCGACGATCATCCGCCCGGCCGACCCCGATCCCGACGACCCCGCGCGGTCCGCCGTGTCGCGCTGGTGGCCGCCGGTCATGCTCGAGCCTGCATGGGCGAAGGCGCACGCGGACGAGTTCGACGTGTTCCACATCCAGTTCGGCTTCGATGCGCGCTCGCCCGCAGAGCTGCAAGAGCTCGTCGACGCGTTGCGCCGAGCCGGTCGCCCCCTCGTGTGCACGGTGCACGACCTGCGCAACCCGCATCACCTGGATCGCGCCGAGCACGACGCGCAGCTCGACGTCCTCATTCCCGCTGCCGACGCGCTCATCACCCTCACCCCCGGCGCAGCCGCCGAGATCGCGCGGCGATGGGGGCGCGAAGCGCTCGTCCTGCCGCACCCGCACGTCGTGGATTTCGACCGGATGTCCCGGACTCGCGACAACCGACACCGGCCCGCCACCTTCCGGGTCGGCGTCCACGTCAAGAGCATCCGGGCGAGCATGGATCCCGGTCCCGTGATCGCGACGCTCGTCGAGGCGGTCCGAGACATCCCCGGCGGGGTGCTCCAGGTGAACGGCCACCGCGACGTGCTCGAGGCCGACGGCGCCCGCTACGACCGGGCGCTCGCGGAGCTTCTGCGCGCCGAGGCCGCAGCAGGGTGTCTCGAGCTCCACGTCCACGACTTCCTCGATGACGCCGCCCTCTGGGACTATCTCGAGTCGCTCGATGTCTCCGTGCTCCCCTACCGCTTCGGCACGCACTCCGGATGGCTCGAAGCCTGCCGCGACCTCGGCACGGCGGTCGTCGCGCCGAGCTGCGGATACTACGCGGACCAGGGCCCCGTCCAGACCTACCAGCACGACGAGACGGGGCTGGATGCGGCATCCCTCACCGACGCGATCGTGCGCGCACACCGCAACGGGCGGCCAGCCCCCGTCCCGATCGACGTGCGCGCGGCTCAGCGCGAGCACGTGGCGAGCGCCCACGCACGGCTCTATCAGGATCTGGTGGGGTGACGCCCGTGCGCATCTGCCTCATCGCGTCCAGCCGATTCCCCGTCGCCGAACCGTTCACGGGCGGACTTGAGGCGCACACGCACAGCCTCGCCCGTGCACTTGCTGCGCGCGGCCACAGCATCTCCCTCTTCGCCGCGCCTGGATCGGACCCGAGCCTGGGCAGCCGAAACCTGTCCGTCGACCCGTTCGTCCCGAGCGACGACGCGCGGCGCGACGTCGCGGCACCGCCCGACCAGTGGATGCAGGAGCACGATGCTTACTTGCAGCTCATGCTCGAGCTCGCCGAATCCGCCCACGAGCGCTTCGACGTCATCCACAACAACAGCCTTCATCACCTGCCGATCGCGATGTCGAAGGCGGTGCGCGTCCCGATGCTGACGACGCTTCACACACCGCCCACTCCGTGGCTCGAGTCGGCGATACGCAGGGCGTCCCCGTCGTCGGAGTTCGTCGCCGTCAGCGCGTTCACGGCCCGTCAGTGGGCGTCCTCGGTCGCCGCACGCATCGTCCTCAACGGCGTCGACGCCGACCGCTGGCCGGCGGGGCCGGGCGGTGACTCTGCGGTCTGGTTCGGCAGGCTCGTTCCCGAGAAGGCGCCGCATCTCGCGATCGACGCCGCCCGCCTCGCGGGGTTCGACCTGGACATCGCGGGACCGGCACTGGATGCGGCGTACTTCGCTCAGCAGATCGCCCCGCGCCTCGGGCCCGACGTCCGCTACCGCGGTCACCTGGCCGCCGGGCCCCTGGCGACGCTGGTCGGACGCTCCGCCGTCGCGATCGCCAGCCCGCAGTGGGACGAGCCGTACGGGCTCGTCGCCGCCGAGGCGATGTCCTGCGGCACGCCCGTGGCGGCTTTCCGCCGAGGTGGCCTGCCGGAGGCGATCGGCGAAGGGGGCGGGCGGCTCGCCGATCCCGGAGACGCCCAGAGCCTCGCGGCCGCCATCGTTGCGGCATCCGCCCTCTCACGGACGGATGTGCGCGAAGATGCTGTGCGCCGCTGCTCTCTCGACGCGATGCTCGACGCCTACGAAGACGTGTACGCGATGGGCGGGCGACGCGCGGCGTGATCGGCTACTACATCCACCACCACGGGCGTGGACATCTTTCGCGCGCGACCGCGATCGCGAACGTCCTCGGCGACGAGGTGACGGCCCTCTCGTCGACGCGAAGACCGACCGAATGGCCGGGCTTGTGGGTCTCGATCCCGCCCGACGACGCAGACCCTGCACTCGACCCGCGAGCGAACGGCCGGCTGCACTGGGTGCCGCTGGGCTCGTCCGGGCTTCGCGACCGCATGACGGAGATCGCCGAGTGGATCGCGCGTGCGCGTCCGGACGCGATCGTCGTGGACGTGTCCGTCGAGGTCGCGCTCCTGGCCCGACTGCTGGGCGTTCCCGTGGTCACCGTCGCTCTGCCCGGACAGCGCGGTGACCCAGCACACACTCTCGGCTTCGATGTGTCGGCGGCCATCATCGCCGCCTGGCCGGCGGAGGCGACCGGGATGGTCACGGGACTGTCGGCCGACGCCGTGGTGCGACTTCATCCCGTGGGTGCGATCTCCCGATTCGCCCCACCCGCCGATGCCCCCCAGACCCGCGCACCGCGAGCGAGACGGAAGGTGCTCGTGCTGAGCGGAGCCGGGGGCGACGAGTACTCCGGCTCTCTCGCCGCAGCGGGCGACTCCCTCGCACCGGACTGGGAGTGGGAGCACCTCGGCGGATCGTCGGGTCGCTGGTCCCCCGCACCATGGACCGCCCTCCTGGATGCCGACGTCGTCGTGACCCACGCGGGCGAAGGGATCCTCGCCGAAGTGTCGGCCGCGCGGCGACCGGCCGTCGTCCTCCCGCAGACACGCCCCCACGACGAGCAGACCACGACGGCCAGCGTGCTCGGCACCTCGTCGTGGCCGGCGATCGTGCTGGGGCCGCACGGCAGCGACGACTGGCCGAGCGTCCTGGCGGCCGCGGGCGAACTCGATGGAAGCGCCTGGGCGACGTGGAACGACGGCTCAGGTGCCGAGCGGGCCGCCGCGGTCATCCGCTCCGTCATCTCCGAGAGCAGATGACCCGGATGACCCGCGTCGCCCTCATCACGATCGCGCACGGTCGGCATGACCACTTCGCCCACCAGCGCCGGGCGCTGTCCCTCTCGCACGAACAGCCCGACGAGCACATCCTCGTCGCAATCGACGACCCCGCGCTCGCCCACAGGGAAACAGAAGGACCGCCGCCCCGCGTGGTCTCACTGCCGTGCTCGTCCGACGGCCTGCCGCTCGCCGCCGCGCGCAACCTCGGCGCGGCAACGGCGCTCGACGGCGGAGCCGACGTGCTCGTGTTCCTCGACGTCGACTGCCTCCCGGGTCCCGAGCTCATCGGCGGCTACCGTGCGGCGGCGGAGAGCGCCGCCGGCGAACGCCGTCTGCTCTGCGGCCCCGTCACCTACCTCCCCGCTCCCCCGGCCGGCGGCTACGACCTGGGTGCCCTGCCGTCCTCGGACGACCCGCACCCGGCGCGCCCGGCACCCGTGCGCGGAGAGACCCGGCTCGGCGGATCGCACGACCTCTTCTGGTCCCTCTCCTTCGCCCTGCGCGCGGACACGTGGGACCGCATCGGCGGATTCCACCAGGGATACGTCGGGTACGGCGGTGAGGACACCGACTTCGCCTGGACAGCGCGAGCGAAGGGAGTCGACCTCGCGTGGATCGGTGACGCGCGTGCCTTCCACCAGCACCACCAGATCGACAACCCCCCGATCCGCCACCTCGACGACATCCTGCGCAACGGCGCACTGTTCCGCGACCGCTGGGGCACCTGGCCGATGGGCGGCTGGCTCGACGCTTTCCAAGACCTCGGCCTCATCGAGCCGGTGCCGGGCGGCTACCGCAGGATCGGCGTCAACGGCCCGTGAACTGCGGCTTGCGCTTCTGCTGGAACGCCGCGAACCCTTCGCGGTAGTCGTCGGTGTCGCACAGGGCCGCTTGCGCGGAGTTCTCGATGTCGACCGAGTCCCACAGGGCCAGGCGCTCGTCGCGCAGCCGAGCCACGAGCTTCTTGCTCGCGACGAAGGCGGCGGTCGCTCCGGATGCCGCGCGCTGAGTGGCCTCGATCGTCGCCGCCTGCACGTCCTCCGCCGGAAGAACGCGTGAGAACAAACCCGACTCGACCGCTTCCGTACCCGACATGAGGCGGCCCGTGTAGATCAGGTCGAGCGTCTTGTGCGCGCCGAGGCGCTCATAGAAGAGCGCGTGCCCACCCGAGTCCAGCGTCGCGCCGAGTCCCGCGAAGGGCGACCCGATCTTGGCCGAATCAGCGACGTAGACGACGTCGGTCGCGATGAGAAGGCCGAGGCCGACACCCAGGCATGCCCCGTGCGCTGCCGCGAAGGTCGGTGCGGGAAAGTCGGCCATGCGCCGCAGCAGCGGTGTCACGAGCCCGCCGAGGTAACCCATGACATCGTCGTCGCGCGGGTCGACCCCCGAGATATCGCGCCCCGCACAGAATGCCCGCCCCTCGCCGCGCAGCACGAGGGCACGCACGCCCGCGGCCGCCGCTTCGGCGTAAGCGCGGTCGAGGTCGCGGATGGCCGTCTCATCGAGCGCATTGAGCTTGTCGGGGTTGTCGAGCACGATGTGCGCGACGTCGCCGTCGAGCGTGAGGTCGATCATGGTTGTCCTTTCGCGGATGCCGCGGCCCGCGGCATCCGTTCACACGTCGTAGTCGACGACGACCCGGTCGCTCGTCGGATGCGATTGGCATGTGAGCACGTAGCCGCGCTCGAGTTCGTCGGGTTCGAGCGCATAGTTCTCGGTCATCGTCACCGACCCGTCCACGAGCAGCGCGCGGCATGTGCCGCACACCCCACCCGAGCACGCGAACGGCACGTCACCGCGAACCCGCAGCGCGGCGTTGAGGATCGTCTCGTTGGCGCTGACGGGGCTGTCGACGCTCTGCGACTGCCCGTCGAGCGAGAACTCCACGCGCCGCACGGGCTCGTCCTCACGAACGATGACGGGCCGGCCCGCATTGGGCAGCTCAGCGCCGGGCTCGCCCGTCGTGAACAGCTCGAACCGCACGTGCGCGGGATCCACGCCGATGTCCTCGAGGGTGTCGCGGCACAGCTGCACGAGCTCGAACGGTCCGCACAGGAACCACTCGTCGACCGTTTCGGGCAGCACGAGCGCGTCGAGGATGCGCCGCAGTCGCTCTTCGTCGATACGCCCCGACAGCAGGGGCGCCGACCGCTGTTCGCGCGAGAGCACGTGGTGAAGCGCAAGCCGCGTCGGGTAGCGGTCCTTCAGGTCGGCGAGTTCTTCGAGGAACATGACGTCGGTCGTCGAGCGGTTCGTGAACACGAGCGTGAATCGCGACGTGTCCGACCTGCCCAGAACCGTCGCAGCGAGCGCCATGAGCGGCGTGATGCCCGATCCCGCTGCGATCCCGGCGACGTGCGCGCCGTCGAGATCGGCCAGGCCCGACGTGAATGTGCCCTGCGGGCTCATGACGTCGATCGAGTCGCCGGGCTTGAGCTCGGTCTGCGCCCACGTCGAGAACCGGCCACCCTGGTCGCGCTTGATCGCGACGCTGATCGTGCGGGGGCCGTCGCCTCCGCCGCCCGCGTCCAGCGCCCGGCACAGCGAGTACGACCGGCGCATCTCGTGCCCGTCGATCATGGTGCGCAGGGCCACGTGCTGACCCGCGAAGTAGTCGAAGTCGCCGCGCAGCTGCTCGGGAATGGTGAAGGTCACCTCGACCGCGTTGTCGGTGAGGGCGCGCACGGCGCCCACCCGGAGCGTGTGGAAGCGTCCGCGTCGACGGGCCGTCGGCGCGTCGGTCTGCTGAAGGTTCGTCATCAGTGCACCCGGAAGTGGTCGAAGGGCTCAAGGCACGCGCGGCATTCCCACAGCGCCTTGCAGGAGGTCGAGCCGAACCGCGAGATCTCGCGGGTCTGCAGCGACCGGCAGCGCGGGCACGGCACACCCAGCTGCAGCCGCACGACGCCGGTCCCGGAGCGGCCGGTCGGCGGGGCGATGCCGAACTCCTCGAGCTTGCGCTTGCCGTTGTCCGTCATCCAGTCCGTCGTCCACGCGGGCGAGAGCACGAGGCGGACGTCGACGTCGTCGAAGCCGGCGGCCCCGAGGGTGAGCTCGAGGTCTTCGCGGATCGTGTCCATCGCAGGGCAGCCCGAATAGGTGGGCGTGATCGTCACGGTGACGTGAGCACCGTCGACGCGGACGTCGCGCAGGACGCCGAGGTCTTCGATCGTGAGCGCGGGAACCTCGGGGTCGAGCACACTCGCGGCGACGGTCCAGGCATCGGGAAGCACGGTCACCATGTCGCTCCCGGGTGCTGCCTGGCGAGCACCTGCATCTCGGCGAGCAGGTAGCCGAGCGTCGCGAAGTGGTGCCCGTGACGTCCGCCGGCCGATGAGCCGGGCACCTGGGGCACCTCGAGCTCTGCTTCGGCGAACACTGCTGCGATGACGTCGTCGAACGCGGGACGCAGCGCCGACGGGCGCACGGCGATGCCGTCCTCGGCGAGGGCGTCGGTGAGCGGCTCGTCGCGGAAAAGCTCGTCGACGTACGGCCAGACGTCGCCGACCGCGCGGATCATGCGGCGCCGCGATTCGTCGGTTCCGCCGGCGAGGCGCAGCGTCCACTGCACGGCGTGGTCGCGGTGGTATTCGACCTCTTTCACGGACTTCGCCGCGATCGCCGCGAAGGTCTCGTCGGTCGACCGCTGCAGCGCCGTGTAGAGCTCGAACAGGTAGACCGATGCCACGAGCTGACGCGCGATCGTCTGCGCGAAGTCGCCGTTGGGCTGCTCGAAGAGCCAGGCGCTTCGGAACTCGGGCTCGTCGCGCCAGTAGGCCAGATCGTCCTCGGTGCGACCCGTCGCCGTGCCCGCATAGCGCAGGAGCGACCGGGCGTGGCCGAGCAGGTCGAGCGCGATGTTGGCCAGGGCGACGTCTTCTTCGAGCTCGGGCGCCTTGGCGATCCAGCCACCCAGCTGCTGTGCGAGCACGAGCGCGTCGTCACCGAGCCAGAGGGCGTACTCCCCCGCCTCGGGCGAGGCGACGGCGTCGCCGCCGGCGAGCTCGGCCGAGAGCTCGATCTGGTCGACCGTCACATCGCCGTGCGGGTTCGACGTCGTCTCGTTCACAGGTGCGGCACCCCTTCGGATGCCGTGTAGTACACGGCATGGCGGTAGTTCTTGCCCGCGGGGCTCTCGAAGTAGGCGCCCTTGGCGTCGGGGTCGCTCGTCGTGATCGCTTCAGCCGGCACGACCCACACCGAGGTGCCCTCGCCGCGGCGCGTGTACAGGTCGCGCGCGTTGCGCAGAGCCATGTCCGCATCGGGCGCATGCAACGACCCCGCGTGCACGTGCGACAGGCCGCGATTCGCGCGGACGAAGACCTCCCACATGGGCCAGGTCTCGCGGTCTGATGCTCCCGCCGTGGTCATCATGCCGCCACCCCTTCTGCCTTCGCTGCCTGCTTGCGCGCGTATTCGGCGGCAGCCTCACGCACCCAGGCACCTTCCTCGTGAGCGTTGCGGCGGTTGCGGATCCGCTCGGCGTTCATAGGCCCGCGGCCCGAGAGCACTTCGTTGAACTCGGTCCAATCGATCTCGCTCGTGTGCCAGCGCTGCTCGGCTTCGTCCCAGCGCAGTTCAGGGTCGGGCAGTGTGACCCCCAGGATCTCGGCCTGGGGCACCAGCATCCCGATGAAGCGCTGGCGCAGTTCGTCGTTCGAGAAGCGCTTGATCTTCCACGCCATCGATTGCGCCGAATTGGGCGACGCGTCATCGGGCGGGCCGAACATCATGAGAGAGGGCCAGTACCAGCGGTTCACCGACTCCTGCGCCATTTCGCGCTGGGATTCCGTGCCGCGCATGAGCGTCAGCAGGATCTCGAAACCCTGGCGCTGGTGGAACGACTCCTCCTTGCAGATGCGCACCATCGCGCGTCCGTACGGCCCGTACGACGCGCGGCACAGCGGCACCTGGTTGCAGATCGCTGCGCCGTCGACGAGCCATCCGATGGCGCCCATGTCGGCCCACGAGGGCGTCGGGTAGTTGAAGATCGACGAATACCTCGCCCGCCCCGCGATGAGCTGGTCGGTCATCTCGTCGCGCGTGATGCCGAGGGTCTGGGCGGCCGAGTAGAGATAGAGCCCGTGGCCCGCTTCGTCCTGCACCTTGGCCATGAGGATCGCCTTGCGCTTGAGGCTCGGCGCGCGCGTGATCCAGTTGCCCTCGGGCTGCATGCCGATGATCTCGGAGTGCGCGTGCTGCGAGATCTGCCGGATGAGCGTGCGCCGATAAGCGTCGGGCATCCAGTCACGCGGCTCGATCCGCTGCTCCGCGGCGATGAGCGCGTCGAAGGTCGCGAGGTCGTCCGCGGTGTCCACTGCGGCCAGTTCTGGTGATGTCATCGTCGACTCCGGATTCTGAGCGTCCTCGAATAACAGAACACTCGTTAAGTAAGTGTAGCGCGGGTCGTGACCGAGCGCCCGCGGAACTCCGCGACGACGGTGCCGTCTTCATCGGTCACCGTGACGTCGTACAGCCCCGTGCGCGCCGTGCCCGCACGACGGCGGGCTTCGGCGCGCAGTCTCTGACCGGCCCTCGTCTGCGCGAGGAACGAGATGTCGGCGCCCGCAGCCACCGTCACCTGCTCGTCGTCGTTGCACGCGAGCGCGAACGCCGTGTCGGCGAGCGCGAACACCATGCCGCCGTGCGTCATGCCGAACCCATTGGTCATGTCATCGCGGATGAGCATCGACACGGCGCAGTAGTCAGGACCATCGTGCTCGATGACCATCCCGAGGGCGGCCGACGCGCGATCCGATCTGAGCATCGCGCGCTGGCCGGCGAACCACTCGGCCGGGTCGGTCACGCCGGCTCCTTGGCGACGAGCGTCAGCACGTCGTACGTCGCGACGATCTCGTCTCGCTGGTTGTGGATCACCGCATCCCAGCGCACTTCGCCGTACTCGTCGGTCTCGCGCGGGGTGATCTGCTTCGCCGTGAGGGTGACGCGGATCTCGTCGTCGGGTGAGACGGGCGTGATGAACCGCAGGTTCTCGAGCCCGTAGTTGGCGAGCACGGGTCCCGGGTCGGGGTCGACGAAGAGCCCCGCCGCCCACGAGACGAGCAGGTAGCCGTGCGCGACGCGCCCCGGGAAGAACGGGTTCGCCGCGGCCGATTCCTCGTCCATGTGCGCGTAGAACGTGTCACCGGTGAAGGTCGCGAAGGTCTCGATGTCCTCGAGCGTCACGACGCGGGATGCCGACGCGATCTGGTCGCCCAACGTGAGCTCGGAGACCGACTTGCGGAACGGGTGCCGTCCATTCGCCTGCGCCGGAGCGCCCGCGTGCCACACACCGGTGAGGGCCGTGAGGATTTCGGGCGATCCCTGCACGGCGGTGCGCTGCATGTGGTGCAGCACAGCGCGGATGCCGCCGAGCTCTTCTCCGCCGCCGGCGCGACCGGGCCCGCCGTGCACGAGATGAGGCACGGGTGCACCGTGACCGGTCGAGGTGCGGGCATTGTCGCGGCTGAGGAAGAGCACGCGCCCGTTGAACGCCGCGATGCGGGTCATGAGTTCGACCGCGACGTCGGGGTCGTTCGTGGCGACGCTCGTCACGAGCGATCCGCCGCCCAGATCGACCAGGTGCGCCGCCTCTTCGAGCGTGTCGTACGCGAGGACGCTCGCGACCGGCCCGAACGCCTCGATGTCGTGGACGGCGGGGGTCGTGGCATCCGCGAACCCGATCAGCACGGGGGCGACGAAGCCGCCGTCGGGGGCGGGGCCCGTCGTTCCGTCGGCGCGCACGACCTCGGGCGCATCCGTCGATCCGACGAGCAGCCGGCCACCGGCGTCTTGCAGGGCCGCGATCTGACGCAGCACCTCGTCACGCTGCTGCGTCGAGACGAGCGGTCCCATCGTGACGCCCTCGACGTGGGGGTCGCCGATCACGACGCGCTCGGCGATCTTCTCGCGGACCGCCTCGACGAATGCGTCGACGGATGCCGCGGGCACGATGGCTCGGCGGATCGCGGTGCACTTCTGCCCGGCCTTGGTCGTCATCTCGACCAGGAGCTGCTTGACGTACGCGTCGAACTCGGGGGTGCCCGGCGTCGCGTCGGGGCCCAGCACCGAGGCGTTGATCGAGTCGGTTTCGCTCGTGAAGCGCACGTCGCGGTCGGCCTTGTCGCGCAGGCGTTCGGCCGTCGAGGCACTGCCGGTGAATCCGACGAGGTCGCCGAGCCGCACGTGGTCGAACAGGTCGGGCACCGAGCCGCTGACCAGCTGCAGCGATCCGTCCGGGAGCAGGCCCGAACCGACGAGGATGCGCACCCACGCCTCGGCGATGTACGCGGTGGGCGTCGCGGGCTTGACGACCGTCGGCACACCGGCGAGGAAAGCGGGGGCGAACTTCTCCAGCGCGCCCCACATCGGGAAGTTGAAGGCGTTGATCTGCACGGCGACGCCGGGCAGGCGGGTGAAGACATGACGCCCGAGGAACGAGCCGTCCTTCGAGAGCGGCTCGACGGGGCCGTCGACGTACACGGTCGAGTTGGGCAGTTCGCGGCGACCCTTCGACGAGTAGGCGAAGAGCACCCCGATACCGCCGTCGATGTCGTTCAGCGAGTCACGCTTGGTCGACCCGGCGCGCAGTGACAGCTCGTAGAGCTCTTCGCGGTGATCGTTGAGAACCAGCGCGAACTGCTTGAGCAGCACCGCGCGCTCGTGGAACGTGAGGGCACCGAGGCTGCGCTGCCCCGTCGTGCGCGCGTGATCGAGCACGCCGGCGAGATCGAGCCCGTGGGTGCTGACGACCGTGATGACCTCACCCGTCGACGCGTCGCGCACTTCGGTGCCGCCTTCGGCCTCTGACGCGTCGGGCGTCCACCACGCGTCGAGCACGTAGCTGGGCAGGATCCGGGTCATGTCTCACTCCATTCGTAGAAGCCCCGACCGCTCTTGCGTCCGAGGTGACCGTCGGCGACCATCCGGCGCAGCAGCGCGGGCGGTGCGAACCGGTCTCCGAGTTTGTCGTGCAGCTCTTCGGCGATGCCGAGCCGCACGTCCAGGCCGACGATGTCGGTCGTGCGCAGCGGGCCGACCGGATGCCGGTAGCCGAGCTCCATCGCACGGTCGATGTCCTGCGCCGAGGCGACGCCCTCTTCGAGCATGCGCATCGCTTCGAGGGCGAGGGCGACGCCGAGCCGGCTCGAGGCGAACCCCGGCGCGTCACGGACGACGACGGGTGTCTTGCCGAGGGCTTCGACCCATCCTCGGGCTGTGTCGACGAGGTCGGGGGCGGTCGCGCCGCCGATCACGACCTCGACGAGCGACGACGCGGGCACGGGGTTGAAGAAGTGCAGGCCCAAGAACCGCTGCGGGTGCGCGAGGTCGGCGGCGAGGTCGTCGATCGAGATCGACGACGTGTTCGAGGCGAGCACAGCACCACCGGGCAGCACTGCCTCGACGCGGGCGAGAGCGTCGCGCTTGAGGCCGCGGTCTTCGGGCACGGCCTCGACGACGAGGTCGCACGACGCGAAGGCCTGCGCGTCGCTGTCGACCGAGACGGCGCCTGCGAGGTCGTCGAGCGAGCGAGCGGTCGCACCGCGCGCGACCGACCGGTCGAGCGACTCGAGCACGCGCATGCGGGCCGAGGCTGCGGCATCCGGGGTCACTTCGACGACGGTGACGCGGGCACCGGCGAGCACGAAGGCGTGCGCGATGCCGGTACCCATACGCCCGCCGCCGAGGACGCCGACGTGCCGGGGGGCCGAAGCCGACCCGTCAGCCGCGTCGGGAGCTGAGGGCGCGGCGGGGCTCATCGCGACCTCCGGGTGAGGAAGGCGGTCATGCGTCGCTCCTTCTCGGGGCTCTCGAAGAGCTCGGCCTGCAGCTCGAGCTCGATCGCCGGGTGCGCGTCGGCGGGCGCGAGCAGGGCCCGCTTGGTGTGCATCGTGGCGAGCGGGTCGTTGCGCGCGATCCGGTCGGCGATCGCGTGCGCCGCACCGACGAGCTCGTCCGAGGGGTGGATGGCTGAGACGAGGCCCCACGCGAGGGCCTCGTCGGCATCGAGGATGCGACCGGTCAGCAGCAGCTCGGCGGCGCGAGCCTCGCCGACGATCTCGGGCAGGCGCCACGTCGCGCCGGCTGCGGCGATGATGCCGAGCCCCGTCTCGGGGTTTCCCATCTTCAGCGAGGGCGAGCCGATGCGGATGTCGGCGGCATAGGCGAGCTCGGCTCCGCCGCCGAGGGCATATCCGTCGACGGCGGCGATGACGGGCATCGGCAGCGCGCGCACTCGCCGGAAGGCGGTCGTGTTGATGCCCCGACGAGCGTCGGCGGCACGGCGTTCGCGCAGCTGGGCGATGTCGGCACCCGACGCGAACACGCCCCCCGCACCGGCGAGGATCAGGATGCGCGGCGAGGCCTCGAGCTCTTCGCACAGCGCATGCAGGCCGTCGATCGTCGCCTGGTCGATCGCATTGCGCGTCTGCGGACGATCAAGGGTCGCCAGCACGCGATCGTTCGCGTACTCGACGCGCAGAGCCGTCGATTCGCCTGACATCCTCGTCCTCTCGCCACGGTGCGCGATGATCGCGACCGGTATTTTCTCACCGATCGTTCAGTAATCATGTCAGAATCAGCCGCGAGCCCCAAGGCGGCGATGGGAGACTGAGGCGTGGCATCCGTTCCGTCAGCCGAGCATGAGACACCCGCGCGCCGCGGTCGTCCGGGCTATTCGCGCGAAGCGATCCTCGCCGTCGCGGTGGACCTGTTCAACGAGCGCGGGTACGACGCGACGTCGGTCGCCGATCTCGCGGCCCGCCTCGGGGTGACGAAGTCCGCGCTCTACCACCATTTCGCCTCGCGCGAAGAGCTGCTCGAGGTCGCCGTCGACGACGCCCTGACGGGGCTGGAAACGCTCCTCGACGCCCCCGCCGCCGTCACAGGCCCCCCGATCGACCGCTTGCGATTCGTGCTGCACGGGGCCGTGCTCGTGCTCGTCGAACGCCTTCCGTCGGTGACTCTGCTGCTGCACGTGCGGGGCAACAGCGACGTCGAGCGCCGCGCGCTCGAGCGTCGGCGCACGTTCGATCACCGCGTGACGGCGCTCGTGACGGCCGCGCAGGACGCGGGCGAAGTGCGTTCCGATGTCGACGGCGCGGTCGCGACGCGTCTCATGTTCGGCATGATCAACTCGCTCACGGAGTGGTATCGGCCGGGTGGCGGACTCGATGCCGACACTCTCGCGACCGACATTCTGCGGGTCGCTCTGGATGGACTCGGTATAGGAAACGTGTCGAGCATGTGACAACTCCGTGTCCACCATTTGGTGGACACGGGCTCAGGGAGTATTGTCGTCTCAGCACTGGGGCCGACCGCATTCTTGGGGAAAGCGGTCGCGGAGCGCGTCGAGGGCTATTCGTAACCCCTGGCGAAGTCGCGACGCGCTCAACACATGCAGTCTTCGAGACTGCGTGGCGGCCCCTCGAGTGGTGCAGTTGGCGCTGACCACTCGAGGGGCCCTTTCGATCTGTCAGCCGGTTGTCGACCGCTGGGGGACGGTCTGTGCATTACGTGCTGGGGACACGCGACAACGGGCCCTCTGAGACAGATTCATGACGATCTTATGCCGTCTCGACACCTCGCCGCGCACACGGTCCACCCCCCGGTACGCCTTCGGGCTCATGACCACCTCCTTTCGGGCGGGGTCAGCCCTCGCGCACCGGCGTCAGCGCCGGCAGATGCGGGTCAGCGCTCGAGGACGACCGCGAGCCCTTGCCCGACGCCGATGCAGATCGCCGCGACGGCGACACCGCCCCCGCGACGGCGCAGCTCATGCGCCGCGTGCCCGATGATGCGGCCGCCTGATGCCCCGAGCGGATGCCCGATCGCGATCGCCCCACCGTGCACATTGACCTTCTCGGGGTCGAGGTCGGGCCAGCCGCGCAGGCACGCGAGGCTCTGCGACGCGAACGCCTCGTTGAGCTCGACGAGATCGACGTCGGCCCACGTGCGTCCCGCGCGCGCCAGCGCCCGGTTCGCCGCTTCGACGGGGGCGACGCCGAAGACATCGGGGGCGTTCCCGAACGCCGCGCGACCGGCGATCCGGGCGAGCGGTTCGGCGTCGATCACGCCGGCCCCGCCGACCAGCACGGCCGAGGCCCCGTCGTTGAGCGACGAGGAGTTGCCCGCCGTCACGGTGCCGTCGGCGGCGAACAGCGCGGACAGGCCGCCGAGCTTCTCGAGCGTCGTGCCATCCCGGATGCCCTCGTCTCGCGCGAGCGCGGCCCCGGGTACCTGCACGATCTCGTCGTCGTACACCCCGTCGGCCCAGGCCTCGGCGGCGCGGCGGTGGCTGCGCAGCGCGAAGGCGTCCTGCTCTTCGCGCGAGATGTCGTAGATGCCGGCCAGCTTCTCGGCGGACTCCCCGTTCGAGATCGTCCACTCGCGCGACAGCCGAGGGTTGGTCATGCGCCAGCCGATCGCGGTGTTCCACATCGTCTGGTTGCCGAGCGACGGCCACGGCCGCGGGGATTTCTCAACGACGTACGGCGCTCGACTCATCGACTCGACACCGCCCGCAAGCACGATGTCGGCGTCACCTGCCTCGATCGCCCGCGATGCCTGGATGACAGCCTCGACCGACGACCCGCACAGCCTGTTGACGGTCACGCCGGGCACCGTCGTGGGAAAACCCGCGAGCAGGGCACTCATGCGCGCGACGTTGCGGGTGTCTTCGCCGGCCTGATTGGCGTCGCCGAACACGATGTCATCGATCCGCGCGGGGTCCAGACCCGTGCGCTCGATCGTGGCGCGCATGACGACGGCGGCCAGATCATCGGGCCGGATGCCTGCCAGGGCGCCGCCCGCGCGACCGAAGGGAGTGCGTACGGCGTCGTACACGAAGGATTCACGCATGACGACGATTCTGCCAGGTCGCGGATGTGGCCCGCGTCCGCCGGCAATGTGCCGCTCCACGTCCGATTCGTGTCAGGATGACAGTGGCGGACGCTGGGGCGGCCACGACTTGAAAGACCCAGTGAACATGGCAGAAGTCCTGCGTTTGCAGAGCCGCGGAGCACGCTCGGCCGAAGAGATGTGGCAGCGGCACGTGCCGTCGGCCCGGTTCGAGACTGCCGAACCAGACCGGTTCCCCTTCGAGTGGGCTTCGGCCGAGATCGAGGGCCTGTCGGTCGTCTCCACATCGTTGACGGCGCGGGTGAGTTCGACGATCGAGCCTGAGAACCAGCTCATGGCCTGTCGTGTCGCCACCAAGCACGGCCGTGTCAGCAGCGGCGGGCATACTCTCGACGCCTCTCTTCCGTGGCTTGCGGCCGACGCTCCGACACGGGCCCGGTGGGACGGCACGGCGCACGTGCGCGCGTTCGTCTTCGACCGGGCGCACGCTGAGGAGCTCGCCCGGCACGCGTCCGGCGACGAGCGTCTCGTGCTCGAGGTGACCGATCCGGCTCCTCGCACCGCCGAGGCGGCTCGCGCGTGGGAGTCGACGTTCCGCCACGTCATGCACGGGCTCGGCGTCATGAGCGAGGGCGACGCCATCCTCGAAGCGGAGATACGCCGGCACGCGCTCATCATGACGCTGTCGACCTTCTCGACGACCTACCTCGATGCCGTCGAGCGCAATCGGCAGAGCACCGTCGCTTCGGCGAGCGTGCGCCGCGCCATGGCCTACATGGACGATCACGCCCGTGAGGCCGTCACGATCGACGACGTCGCCGCCGCCGTGCGCATGTCGACACGGGGGCTTCAGTACGCCTTCCGCCGTGCAACGGGGCAGACTCCCAGCGCATACCTGCGCTCGGCGCGACTCGCGGGGGCCCGCGCCGAACTGCTTGAGGGTACGACGGGAACGATCGCCGACCTCGCACGACGCTGGGGGTTCTCGAACCCCTCGCGGTTCGCCCAGCACTACCGCACCGCGTACGGCTCCTATCCGAGCGAGACGTGTCGCTGATCGGGTCGCCCTCCAGAGGCGGCAACGGCGTATTGCCGCAGTGATGCCGCGACGGAGCCCTCGACATCGCGCGTCTGCTCATCGATCTCGCCGAGCACGACGAGCGCCCGCGCCTCCACCCGCACGACCGACCCCGGCGCGACGGGCTCGTCCGACGGCAGCTCACCAGCGGTATCGACGCGCACACCCCACTGCGGGCTGAAGGCGACGCTCGGAATGGCGAAGTCGATCGGCTCGGCGCCCGCGTTGAACAGCACGATGAAGTGCAGGTCGGTGACGGGCTCGCCGCGGCGGTCGCGCTCGCGGATGCCCCTGCCATTGAGGAACACCCCGATGGCCTGCCCGAATCCCGAGTCCCAGTCCTCGGGCCGCATGGCGGTGCCGTCGGGTCGCAGCCACACGACGTCGGGGATGGGATCGCCCTCCGCCATCTCGACCGGATGCCCGTCGAAGAACCGGCTGCGCCGGAAGGTGGGGTGCTCGCGTCGCAGGCGTGCGACGGCGGCGGTGAACTCGATGAGCGGCAGGTCTGCGGCCTCCCAATCCACCCAGGCCGTCGGGTTGTCCTGCGCGTAAACGTTGTTGTTGCCACCCTGCGTGCGGCCGAGCTCGTCGCCGTGCGAGATCATCGGCACCCCCTGCGACAGCAGCAGCGTCGCGAGGAAGTTGCGCTGCTGCCGTGCGCGCAGTGTGAGCACGGCAGGGTCGTCGGTCGGCCCTTCGACGCCGCCGTTCCAGGACCGGTTGTGCGATTCGCCGTCGCGACCGTCTTCGCCGTTGGCCTCGTTGTGCTTGTCGTCGTACGACACGAGATCGCGCAGCGTGAAGCCGTCGTGCGCCGTGACGAAGTTGATGGATGCCGCGGGCCGGCGCCCGGAGTGCTCGTACAGGTCGGCCGAACCGGTCAGCCGCGCCGCGAACTCCCCGAGCACCTGCGGTTCGCCGCGCCAGAAGTCGCGCACCGTGTCGCGGTACTTGCCGTTCCACTCGGTCCACTGCGGCGGGAAGTTGCCGACCTGGTACCCGCCTGGGCCGACGTCCCACGGCTCGGCGATGAGCTTCACCTGCGACACGACGGGGTCTTGCTGCACGAGCTCGAAGAACGTCGCGAGCCGGTCGACGTCGTAGAACTCCCGCGCGAGGGTCGAGGCGAGGTCGAAGCGGAATCCGTCGACGTGCATCTCGAGCACCCAGTAGCGCAGCGAATCCATGAGCAGCTGCAGCGCGTGCGGGTCGCCCGCGTTGAGGCTGTTGCCCGTGCCGGTGTAGTCGGTGTAGTAGCGGGGATCGTCGGCTTCGAGGCGGTAGTACGCGCGGTTGTCGATGCCCCGCATCGACAGGGTGGGACCGAGGTGGTTGCCCTCTGCCGTGTGGTTGTAGACGACGTCGAGGATGACCTCGATCCCGGCATCGTGCAGAGCCTTGACCATGGCCTTGAACTCCTGCACCTGCTCGCCGCCTTCGCCTGACGACGAGTAGGCGTTGTGCGGCGCGAAGAAGCCGATCGTGTTGTAGCCCCAGTAGTTCGACAGTCCCTTCTGCTGCAGCGTCGAATCGTCGACGAACTGGTGCACGGGCATGAGCTCGAGCGCCGTCACGCCGAGCTTCGTCAGATGCTCGATCACAGCGGGATGCGCCGTGCCGGCGTAGGTGCCGCGCAGTTCTTCGGACACGAGCGAATGCAGCTGCGTGAGCCCCTTCACGTGGGCTTCGTAGATGAGGGTCTGGGCGTAGGGGGTCTCGGGGTGACGGTCGCCCGCCCAGTCGAAGTACGGATTGACGACGACGCCCTTCATCATGTGCGCCGCCGAATCCGCGTCGTTGCGCGAGTCAGGGTCGCCGAAGTCGTAGCCGAACATCTCCTGCGACCACTGGATGCGCCCGTCCACCGCCTTCGCATACGGATCGAGGAGCAGCTTGTTGGCGTTGAAGCGCAACCCGTTCGCGGGGTCGTACGGTCCGTGCACGCGGTAGCCGTACCTCTGGCCCGGTTGCACGCCCGGAAGGTAGGCGTGCCACACGAAGGCGTTGACATCGACGAGGTCTACGCGCGTCTCGACGTCGCCGGCGAAGAGGCACAGCTCGACCCGCTCGGCGCCGCTGCTGAAGATCGCGAAGTTGGTGCCGTTGCCGTCGTAGGTCGCCCCGAGCGGATAGGCCGATCCCGGCCACGCCGTCTCGGGCGCGGCATCCGTCTGGGTCACGGGGTCAGGACGACCTTGATGCACCCGTCCTCCTTCTTCTGGAACGTGTCGTACATGCGCGGCGCCTCGCTGAGCGGCACGTGGTGGGTCGCGAGGTCCATGACGCCGAGGGGATCGGCGGGATCCTCGACGAGCGGCATGAGGTCATCGATCCAGCGCTTGACGTTGCACTGGCCCATGCGCAGCGAGAGCTGCTTGTCGAACATCGTCTTCATGGGGAGGATATCGGCGTCGCCGGCGTACACGCCGCTCAGCGAGACGGTGCCACCGCGGCGGACGAGGTCGATCGCTCCGTAGAGCGCCGCGAGCCTGTCGACGCCGGCCTTGTCCATAAGGCGCTGAGCGAGCGGATCCGGCAGCAGGCCGACGGCCTTCTGCGCGAAACCCGCGATGCTGCTGCCGTGCGCTTCGAGGCCGACGGCGTCGACGACCGAGTCTGCGCCGCGGCCCTCGGTGAAATCGCGCAGCGCATCGACGACCGTGTCGGTCAGGTCGTACGTGAGCGCGCCGTGCCGCTCGGCCATCGCCCGGCGCTCCGGCTCGGGGTCGATCGCGAGAACCCGGAAGCCGTGCTGAACACCGATGCGGGCGACGAACTGGCCGACGGGACCGAGTCCCAGCACGGCCAGAGTGCCCCCCGCCGGCACGTCGGCATACTCCACCGCCTGCCACGCGGTCGGCAGGATGTCGCTCAGGTAGAGGTAGCGGTCATCGGGCAGGTCGGCGCCGACCCGCACATGGTTGTAGTCGGCCAGCGGCACGCGCAGGTACTCCGCCTGGCCGCCGGGAACCTGACCGTAGAGCTTCGTATAGCCGAACAGGGCCGCTCCGCTGCCGTACTCGCGCACCTGCGTCGTTTCGCACTGCGACTGCAGTCCGCGCCGGCACATGAAGCAGTGCCCGCAGGAGATGTTGAACGGCACGACGACGCGGTCGCCGACCGCGAGGCTCGTGACGCCGTCACCGACCTCGACGACGACCCCCATCGGCTCGTGTCCCAGGATGTCACCGCGGTCGAGGTACGGACCGAACACTTCGTACAGGTGCAGGTCCGACCCGCAGATGGCGGTCGAGGTGATCTTCACGATCGCGTCTGTGGGCTCGATGATGACGGGATCGGGCACCTCCTCGACCGCTACGCTGCGCGTGCCTTGCCACGTGAGTGCCTTCATTGCGCGTCTCCTTGCGTTGGGGGCGGGGTTCCCACACTGACGGCTCGCACGAACATCTGTCAGACCCTTGATCGGACGGTGCGGAACCGAGAGAATCCGCGAGGTGTCGTCGGAGTGCGGTCGTGTCAACCCCGTGACCACGTGGGCGGCCGCGGGGTGGAATGGGGGGAAGACGACCAACAGAGAGGACCCATCGTGGTGCAGATCATCGAGACCATCGACGTCGACGTCCCCGTCAGCACGGCCTACAACCAGTGGACGCAGTTCGAGAGCTTTCCGCACTTCCTCGACGAGGTCGACGAGATCACGCAGATCGACGACACCCACACGCGGTGGAAGGTGACCGTCGCAGGGCAGCAGCGCGAGTTCGATGCCGAGATCACCGAGCAGCACCCCGACGAGCGCGTCGCGTGGAGAAGCGTCGGGGGCGAGACCGAGCACGCCGGTGTCGTGACCTTCCACAAGCTGACCGATACGTCGACGCGCGTCACGGTCCAGCTCGACTGGGAGCCCGAGGGCGTCGCCGAGAAGCTCGGTGCCCTCGTCGGCGCCGGAGGCCACGCCGTGCGCAAGGACCTGAAGAACTTCAAGGAGTTCATCGAATCCCGCGGTGTCGAGACCGGGGGCTGGCGCGGCGACGTCGAAGCCTGACCGCTCCCCCGGCACTCGCCGCCCTAGGGCAATGCTCGTCGACCGAGCCAGGCGACCGCCCCGGCGGTGAGTGCCGGCGGATCCGCGGCGACGTCGAGTTCGACCCCCAGCTCGTCGGGCCCGAGGGGTTCGAGCGCCTCGAGCTGCGACGCGAGAAGGGCGGGCGGCATGAAGTGACCGCGACGCCGCGCGGCGCGCGTGATGAGCAGCTGAGGTGATCCGCCGAGGTGCACGAACACGACACTCGGCGCCACCTCCCGAATGCGGTCGCGATAGCGGCGCGCGAGTGCGCTGCAGGCGATCACGAGGTCTCGACGCCGGGTCGCGGCATCCGCGAATCGTGCGCCGACCGCGTCGAGCCAGGGCCATCGATCGTCATCGGTGAGTGAACGGCCCGACGCCATCTTGGCCGTGTTCTCGATCGGGTGCAGATCGTCGGCGTCGATGAACTCGGCGCCGAGCTCATCTGCCAGCAGTGCCCCCACCGTCGACTTGCCCGAGGCCGACACTCCCATGACGCACACCTGCACGTGCTGTGCGTCCATGGCGAGCTCCGTTCCCGACGTCGTCTCCAGTGAAGCACGCCCCGATTCCCGCGAGACGGCAACCTGAGTCGCCCGCGCGCCGCACTGTACTCCGGGGGCGCCGTGCGATGTCATGGACGTATGAGCCTGCTCGATCGTTACGCCACCCTGGAGACCTCCGCCGTCAGCGATGCGCTGGATTCTCTGAGCCTGCTGTCCGGAGTGGGCGGGCTCCTCCCGCTCACGGTCGACGCGCCGGTCATCGGCTATGCGCGCACGGCGCAGCTCGAGCCGCGCCACCAGGACGTGCTGCACACGCATATCCTCACCGAGGTGGTGGATGCCGCCGGCGAGGACGACGTCCTGGTCGTCGACAACGACGGACGCACCGACGTCGCGGCGTGGGGTGGCATCCTCGGACTGGGCGCGAGTCTTCGCAGCATCCGCGGCGTCATCATCGACGGCGCCATGCGCGACGTGCAGGAGAACCGCCGGCTCGGCCTCGCCGTCTACGCCCGCGCCACGGTCCCTGCGTCTGCGCGCGGCCGACTGCAGCAGCGCACCGCCGGGCAGCCCGTGCACATCGCCGGTCGCGTCGTGCACGAAGGCGATCTGGTGTTCGCTGATCCGACAGGCTTCGTCGTCGTCCCGCGCGCTCACATCGACACCGTGCTCCGTCAGGCCGAGACGGTCGTCGCAAGCCGACGGGCGATCAGCGACGACGTCCGCAGCGGACTCGGCCTGCGCGACACGATGACCGATGCGCGCCTGGCCGGAACCGAGCGCCCCGCGAACCCCGTGTCCTGACCCTCTGCCAATATCGGTTCCTCGCTCCCGCTGCAACCCCCGTGCATTGCAGCGTCAATCGGCGTGGAGTGATTTCATCCGCCGTTCCCCTAACCCGCGGCGGGTGAGGAGAGTGACATGTACTTCCACCGGCAAGAGCTCCAGCACAAGGCGACGCCGGAGCGCCCCGACGCCGTCTACGCGCGCAAGCTGCAAGAAGTGCTGGGTGGCCAGTACGGCGAGATCACGGTCGCGCTGCAGTACCAGTTCCAGGCGTGGAACATGCACATCCCCGGCAAGTACCGCGACCTCGTCTTCGGTATCGGCGCAGAGGAGATGGGCCACGTAGAGATGCTCGCGGTCATGATCGCGCAACTGCTCGAGAAGTCTCCGCTCGGCATCACCGAGGATGCCGTCCAGGCGGATCCCACCGTGGCCGCCGTCATCGGCGGCACCGATGTGCAGCACGGCATCGTCGCGGGCGCGGGAGCGCGCGCCGTGGACAGCATGGGCAACCCCTGGTCGGGGTCTTACATCACGGCGAGCGGCAATCTGCTGGCGGACTTCCAGGCGAACGCCAACGCCGAAATGCAGGGTCGCGTGCAGGTCGCCCGGCTCTACCACATGACCGATGACCACGGCGTGCGAGACCTGCTGAGCTTCCTGCTCGCCCGCGACACGATGCACCAGAATCAGTGGCTTGCGGCCTGCGCTGAGCTCATGGAGGAAGGCACCGAGGAGCTTCCCGTGCCCAGCAACTTCCCACTCTCGAAAGAGGAACGCGACGTCTCGTACCAGTACATCAATTTCTCGGACGGCCCAGCCGCCGCCGACGGTCGCTGGGCGAGCGGCCCCACCCCCGACGGCCACGGAGAGTTCTCGTACGTCGCCGAGCCGACGGCAGAGGCACCGATGCCGCCCCCGACGCACCCCGACTCTCGGTTCTACGGAACGACCGAGCTGCCGAACACCGTCGAGAAGCTCGCGGGCGCCGCGCAGGACAAACTGAAGCGGGAATAGCGCGCCCCTCACGCTCGACCGCCGAACCCTTGCGATCGACGGTCTCCCCCCTGCCATTAGCCGGTCCTCGCCCGGTCCGCAATCCCCGTGCTTTGCCGTCTCGATCGGCGTGGAGTGGTCCCATCCGCTGTCTCGTCGACGGGCGGCGGGTGAGGAGGGGGCCATGTTCGTCCCTTGGCGAGATCTTCTGCGCACGGTGAGCCCGGAGCGCCCCGACGCCGTCTACGCGCGCAAGCTGCAAGACGTGCTGGGCGGCCAGTACGGCGAGATCACGGTCGCCCTGCGGTACCAGTCCCAGGCATGGAGCATGTCTCTCCCCGGCAGGTACCGCGACCTCGTGGTCGAAATCGGGGCGGAAGAGATGGGCCACGTCGAGATGCTCGCTGTGATGATCGCGCAGCTGCTCGAGAAGTCTCCACCGGACATCACCGAGCACGCCGTGCGGGCGGATCCCACCGTGGCCGCCGTCATCGGCGGCACCGACGTGCAGCACGGCATCGTCGCGGGCGCACCCGCCGCCGACGGCATCGGCGCACTCTCGTCGGGGTCGTCCACCACAGCGGGTGGGCATCTGCTCTCGGAGTTCCGATCCAACGTCCACGCCGAGGTGCACGGCCGCCTGCAGATCGCCAGACTCCATCGCCTGACCGACGACCACGGCGTGCGAGACCTGCTGAGCTTCCTGCTCGCCCGCGAGACGGTGCACCGCAACCAGTGGCTGGCGGCCTGCGCGGAACTCATCGAGACAGGCGCCGCCCGAAGGGCAGGCGCGAACGAGTAGCGCAGTCCCGTCCCTGCCGGGCCCCTCACCTCCTGAGGAGCTCGATTATGGTTCGAAGACCGACGAATCACAGCGACCGGAGGATCCATGACCGACCGACGCGAGAACAACCCCGTCCGCGGGGCGACGGTGCTCATCACGGGCGCGGCCCGCGGGATGGGCGAGATCTACGCGCGGCGCGCCGTGACCGCGGGGGCCCGCGCGATCGCCCTGTGGGACATCGACGAAACTCTCGCGCAGCAGGTCGCCGCCGAACTGTCGCGATCCGGTGTCGATGCGCGCGCCTATCGCGTCGACATCTCGCAGCTCGACGACATCCGGCGCGGAATCGCCCAGGTGCGTGACGATCTCGGCGCACCCGACATCGTGATCAACAACGCCGGCATCGTGCGGGGCGCACCCTTTTGGGAGCACGATCCCGAACGCGACATCGAGGCGACGATACGGGTCAACGTGCTCGCCGCGATGTGGCTCACGCGCGAAGTGCTGCCGGACATGATCGCGGATGCCGCCAGACCCAAGCGCATCCTCAACATCGCCTCGGCCGCGGGCACCCTCGCCAACCCGAACATGAGCGTTTACGCGGCTTCGAAGTGGGCGATGATCGGCTGGAGCGACTCGGTGCGCCTCGAGCTCGAAAAGGCCGGACATCGCCACGTCGCCGTCACGACGTTCTGCCCGAGCTACGTCTCGACGGGCATGTTCGCGGGCGCGCGCGGGCCGCTGATGACCCCCATCATGACGCCGAGACAGGCAACGGCCGCCGCGTGGAACGGCATGCTGCGCGGCACCCCGGTCGTCCTGCGACCGTGGACGGTCAAGCTCGCGATGGCGCTGCGCGGGGTGCTGCCGACCCGGGTATGGGACACCGTCGCGGCGCGCGTCTTCAAGGTCTACTCCTCGATGGACGAGTTCACGGGGCGCCCGGGCGGCTGACTGCTCGAGGGACAGCCGACGTGCCCGATCTCAGATTCACGATCGGGCACGTCAGATGCTGCTCCGTTAGTCGGCAGTCACACGCGAGACGTCGTCGGCGGGCACCGCCTCGATGTCTTCCTTGTTCGTCTCCGGACCGAAGGCCAGCGCGACCAAGGTGACCGCAGTCAAGAATCCCAGGTAAACGATGATGATCCACCAGTGACCGAACGAAGCGATGAGCGCCGTCGCTATGAGGGGGAGGAATCCGCCCGTCAGATCGCGCATCGCCGGAAGAGGAGGGGACGGCCGATCGACTTCGGCGAGCAACAGAAGGAGCGTTGCAAGGACCGCAATGTGGTCGAGCGGTGCTTCAATCGGCTCAAGCAGGGGCGCGGGATCGCGATGCGCTCCGACAAGCTCGCCCGTAACTACCCTGTCTCGCCGCAACGCTCATCTGGATCAAGACGGACCTCTCCCATTCGGCCTGAGCGACGGCTCGACCGATGTCGCGTCTATGCGCGAGGATGACGAGGTGAGTTCCTACGTGCGTCCGTCGATCGACGCGCCGATCTTCCGTGACGCCGATGGGCAGATCATCGATTACGGGAACCGGTGGGATGGGTCGCCACCGGAGGACACATACTCGGTAGACACGCACCCCGAACGATTCGCGCCGCTCCACACCGTCGCCGACGCTCTCATCGCGCACCTCCGTGACACCTACGACGTCGAAGTCGAGGAGGGCGTGGAAGCAGCCGAGGATCTGCTCCATGCCTCGTATCACGAGGTGGTGCGAGCCGCACGGATTCGACCGAAGGACCCGACATGCGCATCCGTGACCTTGGTCTTCACCGCGTACCCGGGGATCTACATGCACGCGGGAGTGCTCAATGACTTCCACTATCCGGTCTGCGGATGCGACGCCTGCGACTCGAACTGGCAAGCCGAAGCCGACAACCTCGAGCGACAAGTGCTCGCCGTCGTGACCGGGCACTATCACGAGACCATCGAACGACGAGACCTCGACGCCTGGGTCGGGTATGCGTTCACGTATCCCGATGGCGCGAACTCGGGGGGATCCCGGGAGCAAGGCATTGCGCCCGAGCGACTCAAGGCCGCGGAAGCAATCCTGCGGAACGTCTCCGGGCCATGGGCCGAGTGGCCCAGCAACGAGTCATCCTCTTGATCAACACGGCCTAGCAGCGCGCGCGGTCTGCCGCCGTCGCGCCCGCCACTTTGAGCCATCGAGCGGTGTCCGCCATCGCGGCCTCCGCGTCGCCGGCGAGCTCAGTGAGCGACACCGTCGTGCTGCCCGGGGCCTCCCCCTCCACAGCGCCGGCGATCACGATCGACCCGGCGCGCGCCCGTTGGGCGGCACTCAGCACGGAGCCCACGACCTTGCCCGTCCGGCTCGTGGCATCGAACCGCCCCTCACCCGTGATCACGACGTCGGCGTGCGCGAGCGCGTCGTCGAGCCCCGTCAGCCGCGAGATCGTCGCGGCGCCGGGCTCGGCGACCGCGCCCCAGAACTCCATGAACCCGAACGCCGTGCCGCCGGCCGCCCCCGCCCCGGGCAGGGCCCGGGCGGCATCGGATGCTCCCGCGGCATCCGCGAAGAGCCGCAGCGCGCGCTCCAGATCGGCGATCTGATCGGGCGTCGCGCCCTTCTGCGGCCCGAACGTCTCCGCGGCGCCGCCGGCCCCGAGCAGCGGCGCCGTGACATCGCACAGCAGGCGGATGCCACCCGGCGGCGGCGCGAGGAGGTGCGCACGCTCGACGACGCGCACGTCGAAAAGCCCGGCGGCCCCGTCCGCGATGGGCCTCCCCTGCCCGTCGAGCAGGCGCAGTCCGAGGGCGGCCAGCGCGCCGGCTCCGGCGTCGGTCGATGCCGAGCCGCCCAGTCCGAGCAGCACACGCCGAGCGCCGTCGGCGAGTGCCCGCGCGATGACCTCGCCGACGCCGCGCGTCGTCGCGCCGAACGGGTCGGGTGCGCGCATGAGCGGGAGCCCCGACGTCAGCGCGAGCTCGATGCACGCCGTGCCGTCGGGCAGGAGCAGATAGCTCCCCGGCGCCGGGGAGCCGTCGGGACCGGTGACCGGCGCCGGCTCCGCCCAGCGCGCCCCCGCGACGGACGCGGCGATCGCGTCGAGCGTTCCCTCTCCGCCGTCGGCCTGCGGCAGCGTCACGATCGTGTCGTACGGGCGCACCGAACGCCATCCGCGCGCGATGTTCTCGGCCACCGCCCGCGCATCGAGAGTGCCCTTGAACGAGTCCGGCGCGACGACGACCGTGAGCGCCCTCACTGCCCCTTCGCCTCCGGCATCACAGCGCTGAGGTCCGCCGTTCCAGCGCCGCGCGGGCAGCTTCGACGGCTTCGGGGCGCGACCGGTACGTGTGCTCGGCGGCGGGGAACGCCCCGCTTCGGACGGCGTCGGCATACGCGGCGACGCCGGCGGTCATGGCATCGCCGATGTCGGCGAACCGCTTGACGAAGGTAGGGAGCTTGCCCGGCGTGATGCCCAGCAGGTCGTGCAGCACGAGCACCTGCCCGTCGGCCGGTCCTGCGCCGATGCCGATCACCGGAATGCGCAGCGCCGGGAGCACGACGGCGAGAATCTCGGCGGGCACGGCTTCGACGACGAGCGCGAACGCTCCGGCATCCTGCACGGCGAGGGCATCGTCGACCAGACGCGCGGCGGAATCCTCCGTGCGGCCCTGGGCTCGCAGGCCGCCCAGCGCGACGGCGGTCTGCGGCGTGAGGCCGACATGACCGACGACGGGGATGCCGGCGTCGACGATGGCCCGGATGCGCGACAGCCGCTGCGGGGTCGCTCCCTCGAGCTTGACGGCGTCGGCGCCCGCGCGCTTGACGAAGTGCACAGCTGTGGCGACGGCCTGCTCGTCCGACACCTCGGTCGAGCCGAACGGCAGGTCGCACACGACGAACGCGGTGTGCACGGCGCGCCGCACGGCGCCGGCCAGCACGAGCATCTCGTCGACCGTGACCGACACCGTCGAGGCGTGGCCGAGCACGACCTGGGCGCCCGAGTCACCCACGAGCACCATGTCGACTCCGGCCGCATCGGCGATGCGCCCCGAGGGATGGTCGTATGCCGTCACCATGACGATCTGCTCGGAATCGGCCTTCATCTGGGTCAAACGCGTGATCGTGATCGGCGCACGGTGCGTCATGACGACTCTCCCTCCGGCGCGAGCACGACGTTGTCGATCAGGCGGGTCGCCCCCACCCGGACGGCGACGGCGACGAGCGCGGCGCGATCGACCTCCCGCATCTCCTCGAGGGTATCCGGGTCGACGATCGCGACGTACTCGGCGGTCAACCCCGCTGCGGCGAGCACTTCGGCGGCGCGCGCCCGGAGCACACGCGTGTCGCGCTCCCCCGAGGCCGCGGCATCCCGGATCGCGCGAAGCGCACGGGGAATAGAAAGAGCCCGCTCGCGCTCAGACGGGGACAGCAGAACGTTGCGACTGGATCGCGCGAGCCCGTCGGCGTCGCGTGAGGTGGGGCGGACGGCGATGCGCACGGGCAGTCCGAGATCCGTGACGGCACGGCGCACGATGACGACCTGCTGCGCATCCTTGGCACCGAAGTACGCGACATCGGGCCGCACCGCCAGCAGCAGCTTGACGACGACGGTGGCGACGCCGTCGAAGTGCCCGCGGCCGCGGTGCGCACCCTCGAGCGTCTCGGCGATGTGGCCCGTGACGCTCACCGTCGTGGCAGAACCGGCGGGGTACATCTCAGAGGCTGTCGGCACGAACACGATGTCTGTGCCGACGGATGCCGCCAGCTCGGCATCGCGCTGCTCGGTGCGCGGATACGCATCGAGGTCGGCGGCGTCCGTGAACTGCGTCGGGTTGACGAAGATCGACAGCACGACGGTGTCGTCGGCCTCGCGCGCCGCGCGCAGGAGGGTCAGGTGGCCCTCGTGGAGAGCACCCATGGTGGGGACGAAGCCGACACTCCCGCTTCCGCGTGCGGCGAGCGCGTCGCGCAGTTCGGCGACGGTGCGAACGACGATCATGACGGTCTCCCCTGCGGCTCTGCGGCGGCCAGGTCCCGCGTCGCCGACACGAGCGCGTCGAAGAGCTCGAGGCGTCCGGGCAGACGCTCGGCGACAGCGGCACGCTGCTGTCGCACGGTCTCGTCGTCTCCGCGGGCGATCGGGCCCGTGAGCGCGACGTAGGCGCCGTGGTCCGCCCAGTTCTCGACCGCCGCACGCACGAGCGGCACGAGGGCCGACCGGTCGACACCGGCGGTCGCGGCGAGTTCCGCGGCGAATCCCTCGACGGTCACGAGGAAGTTCGCGGCGATGCTCGCTGCGGCGTGGTACGCGACGCGATCGACGTCGTCGACCTCGAAAGCCTTCAGACCGAGAGCCGTCGCGAGCATCGCGGCCGCGCGCGCGGCCCGCGGCGTCGAGGCCGCGAGCGCGGCGGGGACCCCCGCGAAGCGGGCGCCGGCACCCGTGACGGTCATGAGCGGATGGATGCTGAACGCCTCGTGCCCCGCGAGGGGGTCGAGCGTCAGCGCACCCGAGAGATGCCCCACCAGTCGTCCCGGCGCGATGTGGGCCGCGGCCTCGGCGATCGCGGTGTCCGGCACGGCGAGCAGCACGATGTCGACGTCCTCACCCGTCGCACCCCGTGCGGCGGGCCCGCGCACCGCGACGCCGGCATCGGCGAGGGCCGCCGTGAGGGCGGCGCCCATCCGTCCGGCACCGACGACGAGGACGGTCTCGCCGAGCGTTGCGTCGGGCGTCGAGGTCGAGTCTTCGGGATTCACTGTGGGGATGCTATCGCGCACGCGCCGCAGCGGGGCGCGCCCTGCCGAGGCCCCCTCGGCGCCGTCCTCGCTAGGGTCGTGCGTGTGCCCAGCCTCATCCCCCACGATGCGCCGCTCCTCGACGCATGGCAGCGCTACATGGCGGCCGCCGACGCCGGCGCCGTCACGCCGTTCAGCATCCCCGGCCACAAGCACGGACGCGACCTCGTCGGCGAGGTGATCCGCGGCGATGTGCCGCTGTTCGCCGGTCTCGACACGATGAAGCAGTCACACGGTCTGCTCGCCGACGCCGAGGCGCGCGCCGCGGCAGCGTGGGGCGCGGACTGGGCGCGGCTGTCGACGGGCGGATCGACGCACGCGAATCAGGCGGTGGTGCTCGCACTCGGCCGCCCCGGCCAGTCCGTCGTCGTCTCGCGCACGCTGCACCGTTCGGTGCTGCTCGGCATCGTGTTCGCGGGCCTGCGACCGGTGTGGGTGCGGCCCGAGATCGATGCCGTGACGGGGCTCCCCGGCGCCGTGCCGGTCGAGGTGGTGGCATCGGCGCTCGCGGCGAACCCTGACGCGTGCGGTGTCCTGATCGGCGACCCCTCGTATACCGGCACCCTCTCGGACATCGGCGAGATCGCTCGGGTCGCGCATGCGGCCGGGGTGCCGCTCGTCGTGGATGCGGCGTGGGCGGCGTACTTCGGCTTCTCGCCGCTCGTGCCCGGTCACGCTCTCGCCCGGGGCGCGGATGCGCTCGTGACGAGCGCACACAAGACGCTGCCGGCCTGGAGTCAAGCGGCCCTGCTCATCGCCCGCACGACGCGCGCGGGCGGCCTGCTCGACCCCGACCGGCTCGAGCGCGGGTTCGAGGCGTCGCACTCGACGAGCCCTGCCGGAGCGATCCTCGCGAGCACCGACGCGTCGCGCGCGCTGCTCGAGCACGACGGCGAGCGCCTCATCGGCCGGCTCGTCGCCCTGGTCGCGCGCGCCCGCGCCCGGCTCAGCGCGGTCGAGGGCGTCGAGGTGCTGCAGAGCCGGGCCGGGCTCGCCGTCGATCCCGCGAAGCTGGTCGTGCTCATCGCCGGCACCGGCGCCCACGGGCACGCGATCGAGGCCGACCTGCTCGACCGCGGGATCAGCCTCGAGATGGCCGACCGCGACGTGCTCGTGCCGATGATCACGCTCGCCGACGACGAGCAGACGGTCGACCGTCTCGTCGACGGCCTCATCGTGGCCGTCGACCGTCACCGCGGCAGCGCGCGCGAGGTCGCGGCTTCATCGGCCTGGGTCGTCGAACCGCGTCAGGCGCTCACCCCGCGCGAAGCGTTCTTCGCCGCGCACGAGAGCGTCGACGCCGACGCCGCGGTGGGGCGCCCCTGCGCCGAGCTGATCGCGCCCTACCCGCCCGGAGTGCCCGTCCTCGCTCCCGGCGAGGTCGTGACGCAGGCCGCACTCGATGCGCTGCGCGCGACGCGCGCCGACGGCGGTCGCATCGCCTATGCGGCCGACCCGACTCTCGCGACGATCCAGGTCGTCGCGGCCGCGGCGGCTCACGGCGTCGTCGCCCCGGCGGCCTCGCTCGGACACCGCGACGACAGCGCGTAGCGCAGCAGCACGACATCGCCGATGGGCCGCGTCTCGAGAAGCTGCGCACGGTGCTCGTCGTCCCACGGGAACTCTCCCGGGTGCACGAAGCGCGGCGCGCCTGCCTCCCCCACGAAGAACGGCGCGATCACGAGCTGCAGCTCGTCGGCGAGGCGCTGCACGAGGAACTGCGTGTGCACACGCCCGCCGCCTTCGACCATGAGCCTCCCGATGCCCCGCGCCCCGAGGTCGGCGATGAGCTCGGCCATCGGCGTCTCGCCGTCCAAGCCCACGATCGCCGCAAGATGCCCCAGTTCTCTCGTGAGGTGCCCGACCGCGCTGCGGGGACAGTAGACGATCTTCTCGACATCGCCGAGCGTGAAGAACGACGAATCGGCGGGCAGATCGCCGGTCGCCGTGATCGTGACCTTCGCGGGCGTCGCGGGAAGGCCCTGCGCGACCCGTTCGCGACGACGCTCTTCGCTGCGCACGAGCAGTCGCGGATTGTCCCGGCGCACCGTCGAGGCGCCGACCATGATGGCGTCGTTGTCGGCTCGCAGCTGGTCGACGCGGTCGAAGTCGGCCTCGTTCGACATCGCCAGCCGGTGCGGCGCGGCACTGTCGAGGCATCCGTCGAGCGACATCGCTGCGCTGAGCGTCACGTACGGCCGCGTCATCGCACACCCGCCAGGGCATCCGAGACGCGTGCCACGGTCGTGTCCCACCCGCGTCGGAGCGGACGGGCGCGCCGGGCTGCCTTCGTGAGACGACCGCGCAGAGCCGGGTCGGTCATCCACTGCCGAAGGGCGTCCGCGAGCGCTCCGGCGTCGCCGGGCGGCACGAGCAGTGCGGCGTCCTCGGCGACCGCCTCGGGCACACCGCCCACCCTGCTCGCGATGACGGGGATACCCCGCGCCTGCGCTTCGCCGGCGACCATGCCGTACGCCTCGACGCGCGTCGGCACGACGAGCAGATCGGTGCGGTCGTACAGGCGGTCGACCTCCTCCGCCGAGCACACACCGACGAGGTCGACGCGTTCATGCAGACCGGCCTCGTGCAGCTGATCGCGGAGGCCCTCGACGAAGGCAGGATCCACATCGGTCGCGCCCGCCAGCGTGCAGTGCCAGTCAGGGATGCCGGTGAGTTCAGTCAGCGCCGCGATCAGGACGTCCTGCCCCTTGTGCGGCGCGAGCACGCCGACGCACAGCAGGCCTCTGCCATCGGGCGTCCCGCTCGCGACGGCGGCGGGAGCGGTGCCCGGAGCGGCCACCGCGATGTCATCCCGCTCGAGCTGCGCCGCCGTCCAATCGCTCGTCGCGATGACAGCGCGTGCCGCGCGCACAGCGCGCCGCTCGCGTTCGACCATGGTGGGCTCGGGCTGCGGAAACGCCGAGGACACCATGTGCGCGAGCACGACGATCCGCAGTCGCTCAGAGGCGGCCTCGATCGCCCCAGCCGAGGCCCCCGCCACGAGCCCGTCCACGAGCACGAGGGCGCCGTCGGGTTCTGCCTCGAGCGCGCGCCGGGCCTCCGCGGGCTCGACCTCGACGGTGCGCACGCGCCACCCCGTGCGCAGGAGCCCGTCGCGCACCTGACGGTCGTACACGTTCCCCCCGCTCACCCGCGCGGGATCATCGAGCCCACGTGGCACGACGAAGCTCAGGGCATCCGTCACAACGAGACCTCGTAGGTGGCCCAGGCGATGTGCGATTCGTGCAGCGTCACGGCGATGGCGTCGATCCTGTCGGCGCCCTCCCCGAGATCACCGTCGCGCGCCGCCGTCACGAGCTGCTGCGCGACGTACTCGCACAGTCGCTCCGTCGTCGTGTTGACGCCCGTGAAGCGCGGATCATCGTCGAGGTTGCTGTAGGTCAGCGACGACAGGATGCCGCTCAGCACCTCAGAGGCGCGGCCGATGTCGACGACCACACCGTTCGCATCGAGCTCGGCGGCGCGGAAGGCCGCGTCGACGACGAAAGTCGCCCCGTGCAGCCTTTGCGCGGGGCCGAACATCTCGCCGCTGAAGCTGTGCGCGATCATCATGTGGTCGCGCACCGTGAGCGTGTAGGTCATTCGTCGTCCTTCCAATCGATGACGTGGCAGAGCCCGCGCAGCTCTCCGGCGGCGATCGCCGCCATCGTCTCGGGCAGTCGGGTCCACGACGACTCGCCCGTGAGAAGTGCGTCGTAGGCGGGGTCGCGCAACAGCCGCAGCGCGATCTCGAGCCGATCCCCGGTTGTGCGGGTTCCGCGTCGGCGCGCGGGCACGACGCCGACCTGGCTCGAGCGGATCGTGAGCCTTCGCGAGTGGAAGTCCTCGCCCAGCGGCAGACTGACTTCGCGGCTGCCGAACCAGCTGGCCTCGATGATCTCGCCCTCGGTCGCCGCGGTGCGAAGCGCCGTGCGCAGGCCCTCGGCGGATCCGCTCGTGTCGATCACGATCTCCCGGCCGGGAGGAGCGTCGTCGGGCAGGTGGAACGCGACGTCGAGCGCGGCGCACACGTCGGCCTTCGTCTCGTCGACATCGACGACCGCGATCTGCACGCCCGGGATGCCGCGGGCCAGACGGGCGACGGCACAGCCGATCATGCCCGCACCGATCACGGTGATGCGGTCGCCGACGAGAGGTGCGGCATCCCACAGAATGTTGACCGCCGTCTCGACCGCTCCCGCGAGCACCGCGCGGCGGGCGGGCACGCCGTCGGGCACGGGGAGGAGTGCGTCCTCGGGCACGACGAAGGCGGATTGGTGCGGCGCGAGGGTGAAGACGGTGCGGCCTTCGAGACTCGACGGCCCGGTCTCGACGACGCCGACGTTCAGGTAGCCGTACTTCACGGGCGCCGGAAAGTCCCCCTCTTGGAGGGGCGCCCGCATGCGGGAGTGCTCGCGCTCGGGCACCTCACCGCGAAACACCGTCGACTCGGTTCCCCGGCTGATGCCGGTGTACGTCGTGCGCACGCGGGCTTCACCGAAGTCGGGATCGCGTATCTTCTCGCGTCGAAGCGCACCGCGGCCGGGTTCTTCCACCCAGAAAGACGTGGCCTGCACCGTCATCCGACCCCCTTCGTCATCGCCGAGACAGTTCGCCACCGTCGACCGGTCGACGCGGCTCACCCCACCATCCCGCATCCCGCGAATAGTGGCGAGGGGGTTGCCAACGGCCCGCGCTCAGGGCATCACGCGAAGAGCATCAGCACGAACCCGACGAGGGGCAGGGTCCCCTGCACGAGCGCCGCCCGCAGATAGCCGCGACCGGTGGTCAGCAGCACGAGCGCCGCCGCGGCCATCGACCCGAGCGCGAACAGCACGAGCGTGAACCCCGCCACCGACACCGTGGTCCCGCGCTCATCCGCGAAGAAGAGCACGATCCCGATGATCGCGCCGATCCCGAGGAACAGGTTGTAGAACCCTTGGTTGTACGCCATGGACTTCGTCGCGTCGGCCGCCGCTTGATCGCGCACGCCGAACCGACGCCAGATCCGCGGTCGACTCCACTGCACGCTCTCCATGACGAAGATGTAGACGTGCAGGAGGGCCGCGAGCGCTGCGGCAACCGCGGCGAGGATCGCGATCATGCCGAAGGATAGCGCGCTACCGGGCTCGCCGTGTGGTATGCGCTCAATCTCCGCCGTCGAGGAGCCCGTTGTATCGCAGCCGCAGCGCTCGCTCCGTGCTCGCGACGAGCGTCATCAGCTGCAGCGGCAGCGCAGGGATCAGGCGATCTCGCCGGCGGCCACCGTCTCGGCGAGCGCGTGCACGCGGGGCAGATGGTGCGCGCTGTAGAACCTCGCGGCGGTCAGCCGTGCCGCATCCGTCTCGGTCTCGGCAGGGTGCGCGAGCACGGCGGCGACCGCCTGCGCGTGCATCCATCCGCCGGCGAGTGTGCCGAGCAGCATGAGGTAGGGCACGCTGACGGCGTACGCGTCGCGCGATCCGTCGAACGCGAGCAGGGCGGTCGTGGCGCGTCGGGCCGCCTCGACGGCGCGCGCCAGCGGGTCGCCCGTCGCCGCGTCGAGAGGACGAAGAGCGGCCACCGTCTCGTCGATCAGGTCGAACAGGTGCTCTGCCGTCTTGCCGCTGTCGCGCAGCACCTTGCGTCCGACGAGATCGTTGGACTGGACCGCCGTCGTGCCCTCGTAGATCGTCGTGATGCGCACGTCGCGGTAGTGCTGCGCGATGCCCGTCTCTTCGATGAAGCCCATTCCGCCGAAGACCTGCACCGCGTCGCTCGTGACGCCGATGGCGTCTTCGGTCGTCCAGCCTTTGAGGATCGGCACGAAGAACTCGGCGAGGGTCGCGACCGCCGGATCGGTCTCGCCACGGTCGAGCAGGTCGCCCACGTAGACCCCGAGCGCCCGCATCGCGAAGATCTTGCTCGACATCGACAGCAGCAGTCGACGAACGTCGGGGTGCTCGGCGATCGGCGTCCCCGCGGGACGGTCGAGCACGCGACCCTGCAGGCGCTGCAGGGCGTAGTCGGCGGCACCCTGGTACGCGCGATCGGCGATGCCGGTCGCCTGGAATCCCATGCCGGCGCGCGCCGAGTTCATCATGACGAACATGCCTGCAAGGCCCCCGTGCAGCTCGCCGACGAGGTAACCGGTCGCGTCGGCGTAGTCCAGCACACAGGTCGGGCTGCCGTGGATGCCCAGCTTGTGCTCGATCCCGACCGTCGTGATGGCGTTGCGCTCCCCGAGCGAGCCGTCGCCGGCCACGAGGAACTTCGGCGCGACGAACAGCGAAAGGCCCTTCGCCCCCTCGGGTGCTCCCGGCGTGCGCGCCAGCACGAGGTGGACGATGTTCTCGGCGATGTCGTGATCGCCCCACGTGATGAAGATCTTCTGCCCGCGGATCGCCCAGCTGCCGTCGCCGCGCGGCGTCGCAAGCGTGCGGATGGCGCCGAGATCGGTGCCCGCGGCAGGTTCGGTGAGGTTCATCGTGCCCGTCCAGCGCCCGGACACGAGCTGGGTCAGGTAAGTCTCGCGCAGTTCATCGGATGCCGCAGCGTCGAGCGCGTGGATCTGCCCGGCCGTCAGCAGCCAGCACAGCGCGAACGCCGCGTTCGACGCGTTCCACATTTCGCCGAGACCCGCGCGGATGCCGCCGGGCAGCCCGTCGCCGCCCGCCGAGACGGGAGCCTCGGCGGTGACCCATCCGGCCTCGACAAAAGCCTGGTAGGCCTCGGCGAAGCCGCCGGGCAGGTGCACGTCGCCGTCTTCGAGGCGGGCGCCGACCTGGTCGCCGATCCTTTCGAGGGGGGCGATGACCGACGCCGCGAACTCACCCGCCGCGGCGAGGATCTCGGTCGCGTCATCAGCGGTGAGCTCCCCTGCGGTCGCGCGGGCGACGAGGTCGGTGCCGAACACCTCGCTCAGCAGGAACGTGTAGTCCTCGATCGGGGGACGGTACGAATCGACCATGTGAGCCTCTTTCACGCGACGACGACAGTGACACTGCGGGTCAGTCTACGTGCGACTACGTATCATGCGGCCGAGTATTCCTCGGCATGGACGCGCACCGTCGCCGCTCCGGCGAGCAGCTTGGACACGGGGCACCGTGCGTGGGCGGCGCCGAGAACGCGCTCCGCTTCGGCGGCGTCGGCATCCTCGACCGACAGGTAGGCGTCGACGTGGAACTCGAGCCCGGGGCCGGGGTCTGCGTCGTGCAGTTCGACCTCGACGCGCACGGCCGTGCGCTGTGCGCCGCGCACGATCACCTGCGCCGTCGCATTGAGGCAGGTCGCCCAGGCCAGGGCGACGAGCTGTTCGGGATTGGTCGCGGCGGCGGTGGGCGAACCCTCCGCGAGCGGGGAGGCCACGGTCACCTCGAGACCTCCCGGCACGAGGCTCACGCCGCCGCCTCCGTCGCGGTTGACAGCTTCGGTTCGGTACCGTGCACTCATCCCATCAGTATAATTGGACGCTGTACAGAAACTAGCCGGGCGGTGTACGGCGCGATCAGGAAGCGACCAGACCCGATGGGCACAATCGAGCCGGCCATCGTGACGTTCGACGCCGTCACGAAGCGCTTCGGCGCGCACACCGAGGGGCGACCCGCCCTGAGCGACGTCGACCTCACGATCGAACGCGGCGAGATCTTCGGCGTCATCGGCGAAAGCGGCGCCGGCAAGTCGACGCTGCTGCAACTCATCAACGGGCTCACGACGGCGACGGCGGGAACCGTGACCGTCGACGGTGCCGACGTCGCCCGGCTCGGGCGGCGCTCCCTGCGCAGGCTGCGCCGTGACATCGGCGTCGTGTTCCAAGGCATCCACCTGCTCAGCAGTCGCACCGTGCGTGACAACGTCGCCCTACCCCTCACACTCGCGAAGCGGACGAACCGCCGGGAACAGCAGGAAGCCGTCGATGAGATTCTCGCGTTCGTCGGGCTCTCTCACCGAGCCGACCACTACCCCGCCCAGCTGAGCGGCGGGGAGCGGCAGCGCGTCGGCCTCGCGCGGGCTCTCGTGGCGCGACCCACCCTGCTGCTCTGCGACGAGCCGACCTCGTCGCTGGACACGGCGACGACCTCCGACGTGCTTCGGGTGCTGCGCGACGCACGCGCCGAGCTCGGCACGACGGTCGTCGTCATCACGCACGACCTCGATGTCGTCAAGGCGCTCTGCGACCGCGCGGCGTTGCTCGAGCGCGGCGTGCTGCAAGAGGTGTTCCGCGTCGCGCGCACCGAGTACCCCACGCTGCCGACGTATCGCGAACAGGTGCGACGGGAGCTGATGTCGTGACCTGGCTCACCGACCTGTTCAGCGAGTACGGCGACGCCATCGTCGAGGCGCTCGCCGAGACGGGCTACATGCTCGTCGTGTCACTCGCCGCCGCCGTGCTCATCGGTCTGCCGCTCGGCGTCGTCGTCTTCCTGACCCAGCGCGGCGGACTGGCCGAGCACCGCGTCTTCTGGACGGCGGCGAACATGTACATCAACATCGTGCGCTCCTTCCCGTTCCTGCTGCTCGTGGTCTTCCTCATCCCGTTCACGCGCCTCGTGATGGGCACGAGCTTCGGCACACAGGCGGCGACCCTCCCCCTCTGCTTCGTCGCCGTCGCCATCTACGCGCGCCTGGTCGAACAGATCCTGCGCGAGATCCCCGCGGGCATCTCGACAGTCGCCGATGCCATGGGGGCGACACTCCCGCAGGCGGTCTTGCGCGTACTGCTTCCCGAGGCCCGATCCGGCCTCGTCTACGCGCTCACCTCGGCGGCTATCAGCCTGCTGTCCTACTCCACGGTGCTCGGCGTCGTGGGCGGCGGCGGCATCGGCGACTTCGCGATGCGCTACGGCTACCAGGAGTACAACGACGCCCTCATGTACATCACGATCCTCATCATCATCGTGTGCGTCCTCGCGATCCAGGCGGTCGGCTACCGCACGTCGCAGCGCCTCGATCACCGCTGAGTCTTCCGCGCAGAAAACCCCACCAGAGAGAAGAGAAGAACCACCATGGCAAAAGCCCGCTTCGGCATCCTCGCCGGCCTCGTCGCCTCCGCGCTCCTCGTCGGAGGCTGTGCATCGGGCGGCGACGCGCAGACCGAGCCCGCCGGCGACGAGCCGGTGACGATCCAGGTCGCCGCGGTCACCTCGCCCATGACCGATGTCGTCAAGGCGGCCGCCGAGGCCATCGAGGACGGCTACGAGATCGAGCTCGTCGAGGTGTCCGACTACGTGACGGCGAACGTCATCGTGAACTCCGGCGAGGTGTTCGCGAATTTCTCGCAGCACGAGCCGTACATGCAGACGTTCAACGCCGGCAACGACGGCACGCTCGTTGCGGTGCAGCCGGTCTACAACTTCGTCATCGCGTTCTACTCCAAGACGATCGACGACATCGCCGACCTTCCCGAGGGCGGCACGGTCGCGATCCCCGACGACTCGTCGAACCTCGGTCGCGCACTCAAGCTGCTCGCCGACGAAGGCGTCATCACCCTCGACCCCGCCGTCGACCCGTACGCCGCGACCGTCGCCGACATCACCGCCAACCCGAAGGACCTCGAGTTCCTCGAGGTCGGCATCAGCGCCCTCAACGCCGCCTACGACGAGGCCGACCTCGTCTTCCAGTGGCCCTCGCATATCAGTGCGCTCGGACTCACCCCTGACGACGACGGCCTCATCACCGAGCTCGACGATCGCTTCGTGCTGAACCTGGTCGTGCGCGATGAAGACGCCAGCTCCGCCGCGACGCAGGCTCTCAAAGCCGCGTTCGCGAGCGACGAGGTGCGCGAGGTGATCGAATCCAACCCAACGATCCAGCCCGCCTTCTGACCGTGAGCGCGACGCCCCGGGCTGGCGCGGGGCCGATTCCACGGGATGGGTCGAACGTCAACCCCGGTGCGGCGGCGGGGTGGCTCGCCTAGCGTCGCGTGGAGGAGAAAGGACTCATCCCATGCGCCGACGACGGCCGGGATTTCGGAAGATGGACGCTAGCGCTCCGCGGGAGCATCGGCGGCCCCCTCGGTCGATCCGCTCGCGGCATCGGCTTGCTGCTCTCCCTCGTGCATCTGCTCGGTGAAGTCATCGCCCGCGAGGTCGGATCCTGGGCGGGTACGGTCCGGGTCGTGTCTGTCCATGCACACCATCGTGCGTCGCACCGCCCGGTGGGGGAACGCCCTTGACACAGCCTGAGGATCCACCGCCGTCACGGCGGGCCGCCGGTGGATGGCGCGCGGCGCGCGATGTCGTGTAGCCGCGCGGTTCAGAGGTTGCGCTCGGTCTGGCGCTCGGAGGGAGCGCCGACCTCTTCGGGCAGCTCCTCGACGGCGGCCCGCACCCAGGGCTGGCGCCGAAGCACCTCGTCGATCTGAGCCGTGAGGGGGTGCGGCTCACTGTCGTCGAAGGTGGTCGCTGCGGTGTCCATCAGGTCGGTGATGGCCGACTTCATGTTCTTGTACCCGTCCCACAGGATGCTCGCGGCGATGAAGGGGCGCGACGGAGTCGGTGCACCACAAGCCCAGCCCGATGCCGCCCGCGCCGACGATCGAACCGACGGCGGTCATCCAGTCCGCCTTGTTCATGTCGGCATCGGCGTACAGCACCTTGTCGTGCAGCTGCTGGGCGAGCTTCATCTTTACGCGGCCGAAGTACACCGGCAGCGGGATCGTGAGCGCCATGACGAACATCATGAGCCAGCCCAGCCAGACCGTCTGGCCGAAGAGCTCGACCGACCCGATGGGCGGATGCTCGGCCGCGAGGAGGCCCGTTGCGGAATCGACGATGAGAAACAGACCCATCGCGAGCAGCGCGACCCCGGCGACGAGGTGGGCGACCCCGACCGCGCGATGGAATCCGTAGGGATACGGGAGGCCGGTTGACGATGCGCACGGCCGGGAGGAAGGCGATCGGCGGAGCCGGCGAGAGGATGTCTTCGATCCAGGCGGCCTTCATGGCCTGTGAATTGCCCATCACCAGGTAGACGAGCGCGATCGTGAACCACTCGATGCGGATCGCGCGGCGCAGCGCCTCCTCCTGGCCGGACGGAAGCTCGTTTCTTCCGAAACGGATCGCCATGCCTCAGCCCTCCGCGTTCCGGAGGAACCGCTCGACGCTCACGAGGAACGCGTTCTCGCCCATCGGGGCGAGCATCACATGGCGCCGGGCTGCGCCGTCTGCGTTGGTCGATTCCGTATACGGCGCCGTCGTGGCGGCCGTCTCGGTCCACGGGGTGTCGTCGGTGAAGCCGGCGATGACGAGGTCAGCAGGGGCGGACCCGGGCTAGGATTCGGCCGGTCCGCTACGGGCGCGTCACCGCGGTCGCGGCTCGGGAGCGGGCGGCACTTCCTTCGCCGCGATGATGTCCGCCCTCGCGATGCGGTCGATGCCCCGTTTGCCATCGACCACGACGGTGGTCTCATCGGCGCTGAGCAGCTCACCGAGGGCATCCGTCGCCAGACCGGAGGCGAGCAGGTAGCGCACCACGACGCGGTGGCCGGGTGCGGGGATCGCGATGCGTCCGCGCCCGGCCGCACGTTCGTCAGCGGTCACCAGGCTCCCGGGGCGTAGTCCTTGAGGAAGACGCCGAAGAGGTCTTCGCCGGCTTCGCCGCGCACGATCGGGTCGTAGACGCGCGCCGCACCGTCGACGAGATCGAGCGGAGCATGGAAGCCCTCCTCGGCGAGGCGCACCTTCGTGTAGTGGGGGCGCTCGTCGGTGATCCACCCCGTATCGACGCTCGTCATGAGGATCCCGTCGCTCTCGAACATCTCGCGCGCGCTCGTGCGGGTGAGCATGTTGACGGCTGCCTTCGCCATGTTGGTGTGCGGGTGCCCGGGACCCTTGTACCCGCGGCCGAACACGCCCTCCATGGCACTGACGTTGACGACGTAGGTGCGACGCGCGGGACTCGCCGCCAACGACGGGCGGAGTTTCGAGACGAGGAGGAACGGCGCCGTGGTGTTGGCCAGCTGCACCTCGAGCATCTCGAGCGGGTCGACGTGCTGCACGTGCTGCGTCCACGAGTTGACGTGGTCGAGATCGGGAAGCAATCCGCCCGCATCGATCGCTGTGCCGGCGGCGAGTCGCTCGAGCGAGCTCGATCCCGCCGTCATCGCCTGCTCGGTGAGCTCGTCGGCGCGCGCGGCGGCGGCAGCCAGGATCGGGTGCGCCGTGATCGAGCGCTCAAGAGCCTGGGGATGACGGTCATTGGTGTGGCCGAACGTCACGAGTTCGGGCAGGGGGCCGTCGGGAAGCGGTGCGAGCTCGGCGTCCACGAGCGGCTGATAGGCGCCCGGCGAGCGCCGTACCGTCTGCGTCGCGTTGTTGATGAGGATGTCCAGGGTCCCGGCCGCCGCGACGTCGTCCGCGAGCCCGATGACCTGCGCGGGGTCGCGCAGGTCGATGCCGACGATCTTGAGCCGGTCGATCCACTCGGGCGCATCGGGCAGGCTGCTGAAGCGCCGCACGGCGTCGCGCGGGAACCGGGTCGTGATCGTGGTGTGCGCCCCGTCGCGCAGCAGTCGCAGCGCGATGTACATCCCGATCTTGGCGCGGCCGCCCGTCAGCAGGGCGCGCTTGCCCGTGAGGTCGGTGCGCGCGTCGCGCTTGGCGTGACTCATGGCGGCGCATTCGGGGCAGAGCTGGTGATAGAACGCGTCGACGAGCGTGTACGGCTGCTTGCAGATGTAGCAGGCGCGCGCCTTGATGAGCGTGCCGGCCGTCGGCGCCGTGGTCGCCGTCGAGATCGGGATGCCGCGCGTCTCATCGTCGATGCGGTCGGGTGCTCCGGTCGCCGTCGCGGCGACGACGTCGCGATCGGCCTGCGCGATCGCCTCGCGGATCTCGCGGCGGCGCACCTTCTTGACGGCCTTGAACATCGCGGCCGTCGCGCGGCGCACGGCGACGAAGTCCGGGTGCGTCTCGTCGAGCCCGGCCATCCCGTCCAGCACCCGCAGGGTGACCTCGAGGTCTGAGGGGTCGATGCCGCTGGGCGGCAGGTCGGTCGCGGCAGAAGTCTCGGGAGGCACACGAGATTCTACGACGCGCGGGCTGTTAGCGTTCCGGGGTGAGTTCTTCCGCTGAACCGGCCCCGCGCAGCATCCGTGTGTCGGCCGCCGTCATCGCCGACGGCGATGGTCGTCTGCTGCTGGTGCGGAAGGAGGGCACCTCGGCATTCATGCAGCCCGGCGGCAAGCCCGAGCCGGGAGAGTCGCCCGACGAGACGCTCAGCCGTGAACTCGAGGAGGAGCTCGGTCTGCGCGTGGATCCCCGCGACCTGCGCCCGCTCGGGGAGTTCACGGCCGCCGCCGCCAACGAGCCCGGGTTCGTCGTGGTCGCCGACGTGTTCGTCGCCGATATCGGCGCCCAGGTGCCGGCGATCGCCGCCGAGATCGCCGAGCTGCGATGGATCACGCGTGCCGACGCCGACGGGCTCGAGATCGCCCCGCTCGCGCGCGAGAACTTCCTTCCCGCCTGAGGTCGCAGCACGCGCCTCGCGCACCGCCGACCCCGGTCAGCGCGCCGCTTCGGGCCCGTCCTGGTCGGACGCACCGGACCGCACGACGACGGACTTCGGCGTCGTGTCGACGGTGAGCGAGAACACATCGGGCCGGGCGTAATGACCCACGACATCGAGGTCGTACTTTCCGCGCGCCTGGTCTTCGAGGTCGATGTCGGCGACCAGGAGCACCTCCTCGCCGTAGACGGGTCCCGCCAGCACCTCCCCGAACGGTGAGACGATGACGCTGCCGCCGCGGATCAGGTCGCCACGGGCATCGCCGGACCGCTGCAGGTCGTAGTCGTCGGGCAGCGAGTCGACGTTGAGGTACTGACACGCGCTGAGAACGAAGCACCGGCCTTCGTAGGCGATGTGACGCATCGTCGCCTGCCAGATGTCGCGGTCATCGACGGTCGGAGCGCACCACAGCTGCACGCCCTGCTGGTAGGTCGCGAGCCGGAACTGGGGCATGTAGTTCTCCCAGCAGATCGTCGCGGCGAACCGGCCGGCCGGAGAATCGACGACGTTGATCGTGGAGCCGTCGCCCTGGCCCCAGACGAGGCGTTCGCTGCCCGTGGGCATGAGCTTGCGGTGCTTGCCGAGGAACTCCCCGTCCGGCCCGACGTACACGGCTGTGCAGTAGAGCGTGCCGCCGTCACGTTCGATCACGCCCACCACGATCGTCATCCGGGCGTCGCGCGCGAGCTGGGCGATCTCGTCGATCTCGGGCCCCGGAATGGAGATCGCGGACTGGGCGTAGCGGAGGAACTCGTCTCTGCCGGCATCGCTTCGCGAGCCGAGCACCGCACCGAACGACAGCCCCTTCGGATAGCCTCCGACGAGCGCTTCGGGAAGCACGAGGAACGCGACGCCCTGCGCACGGGCCTCATCGACGCAGGCGCGCAGCTTGCGCATCGTCCCGGCGGTGTCGAAGAGCACCGAGCCGACCTGAGCAACCGCCACGCGCACCATCACGTCTCCTCGCATCGGGCGTATCCCTGCTTCACCTTATCGACCGCTCCACCCTCGTGTTCTCGCGGGATCACCCGGCTTCTCACCCGCCGAATCATCCCGCTGTGACCCTGCCGCGGCCCGCTCGCACCCGGTGATACGGTCACCACGTGATCCCCGAAACACCGACCGCCGTCGACGATGCGACGCTCGGCATCACCCTCAGCGGAGGCGGTGCGTTCGGTGCAGCGCACGTCGGGGTTCTGCAGGTGCTGGAAGAACGGGGCATCCGCCCTGGCATCGTGACCGGCACGAGCTCGGGTGCGCTCGTGGGCGCCGCATTCGCGGCGGGTCTCGACGGTGACGCCATCGAGCGCATCGCACGGACCTTCCGCTGGCGACGTATCGCCCGCTGGACCTTCCGGCCCCGGTGGGGCCTGTTGGACACACAGGTCGTGACCGATGCCATCCGCGGGCTGCTCCGAGAAGACCCGAGGATCGAAGACCTGCCCCGCCGCTTCGGGGCCGTCGCGACGGATCTGCGCACCCGCCGCGCCGTCACCATCGACAGCGGACCGCTGAGCACGGCCCTGCGGGCGACGATCGCCGTGCCGGGTCTGCTTCCCCCCGTGCGCGTCGGCGACCAACTGCTCGCCGACGGCGGCATGGTCGACAACGTGCCGCACGCCGCGGCGCGAGAACTCGGCGCCGAGCGCGTCATCGTCGTGCACCTGCACGCGAAGTGGGAGAGCGTACGCATGATGCGCACCACCACACGCACTGCTGACCTGGCACGCGATCCGAGCGTCGTGCTCGTTCAGCCCGAGATGCAGCGGATGGCGCAGTGGACGATGCGCGACGTCGACCGCCTCATCGCCGAGGGTCGGCGTGCCGCGACCGCCGCACTCGATGCGGATGCAGCCGTGCGCTAGACACCGGAGACCCCGGAGGGCGTCCGGTCATCGCAGCCCGGTCCCGTCGTCGCGCATGAGCGCGGTGCGCAGCGACCTGAGCACCAGCAGCATGCCCCCGAGGCCGAGCACGGCGCCGAGGAACGGGAACAGGGCGACATCGGGCGTCAGGGACGGGCCACCCCCGAACACGACGAGGAACACCGACGCGGTCACCAAGACGACACCCACGAGCGCCGTCGTGATCTGACTGACCAGCGAAGCGACCCAGCTGCGTTCCCGCGGGTCGCGGAACATCCGCAGGCTCATCCCGAAGGTGCCGCTCTCGAGCTGCGACGTGATCGCCTCGATCCGTCTCGGCATCCGGCGCAGCTGCTCACCGAGCACCTGCACCTGGACACGGGCATCGGCCAGCATCTCCCGGGGGTCGAACGCCTGACGCGCGAAATACGATGTGCGGGTCAGGGCCCGGTCGACCATGTCGTAGTCGGGCACGAGCTGTCGGAGGGCCCCCTCCGCCGAGGCGATCGTGCGGAAGACGAGAACGAGCGCAGGCGGAAGTGAGAGCTGGTGCCGCCGGAGGACATCGATCACCTCGGTGAAGATGCTCGCGTCGGTGCGTGCGTTGTGCACGCGCGTGAGGATGACACCGATCTCATGCTGCAGTGCCCGTCGGTCCAGTTCCGCACCGTCTTCGGGCTCGCTGGTGATCATCAGCAGCAGATCGGTGAGGGCGATGTCGTCTTCGGCCGCCATGGAGGACATCATCGCGACCAGAACCCGTCGCATGCTGCGTTCGAGGATGCCGACGGAACCGAAGTCGATGAGGGCGATGCGCCCGTCGGGCCGCAGGATGATGTTTCCGGGATGCAGGTCGGCGTGAAAGATCCCTCGGACGGCGATCTGCTCGAAGACGGTGTCGACCAGGGAGTCCGCGATCTCGCGCGCCGTGGGGAGCGGGTCGGGCCTCGTCCAGGCGACCGTCCCCACCATGTCGCCGATCTCGAAGTGCTCCTCGTCGGTGCGCACACGCGGCGGGGCGTCGGTCATGGCGGCGGGCAGTCCCCCGGCGAGGTTCGAGAAGGGGACGCCCTCGATCCGCTCCTGCACCATCATCCGCTCGGTGCACAGCGCCGGGTACACCTCGGGCACCTGCACCGTGCCGACGGTCGAACGCGCCAGGGTGTCGCGCAGCAGTTCGGTGTTGGCCAGCTCGATGCGGTAGTCGAGTTCCTCGTTGAGGGACCGCACGAATTCACCCGCAAGAGCGTTCAGCCCGTAGGCGCGCGCCCACGCCGCCCGACGCTCGGCCTGTTCCGCCAGGCGCACGATGATGTCCGAGTCGATCTTGACCGACGCGCGGGCATCCGGTCGCTGGATCTTGATGACGACGTTCGCCCCTTCGGTCTCGCCGTCTGCGGGGTGCAGCCGCGCGGCGTGCACCTGGGCGAGCGAGGCCGCCGCCATCGGCTTTTCATCCACCCACGCGAACGCCTCGTCGATGGTGCCCGGCAGCTCGGCCTCGATCGCCGCCTTGGCGTCGTCCCAGGGCAGGGGCGTGGTCTGCATCTGCAGCGTCGCCAATGCCTCGGTGAACTCCTTCGGGAGGATGTCGTCGCGCGTCGAGAGCACCTGCCCGATCTTGACGAAGGTGACGCCGGCTTCGTTCATCGCGGCCACGAGTGCCGCCGGGACGTCCTGGTCCTCTCCCCTGCGGTGGCTGCCGAAGAGGCTGAGACCGTGCTTGGACGCGATCCGCAGGGTCTGCGCGTAGCGCAGCATGCGCTTGCGACGGCTGAGCAGCTCCTTCACCGCGTGGATCGGGTGCCACCCTCGGCCCGAAGGCCAGAACAGCTCGGAGACCATGATGACGGCGACGGCGATGGCGAACTGCCAGCCGAGAGCCACCGCGACGAACACGATGCCGATCGGGCTGGAAACCACGAATCGGCCGTCGACCATGACATCGCCGGCTTCGAGCGCCGCCCGCACGATCGGGACGGTCGCCGCATAGACGATCGCGACGAAGAGGATGGCCCGAACCCACCCGATCGACGTGCCGAGCACATGTTGCGCGACCCACCCGGCACACACCGCGAAGACGGCGCCCAGCACGATCGTGCCGACGACTTCGAACATCGAACCTCCCAGGCCTCCCAGACTCTAACTTCGCCGCGAGACGTGCTCGGGCGATCCCGCCGGGTTTCACCCGACGGGCACTCTCCGGATCACCCGTCCATCACCCGACCGGCTCACTGCGCTCGGCCCGGGACAGCGCGAACACTCCCGTGACGGCGACGAGCCCCGCCGCGATGAACGCGAAAACCGCCCACAGGGGTGCGTCGCTCGCCTCTCCGAGGATCGTGATGCCCAAGACCACCGCGACCGTCGGGTCGATGACGGTCAGCCCCGCGACGACAACCTCGGGCCGGTTGGACACGTGTGCCCGCTGCACGAAATAGATGGACAGCGCCCCGGCGATGCCGATCCCCACGAGACAGCCGATCGTGAGGAGATTCGAGCTGTCGATCGCGAAGTCGCGGTGATGCCACGCCGTCTGGACCCGGAGGATGACGGTCTTGCCGAGCGTCGCGACGAACGCCGAGAACACTCCGCCGAGAAGCACCCAGAGGATCGGCGGAGCGGGTCGGGCCCGACCGGCGATGAGGACCACACCCGACACGACGAGCACTCCCGCGAGCACAGCGAGGACGGCAATGAGCTGGACGTCCGTGATCGCGTGCTGCGTGCTGACGAGGGCTGCCACCGTGACGAATGCCGCGACGCCGACGACGCAGACGACGATCGCCCGAATGACCGCAGGCGTCGGTCGCCGTCCGAGCGCGATCGCCGTGATGAGCACGGTGAAGACGAGGGCTGCGACCCCGATGGGCTGCACGACGATGAGCGGCGCGAACGCGAGACTGCCCATCTGCAGCAGGATCGCGACCCCGAGAAGCGCCCCTCCCAGAAGCCACAGACGGCTGCGGATGAGCTGGATCGCCCGCGAGCCGCCTGCCCCGTGGTCCGTGTGCTCTTCCACGGAGCGCACGCCGCGCGCCTGCAGGAGGTTGCCGACCGAGAGCACCGCGGCCGAGGCGACCGCCAGGGCGATGCCCGCCAGCGGCAGGGAAGTGAGGTCCATCCCTCTGTCACCCTTCGCTCTCGAGGCGCAGCCGCACACTGATCTCGTACGCGTCGAGTTCGTCGAACACGTGTCGCACGACGCTTGTGTCATGCGCTCCGGATGCCGCGATCTGACGCAACCGTACCCTCATGACGCCGATGAGGGCGAGTTCGAATTCCAGCGCCTCGGGGCCGGCGACCTCCGCGTCGGATCCGAGCCCGGCGAGGAGCCGTGACGGGGGACGGGCGTACAGCGTCTCGGGAAAAGCACCCTTCTCGCGGTGCAACGAGCGGTCCACGATCGCGCTCTGCGCGGCATCCCGGAGCTGTTGGTTGACCGACGTGAGCGCATGCCTGGGCAACCGCGTCTGCGCCGACGAGCCGAGCCCCACGAGCCGTGCCACCAGGGGCAGCGACATCCCCTGCAGAAGCAGGCTTCCTGCCGCGACGACGAAGGCGATGAACACGAGCAGGTCGCGCTCGGGCGTGTCTCTGGGAAGCGTCTGCGCTGCGGCGAGAGTGACGACGCCCCGCATCCCCGCCCACGTCACGATGACGCTGTGGCGCCAGGTGAGCGGTGACGCATCGAAGTAGTCGATGTCGGCCCGGATCCGGCCGGCGCGCTTCGTGCTGGCGCGTCGGCTCTCACCACTTGCCGTGTTCAGCCGTCTGCGTGTGGCGCGGCCGACGCGCGAGGAGTGGAACGCGAGCATGGGGAAGACATAGGCGGCGCGCACCAGGATCAGGATCAGGAACGCCGCGCCGGCGATCATCGCCCCGTGCAGCAGACCCTCATGCGCCGCGATGTTCTTCTCGACGATGCCGTAGAGCTCGAGCCCCATCACGAGGAAGACGGCGCCCTCGAGGATGAACTCGACCGTGCGCCATGTGAGCTTGTCCGAGATCCGCTGCTCCGGGGTGAGTCGGCGCACGGCGCCTTGACCGCACACAACCCCGGCGACGACCGCCGCCACCAGACCCGAGCCGTTGACCGCATCGGTCGGCAGATAGGCGAGATACGGCACGATCAGGCCGACCGCCGTGCTCGCCGCCGCATTGCGCGTCCACTCCCGCAGCCGGAGAGCGAGGACACCAGCGACGGTGCCGATCACGACAGCGGACAGCACCGCCCAGGCGAAGGCGCCGAGCGTCGCGGCGAACGAGAAACCCGCCGCCGCCGCGGCGATCGCCGTGCGCAGCAGCACGAGCGCCGTCGCATCGTTGAGGAGGCTTTCACCCTCGAGCAGTGTCACGACCCGGCGCGGCGCACCCTGCTTTCGGACGATCGAGGTGGCGACGGCATCCGTGGGACTCAGGATCGCGCCCAGGGCGATCGCGAGCGGAAGCCCCAGGCCCGGGATCGCCCAGGCGAAGAAGAGCCCGAGCACGAGGGAACTGATGATGACGAGGAGGATCGCCAGCCCGCTGATCGCACGCAGATCACGCCGCAGTTCGATCGCGGGCGCCGACACCGCCGACGAGTACAGCAACGGCGGAAGGACCCCGACCAGGATCAGCTCGGGCTGAACGCTCAGCGCGGGAATGGCGGGAACGAGACTGACCGCGACGCCGAGAGCGACGAGGACGAGCGGTCCCGCGACCCCGATGCGGTCGGCGAGCGTCGAGGTCAGGGTGATCGCGATGATCGCGATCACCGCGACGATGAGCAGTTCGATGGTCATTCCGGCGCGTCACCCGACCAGGTCGGCCACGCCTGAGCCCACCAGTTTGAACCCGAGGACGATGAAGAGCACGGTCACGATGACGGCGTGGTTGGCGACCAGCCAGTCCCGCGGCTTGGCGAGTGTCGCCTCGGCGCGGTCCGGCGCCACGATGCTGACAATCCACGGGATCGCGACCGCCGTGACGCCGAGCACGGCGAAGATCAGGACGACCGAGACGATCTGCTCGACGGGCAGGTCGGCCTGCGAGATCCGCCCGCCGGCGGCGATCAGCAGCGGCAGGTCCTTGGGCGACAGCGGACCGGACAGCAGCACGCCGACGACGAACGCCTTGCCGATCGTGAGTCCGTCGATCTGGTTCATCCAGCCCGGAGTGTCCTTCAGACCCCTCTTGCGCCACTGCAGCACGGCCATGGTCAGCAGCGCGACGCCCAGCAGGATCTCGATGACGTCGACCAGCAGCCGGGGAACCGAATGCGCGTCTTCGGTTCCCGCGGAACGGCCGATGAGCACGAGCACCCCCACGAAGACGACCATGAAGACGTAGCAGCCCAGCACGAACGCCGTGCCGTTGGAGCGGCCCTTGCCGGCCGTCGCCATGAGGATGACGGCGACGATCGCGAGCGGACTGATCGCGACCGCGACGGCGAGAGTCAGCAGGTCGGCGAGGAGGACGAGCACGTCAGGTTCTCGTCTGCACGTTGCGCAGGAACAGGATGATCCACGCGAAGATGAGCACGGCGGCGATGAGCTCGACGGCCGTGAGGTTGTAGATGCCTGCGGCGAAGAGCACGGTCAGTCCCACCACGGCGGCGACGAAGACGTACCCGAGCACGATGAACGTCTTCGGCACCGTGGGCAGCAGCCACGGTGCACCGATGACGAGCACGCCGAAGGCCACCGCCATCCCCGTCGCGACGGTGTTGTGCAGCAGGAAGAAACGGTCTACGGGGAAGACGCCGACGCAGGCGAGCATGACGCCGATGAGCACGAACAGAGTGCGGACGACGGCACGGCGACGACGCTCTGCCACCGTCGTCGCCGGCAGCGACGCCGTGCCGAAGCGTGCGATCGTCGTGACGATGACGCCCGAGATGATCAGGGTCAGATTGAACGTCAGCGAGGAGATGTCGTGCGTGATCCCCAGCGCGGACAGGTTCATCTGCCACCACTGCGGATCGCTCGAGCTCAGCATCGCGGTGATCATCCCGACGGCGAGGAAAAGCGCGAGCACGAGCGACAGCTGGCGCGGGGACAGGCTGAGGCCCGACAGGTACGCCGCGTATCCGCTCAGCGCCGTCGCCGATGCCGCCAGCACGACGGCGGGGGTGGTGAACACGGTCGCGCCGACGAAACTGTGCTCGAGGACCGTCGCCACTCCCGTCCAGCCCAGGAGCGCGATCGCGGCGTGGGCGACCGACAGCGCCACGAGGTCGAACCACAGATAGCGAGCGCGGGTCTCGCCGGGGATCCCCCCGATCTTGAGGACGGATGCCACCAGCCGACCACCGGCAAAGGCGAGTGCGGCAGCGACCGCTCCGGCGATCGCGACGAATTCGCCGAGCGATCCTCGCCCCGCGATCGGGAGTTCGCGACCCCAGAACACGACCGCGGCCACTGCGGCGGTGACGGCGAAGACGGATGCCGCGATGATGATCGCCGCGGACTCGTCGTCGATGAGCGCGCGACGCGGCTTCGGCGGGGCCGACGTCTTCTCGGAGGTCACTGGACGTCCGGGGTGGTGGCGCGCGCTCCGCGGGATGCGACGCCCCGAGTCGCCGAACGATCCCACTGCGGCAGCACCATGAGGGACGCGAGCAGGAAGCAGAGCGCGCCGATGAAGGTCCCGCCGTTGGCGACGGCGTCATTGACCGTGTCGCCGCTGGGAAGGATGTACGCCCCGACCGCTGACACGCCGAAGGCGACGCAGCCGAGGAAGTTGACCAGCACCGCCCACCACGCACGCTTGCCCAGGTCGAGCAGGCGGGCCTGATGCGCGTAGGCGACGAAGGCGAGGACACCGCTCACGAGGAAGGCGACCGAGCCGCCGGCGTCCGGGTTCCAGACGAAGCGCTCCTCGGACGTGATCGTCCTGGCGTGCAGAGCAGCCGTCGTGCTCACGTTGAACATGAGCGTCCCGAAGGTCTGCGTCGCGGCGGCGAGCCACTCCGCGCGCACCATCCGGCCGGGAGCGTACGCCACCGGAACCGCGATGGCGCCGCTCAAGAACAGCTGGATGAGACCGGCCGTCGTGAAGAACCATGCGCCGACGAAGTAGCAGAGGTTCGATGCACTCGCACCCATCAGGTCGCCGAGTCCGGGTGCAGACCCCAGCGCGAACAGTGACGAGCCGATCACGAAGATCCAGCACTGCTTCGTCAGGGTCGGCACGAATAAGCGCCGCGGAAGGTCCGCCGCCATGGCCGCCGTCGTCATGGTCTCTCCATCCGGGTTTCGATCGATGAATCGCGTGTGCGGGGAGGGCCAGCCCGGCGCCCTCCCCGCACACAGTCGAATCAGTGGTGGAAGTGGGACCCGCTGGCGACCTCGCGAGGAAGCGGCGCCGTGAGCGACTCCAAGAACTCCACCTCACCCTTGATGTCTGCCAGGAGCGCCGTGGCTAGGTCACGGCTGAGGCCGACCTTGACCACGATGCGCTGGAGCACCATGTCCGACATGTTGTCGGCCATGGGGTACGCCGGCACGAGCCAGCCCTTCATCCGCAGGCGGTCCGCGAGATCGTAGAGGCTCCACTTGTCGGTGTAGCCGTCCTTGAGCACCCACGCGAACACCGGGATGGTGTCACCCTTGCTGATGAGGTCGAAGGGACCGATCTTCGCGATCTCGCTCGAGAGGTAGGTCGCGACGTCGATCGAGTTCTGCTGGACGGCACGGTAGCCCTCACGACCGAGACGAAGGAACTGGTAGTACTGCAGCAGCACCTGGGCGCCCGGCCGCGAGAAGTTCAAGGCGAGCGTCGGCATGTCGCCACCGAGGTAGCTGACGTGGAAGATCATGCTCTCGGGGAGCACGGCCTTGTCGCGCCACACGACCCATCCGACGCCGGGGTAGACGAGCCCGTACTTGTGACCGGATGTGCTGATGGAGTTGACCCGGTCGATCTGGAAGTCCCACACGAGGTCGGGCTGGCAGAACGGAGCGACCATGGCGCCCGATGCACCGTCGACGTGGATCTTCACGTCGAGTCCGGTGTCGGCCTGGATCTGGTCGAGCTTCTTCGCGATCGCCTCGACGGGCTCGTAGGCGCCCGTGAACGTCTGACCGAGGATCGCGACGACGCCGATGGTGTTCTCGTCGACGTACTTCTCGAGCTCGAATCCATCCAGCACCATGTGGTCCGGGGTCACGGGAACGTAGCGGGGCTCGATGTCCCAGTAGTTGCAGAACTTCTCCCACACGACCTGGACCGCCGCCGACATGATGAGGTTCGGCTTCTCGGTCGACTTGCCCTCGGCCTTGCGCTTCTCCTGCCACAGGCGCTTCAGAGCGAGACCGCCGAGCATGCATGCTTCGGACGAGCCGATCGTGGACGTGCCGATCGTGTCGGCCGTGTCGGGGACGTGCCACAGTTCGGCGAGCATGCGCCAGCAGCGGTCCTCGATCGCCGCCGTCGCCGGATACTCGTCCTTGTCGATCATGTTCTTGTCGGCTGCCTCGGAGTACAGCTTCAACGCGTAGTCGTCCATCCAGGTGGAGACGAAGGTCGCGAGGTTGAGGCGCGAGTTGCCGTCGAGGACCGCCTCGTCGTGCACGATCTGGTAGGCGGTCTCAGGAAGACTCGGGCCGTCCGGCATGACGAACTTGTTGAACTCGGTCGCTTCGCCGGGCCGCACGAAGACGGGGTTGATGGCGAGCGTCGGGTCGATGTTCGTCGACTGACGCGCCTTGGTGGTGTTGGAAGGCACTTTCACTCCTGACATTTCGGGGACATCGAGCATTGGTAGGCGTCGAGCGCTCCGAGCGTGGCCGCCCAGACCTCGACCTGCGGGTGAAGGGTCCGCGGCCCGATCAGAGGGTGTTCTTGACGACCTGCCCGTTCTTGACGATGAGGCGGAAGTTGGTGTCGGGGTCGGCGATGAGCGAGAGATCGGTGAGCGGGTCGCCGTCGACGAGGATCATGTCGGCCCAGCCGTTCTCGGCGATGACGCCGAGCTTGCCGCCGCGGTAGGTGTTGCGTTCGCCGGCCATCTCGAAGAGCTGGGCGTTGCCCGATGTGAGCATCTTGAGGGCTTCGGCGTTCGTGTAGAACTCGCTCAGGCGGGCCGCCATGGCGCTCTGCCGCGGTGCGGACTGCGGCTCGAGCAGCAGGTCTGTGCCCCACGCCGTCTTGACGCCGTACTTCTTCGCCCACTCGTACACCTGCTCGGTGCCGTGGCAGATCTCGGTGTTCTTGGCCGCGCGCGACGGGTCGGGATAGTGGTGGTCGTCTTCGGCGAACGGCTGCATCGAGAGCCAGATCTGCGCGTCGGCGATGCGCTTGATCGTCTCTTCGTCGGCCAGATGGCCGTGCTCGATCGATGCCACACCGGCATCGATGGCACGCGCGATGCCGGCCGGCGTGTAGACGTGCGTCGCGACGTACGTTCCGTAGTCGTTCGCTGCCTGGACGGCGGCGCGGATCTCATCCGGCGTGTACTGCAGCGTGTTGAGCGGGTCGTACATCGACGCCGCGCCACCGCCGAGGGTGAGCTTGATCTGGCTTGCGCCGTGCTTGAGCTGCTCGCGCACCGCGGCGAGGACGCGCGGGACGCCGTCGGCGATGCGCGTGAAGTGGATGTCCTCGGTGCGGCTGGGCTTGCCGCCGAACTCCTCGGGCACGTCGTACACGAACGAGAAGTCGGCGTGACCCGACGTCTGGGAGATCATCGCCTGGCTCGGGAAGATGCGCGGCCCCTCGAACACGCCCCGGTCGATGAGCGACTTCACCGGCGCGGTGTCGCCGCCCATGTCGCGAACGGTCGTGAAGCCGCGCAGCAGCATGCGCTTGGCTTCGGCGATCGTGTTGCCGTACAGGGCCCCGGTCGGACCCTGCAGGAACTCCACCATGCTGTTCGCGTTGCCCATGAGGTGAACGTGAGCATCGCTCAGTCCGGGCATCAGGAACTTGCCGCCACCATCGATCTCGAGCACACCGTCCGAAGCATCGCCGGCGACGGGCGACGACGACACAGCGACCACGTGGGCGCCCTCGACGAGCACGTCGACGTTGTCCTGCGTCGCGTCGTTCACGCCGTCGAACACGCGGACGTTCCGGATGATCATGCGCTGGGGTGCCTTGGTACCTGGGGTCATGCCGGTGAGACTATTCCGCGCCCTGATACCGAGAGACGGATGCCGGGAGATTTCGCCCGCGTCGTCATCCGGTCTTTAGCCCGCTGATCACCCCGCTATCACCCCGTCGTGCACGGCCGCGTTTTGTGGATAAGGTCCGTTCGAGGCGCTCGTCGCGCGGTCCACGCGGGGCCGACGCACTCGGCGTAGAGCGAGAAGGAGAACGTATGCCAGACAAGGAAACCGTCACCACCGACAAGGACGCACGCGCTGCGAACGGCAAAGTGATCCTCGCGATCATCCTGTCGGTCGCCGCGCTGACATTCGTGTTCTCCAATGTCGGACCCGCGACGCTGCGATTCCTGTTCTTGCAGTTCACGATGCCCGCCTGGGGCTGGTTCCTCGCCGTCCTCATCGCCGGCGTCGTGATCGGATCGCTCTTTCCCTGGTTCCGCCCCCGCAAGAAGTAGCGCCGCGCCGATGCCCGCGGCCGAGATCACCGGGCACATGATCGCGACGGCATGTTTGCCGTCTCTGTCTTGACGTCTCTGTGACGTTCACTGAGTGAGGAATGAACCGCATGTGCACGAGAGTGGTGTGGCCGGACGCCTCCGGCGCCGTCATCGTCGGCAGGAACATGGACTACCACCGTGACCTCGCGACGAACCTATGGATGCTCCCCCGGGGTGTTCACCGCGATGACGGGGTCAACGGTGATCTCGCTTGGACCGCCCGCTACGGCAGTGTCGTGGCGACGGCATTCGACATGATCACGGTCGACGGGATGAACGAGGCCGGTCTCGCGGGTCATGTGCTGTGGCTCGCCGAATCGGAATACGGTGAGCTGGACGCCTCCCGCCCCGCACTCAGCCAGGCCGTCTGGCTGCAGTTCTTCCTCGACGGGTTCGCCACCGTCGCCGAAGCCGTCGCCTGGGTAGAACAGACGCAGGTGCAGCTCGTGCCTCTCAGCGATCCCGCGACCGGCGAGGTCCCCGCGATCCACCTCGCACTCGACGATGCCTCGGGCGACTCGGCGATCATCGAGTACATCGACGGCGTGATCGAACTGCACCACGGTGCCCAGTACCGCGTCATGACCAACTCACCGAAGTACGACCAACAGCTCGCGCTTCTCGCCCAGCTGGAAGCGTTCGGCGGCGACCGCCCTCTTCCCGGCACGACGCTGGCGACGGACCGCTTCGCCCGCGCGGCGTATTACGTCGACCGACTGCCCCAGCCTGCGACGCAGGTCGAGGCGATCGCGTCGATGCTCAGTGTCGTCCGCAACGCCGCGCAGCCGTTCCGGATCCCCGATCCCGGCAAGCCCGACGCTTCGCAGACCATCTGGCAGGTGGTCGCCGACCTCACCCGGCGCCGCTACGTCTTCGAGTCCACCACCCGCCCCAACATCGTGTGGGTGGATCTGGCAGATGCCGACTTCAGCGAGGGAGCGCCGCAGCGCGTCTTGGACCTCGCGAGCAGGCTCGCCGTCGAGGGGGGCATCGCCGGCAACGTGACCGAGAGCTTCGACGCCGGGCGCGAGCTGCGGCTGCTCACCCTCACCGACCTGCGCCAGGCTGCCGCCGCGCGCGCAGCGCGGTCGGCCGAAACCAACGGGTCATGACGATCCCCGTCCTCACCGGGAGGCATCGGCGCCGCTCAGGTCGACGAACAGGTCGCTGGTGAACCTCCATGACGAGGTCAGGGCCGAAGCCGAACTGCGACGGGCCATGGCATCGGGCAAGCCGGAGACGATCGCCCAGGCGGCGATGTCCAACGTCTGGCCTCTGTACAGCGCGCACTTCGAGCTGCTGACCGCCGCGGTCGAGGCCCTCCCGAGCGCCATCCTCACGCGGTATCCGGTGCTGCAGGTCGCGCATCGCATGACACCGGTGCTCGCCCGGACGACGCGCCCCTTCAAGCCCCTCATCTATCCCGAGGACGCGCGATCGATGTCCCCGGACGAACTGGACATCCTCACTCTCGTGCAGATGATCGCGTTCCGCTTCAGCGGTGACGTCTCCGCGGCCCTCATCTATGCGCATCGCCTCGAGGAGCGCATCAACCACGTCCGGGTCGAATCGCGCGAGCGCACCGACGGACCGCTCTGGTACTACCACCAGCAGATCGGCTCGACCCTGCTCGCGGCGGGCGACTCCTCTGGCGCACTGCTGGAGTTCGCCACCGCACGACAGCTCGGACGACTGTCGAATCAGCCGGATGCCGAACGCCTCGCCCTCGGACGCACGGCCCTCGCGCACGCTGTGCGTGGGTCACTCGATGACGCCGAGCTCGCGCTCTGCGACCTCGCGCACCAACCGCCGGCGACCAGCGCGCACGTCAATTCGAGCACGATGACCGAACGCAGCGCCGCCGCACTCGTCGCGGTGGAGCGCATGGCGGACGACGCGGACGACATGCTCGCGGATCTCGAACCCTACGACAGCATCGAGCTGAGCTGGCCGTTCGCGCTTCTTGCGCGCACGCGATCCCTCCTGGCGCGCCATCGGCCCGACGAGGCCATCGAAGCCCTGCATCTGGCAAGCGAAGCGCACCCGACCCGACACGGATCCTTCGCATCCGACGTCATCCACTCCGCGACCATCGAGGCACTGTGGGCCGCGGGCGATGTCGCAGGAGCGCGTCGCGAGGTCGCGTCGAGCACTCAAGCAGGCTCGCTCACGACGATCGCGTCTGTTCGGCTCGCCCTGCAGGACTCCCGTCTGGATCTCGCTGCGCGGGGTGTGCGGCGGGTTTCGGCCGATCTGACCCTCGGCCCGGGGCAACGGGTCGAGGCGCTCCTGCTCTCGACCTGGCTCGAGATGATGCGCACCGACACCGTGGACACCGAGACCGCGCGGCAGATCGCGCGCCTCACCGAGAAGGGGAATATCCGCCGGCTCCTCGCCACGATGCCGCAGCAGCTGATCTCGCTCGTGCGCAGCGAACTTCCGGCCTCAGAGGTTGCCGGGTTCGACGTTGCGACAGCCGGGCTCACCCACATCGAGACCCGTCGAAAGCCCGACCTCACCCACGGTGAGCTGCGCGTACTGAACGCGCTGTCTCAGCAATCGACGACGGCTGCGATCGCCGCATCGTTCCATGTCTCCCCCAACACGGTGAAGTCGCAGCTCAAGTCCATCTACCGCAAGCTCGGCTGCTCGACGCGCGACGAGGCGCTCAAGATCGCGATGCGCCATCACCTCATCGCCCTGCCCGTCGAATGAGGAGGCGATGATGTCGCGTCGTGGACGGCGAGAATCCGGTTTCCTCACGCGAGCCCGGGGCGCGCTGCTCGCACTGCGTCCGACGGACCCGAGCGCCGATACCGGCGTGACGACCGATCGCGAGGCGGGCGTCACGGGGATGCTCGGGCAGCTCGGCGCGACGCTGCTCGCCTCTTCGCAAGCCACGAGCGATGTCGAGGAGACACTTCAACAGCTCGCCGTCCGATACGGACGACCTGAACTGCGCATCTTCGTCCTTCCGACGCTCGTACTCCTCGAAGACCCCTCGACCTCTCCGTCCCAGACGGCATTCGTCGCCGCCGACCCGGAGCCCCTTCGACTGGATCAGGCGGGAGCGGTGGAACGTGTCGTCCAGCGCGCGTTCGCGAAAGTACCCGATCCGGCCCAGGTCGTCGCGGACCTCGCCGAGATCAAAGCCGCACCGCCCCGGTTCGGTTCGATCCTGACGGTCGTCGGCTACACGCTCCTAACCGTCGGCTTCGGCATGGTGCTCAATCCCACCGTCACCGCCCTGCCGGTGTACGTCGTGCTCGGCGTCATCGTCGGCGCCATCGTGCTCATCGGTGCCCGCGCCCCGACGCTCTCGCTGCTCCTGCCGGTCGCGACCGCTTTCGCGGTCACCCTCCTGATATCGCTGCTGGTGCGCCCGCTCGTCCACGACGACGTGCTGCGACTCGTCGCACCGTCGCTCGTCTCCTTCCTTCCTGGACTCACCCTCACGATCGCCGCGGTGGAACTCACCTCCGGTCAGGTGATGGCGGGAGCGAGCCGGCTGGTCTTCGGTGTCGCACGGCTGGCACTTCTCGCGTTCGGGGTCTTCGCGGGCATCACGGTCGCCGGGGAGCCGCCAGCCATCACCACGGCTCCCACTCAACTCGGCGCATGGGCGCCGTGGGTCGGCCTGCTCCTCGTCAGCCTGGGCTACTACCTCTTCTCCTCGGCGCCGTCCGGGTCTCTGATCTGGATCGTGTACGCCCTCGTCATCGCGCACTCCGCGCAGCTGCTCGGCAACCTTCTCGTCGGAGCCGAACTGTCGGGACTCATCGGCGCGCTCATCGTGATTCCTGCCGTGTACCTCGCCAGTCGGCTCAGACCCGCAGCGTCGACGGCGATCATGCTGACGTGCGCCTACTGGGTGCTGGTGCCCGGATCGATGGGCTTCATCGGGTTGAGTGAAGCGGCCTCCGGTACGGCGGGAGCCACCAGCACGATCCTGCGCACGTTCGGCTCGCTCATCGCCATCGCGATCGGGATGGTGCTGGGCGCCGGCCTCAGTCGGGACGCCTCGGTAGTGGCAAAGGGGTGGCGGCGCCCACAGGCGTGACCGCTCTGCCCGACCTCATCCCGCGCGCGGGATCGTCGGATGCGGAACGTCTCGCGCCGCAGCGGTTCTCGGCCGCCGCGCGAGCTCACTGAACCACCACGCGAGAAGCGCCACGACGAGCACGAGAACGACGTCACCGATCCCGAGCGGACGCAACGCCGCGAGCCAGACCACGGCGCCCGCCGCGATGATCGCCCGGACGAGCACCCGGCGACGATCCATCCACGCACCGAACGCCCCCGTGCTGAATGACCGCTGCGCGAGCCCTTCGCGGATCGACGCGTTGACGGCCGAGACGGAACGACGAAGCGACGTCGCGGTGCGCCAGCGGCCCTGGCTCCATGCGAGAACCGCCACGACGATCCCCACAACGGTCATGACGACCGCCGTCTGACGCATCGCGGCGATCACCTGCTCGTAGATCGCCAGCAGCGCGTCAGACCTCACGCCCGTGTCCAGGGGCGCCAGCTCGAGGACGAGCTGGCCGACACCGAGTGCGACCGCCAGCGTCGCGCCCCCGAAAGCAGCCGCGACGCCGACTCCCAGGATCGCCGTCGTACGGCGGCGGGCGAGGAGCACACCGCCTGCGAACAGAGCCAGCGTGACGACCGGCAGCCACCACCCCACGGTCGAGGCAAGGCCGTAGACGAGCCGGACCGTGACGAGGGCGTCGCTCTGCGCGACAACGATCGTTCGGTCCATCGGCGGGATGACGCTCGCGAAGGTCACCCCACGATCGATCAGCTGTGCTTTGACCTCGGCGATGATCGGACCGAGCTGGATGCCGATGGCGCCGGCGCCATCGATCGTGACAGGGCCGTCATCGGCACCCCCGGTCGCCGCGATGACGAGAGCACGGTGGCTCGCGGCGAGCGCGGTGCGCCAGACATCCGCGAAGGTCTCTGACTCCACGACCCGCGTGATCGTGTTGTCGACGATGCTGCGGGCCCCGGCTGCGGCTGGCGCACGCAGCAGGTCGAGAGCCGCGAGAGCGCGCGGCGGCAGGTCCAGCGTCGCCACACCATCGAAGAGGTCGTCGGTCAGCTGTCCGATGTCGACCTGGTCATCCACGACACTTGACATCTCTTCGATGAGCATCGCCTGGACGGCAGGATCCTCGGCGAGCGGCCCGAACGTCGCGACGAACCTGTCGGCGTCGACGAGCTCCGCCCGCACCCAGCCGCCCACGATCGACACGGGAACGAGCAGTCCTGCCAGCACGATGCACATCGCCGAGAGGAAGGCTCGCCACGATCGGCGTGGGCGGACATCAGGCGCCGAGAGCGCGGCGTCCGCTTCGATCAGACGCCTGTTCTCGGCCTCGAGCTCTGCGATGCGCGCCTGCAGGACGCTGTCTTCCCGTTCGCGATCGGACACCGGGGCCACCGCCTAGACGCTCGCGTCGGCTGGGGCGGCCCGGGCGATGCGGATGCCCGGGAAGGCGCGGGGTAGCGGTGAGGACATGGCGACCTTCTCGTGCTCGTGCGGAGTCACATCTGTCGAGGCACAGACATGACGACGGCCACCCGGAGACTATCCCCCGCCCACCCCGCGCACACCCTGCGCCGCTGCAGAATCGCCCGACGCCTCATCCGCGGCATCACCCCGCGTTCACCTCCGTGCGCGCGTCCGGATGCGCGCTTCACGCCCGCGCTGAGATCTTCGACCCCGTTGTGAGCTCCAGGATGTTCAGTCGCTGCGCCACACTGATCGCTTCGGCTCGCGTAGAACACCCGAGCTTGCGGTACAGCGAACGCAGCTGGGATTTGATCGTGTTCGGCGACACATGGAACCTCGACGCCATCTCAGCGATCGAATCGTTCCCCGGGAGGGCGTTGAGAACACGCAGTTCGCCCTGAGTCAGCGCCGGCCGGGCGCGCATCTCGAAGTTCGCCAGACCCGCGGTCATCTCCGCGAAATCCGCCGCGGACTCGCTCGACAACCGCTCCCGCACCAGGTCGACGAGCTGGCGCGGCATGATCTCGAGCAGACGCCGGTTGTCGGCCCTCCGGGCGATCCGAGAGATCTGGAGCGCCGTGTCGCGACCGAGATCATCGGTGCTGGCAAGCTCGAGCCATCCCGACAGCAGCACGGATTCCGCACGTTGGGCGGGTCCGAGTCTGCGATCGCGGGCGAGGAACTGGAGGGCCTGCGACGCGGCTTCGAACCGGCCTTCGTGCAGAGAAACGCGCACGGTCGCCAGCCGGGTGAGCACGCCCGTGTCGGCCCGCTCGTCCGCGATGCTGCGAGCGCGCGGGATGTCTCCGATCGCCAGGAGTGCCTTGATCGACGTGGCCGCGATCACTTCCGCTGCGAAAGAGCTGTGGTCGGTGCGGTGCGATCCCGCGGCCAGCTGGATCGCCTCGAGCGCGTCCTCAGGTTGCTGCCGGGCGAGGAAGGCGCGCGTGCGCGCGAGGAGTGCGAAGGGCCACGTCACATCGACACTGTCGTACGATTCGAGCTCGCTCAGCCGCGCATCCATGTCGTCCGACATGCGTTCGACGGCGATGAGCGCTGCCGCGGTCCTCTCCGCTGTCGCGCTCGACACCGCGAACCCGGGCGAGGGCGCCGGCATCCGTGCGGCGTCAGCAAGGGCGCGCTCCGCTTCGGACAGCGCGCCGCGCACGGCGTGCGCTATTGCGGCTTGACCGAGCGCCACCCGTTCCGCGTAGGGCTGCATCGAGAACGACCCGAGTTGGCGGGACGTTGCGAACTCGAGCAGGGCCCGGCCGGTATCGCCGGCGACGAGAAGCGTCGTGCCGATCTGGTGGTGGTAGAACCAGAGCGGACCGTCCATCCGGTCTCGAGCCTCGACGCGGGTGCGCAGCATGCGATCTTCGAGGCGGCGTGCATAGCCCAGGGCAGCGGCGATGTTCCCGCTCAATCGACACGCCATCATGTGCGCGAGCACGAGCGCATCGACCTCTGCGGGCGGAATCGACCGTGAATCGTCGGGAGGTGCGAGGGGCAGGAGCGGACGCGACGTCTGCGCAAGCACGGCTGTCATCGGGTGCAGCACCCGGAGCACGGGATGGCGCTCGAGCGTCGCGCTCGGAAGCGCGACGATGGTCGTCACGAGCATCTCGTAGTGTTCGCAGTACAGCGGCCAGATGTTCGATATGGCGGCCTGCGCGATAGAGTCCGCATTCCCGGAGTCGATCGCCCGGCGGAGTTCTTCTTCAGCCCGGCGAGAGTCGTTGAAGTTCACGACCGCGCCCCTCGGACAGACTCCGGATCGGCGGCGGTCGACGCTGCTGCTCGCACGGTCGGTAGCGCACCCGAGTGGTCCACAGTAGTTTTCACTGATCTGATCCTTCGATTCCGCGTGTCTGCCGTGCAGGTCCCCCTCGACCTGTTCCAGAACGTCGAACCACCCCTGACTCGCCGCTATGACTCCTGTATAGCGCATGGGGTCGACGGGGTGATGGGGCCGTTCCCACACATCACCCGCGGCGTCACCCTCGGATCACCCGCCTGCGGACAGAAGGTGCATCCGCGTCGCGATCCGCAACGCTTCGCCTCTCGTCGAACAACCCAGTTTCCGGTAAAGCGAGCGCAGCTGCGACGTGACCGTGTTCGGGGACACCTGGAAGGCCGCGGCCATCGACGCCGTCGAGTCGTGGCGCAGCAGTGCATTCAGAACGCGCACTTCGCCCGGAGTGAGCACAGGTCGGGGCGCCGCCTCGACATACGTCAGCGCGCCCGTGACCAGGTCGAACTCGTGCACGACTGCCCCGTCGATCTTCTCGCGCGTGCGGTCGATCAGCTGCCGTGGCACCGTCGTAGTGATTCGGCGGTTGTCCGGGTGAGCACGCCGGCGTCGACCCGATCTGGTGATGAAAGAACCAGATCGGACCGTCAGGGCGGTCGCGGGACTCCACACGCACGTCCCGGATGCGGCCCCGGAGTCGCTTCGCGAAGAGCAAGGCGGCGTCGATATCCCCGCTGGCGCGGAAGGCGATCATCTGCGTGAGGAGGATGATCTCGACTTCTTCGGCGCTCATCGAGCGAGCGTCGTCCGGGTAGACGACGGGCGTGAACGGACGCGTCGTGCGGGCCAGCACCGCCGTCATCGGGTGCACCAGGCGCAGCGCGGGATAGTTGTCCAGCGTTGCGCTGGGAAGGCCGGACACCGCCGCGATCAGCGCCGCGGTGGGTGCGGTCAGGAGCGGCCAGATGTTGAACATGGCCACGCGGGCGATGACATCCGGAGCACCGGACCGCACTGCCCGGTCGGGCTCGTCGATCGCACGCGTCGAATCGTTCAGGTTCACGGTGGATCCTTCCCGCGACCGTGGCCCGGCAGATGCTCGGCGGACGTCACAAGCCAGCGCTCATTCCCCCGCGCGGCGGGACGCCGCGATGAGGTCGCGCGAGTACGGGTGTGACGCGACTCGAAAGAATGCCGACGTAGAAGCGGTCTCCACAACGCGACCGTACTGCATCACCGCAACCCGGTGGGCGACGCGTCGCACCACCGCGAGATCGTGCGAGATGAACACGCACGACACCCCCGTGCGCTCCTGCAGTCCGACGAGGAGATCGAGCACCGACGCCTGCACGCGGGTGTCCAAGGCCGACGTCGGTTCATCGCAGATGACGATGGGCGCGCGGCCTGCGAAGGCGCGCGCGATCGCGACGCGCTGCTTCTGGCCGCTGGAGAGATGATGAGGCAAGAGGTCGAGCACCTCGACGGGGAGCCCATCCGGTCCACGAGCTGTTCCGCCGTGGTGTCACCGTGCAGCAGTCGGATCGCCCGCCGCAGGGTCTAGCTTGAGGCTCGCCGCCGGCCACGCCGCAGGCGGTGGTCATGAGGACGATGCCGGCGGTGATCGCCGCGAGGACTGCCCGGACGACCGGAGGGCGAAGGGACACGGTTTCCTCTCGTCAGCACCAAGCATGCGCAGGGCGGGGATGCCGGAAAGCGCATCCCCGCCCTGCATTACTGCTGGATCAGCGTTCGGTCGGATACGCCGTGTGCGAAGCGACCTTCGTCTCGGTGATGCGCTCACCGTCGACGAGGGTGCTCGCCGTCGCCGACGCCTCACCGGCGGGCACGGCGGCCAGGCGTGAGTTGACCGACACCGCGACCGACTTTCCGGGCGCAACCGCGGGGAAGGTCTTGCTGCCGTACGCGGTGGTGATCACGATGTCCGCCGGTACCGACGCGGTGTTGGTCGCCTCGACCGAAAGGTAGACCTTTCCCGCGAGGGTCCGCGGCGTCACGTCGACATCGATACCGACAAGCTCGCCCTCGACGAGGTAGATCTCGCGGACCTGCGTGTTGCCCTTCGTGTCGACATACACCTTGTACGGGCCGACCGTGTAGGTGCCGGCGGCGTTGTTGTCGATCGTGAAGGTGTCCGTGACAGAGGATTCGCTGCCGTCGACACGCGTCTCGTGCACCGTGATGGTCAACTCATTCGTGTTGCCCGTCAGCTTCTTGACGACCGCCGTCGGCTCGGCGTCGACGACCGCGTTGTCGACGGTCACGTACACCGCGTCGGGCGATGCGAACTCGGCGTTCTTCGCTCCGTCGCCGAGCACGAAGAAGCCCCGCTGCTCGATGGCGCCGCGTTCCGGGAACGGGTCGGCGTTCGTCTCGAGGAACGTCGGGTTGACCGTGTACAGGTCGGTCTTCGAATCCGCCAGAACGGTCTGCACCCCGGTGTAGGGCGCATCCGTGATCGCGAGGTTGACCGCCAGATAGACGACGTCGGGGTTCGTCGCCGACGTGCGTGACGAGAAGTACGCGTCGGCGCTCTGCCCCTCGGGAACCGCCAGCGGCACGACCTCGTCGCCGACGAGGACGTTGAACCCGAAGTCGCCGTACCCGCCGTCCACGAAGGTCGCCCATGCGGCATCCGACAGGTGATCCGGCCGCTCCACCTTGAACTCGAGCCGCATCGGTGCCACGTACGTCGAGCTGAGGTACTCGGGGTTGTCGAGCGGAAGGTAGACCCCGCCCGGCGCATGTCCGAGCTCGAATGCCGCCGCCGGTCGGGTGTTGTTGCCGCGTCCCTCCCACATGGGGATGTTGAACGAGGTGGCGCCGAGCAGCGCCTTGCCGCCCAGCTGGCTCGCGCCGACCTCGGCCGATGCGTCCTGGAAGGTCCCGATGGTGACATCGAGCAGGTCGAGGTCGGAGCGATCGGCGTTCAGGCCGGCGATGTCCGCCCACATGAACTTCGCGCCAGCGGGTCCGGTGTACCGGGCCATTTCGAGCATGCCGTCGGCCATCATCTTGGTCATCTGCACGGCCGAGTCCAGCGACATCCGCTCGTTGGCCGTGTGCCACCAGCGCTCGTTACCCGGGATCACCGCTCCGAAGGCGGTCATCTTGTTGCGGAAGTTGCTGGCGAGGGTGCCACCAGTCGTTCCCTGCGGATAGACGATGTCCCTGAGCGCGTACGGGTCAGCGAAAGCCGCGGGGTCGTGATCGATGGAGGCCTTGTAGCTGCCGTACTGAAGAGCCGTCAGGGGGTTGTCGTGAGTGACGTACAGCCCGGCGCCGATGGGTGCTCCCAGAGCGCCGATCGTGAAGCCCTTCGACTCGAACGCCGCCGCGACCGCCGTCATCGCCTGCGTGGAGTCTTCGGCCGTGACGTGCATGCTGCGCACGTACATGGGCATGCTGAGGCTGCTCGTCTCGGCCGTGTAGAAGCTCCGCGGAACCTCGGAGTTGATGTTGGCCATGAGGGCGAACGTCAGGTTCGGGGTGCCGTTGCTCGGGTTGCGCAGCAGCGCCTCGGGGATCCCCATGTACCGGCCGATGTACGCCTCGCCCTCGACGCCGTCACGGAAGAACAGGTCGGCGATGCCCTCGGCGGCCTTCTTCAGCTGCATGTCCGCCGCAGTGACGCCCCGCGAACCGAGCCCTTCGGAGAGCAGGAACATGCCCCACACGACGGCGTTCTTGCCGTACTGCGGGGTCGGCATCTCCATCGCGACGTCGGTGTTGACCTCGAGGGTGAGCGAGTCGCCCGTGATCGTGGTCTGCACCTTGGGGATGGTGCCGGCAGCCGCCGGGAGCCAGCCCTTCGCCGTCGCAGCCGCGGTGACCGCCGCGACGAATCCGTCCCGGTCGGCGTCGCTTGCGCCCGCCACGTCGAGGGTGAAGGTGGCTCGCGACGCGATCTGCGTCGTGCTCCCGTAGGCGATGTCCTTGAGCGTCGGGTCGCCGGCGCGCAGGGTCACCCCCGCGGTGGCGTCCGTCAGCCGGAACGCCTTGGTGCTGTCCGCGGAGAGGTCCATCGACACCGACGGCGTGACCGAGCCGGAGTTGCCGACGATCACCGGGAAGCGCGAGTCAGAGGTGTACGCCGCGATCGGCATCTCTTCACGGTTGAGGTTCTTGTAGGCCCAGTTGTCGTAGAAGCTCGGGTTGGCGTTGTACGGGATGGACTGGAAGGTGGCGGTGTTGGCCGCCGTGGGAGTACCGGGGCCGCCGTCTTCGTAGATGCCCATCACGATGCGGATGCGGCGGTCCATCGGAAGCCCTGCCTCCATGAGCGCCTTGGCCGCGAGCAGCGTGGCCAGCGTCGGGCCGCTGTCGTCTTGGATTCCTGCTCCGTAGATCCAGCCGTCCTGAATGTACGGGGAGTGGTAGGCGCCATCCATGCCGAGGTTGCCGTCGGCATCCCGCCACCGCTCCAGCTGCGCCGCCGTCACCGACGAGGTCGGCGAGTCGAGGTGGCTCAGCGCCATGATCATCTCCGGTGCATCCGGATCGCCGATCTCCATGTAGACGTACTTGTCGGGCTGGCGTTGGACGACCACGGGGAAGCCGAGGTCCTTGGCCAGCTTGACCACCCACGCGAGCTTGGCGACCTTCCGGTCGTACTCGTACTGGTTGGACTCGGTGTTGCTGACCGGGAACGGGTAGGCCGTCGGAGCCGTACCCCCGCGCGAGATCGAGTCGTAGCTCGATCCGTCCAGCATCGCGCCCACGAGGGTGAGGGGGTCATACGTCCCATCGCCCACACGCGCACGCTCGACGAGACCGGCGAGCGCCTCGACCTCGGCGTGGATCTGATCGCGCTCATCGCCTGACACCGACAGGTCGTAGGTGACGGTCGGCTCGAAGCGGTCGTCTGCGCCGACGCCGCTCGTGCCCTCCTGGGCCGCGGCGCCGCCGCCGGCGATGCCCATGGATAGAAGCAAAGACACGCCTAGTGTCAGTGCAAGTGGCTTCTTAAGCATGTTGGTGAACTCCCTGGCTAGAGGCAGATGCACGTGGGGGCGCACATCCTTGCCCGCCAAACGCTCTCAGGCTTTTCTCAGCGTGTCAACGTTCGCGCAGGTCTGCCCACGTCAGCGTGTCTCAGCGCTCCCCGACCGCCCCGAGAAGCCCTTGCCTGCGCGCGTGGATGACGGCTTGGTGGCGGCTGTTCGTGCCGAGCTTGGCGATCGTGCTCGCGGCCGCTTCGAGCAGAGCGACGCGGCGGTCCGCTTCGTCACGGATCTCGATCTCTCGAGCGAGCTCAACTGCCGCGTCGGCGAAGTCGTCGCGCGCGCGAGTGCCCCACGTCACCGGGTGGTGCGTCGCCGCGTACGCGACCATCCTCGTCGCGCCGTTCACGACGATCGGCGCCGCCATGACCGACCGGATGCCTTCGGCGAGGACAGGCTCGTCATAGTCGTGGCTGATCGATGTCGCACGACGGTAGTCGGTGACGACGACGATGCTCTTGCCCGCGAGCGCCCGTCCGCCCGCACCGCTGCCCGGCTCGACGACCAGTTCACGCAGGCTGTCGGTGGTCGTTCCGGAGAACTCCGTCAGCCGCAGCCCACCGCCCCGCACGACGCCTCCGAAGACGATCGGAAACCGGGAGGCGACGCGAATGCCGCGCAGCATCCGTCGCAGTGCGTCGATATCTTCGCGTCTGCGCATCCGACCGCCTCCTTGCCGTGTCGCGCCGATTGTATCCTCGCCCCGCCACGCACCCCCCTTTGGGGGATGGTGCGCGGGTGCACGGATCGCGAAGCTTGTCGCAGCATGTCTTCGATGGGGAGGAATCCGATGGCCACGACCGTCAACAGCGAGCGCTTCCGGCAGGCGCGCGATCAGCTCGTCGCACTCCGCGAGGATTACACCCGGGCACGTTCGGAGTTCTCGTGGCCCACGATCGACGGCGAGTTCAACTGGGCGATCGAGTGGTTCGACGTGATCGCACGGGGCAACGACGCTCCTGCGCTCGTGATCGTCGAGGAGGACGGCAGACGCACGACGCGCACCTTCGACGAGATGGCGTCACGCTCTGATCAGCTCGCGCATTGGCTGATGGGCCTCGGGGTCTCCCGCAGCGACGCGGTTCTGCTGATGCTCGGCAACCAGGTCGAGTTGTGGGAATCGATGCTGGCACTCATGAAAATCGGCGCCGTGATCCTGCCCACGACACTCGCCATCGGCGGCAGCGACCTCGAAGACCGTCTCGTGCGCGGCTCGGTCACGCACGTCATCGCCGCGACCGAGCACGCGTCGAAGTTCGACGGCATGGCGACCGCGGTCACCGGCATCCGGATCGGCGAGGGCCCCGCAACGTGGGCAGTCTATGAAGATGCCTTCCGCGCGCCGGCTGCCCCCGTCTCGCACCCTGGCACGCGGGCGACCGACCCCCTGCTGCACTACTTCACGTCGGGCACGACCAGCCGGCCGAAACTCGTGGAGCACACGCACAGCTCCTACCCGGTGGGTCATCTCACGACGATGTACTGGCTCGGGTTACGGCCGGGCGACGTGCACCTGGCCGTCAGCTCACCCGGATGGGCCAAGCACGCCTGGAGCTGCTTCTTCGCCCCGTGGATCGCGCAGGCGACGATCTTCGTCTACAACTATGGGCGGTTCGACGCAGAGCGCCTGCTCGAGACGATGCGCGTTGAGAGGGTCACGTCGTTCTGCGCTCCGCCGACGGTGTGGCGGATGCTGATCCAAGCCGACCTCTCGGCGGGGCCGGGCGCACTGCGCGAGACGGTCTCGGCCGGCGAACCCCTCAATCCCGAAGTGATCGCGCAGGTTCGCACGCAGTGGGGGCTCACGATCCGGGATGGGTTCGGTCAGACCGAGATGACGGCGGTGATCGCCAACTCCCCCGGCCAGCAGATCCGAGACGGCGCGATGGGCAGACCGCTTCCGGGCTGTCCGATCGTGCTGGTCGACCCCGTGACAGGCGAGCCCGCCGATGAGGGCGAGATCTGTGTCGATATGAGCACGGCGCCGACGAACCTGATGACGGAGTACGTGGGGGACGCCGCCCGGAACAGCGGGGCGTTCGCCGGCGGGTACTTCCATACCGGTGACATCGCCGTGCGCGACGAGAACGGCTATCTGACGTACGTCGGGCGAACGGACGACATCTTCAAGTCTTCCGACTACAAGATCAGCCCGTTCGAGCTGGAGAGCGTGCTCGTCGAGCACCCCGCCGTCGTCGAGGCGGCGATCGTGCCCGCCCCGGACGACCTGCGGCTCGCGGTGCCGAAGGCCTACGTCGTCCTGGCGGACGGCGTAGAACCCACCGCCGAGACGGCACACGCGATCCTGCTCTACGCGCGGGACAACCTCTCGGCGTATCAGCGCATCCGCCGGATCGAGTTCTTCGACCTGCCCAAGACGATCTCCGGCAAGATCCGACGCGTCGACCTGCGTCAGCGCGAAGACCGGATCGCGCGGGGCGAGGAGGTCGGCCGCGAATGGCGCGACGACCACATCCGCGAGGCCTCCGTCAGGAAAGCCTGACCGGCGGAAACACTCGCGGGCTTCTCAACCCTTCTGACCCTCCGCAGCTCCGGTGTTGTCGCTCGCGGTCGGGGACTTCTCGGAGTCCGCGCCGCCGGCGGACTGACCGTTCGTCGAGCCGATGGTGATGTTGCGCGGAGAGCCGCCGCCGCGCAGGGGCACCGTCACCTTCAGTACGCCCTTCTTGAAGTCCGCGGAGATGCGATCTTCGTCGGCTTGGTCGGGCAGTCCGATGCTCCGGTAGAAGTTCGTGCTGCTCTCGCGGATGACGTAGTTCTTGCCCTTGTCCTCTTCCTTCTCGCGTCGCTCCGCCTGGATCACCAGCGCGCCGCGGTCGACGGTCACCGATACCTCCTTCTCGTCGAAGTTCGGCAGGTGCGCCTCGACGATCAGAGCCTCGTCTCCTTTGGTGTAGATGTCGGTGGTCGGCATCTTCGCCCGAGTGGTACTGAGCAGGCCTTCGCCCATGACCTCCCGTCGAAGCGCGTCGAGTCCCAAGAACGGGTCGAATCGTGCAAGATTGCGAGCCATCGTCTCTTCCTTTCGCCTTCGTTGGGCTGACCGACCCCGACGCTTCTGGAGCGGCAGCGCGAGCAGCGTTCGGCCAGATTCCAGGACGTGGGGCGATGACGGCAGGGCCGTTGGTCCCCCCTTGCAGGGCGGCGGCCGCCCACTGAGGGGCGGCCCCGTCAGCAGCCCGCGGAATCGTGCAGGAGCGTGGCCGCCGACTCGGCGGCGATGAGTGCAGAGATGTCTATGGGCTGCGTCGGCGGCAGCGCCAGATCGCTGGGGCTGATGTCTCGTGGCGACCGGGGCGTCACGCCAATGGGGCTCGACTGCGTCATGATGCTCCCTCACTGCTGCGCTTGTGCGTAGGCGACACACTCGCCCGCAATGCGCTGGACGCGTAGAGCCATTGGTCCTCTCCGCCAGCGCCGACCTTCAGCGGTCGCGATGCCCCGTGGAGGGGGGAGATGCAGGGGGGTCCTCGTGAGTGATCTGGTAGATCGCCGCCTGGGTGCGGCGTTCGACATGCAGCTTCGAGAGCAGGGTGGAGATGTAATTCTTCACGGTCTTCTCCGCCAACCCGAGACGGTCGCCGATCTGACGATTCGTCATCCCCCGCGCGATCAGACGCAGAATCTGTCGTTCTCGATAGGTGAGGTCCGGCAGCAGTTCGGCGGGGCGACCATCGGCCGAGGCCCCGTCCGTCGAAGGTGCCTCCGTTGCTCCTCGGTGGGCGGTGCGGCGGACCGCGTCACGGACGTCTGTCTCTCTTGCGTCGTCGGGCAGGTATCCGTCGGCACCGGCGGCCAGCGCGGCCTGCCTCACGCGGTCCCCGTCTGCGTGGTCCAGGACCAGGGTCGGCACGTCGCCGTGTTCGTCGTGCAGGGTCTGCACCAACGCCACGGCGTCGGCGGATGACGCCGCGTCGACGATCACGACATCGGAGCGGGCGGTGGTGACGGCGGTGATGTCGGGCTCGGGGCCGGCGGCCTCGCCGACGATCACCAAGTCGTCGGACTCCTCGATGACCGCATGGAGACCGCGCCGCACGATGTCTCGCCGGTTCACGAGAAAGACTTTGACGTCGCCCTCGTCGAGGGCCTCCGGCGTCACAGCAGATTCTGGCGACTTTTCGGTCATGCCCATCCCCTATACGCACACAGCTAAGCACGCAGTGGCAGCGAATGTATAGGGCCCCCGACGCCGCCCGTGCCATCCGAAGTCTCGGGGCCGAAAGCCTGGACTGCGCCGAGAAACGTGATGTACCGTCTTGATCAAACCGGACGCCCTACCCGAAGGGCATTCGATGAGAGCGACGGCCGACCTGTCGGCTTCCGTGAGCTCGTGTGCGCCCATCGAATCCCTCGGTTCTCAGAGCCCTGACTCCCGAGACGAGGCTGATCGTGCCCTCACCACGCAGATACCCCCGCGAGCTTCGAGACCATGCCGTGCAGCTTGCTGCCCAGGCGAGAAGAGACGATCCAGAGCTGTCCTGGACGAGAGCGGCGGCCATCGTCGGGCAGCAGTTGGGGATCAACGCCAACACACTGCGCACCTGGTGCAGGCAGGCCGAGGCGCCCGTCGAGCGGCCGTCGAAGAGGCCGGAGGATGCCGCCCGGATCCGGTACCTGCAAGCGGAGAACCGCGAACTCAGGCGCGCCATCGAAGTCGTGGCGGCCGCGTATGCCCTCGCCACACGGGATTTCGACCCCACTTTGCTGTGACGGGTACGACCTCTTGACGGCGTGATGGGACCATCGACTCTTTCGGGATGCCCGATGCGACGTCAGGCTGGCACCTCGCAGACAACGGAGGACAGACCCATGACCGATCGGAATTATTCGCTCCTCGTCGCCACCTATGACGACGAGACGGCAGCAAAAGAGGACTTCGCCGCGATCAAATCGATGGATGACCTGAGCGTGAACGCTGCGGTCGTCCTCTCTCGTGGCGATGACGGAAAGGTCGAGGTCAAGGAGCACAGCGGCCGCCTGATCGGAGAGGGAAGCGCGATCGGCGCTGTCGCCGGCCTCGTGGTCGGCCTGTTCGCACCTCCTCTGCTCTTGACGGGTGTCGTCGGCGCCGCGATCGGTGCGGGCGTCGGAGCCATCATGAAGCGCCACGAGGAGAAGGAAATCGGCGTCGACGCGCAGGATTGGCTGCCGAACGGCTCTTCCGCGATCGTCGCGATCGTCGACGACCGTTACCTCGACCGAGTCGACAAGGCCGTCGACAAGGCGGCGAAGAAGCTGAACAAGGCCATCGACAAGGGCGACTACGACGCCGTCGTGAAGGCTGTGAACGAGGGTGACGAGAAGATCGTCGACGCTCTCGCCTCCTGACACCGACGCCCACACCCCGCTGATCCCCCGGCCAACGGCGGATCAGCGGGGGTCCTCGCGTTCACGGGAAGCCCTTCGACATGTGGCTTGACTTCCTCGGCACGTTCTTCTTCGCGATCTCAGGCTCTCTTGTCGCCGCTCACCGTGGATTCGACATCGTGGGGTCGGTGCTGCTGGGCGCCCTGACGGGGGTGGGCGGCGGAGTCGTGCGCGACCTGGTGCTGGGAGTCACACCGACGGCATTCTCGCAACCGATCTATTTCCTCGCGCCTGTCGCGGCGGCGGTCCTGGTCTTCTTCCTCTACGCCGCCGTCGAGCGGTTTCCGCGCACTCTGCTCGTCTTCGACGCGGCAGGGCTCGGCCTGTTCTGCACGGCGGGGGCAGCGAAGGCTCTCGAGCTGGGGATGAATCCGGTCGCCGCGGCGCTCTTGGGTGTGACGACCGGCGTGGGTGGCGGTCTTCTGCGCGACGTCGTCGCGAACCGCGACCCCGAGCTGTTCAACCCCGACGACATCTACGCGGTCCCCGCGATGGTGGGCGCCGGGTTGGTCACGGCCGCGTGGCTGGCGGGCTGGCACAGCCCGGTGGTGCAGGTGCTCGCCGGCATCCTGGTGTTCGTGTTCAGGCTCGCGTCGCTGCACTTCCGGTGGCACGTTCCGCACGCCATTCTGCGCTGGAACCGCGACTCGTGACCGAGCCCGTCCTCCGCCGGGCCGAAGCGATGGCCCGACGGAGGCGCGCTCAGTTCTGCATCTGAATCTGCTGCCCCTTGATCAGGGGGTAATCGACCAGCGTCTGGCCGTCGAGGTCTTCCTTGTGCATGTCCACCCCGGTGACCTGGCTGTTCTCGTAGGTCGTGTAGTAATAGATCCCCTTGTCGGTGTTGCAGCACGACGAGTAGATGGTGATCTCGAATTTGCCCGGGCTGACCTCTACGCATCCTCGCTGTTGCGCGACCGATCCGAGGATGTGGAAGAACTGACTGATCGACTCGGACTCGGAGTCCCCAGAGGTGGAGTTCATCTTCGTGAAGACCGCCTTGACGAAGCGTGACGCCGACGACAGATCACCGGGCAGGCCGATCGCGCCCATTCCCCGGCTATAGACATCGAACTCCAGCGCGTCCGAGAAGTTCTTCTCAGGCGGGTTCTTCGACAGGTGCATGAAGTTGTTGAGGTTGAAGGACTGGATGTCGAAGGTGGGGTTGTTCGTGAGGACACCCGTGGGGTTGTCATAGACCTTCAGCCCTTCCTTCACGCACTCCACGGTGAGCGACTCGTTGCGATCCGAGATGATCCAGTGCAGCGGAGAGAGGGGGAAGGCCTCGCTGAACGAGATGTTGACGAGGTTCAGCGTCTGCAGCGCGGTCCTCACCTCGGCCACGGTCTCGAACTGGCCGAGGATCCACGGGATGAACTCGAACGGCGTGATGTTCGTCTTGTCGGGCGCCTCAGGCTTGTAGTCGGCGTTCTCCGGGAAGTTGAGCCCAGCCATGCTGAGGCCCTTCTCATTCGTCGCGTCGTAGTAGAGCGGATACCCGTCGGAGATGGTTGCTATCCCGATGATCGCGTGATGGGTCGGGAGCGGGCCCGCCTTGCGGAACTCGAACGGAAAGTTCCGAGGCGTCACAGTGACCGTTTCGTTGTATGAGAACTCGAGATCGAGATTGCGGCCGAAGTAATGGTCGCGGGTGGTGTAATTCGCCCCTGTGCACATGTCGTGGTCCTCCGAATCGAGTGGTCCGCGGGGTGCGGTGGGGAAACCCTACGCGCGCGGACATCTGAACGGCATGGCCTAAAGGCCCATGACGAAACACCGCCCGCGTGTTCGGGACCGGGCCCGGGACCTACGTCCCTGGCCGCGCGGGGAACCCGGGCATACCCTCACCACGGGTGCAGGCGGCAGACGCCGTCGCACCCGCGGCGACCACGCTCGTGGCCGCTTGAGAGCGAGGCAGGAGAATTCCCATGAGTGCATCTCAGGCCGGCAGTGGTGCGGCACCGTTGTTCACCCGTCCGGGGGAAGCGACCGTCGCGGCGCGTCACGTCATTCCACCGCAGGAGTCCTTGCCGGACACCGCCAGACAGATCATCGATGACGAGACGATGCTCGACGGCAACTCCCGACTCAATCTCGCCACCTTCGTCGGCACGTGGATGGATGATGACGCGAAGCAGGTGTACGAGGCATCCTTCGACAAGAACATGATCGACAAGGACGAGTACCCGCAGACCGCGGCGATCGAAGACAACTGCTGGCACATGCTGGCGAACCTGTGGAACGCACCGGATGCGTCGCAGAGCATCGGCACGTCGACGATCGGTTCGTCCGAAGCATGCATGCTCGGCGGTCTCGCGCTCAAGCGGCGCTGGCAGCATTCCCGTCGCGTCGCAGGGAAGGACACCTCCAAGCCGAACCTCGTGATGTCATCTGCCGTGCAGGTGTGCTGGGAGAAGTTCTGCAACTACTTCGATGTGGAACCCCGCTTCGTGCCCATCAGCATGGAGCACAAGACCCTCGACGGGTACGACCTCGAGAAGTACGTCGACGAGAACACGATCGGCGTTGTCGCGATCATGGGTGTCACCTACACCGGCATGTACGAGCCGGTGGCAGAGATCGCCAAGGCGCTGGATGCGATCCAGGCCTCAACGGGGCTCGACATCGCGATCCACGTGGACGGAGCGTCGGGAGCGATGATCGCGCCGTTCCTGCAGCCCGATCTGCCCTGGGACTTCCGCGTGGAGCGCGTGCACTCCATCAGCACCTCCGGCCACAAGTACGGGCTCGTCTACCCGGGACTGGGCTGGGTGGTCTGGCGGCACACTCAGTGGCTGCCCGAGGATCTCATCTTCGAGGTCAGCTACCTCGGTGGCGAGATGCCCACCTTCGCGCTGAACTTCTCCCGTCCCGGCGCACAGGTGCTCTTGCAGTACTACATGTTCCTGCGGCTGGGGTTCGAGGGTTATCGCGCCGTGCAGCAGGAGTCGCAAGACGTCGCCCAGTACCTCGCCCATGGCATCGCGAAGATCGGTGCGTTCGAACTGTGGAACGACGGAAGCGACATCCCGGTCTTCGCGTGGTACCTCAAGGAGGGGCACACGAAGAACTGGAACCTGTACCACCTTCAGGACAGGCTTCGAATGAAGGGCTGGCTCGTGCCGGCGTATCCGATGCCCGACGATCTGAGCAGCCTGACGGTGCAGAGAATCGTCGTGCGGAACGGATTGAGCATGGATATCGCCGCCGAACTGCTCGAGAGCATCCAGACCGAGACCGCGTACCTCGACGCCCTCGAGTCGCCCATGCCCGTCGAGGGTCAGCATCCGAGCTTCCACCACTGAGGCAGCGCCATGTCCAACACATCCAAGCAGGCGCCGGACGCTGCCGCGCAGGCCGCGTCGAACCATCCCCTCGCATCTCGCCATACGGTCGTCAACTACCTCGGGGTCGGTCAGCTGGCGCTGCTGACCCTCGTCGTGGTGGCGAGCCTGCGTTCCCTTCCCGCGATGGCGGTGTACGGGCTCGGCAGCATCACCCTCTACATCATCCCCGCCATCCTCTTCCTCATCCCCACGGCCCTCGTCGCCGCAGAACTGGCGACGGGGTGGAAGGGCGGCGTGTACGTGTGGGTGCGCGAGGCCTTCGGCAACCGATGGGGCTTCACCGCTGTCTGGCTCCAGTGGATCCAGAACGTCGTCTGGTATCCCACGCAGCTCGCATTCATCGCAGCCGCGCTCGCGTTCGTCTTCGTCGATCCGTCGCTGTCGAACTCGGGGCTGTTCACAGCGGTCGTGATCCTGGTGCTCTACTGGGGCTCGACCCTCGTGACGCTGCGCGGCGGCAACCTCTTCGCCAAGCTCGGCTCGTGGGGCGGCATCCTCGGCACGCTATTGCCCGCCGTGCTGCTCATCATCTTCGGCTTCATCTGGCTGGGCACCGGGCAGAAGAGTGAGGTGCCGCTTGACGCGGCGGCGATCATTCCGCCGTTCACCGGCATCGCCTCGATCGTGCTGATCGTCTCGAACGTGCTCGCGTATGCGGGCATGGAGGTGAATGCCGTCCACGTGAACCAGATGAAGGATCCCGGCAAGGGATACCCGCGGTCGGTGCTGCTGGCCTCGATCCTGATCCTGCTGGTGTTCATCCTCCCCACCCTCGCGATCTCGATCGCCGTGCCAGAGAAGGAACTCGGACTCACCAACGGCATCATGCTCGCCTTCCAGGCCTACTTCGACAAGTGGGACATGGGCTGGGGGACGGCAGTGGTCTCCGCCTTGATCGCCGCCGGCGCGCTCGCATCGGTCATCACCTGGATCGCCGGTCCGTCGAAGGGCCTGCTCGCCGCCGCGGAAACAGGGCTGCTTCCTCCCGCCCTGCAGAAGCGCAACAAGGCCGGCGTGCAGTCCGGCATCCTCATGCTCCAGGGGACGATCGTGACGCTCCTGGCTGCGTTCTTCATCGTGGTGCCGAACGTGAGTTCTGCTTTCGTCGCCTTGGTCGACATGGCCGCGGCGATCTACCTCATCATGTACATGCTCATGTTCGCCGCGGCGATCGTGCTGCGCCGCAAGGAGCCTGACGTGAAACGCACCTATCGCGTGCCGGCGATGAACTTCGTGGCCGGTGTCGGCTTCATCGGATGCCTCGCCGCATTCGTCCTCGCATTCATCCCGCCCGATGGCTTCACGACGTTCTCGCCCGCCGTGTATCCCTGGATCGTGGGCGCGGTGATCGTCGTGCTGGGGGCACCTCCGCTGATCTTCTATGCCCTCCGGCGTCCCGGATGGGACCGCCGCACTCAGGCCGAGAAGGCTCTACACGGCACCCACGACGAGGATGAGACGACGGCACCGGCTAAAAGCTCCGAGTGATCTGCCGCGCGGCCCCCGGGCCAGGCAGGTCTCGCTGGCCTCGGATCCGAGCGTGATCTCGTTCGAGGTCAACCGGTCAGGCGGGCGCGGAGGGCGTGGAGCTCCGCGTCCGTGAGGCCGCCCGAGCGTAGGTACGCGACGGTGCCCCCGTGCTCATCGATCCAGGCGAGCGCCTGCTCGAGTGCCGCCGGAGGGGTGCCCGCAATCAGATCCCGAACCTTGTCATCGAGCGGCACTCCCATCTGCGCCACCATGCCGAACATCCGATCCCGCCACGGGCCGGCAAGGTGCTCCTGTGAGCTGGCGTAGTCGGCGATGATCGCGTCCCGTTCGACACCTGCCGCATCCAGAACGAGCGCAGTGCTCACTCCCGTGCGATCCTTTCCCGCGGTGCAGTGCACCACGACGGCCGTCGGCGGCTCAGTTGTTGCCGCAGCGACGAGGCGGGCGAGTTCCGCGAACGTACTCGCGCCCGAGGACAGCATGTCCACATACATGTCACCCAGCGGGGGAATCTCTGCGAGCGCCTGCTGCATCGCGGCTGCGACCTTCGATCGGTCAGTGCCCGCTTGCAGGGCTGCGCCCGCCTGCTTGGCCACGCCGGTCACCGCACCCTGCAGTAGCGGCAGCTCGATCAGATCGAAAGGGCGTTCGGTGGGCAAGCGATCCGGCGCCATCTGCCGTTCGGTGTCGGTGCGCAGGTCCACGACCACGCCGATAGGGCTCGCCGCCAGCGCCGACAGACCCTCGGGAGTGAGGTCGCTCAGTGCATCCGAGCGGAAGAACACGTCCGGTGCCGAAACGCCCCCACCGATGAGAGGCATCCCACCCGTGTCACGAAAATTGAAAGTGCCATCGAGCGTCACGGATTGCGCGTTCATCGTCATGGCCACACCATACCGACCGTGCGGAGCGTCGCAGCAGGGTGAAATCGGGACATCTCGCGGGTGAGCCCCCGGGTGAAGACGGCGGATCCACCAGAAGCCGGCGCCATCGGAGCGTTGCCAGCTCGTGCCGCTCTTGCTCTGCCGTGCCTCTGAATATCACCCCACCGCTTCTGGCACATCACCCGGCAGACACACGCGTTCGAGGGCTGTGCCCGGTGGAACGCTTCGACGGCGCGCCGCCACGCGTCACGACGTCGACGACCTGCGCCACCGGAATCCCCTCACGTGGAGGACGCGCGCCACGTGCGGGCCGATACCGCCTGAGCCGGGCTCTTTGTGGCGGAGACGGAGGGATTTGAACCCGGTCGGGAGGCAAACGTCGAGCATTCGCTCATGGTGATTCGCGTTGATTGGGCGCGGTTCGCAGTCGCGTTCGGTGCGGTTCAGCGGTGTTCCAAATCGTCCAACGGGACGCAATCGGGACCCAAGCGGCGGACCCATTCCCACCTCCCGGCGCAGACTGCCCAGTCGCCTCGCAATGGTTCCGCTTTGTAGCGTCACCGCACGCCGGGGCTCGTGGGCTCGTGGGCTCGTCCGGGATCAGTAACGCGGGGAGCTCGTGAAGTCATTGTGGAAGGGTCGTCCGGGCATCTCGCGTGATGACCGGAACGAGGACCGCCACGGATCCTATGGTGGGCGATGTCCGGGAGGAGTGGCCCGGTGCGGGACGGGTCCGTGTGATTGGGGACGCCTCGCCGTCATTTCGCGCGTCGGACGAGAACGAGCCGGTGACTGGACTCAACAAGACACTGTCGACACCTCACGAATCGGCACCCGAAACACGCCGCTGCCCTAGTCGACACGGCCGCATGGACCCCCTCAACCGGCCAGCGAACTCGTGGCGGCCAGCTCGACTCTGCTTCGCACCCCCAGGCGGGCGAAGATATTGCGAAGGTGGCTCTCGACGGTCTTGACACTGACGGAGAGCTCTTGTGCGATCTCTCGATTGGTGCGGCCCGCGGCAACCAGGCGCGCAACCCCGGCTTGGGCGGGTGTGAGCAGCGGCGCATCCGCGGGGTTTCGTCGCAACGCACACCGACCGAGCTCCTCATGGGCACGACGCTCCCACGGGATCGCGCCCAAGACCCCGAAGGACGCCGCAGCAGACCCGAGCAGTTCGGCCGCTCTCTTGCGATGTCCGCGTCGCCGCTCGAACGCTCCGTAGGCCAACACGGTTCGTGCTCGCACAAACGGCCCCGCGGGACAGTCGGCTGCTCGCCCGAACAGCGCAGCCGCCTCTTCGATATGACCGAGGGCTGCGGCCAACTGCGCACGCGCGCTCAGCAGCGGGGCGAGTGCGTCTCCGCCGGCTGCCGGCGTTGCTTCATCCAGCACGCGCGCGGCATCCTCGATGCGTCCGCGGGTGATGAGCGCTTCCGCGAGGTACCCTCGCCAGGGCTGATAGCCCTCGATCAGCCGCATCGACTGCACCGCCCGTCGTACCGGTGCGAGGGCAGCCACCACCGTATCGGCGTCCCCGCGTGCGGCGCCCAGATGGGCGCGGGCAATGGCCACCCACATCCGTCCGGTTGCGTAGCCCCGACCATTCATGAACTGCTCGGCCTGAGCGCAGCAGTCGGATGCCTCGGCATCCTCGCCGCGCGCGGCGTGCACGAAGGCGGCCACGGTCAAAGCCATAGGCGCGGTACGACCGTCCCATCCCGCCGTCGCGTAGGCGACTGATGACCGCGCATGCTCGAGCGCGGTGTCCCATTGTCCATTGCGGAAGCTCACGTCCGCATGGGTGAGGCGCACGATTGCGCGCACGATCGCCGGATGGGCCGCGCTGTCGATGTCCAGCGATTCGGTCATCGCAACGGCCCCGGCGAGGTTGCCGTCCCACAGCTCCACCAGCGCACGGCCGAGGGCGATACTCGGCGCGCTCGGGGAATCCGCGAATCCGGCGGCGATCGCCTCAAGGGCGTCTCGGGCCGGCGACAGCGTGCCCCGCAGCGCCCAGCCGGCCACGAAGATCGGCGCAGCGCCCTCGATCACACCGCCCTCGGAGGCCGCCGCGAGCGCGCGCTCCGCCCACACATGCGTCCGTTCACCGTCCCCGCTGTCGAGCGCGAGGAACGCCAGTAACTCCGCTGCGCGCACCGAGATCTCCGGTTCGGCACTGCGCTCCCATGATTGCCTGATCGCTTCCTCACCCCGCGAGGGCGAGCGCCTCTGCAACGCAAGGTGACCCTCTACGAGCAGCTCACGCGCCGACGGCTCACCACTGCGGGATTCCACCACCCGCGCCAACAGCTCTGAGGCACGGTCGGTGTGCCCCGCGCGCAGTAAGCGGTCCGTCGCCAGCACCCGGGCCGCGGTACGCGCAGCACGTGTAGGCAACAACTCCGCACTACAGATCAGAATCGATGCGGAGGCGGTCAGCGCCCCCCGGATCGCGCATGCCTCGGCGATCTCGACAGCTTCGGCCGCCAACGAAGCATCGAACGAATCAGCAGCGCGCAGACGATGCAGCAACGCCCGCACGGGATCATCGGCGACCTCAGCGGCCCGTGCGTGCAACCCGCGCCGCTCGCTCAGGCTCAACAGCTCGATGATCGCCGAACGCGTCAGCGCGTGCGGCGTTTGGATGACCACCCGCCCGTGGTCATCGGCCAGCACGAGCAACCCCGCCTCCACCGCGCGGTCGATCGCGCAGGCAGCGTTGGCCGTGCCGGCGATGGCCGCCAGCGTCGGCAGCGTCGCGGGACGGCCGAACACGGCGGATGCCGCCACCATTCGCCGTGCGGCAAGGTCGCACCGCGAATACGCCCGCGTCGTGAACTCTGCGATCGTCGCCGGCGCGGGAAGGGGGCCGTCGGGCCGACGCAACTCCTCGACCGGAGTCTCTGAGAGCACCGCGACAGTCAGTTGCGGGTGCCCATCGGTGTGCAGGTGCAGTCGGCGCGCGGCGTCGGGCGTCAACACGACGCCGGCCGCAGCGGCCAGAGCCCGCACCTCCACCGGGTCGAAAGGCAACAGCGAGAGCCGTGTCTGGATCCATCCTTGGCCGGCCCGCTCCAACACGTCGGGACGCTCTCCGCGTCGGTGCACAACCACCACCAGCAGCCCGGGTCCGGCGGTGCGGCGCAGGGCGAACGCGAGCGCCGCCAGCGACGCACGATCGGCCCAATGTGCATCGTCGATGACCAGGATCGTCGACGCCTCGGCTTCGAGGGCCGCCAGCAGCTGCCTTCCGGCTGCGGCAAGCGGTTCGCCCGTCCCGAATGGTTGCGCGACAAGATCAGCGGATGCTTCGCCGAGCAGTTGCTGGATGACCCCATGCTCGATCACCTGCTCTTCGAGTGAACCCGCCGCGTGCAGGATCCGCAGGCCGGGGTGGGAAGCGCGCTCGGCGTCAAGCGAGGCATCAAGCAACGCCGTCTTGCCGACGCCGGGCTCGCCGTCTATCCACACCAGCATTCGCTCGCCTGCCCTCGCACGCGCGGCCGCAGCTCCGATCGCGTGCAACTGAGCGCCGCGACCGACGAACCCGTCCGCGAGCATGGCTCTCCTTGCGCCCTGGCGCGCTTCGACGTCGAGCCCGCCGCCTTCTCACCGTAGCGGGCTCGAGGTCGATCAGGGCGTCAGCGGGCGCCAGCGGTGTGCATCTGACAATCCGGGCCGGCCTCAAGAAACCCGATGGACCCGATACCCATGACGGTATCGGCGTCATCGTCTCCGAGATCGGCGATGCTGATGTAGAGCGAGTGCTGTCCCGCGGGAAGAGGCGCTGACGTGTCCACGAACTGAGGGCGCTGAGCTTCACCCTCGCTGGCCCTGCCGCCGTCCGTCGAACGTACGACGTCATCGCGGTACTCTTCGACCTGCCCGGTCTCCGGGCTCCAGTCCAGGTACTCGTAGAATCTGATCAGGCTGTTTGGCGCTGTCACCGTCGCACCATCCGCACGCCAGGTCGACTCGTCGAGTTCGACCACGACGACATCACCTGGTCGCGAGGTTACCTGCTGTCCGTCTTCGTCGTATGTGCCCGGATATTCACGGCTGCTGACGTAGTAGTGCAGATTCAGGCAACTATCCGTCGGGGCGCTGTAGTCGATGCGTATGGTGGTGGCATCGTGCGCTGTCCCCCGTCCGGTCGCGGCAGCGCCGTACCGCACGCTGCTGGTCGTGGTGACATCGGCCGCGCCGGTGGAGAGCACCGGCATCGGGCGATCCGGCTCGTAAAGCCTGTCGATGCCCACCGCCGCGGCCGCGGGCGGTCCGCTCACCCACTCGGCGCCGACGATCTCGACCGGTACACGATCGGTGGATCGGTTGATCGCGTTCACCCAGTCCAAGGCCCTCATCACACCGCCGGGATTCGGATCGGGGTCTGGGTCTGGCGGCGTCGTCCCGGGCTTCGTGTCGAACACCGTCTCGTACGGCACCTCCCACGCCTTCAGCTGCCAGGTGAACGGCACATCGACAAGCGTGAACTCGCCGAGTTCCCAATCGATGATCGGAAGCTTTGCTTTCAGTTTCACGAAGAAGTTGCCGGTGAAGTACAGCCGCAGCAGCGCGATCTGCTTGGCCCCGTTCGTGAAGTCAGCCTTCAATGCGATCCCCAGTGCCAGACTCCCGCCCACGGAGGGCCCCGCGAGGTCGTAGATCGACGCACTGACGGTGGTTTCGGCCCCGGCGTGCACCTTGACCTCGCCGGACAGACCCGACCCCTTCCCGAAGGTCGGTTCCTTATAACTCGCTTTGACTTCGTCGACCTTCTGCCAGGCGCCGTCGGAATACAGGAAGCCCCACTTCGTCGTGTTCTCCGCTGCGCTGCTGACACTCGCCTTGAATGTCGCCTGCGCCGAGAACTGCGCCTGCCACTTCAGATCGAACTGTGACGTGATCACAACCGGCACCGGGCCGATCCAGAACGTCACCGGATTGAACTTCAGCGCCACGGTCGGGCCCGCGAACTTCTTGACGTACTTGCCGCCGAAATCCACGTTGCCATTGAGGGTCGCCTTGAGGGACGTGCTGCGCGCGAGACCGAACTTCTTGATCGTCGGCTCGGGATAGGGCGGCACCCATGAGCCGTCGTCACGCCAGACGATGTCGATCGACAACTCGAAGTTCAGGGTGATGGCGAACGCGAGAGCACCCTTGAGTGTGATGTCGTACCACAGCCCACTCTCCTCCCCTTTGCTGGTGAGCGTGTGCTCGAAGATGTGACCCTTCTCGGGAGCGCCTTCCAGAGATACGTTCTGCCCGGCCGGCGGTCGCGGGCTTCCCCCCGTCGGCGTTTCGGGAGAGGGATGGGGAGGAACAGGCATCCGCATCGGAACGACGCTGGGCGAGCGGGTCTGCGAAACCATCCCGCCGCCTCGCCCCCCTCCACGCGCCAGTCCCGACAGGGCGGCGTTGGAGGAGAGCGTTCCTGCAGCGTCCGTGCTCTCGTCACCCGCGACATAGGGGTACGTGTCATCGAGCTCGGTCAGTTGGGCTTCATCGGGGAACGCAGCCAGGTCGAGCTCTCTGACCGGAACCTCCCGCCAGGTGAGATCGAAAGCCGCGCCCCCTTCCGGTACCGCGGGAGCGACCTCGACGTCCGGGCCGCCATCGATGTTGATCAGTGGTTGGGTGCGCGCATAGTCGACGTAGACGAACGCGTCGGTGAACGAAGCGGCTACGGTCGTCGCTGTCCACACCCCGCCGCCGACGTCGAGCGCGACAACGCGACGCAGGAACCCCACAGGCGAGCCAACGCCGACACCGGCGATGATGATGTCGCCGGGCTCGATATCCGGATCAGCACCGAAGCTGACCGAGTCGGCGGTGGTCTGGAGAATCGAAGCGTCGTGCCCCGGATGACCGAGCAAAACGGTGTCGGCGTGCAAGATGATGAACTCGTCGGGGCCCGGAAGGACGATCGAGTTCCGCCAGGTCGTGGTGGTGCGCGTTCCGTCACGACTGACGAGGGTGAACTCGTACTCGAAATCGCCGTCTGTCGGGAAGGTGCTGCGGAAGCTCCAGGTCACTCCACGGTCATCCGGGTGCAGAGTCGCAACGCCGTGCGGCTCGCCATCACGGCGCACCTCGATGCGCAGCGGGGCGACACCGCCGGTGTCGGCCACCCCGCGGAAGTCGAGCGTGTAACCTTCCAGCTGCTGCGGGACCTCGGCCGGTGTGCGCACCGCAATCGCGGTGGACCTCGTCGGTGCGGAGGGTTCGGCCGAGCCCATGACACCGAGCGCGAGGATATCCGCCTGCACCGCACCGCGACGCAGAGTCAGGCGCGGATCATCCGTGGACAGCACAGCCAGCTGTGGCTGGGCGCCGAGGACCGGGTCGACGGCGGCGCCGCGTGCGCGCCCCCGGTAGCTCGCACCGACCTCGAGGGTCGTGAGGTGATCGCCGCCGTCGGCGGTCACGAGCGCAATGACGTGGTCGGCGCCGGCGATCTCGCCGGGTTGGTACGGGACGGATGCGGCGTCGGTGATGTCGTACGTATCGGCATCGCCGTGCACGAGCGGCCAGTACGCGCCGGGACCGTTGGATGACTCGGCATATGCCGGGGCCTCGGCGACGTAACCGCGGATATCGACGCGCACGTCGACATCCGCATCGCTGCCGACCTGCACATTGCCCTCCAGGTCGGGCGTCACGATCGTCGAGATCACCGTGCGGCCCTGACCGGCAGCCAGGGGCTGACCGTCGACGGTCACGATCGTCGAGCTCACCGCCTCGATGGTGAGACTGAGATGCACGGCACGGACATCGATCACCGGCACGCCGCCGACTCCGGTCAGACCGACGACGACGGGCGCGGCGGCGGGGACCGAGATCGTCCCGGCTGCGGGACGAGTCACCGCCGTGTCGAGGGCAATAGTGGATCCTGCCGCATCGGCGGCCCCCGAGAAGACGGCAAGGATCTCGACGCGGACGTCGGTGGGAACGGACGCCGACAGCTCGATGGCGCCCGCGCGCACAGGAAGCAGGACGGCAGTGGATGCCGATGCACCGACCGGCACGGCCAGGGCAGGGCTGCCCGCCGCGAAAAGTTCGGTCGCGACATCGACGTCGTACACCGACAAGCGCACCAGGGCGGAGTGACCGTCCTGGCCGAGCGCGATGGCGGTGGGCGTTTCGTGCACGGGGGTGGGGCTCTCACCGACCTCTCGCAGCGGGAACCCGGACATGACGGCGTACGCGGTGGCGATGCCGTCCGCCGGCAGGCCGGCCGGTGCTGCAGTGGCGGGCGTCGCGGCCAATCCGACCAGGCCGATGGTGACTGCTGCAGTCGCGGCGACGGCGACGGCTCGCATCACGGCGGTGCGATGGTTGCGCGTGGTCATGCTCTCCTCCGTCGGGTGAACGCCCAAAGACCGGCGAGTGTGAGCAGAGCGGCCACGGTGAGCATCCCGACAAGCGGCATCTCAGCACCGGTGTTACCCAAAGCTCCTGAGGGGTTCGACGCAGCACCCGAGCTGCCCGCCGCGACAGGCGCTGGTGCCGCGATCTGAGTCGCCGTCGGTTCAGGATTCGGTTCGGTCGGCGTGGGCGTGGGCGTCAGACTGACGCGAACGTGGTCTTCGTGCAAGATCGATCGATCGGCCGCGAGCACGGTGATCGCTATGTCGGGGTCCGCGGCGACCGACATCACGATCGATGCGTGCCGCGCGCTGCCATCGGATGCCAGCTGGGCGGTCACTCCGAACGGCGTCGTGCGCACGGCTTGGATGACACCGTCGATCGCGACGGTCGTGTTCGAGGCATCCGCCCGTGGAGATTCGACATCGATCCACGTCTCGGCAGCGGCCACGACAGCCGGGATGGTGAAGGTGACCTGTCCGGCACCGTCATCGCTGGTCTCGAGCGCCGAAACGGGTGCGGTCGCGCTCAGCGCGAGCGTCACGATCAGCGCGGCCACGGCGAGCGCTCCCCGGCCCCGCCCGGGCGTGAGAGGTGTCATCGTGAGTCCTCCTGCAGGTTTCGCTGGGTCCGAAAAATGACGGACACGGCCCCGAGCCTGCCGGTCGCGCAACCCGACGCGCATCGATGAAAACCCTGAAGCTCAGCTCCGCGATCGCCCGGGGGCGACCGGCCCACCTCAGGGCTCGACACACCCCTGATCCAGGATGCGGGCCACCAGGCGCTCGGCCGCGTGACCATCGCCGCGAGCGTTGAACCTGTCCCGCCAGACGGCGTAGCGGTCCGAGAACTCGGTCGGATCGCCGTCGAGCAGTGCGCACCACATCGTCCTGTGTCTGCACAATCGGCCCAGGGGCGTGCGCTGCCAGATCGAAATAGAACCCGCGCAGCTCGCCTCACCGGCGCAGAACAGTCCGCGCCGACCTCCACGGAAATCGGGGGACACTTGGGGTCCGTCCAGCTCCGGAATGTGCCCTCAGCAGCGGGGCCCGACAAATGGCGAATTCCCGACTGACCTGGGCTTTTATGGCGGAGACGGAGGGATTTGAACTCCACCGATCGAAGGGTGATGGGCGGTGGTTCAGGTAGATTGCCGCGGAATCACGCGGGTTCGAGGGGAACTTGAGGTGATCAAGAACAGCTCGGAGTCGCTCAAGTTTTCACAAATCTTTCTCACGTCTCGCAGCTGACGACGTAACGCCCGATCTCGGTCACCTGGGCGAAACCTGGAACGACGACGCGCCCTCAACCCTCGCGCGCAGGCGTGGTTCTGAACCACGCACTCGAGATCATCACGGAACTCCCATACGGCCTGGACGGCCGTTGTCTATATCGTCCTGGCGGATCCAGTTCGAGAGCGTGACAGGGGTGGATACCGAGTTCGACGGCGGTCTGCTTGGCCTGCTTACCGGCACGCACGAGCGCGACAGCGCGAGCACGCAACTCCGGCGGAGAGGGACGTGGCATGAGGATGAGCCTTCCGAATCAGGCCGCCAGTTAGCCACCGAACCTGGAACCCTTTCCGTGGGGCAGGTCATCTGAACTGTGAGGATTCGTCCTCGCTGGAAGGATGTTCCTGTGGCAAAGCCCTACCCGAAAGAGTTCCGCGACGATGTCGTGGCAGTGGCCATGGAGAGCTTTTTCAGCCTGCTCCAGAAGAACGTGTTGAACACCCGGCGTTGGGATAGTCGCGAGGAACTCCGCCTCGCGATGGTCGTCTGGATCGAGACGAAGTACAACCGCCGACGCCGTCAGCGCGGCCTCGGCAGACTCACCCCCATCGAGTTTGAGATGATCTATCAGGACGCAGAAGCGGCCTGATCACCCCAACCCTCGACTGTCAACAAGACTCGGGGCAGACCCAACGTCCAGCAAATTCTGAGGTGAGCCCAATGTCTATACGACAATTGCATTCACCGATCAGCGCGCCGATAAGGACATACCCCTCCGTCGTCAGCGTCAGCGTCGGCGATGGGGATGACAACTCCGTCGCGGAATCGCCGATAGGCCTCTATAAGTCCGAGTTCATCCATCACGAGGGCCCGTGGCGGGGCGTCGGTCAGGTCGAGGTCGCTACCGCGGGCTGGATGCAGTGGTTCAACACCGAGCGCACCTACGGCTCGATCGATGACCTTTCCCCCGTCGAGGCCGAGCGGCTTTACTACGCTCTCCCCGATTCCTCGAAAGCGCGGGCCGCCACCGGCATCGCAGATTTCTCGGACCACATCACCCACCTTCCGAATTGGCCGGTCGAGACAGGCGTCGCTCCAGGGAGCGCCGCCTCCACGCTGATGCAGCGGCCATACAGCGACAGTTGCGGAACTCGCGACGAGGCGACGAACACCCGCGCGCGCCGCTCATTCGCTTCGGCGACAGCGACGTCGCCGCTGACATGCGGAGCGGGCGGGAGTACAGTGACTCTCGCCCGCTCCTGTTGTTGGGTCAGCGTGCAAGTGTGGCGCCGGTCTGATTCACCTTCACGCTCAGCCCCGTCAACCCTGCGAACTCGCCGATCTTCAACATGAATCCAGCTTGCAGCCTCCCGTAAGAGGAGAGTCAATCTGCACGTCTTCAACACCTCGGCGACTACAGTCAGTCGATGACGGCAGGCCCCCGAGCACAAACCCAGAAGCGGTCTGCCGAGGCCGTCGCTGGCTGGACTATCCGTTGGTTTACGCACGCTTTACGCACGCCGCAGAGACGAACTCCCGCAGACTTTACGCAAGTCTTACGCAAGTCCGGAAAACCGGCATCCGAGATGTGCCGCGATCCCAGTGTTTACAAGGGAACCGCACCAGGAAATGTGGCGGAGACGGAGGGATTTGAACCCTCGGTCCCCATAAGGGGACTCCACCTTAGCAGGGTGGTGCACTAGGCCGGACTATGCGACGTCTCCGTGCGAGCACTCGAAAAGCACCCGCGCTCAGCCATCATAACCGGTCAAGCCCTTGCCCACGAACGTCAGCGTTCAGGGACCGTGCAGGTGACCTGCGCCGCCGTCTGGCCGGCAATGCTCGACGGCAGATCGACACGGTCCTCGGGCACTGCTGGTGCACCCGTGTCAGCCGGCGTCGGCTCGGCGTCGACTCCAGGCTGCGGCGCCTCGCCGGTCACTTCGACACCCTGGCCCTGGCTGGCTTCGCCCGTGAGGTTCAACGCCTTGTTCTCGCGCAGCGCGGTGAACAGCTCGTCCGCAGCATCCCGAACCGGCAGCACGCGTGAGAAGTGGTCGCCATACTCGGTCGGGTACTGCACGAAGACGATGTCTTCGTAGGGGACGTCCTTCACTGCCATCGCGATCTGCGCCATGAGCGTCGGGTTCGCAAGCGACTGGCTGAGCACCAGCTGTCCCTCATTCACCTGCGAGATCGCGGTCGTCGCGAGCGAGAACAGCGTGCCGGGATTGCCGAGTACACCGTCGCCTTGCAGCTTCCGCACCATCGACGACATGAACTGCTGCTGGTTCGAGATGCGGCCGAGGTCTGACCCATCGCCGATCCCATGGCGGATGCGCAGGAACTGGAGCGCCTCGACACCCTGCAGCGTGTGCGGCCCGGCGGCGAGGTTCAGGCCCGTATGTCCGTCGCTGATGTCACCGGCGACGCACACATCGACGCCGCCGATCGCGTCGGACATGTTGATGACGCCGGTCCAGCGAATGGATGCCGCAAAGTGGATGGTCTCGCCCGTGAGCTCTTCGACGGTCTTGACGGTGCACGGCAGACCGCCGTACATGTACGACGCGTTGATCATCTGCGCGCTCATCGCGGAGTGCTCGCCCCCACCGTCTTCGCGCGGGCACGCGGGGATCGGCACGATCATGTCGCGGGGAAACGAAACGACGGTCACTCGCCGCGGTGCATCCGAGATGTGCACGAGCATCGTGACGTCGTTGCGCTCACCCTCGGCATCCTCGTTGGCACAGCGCGGAAAGAGCGCGACGTCCTGTCCCTCGCACGAGTCCGATCCGACGAGCAGCAGGTTCACGCCACCCTCGATCGCGCCCAGCGACGGGGGGATCGCGTCTTCGTCGCCGATCGCGACCGAGCTGTCGGCGACCGCCTGCGCGGCATTCCAGACAGCGAAGGCCCCGACCCCGCCAGCACTCAGCCCGACGACCGCGAGGACGACACCCAGGATCGCGAGCATGCGCGTGAGCGGATGCAGCGCACCGAAGCGGGCGTGCCGCGCGAACGGACGCCCACCTTCCGGCCGAACAGACGTCGTCGACATCAGCCGTTCGACTTCAGGTTGCCGGCCGAGCAGGTCTGGTCTGCGGCCGACGTACCCGGAATCGAGTTGGGCAGCGCCACCGCTGTCTCGGACGGCGCGGGATCCGTCACGTCGGGTGCGGGCTCGGTCGGCGCCGCGTCGATCGCATCCTCGGACGGCTCGACCGTCACGACACCGCCACCGCGGTTCGGGTCGTTCGTGACCTCGATCGCCTGGTTCGCCGCGAGCGCGGCCCACAGCTGGTCGGCGGCGGCATAGTCCGGCACGACCCGATTGGGGTCGGCAGGATCGGTCACGACGGGGTACTGCACGAACACGATCTGATCGAACGGCACATCCTTGACGGCCAGGCCGATCTGGGCGAGCGTGACGGGGTTCGCGAGACTCTTCGACAGCGTGATGTTGTCGACCGCGGTCGTGGCGAGGCGGTACAGCGCCCCGAAGTCCGACAGCACCTCTTCGCTCACCAGCTTGCGCGCGAGGCGGGACATGTACTGCTGCTGATTCGAGATGCGGGCGAGGTCACTGCCGTTCTCGAGGCCGTGGCGCGTGCGCAGGAACTGCAGAGCTTCGACGCCCTGCACGTTGCGCATGCCGGCCGGCCAGTCGATGTTCGTGTAGCGATCGCGAATCCCGCCGTTGCCGATGCAGACATCGACCCCGCCGATCGCGTCGGTGATGTTGATGACGTTGCCGAAGCTCACCTTCGCCGCCATCGGGATGCTCTGTTCACTGAGCGCCGAGATCGTCTTGGCGACGCACGACAGGCCGCCGTACGACCACGCCGTGTTGATCTGCTGCTTGCTCATCGCCGCGGTCGTCGAGCCGTCCTCGCGCGTGCACGACGGGATCGGAACCATCAAGTCACGCGGGAACGACACGACAGTGACGCGCCGCGGATTGTTCGAGATGTGCACGAGCATGTTGACGTCGTTGAGTTGGCCGTTGGCATCCGGGCCCGTGCAGCGGTCGCCGAAAAGGTAGGCGTACTCGGGCTCGCACTCGTCGGTGCCGACGACGAGCAGATCGACGCCCGTCTCGATCGCACCGATGTCGGGCGGCACAGGAGCCTGGCCCTCGAGCTCGACCGCGTCATCCGTGACGCTCGCCGCGAGATCGTAACCGGCGTAGGACGCGACGCCCAGACCAGAGACGAGCACGACGCCGAGTATGACTCCGACGATCTTCAGCAGCATCGACATCGGATGCGGAGACGTCAGAGCCCCGTGACGCGCGACGGTGCGACGGCCACGCTTGACGGGCTTGGTCGTCTGGCTCACGGGGTCCTCTCAGGACATTCGGTTCGGATCGGTTCCCGCACACCCCTTGAATACGCGGAGGGTGTGGGATTCGAACCCACGGGACATCTCTGCCCACTGGTTTTCAAGACCAGGTCCATCGGCCGCTCGGACAACCCTCCCGGCGGATGCCACCGGCATCCGTCGAACAGGCGTCGAGTCTAGCCGACGGCACTGCTGAGTCATTGTTCCAGCGGCGGCTGTGCGACTTCTGAAAGCCGCGCCCGCCGCCCCGCGCCGTCCCGCGCCCGCCCCGCCGCGCCGCGCCCCGAACCATACCGATCCCGCCGAGACCGACGTCGTCGGCGTGCGGTTCGGCGCGATCGGTGCGGTTCGACGGAGAGCGAGCGGGCGGCAGACGAACCGCGGCGTCGGAGGCCGGGGGTCAGAGCGCGCGGAGGATGGCGGCTACCCCGCCGGCCTCGACCGACGCCGTGACCTCACCGGCGGCGTCGCGCACTTCCTGCGGACCCTGCTCCATCGCGACGGCGCGGCCGCCGTGCTCGAGCGCCCAGGCGAACATGCCGACGTCATTGCGTCCGTCGCCGATGACGAGCACGTTCTCGGGCTGGATGCCGAGCGTCGTGCGCACGCGCTCGAGCCCCGTGCTCTTGTCGACGCCGCGCGGGGCGATGTCGAGCCACGCCGTCCAGCCGACGGCGTACGAGACCTGGTTGAGGCCGATCCGCGCGACGAGCTCGACGAAGTCCTGCTCGGCCTTCTCGGGCGAGACCACGACGATGCGGCAGACGTCCTGCGTGCCCAAATCATCGAACGGCACTCGCTGCGCCGCGACGAGGTTCCAGTCGTCGAGGTACTCGGTGTAGAGCCGGTGCCCGTCGGGCAGTTCGACGAGGTACTTCCCATCGGGCAGGTGCTCGCGCAGCAGCGTCAGCACTTCGCGCGGGTCGAATGTCTCGATGTGCCACCGCTCGTACTGCAGATCGTCGGCGTCGATTCTGCGCAGCACGACGGCGCCGTTGGAGCACACGACGTACTCGGGAGCGATGCCGAGCACACGCAGGATGCCGCGCGTGCCCTCCCAGCTGCGGCCCGTCGCGATCATGACCTCGTGCCCCGCGAGGTGCGCGTGCTCGACGGCCTCGACGACGCCGGGGCTCAGCGATTCGTCTTCGAGGATGACGGTACCGTCGATATCGAGCACGATCAGCATGTGCTCGACACGGATGCCGGCGGCCTCGGTGTCGCGCGCGAGCTCGTCGACGAGCTCAACTGCCTCGGCCGGCTCGACGACGTCGATCTCGCCCGTTGCGGGCAGGCTCGACAGCTCGTCGTCGGTCATACGACCGGCTCGATGATGGCGAGCCCGCCGAGATAAGGGCGCAGCACCTCGGGTACGACGACGGATCCGTCAGCCCGCTGGTGCGTCTCGAGCAGCGCGACGATCCAGCGCGTCGTCGCGAGCGTGCCGTTGAGCGTCGCGACGGGCTGCGTCTTGCCGCCTTGATCGGCGGGCAGGCGGTGGCGGATATCGAGGCGACGAGCCTGGTAGGTCGTGCAGTTCGAGGTGGAGGTCAGCTCGCGATAGGCCCCCTGCGTCGGCACCCACGCCTCGATGTCGTACTTGCGCGCCGCGCTCGAGCCGAGGTCGCCCGCAGCGACGTCGATGACGCGATAGCTCAGACCCAGGTCCTGCAGCATCCGCTCCTGCAACCCGACGAGCCGCAGATGCTCGGCCTCGGCGTCGTCGGGCAGCGTGTAGACGAACATCTCGAGCTTGTTGAACTGGTGCACCCGGATGATGCCGCGGGTGTCCTTGCCGTACGAACCGGCCTCGCGGCGGTAGCACGTCGACCATCCGGCGTAACGCTTCGCGCCCTTCGTGAGGTCGAGGATCTCATCCATGTGGTAACCGGCCAGCGGCACTTCGCTCGTGCCGACGAGGTACAGGTCGTCGTCTTCGAGGTGGTACACCTCGGCCGCGTGCTCGCCCAGAAAGCCCGTGCCGCGCATGACTTCGGGGCGCACGAGCGTCGGCGGGATGAGCGGGGTGAACCCCTCTTGCAGGGCACGATCGAGCGCGAGCGACATCAAAGCGAGCTCGAGACGCGCGCCGATGCCGGTGAGGAAGTAGAAGCGACTGCCCGACACCTTCGTGCCGCGTTCCATGTCGATCGCGCCGAGCTTCTCGCCGAGCGCGAGGTGATCGAGGGGCTCGAAGTCGAATGCCGGCACATCGCCATGCGTGCGCAAGGTGACGAAGTCGGCCTCGCCCCCGGGAGGTACGCCGTCGATCACGATGTTCTCGATGCGAGCGAGGGCCGCATCCGCGGCCTCTTCGGCGGCGGTGACGGCGTGCTGGGCTTCTTTCACGCGCTCGCTGAGCTGTTTGGCCTCGGCCACGAGGGCGGCCTTCTCGTCTTTGGGCGCGCGTGCGACGGTCTTGCCGTGCGCATTCTGCGCCGCGCGCAGCTCTTCGAAGGTCGTGATGGCAGCACGACGCGCACGGTCGGCCTCGAGCGCAGCGTCGACGGTGTCGGAGGAGTGCCCACGCGCCTCCTGCGAGCGCTTGACCAGCTCGGGATTATCACGGAGAAGGACGGGATCGATCACCCGACAATCCTCGCATGCGGGCTCCCGCACGGCATCCTGCGCATAATGGTCGAATGGCCACCCCCGATCGGAACAGTTCTCACAACGCAGACGCACCCGATCCGGTGACGGCGGCGGCCCCTGACGATGTCATCCGCGAGCCCGAGGACATCGCCCCCGACAAGACCGACGGCGACACCGGCGAAGCGCGCCGCGTCGACGCCGAGGGCGACACGGCCCGCATGGCGGGGGCCGGTGACAAGCCGGTCCCGAAGGCGGCGCTGGTCTACAACCCCATCAAGACCGATGCTGACCAGCTGCGCGACACCGTGTCGCGGATCTCGTCGGATGCCGGGTGGTCGGAGCCGCTGTTCTACGAGACGACCGTCGACGACCTCGGCGACGACATCACTCGTCAGGCCCTCGACGCGGGAGCCGATGTCGTGCTCGTCGCGGGCGGTGACGGCACCGTGCGCGCCGTGTCCGAGGCCATGGCGGGCTCGGGTGTTCCCCTCGCCATCGTGCCGAGCGGTACGGGCAACCTGCTCGCCCGCAATCTGCGCCTGCCGCTGACCGAGCCCGAGGCGATGATCCGCGCCGCGTTCGAGGGGGACAGGCACCCGATCGACATCGGCTGGGCGCGCCTGCGCCGTGCCGACGGCGAGCGCGCCGAGCATGCGTTCGTCGTCATGGGCGGCATCGGCCTCGACGCCGCGATGATCGCCAACACGAGTCCGCAGCTGAAGAAGACCGTGGGGTGGGTCGCGTACGTCGACGGCGCCGCGCGCTCGCTCGCCAAGGCCAAGCGCTTCCGCGTCATGTACCAGCTCGCCGGGCGGCGTCTGCATTCGGCCCGCGTGCAGAGCATCCTCTTCGCGAACTGCGGGTCCCTGCCGGCCGGACTCGAGCTCGTGCCCGATGCGTCGCTCGTCGACGGGGCCCTGGACATCGTCATCGTGCAGCCGAAGGGCGCGTTCGGCTGGCTCTTCGTCTGGCGACGCGTCGCATGGGACAACAGCGTGCTGCGGCGTTTCCGCGCGGGGCGGCGTGTGCTGGCGATCCGCACGAAGGACAGCTCGATCATCTATTCGCGTGGAACCGGGATCGCGATCGGCGCGAGCGAGCCGCACCCTGTTCAACTCGACGGCGACGAGTTCGGCGAGGCCGTCGAGGTCGACACACGGATCGACGCCGGCGCACTGACGATAGCGGTACCCCGCGGACACGACCTCAGCGGGCTCTGACGCCGTGATCGCCCCGTCGGTCGTCTGGTTCCGCGACGACCTGCGCCTGGCCGACAACCCCGCGCTGCACGCGGCGATCGACCGGGGTGGACCGGTCGTGGCGCTCTACGTGCTCGATGAGGAGTCGCCCGGCGTCCGCGCACTGGGGGCAGCGGCGCGCTGGTGGCTGCATCACTCGCTCGCTTCGCTCGGGGCGCGCCTGCGCGAGCGGGGTTGCAGACTCGTGCTGCGCCGCGGACCCGCCGGCCGGGTGCTGCGCCAGGTCGTCGCCGAAACGGCCCCGGCCGCCGTCTTCTGGAACCGCCGCTACAGCGAGCCCGAACGCGAGATCGACACCGAGCTGAAGTCCTCCCTGCGGGACGCGGGGATCGACGTCGCCTCGTTCGGGGCTTCTCTCCTGCACGAACCATGGGAGGTGCGCACAGGAACCGGGACACACTATTCGGTCTTCTCGCCGTTCTGGCGCGCCTGCCTTGCACTGCCCGCTCCCCGGTCCCCTCTGCCGGAACCGCACGAGATCCCGGGCCCCGGCCGTGCGCCCGCGTCGGACGACCTCGACGACTGGGCGCTGCTTCCCACCGCCCCGGACTGGGCCGGGGGCCTGCGCGAGACGTGGGAGCCGGGCGAGCCGGCAGCCCGCCGACGCCTGTCAGAGTTTCTGAGGAACGACGTTGCCTCGTATGACCGTGCACGCGACGAACCCGCGGCAGGAGCGACGTCGCTGCTGTCGCCGCGGCTGCGCTGGGGCGAGGTGAGCCCGCACACCGTGTGGCACGAGGCGATCGCGGCGGGCGAGTCGGGCGGCTTCCTATCCGAGCTCGGCTGGCGCGAGTTCGCCTGGCACACCCTGTTCCACAAGCCCGACCTGGCGGGGCGCAACCTGCGGAGCGAGTTCGATGCATTCCCGTGGCCGGCGCTGAACACCGCTCACCTGCACGCCTGGCAGCGGGGTGAGACGGGGGTCCCGCTCGTCGATGCGGGCATGCGCGAGTTGTGGCGCACGGGCTTCATGCACAACCGCGTGCGGATGGTGACAGCGTCGTTCCTCATCAAGAACCTGCTCATCGACTGGCGGCGCGGCGAGGAGTGGTTCTGGGACACGCTCGTCGACGCGGATGCCGCCAACAACCCGTTCAACTGGCAATGGGTCGCCGGGTCAGGCGCCGATGCTGCGCCCTATTTCCGGGTCTTCAACCCCGAACTGCAGGCGAAGAAGTTCGATGCCGACGGCCACTACGTCTCGCAGTGGGCCGGCGACGCGCCGACCGAGCCCATCGTCGACCTCGGCGAGACACGAAGGGCCGCCCTCGCGGCATACGAGGTCGTCAAGCGGAGCTGACGATCAGCGTCCGAGCGAAGCGAAGACTCCCGCGATGACCCGGGCGACGAGTTCGCTGAGCCACTCGAGCGACGGCGGCTCGTGCTCGGTCACGTCGAAGGCCGACGTGACGGTGCGGGCGCTGCCGGCTGCGTCGGTGACCGTCGCGCTGATCGTGTACGCACCGGCAGCGAGGTCGGCCGGCAGCGCGTACGAGCCGATCCAGGTGTGCGCACCGATCGAGGCGGTGGCCGACGTGGAGCCGACCGCTGCGATGAACGTGCCGTTGGCGTCGTAGAGGTCGATCGTGAGCCGCTCCAGCGGTGCGGCGTGCGCCGCCGACAGCGTGACGTCGCCGAGGCTGCCCCGCACGAGCGACGCGCCCGCGGCGGGCGACTCGATCGCGAGCGCCGGCGAGGCGGTGCCCACGGAGTCAGAGAACCCGGTGGCGGTGGATGCGACGGCGGTCGCCGGAACGGCGATGAAAAAGGCTTGCGCGACGATGACTGCGGCCAGGCAGCCCACGACAGCGCGCCCACGACGGTGCGTTAGCAAAGGACAACTCCCCAGCTGTGATCTTGCGATCAGTTCCCCAAACGGAAGCCCCGCGCTCCCGCATGCAACGTATCAAGAACCCGGCGAATCCGGAAGCATTCGATCACCCTCCAATCGCGGTCGCCGAGATCACGAGTGCCCCGCCGGGAGTGAGCAGCGGCATCGGCAGGCCCAGCGACGTGAGCACCGACCCGGGCAGCTCCACACCCTCCGCCAGCCAGGGCGGTGGCGCATCCTGCACGACCCGAGGCTCAGCCCCGATGTCGAGGGTCTCGACGCGGTAGCGGCGGTGGGGGTGGAGACCGCAGAGGCGAAGCGGCGCCGGGAGCGCGGCATCCGTCGCCGCGACGACCCCGTACGAGAAGAGCGCGCGACCGCCGTCGTGCGCGACCACCCCGTGCGCCATGATCGCCGGGTCGGAGTCGTCCAGTCGCACGACGCGGCCCGTGTGCAGCAGATCGCGGTGCCGGCGGTGCACGCTCGTCCACCGCCGGAGCGCGTCACGCTCGGCGAGGGTGATCCCGGTGAGGTCGGACTCGATACCGGCATGGCCGAAGAGGGCCGTGGCGAGGCGGAACGAGAGGTCGGACACGCGCCCGGTCGTGTGGGCGCGGGCGTCGCCGACGTGCGAGCCGAGGTATTCGGGCGGCACGAGCACACCGGTCCAGCGCTGGATGCGCTGACGCTCGAGCGGGTCGTTCGTGTCGCTGGTCCAGACCCGGTCGACACGGCGCAGGATCTCGAGGTCGATGCGGGCGCCGCCGGACGCGCACGACTCGATCTCGAGCAGCGGGTGTGCCGTGCGAAGGCGGTCCAGCAGGCGGTAGAGAGCGCGCACCTGGTCACGTGACCCCTCGATGAGCAGATCGCGGTTGTGGTCCCACTTCAGGTATGAGATCGGGTATTCGCGCAGCAGGGCGTCCAGCCGGGCGAAGAGGTGGTCCTCCACCTCGGGGTTCGCGAGGTCGAGGACGTGCTGCCAACGCCACGTCACCGATTCGGGATCGGTGAGCAGCCACTGCGGATGCTGCCGCACGAGGTCGGATTCCAGGCTCGCCATCTCGGGCTCGACCCAGAGCCCGAACTGCATGCCCGCCGCCGTGACCCGCTCGGCCAGCGGCGCGAGGCCTTCGGGCCATTTGGCCGGGTCGACCACCCAGTCCCCGAGCGCGCGCCGGTCATCGGTGCGCCCGGTGAACCACCCGTCGTCGAGGACGAAGCGTTCGACACCGACGTCGGCGGCCGCTGCGACGAGCGGCTCGATGCGCGACAGGGAGTGATCGAAGTAGACGGCCTCCCACGTGTTGAGCGAGACGGGACGCGGACCCTGATGCGTCGACCACGACCGCACCCACGGGTGCAGTCGATCGGACAGCCCGTCGATCCCCTCGTCGGACCAGACCGCGACGACGGTCGGCGAGACGTAGTCGTCACCGGCGGCCACGTCGAGGTGCTCGAACCGCTCCCCCGCGCCTACGACGGTGGGCCCCAGGGCGGTGCGCTCGAACCACTGACGCCGGTCCCCGCTCCAGGCGACGTGGGTCGCCCAGACTTCGCCCGCGCCGAACCCGAACCCGGTCGTGCCCGCCATCATCAGGAACGGGTCGTCGTGCCCGCCGCGGCCGTGCCGGCTCTCGCGCAGCCACACCCCGTGCGCGGGGTGAAGTCGCTGCGGTTCACGCTCGAGGGCCCAGCGGCCCGAGAAGTCGACGACCTCGCGGGCGCGCGCGGGCACCGGAAGCACGACGTCGGCTGCGCGCAGCCGCAAGGGCGTCGAGCCCAGGTTGCGGACCATCTGCCGCACGAGAAGCACCCCGTGCACGGTCATCTCGAGGCGGGTCGTGACCGCGGCATCCGCCCACCGACTCGTGACCTCGACGACATCGCCCTCGCGCGTCGTCGAGACATGTCGAGGAATGCCTCGTACGGCGTCGATCGACAGCGCCGGGCGACCTGACCACCCCTCGCCCAGAGCGGGCAGGAGGGGCACGGCAAGTGGGGCATCGATCGAACTCGGCCCGACGGCGGGGATGCCCGCGTCGCCCAGAGCGGCGAGGTCGGCGTCGGTGAGCGCCCCCAGATCGCCACCCCAGTGGGTGACACGGGGAACGCCCGCGCCGCGGGAGTCGAGCACGAGGCTGACTCCCGCGGCGCGGAGGTGATGAATCACGCGCAGATCACTCCGCGACGGGGATGGACTGCGCCTTGAGCGTCGAGATCGTCGACGACTGCGCCGACTCGAGCGCCTGCAGGAGCGTGCCCTGACCCGTGACGGCCTTCTGGAAGCCGTCCGAGACGTCGGCGTAGGTCTGCGTCATGGTCGGACCCCACACGAAGTCGGGGTTGACCTGCTCGGCGGCCTCGGCGAAGACATCGTAGATCTTCTGCCCGCCGTAGAACTCGACCCCTTCCTGCAGCGATGCGAGGCTGAGCCCCTCGGTCGTGGCGGGGTAGATGTTCGCCGAGACGTTGAGCGCCGTCAGCGACTCCTCAGACGTGTTCAGCCACAGCGCGAACTTCGTCGCCTCGTAGAGGTGATCGGTGCCCTTGAAGACCGCGATCGACGAGCCGCCCCAGTTGCCGGCGCTCTGCTCGCCGGCTTCCCACTGCGGTGCCGAAGCGACCGACCACAGACCCGCGGTGTCGGGTGCGCCGCTGGAGATCGAGTTGGCACCCCAGACGGCCGAGACCCAGCTCCAGACCTCGCCGGAGTTGTAGGCGTTGTTCCATTCCTCGGTCCATGCCGGGTACGTCGCGACGAGGTCCTCGTCCAGGAGCTCCTGCCAGTAGTCGGCGACCGTCGTCGACTCCTCGCCGGTCAGGTCCACCGTCCACTGGTCGCCGTCGTTGGTGAACCAGTCACCGTTGGCCTGCCAGACGAAGCCCGCGAACTGGTTGATGTCGGCGGTGGAGAAGTTCGTGATGTAGCCGCCGGCCTCGCGCACCTTGACGGCGGCATCCTTGTACTCGGCCCACGTCGTGGGAACCTCGATGCCGTTCTGCTCGAACAGGTCGGAGCGGTAGAACAGCGCCATCGGGCCCGAGTCCTGCGGGATGCCGAACACGCCGTCGTCGGTGCCGAGGGTGACCTGGCCCCACGTCCACGGGATGAACTCGGATTCGGCGGCGACGACGTCTTCGCACGCGGCGAGGTTCTCGAGGCCGTCCTGCACGCGGAAGCTCGACAGCGCGTCGTACTCGATCTGGCCGAGATCGGGGGCGTTCCCCGCCTCGAGCTGGCTGAAGAAGCTCTTGTAGGTGCCCGAGTTGCCGTTGGGGCCCGTCTGCACGCGCACCTGGATGTCGGGGTTCTCCTCGTTCCAGACCTCGACGACATCTTCGATGCCGGGGATCCACGACGTGAAGTCGAGCGTGACGTCGCCGTCGGCGGGGGCGCACGCGGCGGCGTCGACGCCGTCGCTGCCACCGTCACCGGCGGCGCATCCGGTCATCGTGATCGCGGTGAGCAGTGCGACGCCCGTGGCGACTGCCCTCTTGGTGTTCTTCATGATGTTCCTAACTTGGTGGGGGTGTTCTGCTGTATTTCGGATGCCGCCGGCCGGGGCCGACCGCGGGGATCACTTCACGGAGCCGCTGCCCAGTCCGTTGCGCCAGAAGCGCTGCAGCAACAGGAAGGCGATGATGAGCGGGACGATCGAGAGGAACGAGCCCACGAGCACGTACGTGCGCAGCTCGGGGATCTGGTTCAGTTGCGTGTTCCACGCATAGAGGCCGTAGGTCACCGGGAAGAGCTCTTCGCTGCGCAGCATGATGAGCGGCAGGAAGAAGTTGTTCCAGATCGACACGAACTGGAACAGGAAGACCGTCACGAGAGCGGGCATCATGAGGCGCACCGAGACTGTGAAGAAGGTGCGCACTTCGCTCGACCCGTCGATCCGACTCGCTTCGATGAGCTCATCGGGCACCGACGACGCGGCGTAGATGCGACTGAGATAGACACCGAACGGGCTCACGATGCTCGGCAGCAGCACCGCCCAGAACGTGTTGGTGAGGTTGACCTGGCTGAACAGCAGGAAGAGCGGAAGCGCGAGCGCCGTCGCCGGAACGAGGACACCGCCGAGCACGATGTTGAAGAACGTCTCACGCCCGCGGAAGCGGTACTTGGCCAGCGCATACCCGCACATGCCGGCCACGACCGTCGCCAGCAGCGCGCCGATGCCCGCGTAGCCGAGGCTGTTCAGCAACCACCGCAGGTAGACCCCGTTGCCATACGCCAGCAGGTCGCCGACGTTGTCGAAGAAGTTCCAATCGGCGAACCACAGTGCGGGAGTGGTCAGCAGATCGCCGCGGTCCTTCGTGGAGGCGATGAACAGCCACCAGATCGGAACCAGGAAGTACAGCGTGAACACGCCCATGACGATGAGCGCGGCCCCGCGGGACAGGATGCTCTCGCGCGGCCCTCGCGACGGGGCGAGGTCGTCCGCGGTCGCGCCGCGGGTGCGGGTCAGGAGGCTCATGGGTTCGCCTTCCGCTGGGTGAGTCTGAGGAACACGAACGAGAGCGCGAAGGTCGCCAGGGCCAGCACGACCGAGAAGGCCGCGGCGAGGTTCGTGTTGGGGATGGCGCTCGTTGCGTAGATCGTCATGTTCGGCGTGAAGCTCGACGAGACGGCGGCGCTGAACGAGCGGAAGACCTGCGGCTCGGCGAGCAGCTGCAGGGTGCCGATGATCGAGAAGACAGCGGTGAGGATGAGCGCGGGGGCGACCATGGGGATCTTGATGGACCACGCGATCCGGATCTGTCCGGCTCCGTCCAGTCTCGCTGCCTCGTACACCTCGGACGGGATGGCCAGCAGCGCCGAGTAGATGATGAGCATGTTGTAGCCGACGAACACCCACGTGACCACGTTGGCTATCGACCACAGGACGAGTTCCGGCGAGAGGAAGTTGATCGCGCGCGTCACGTCGGTGAACGGCGACAGGTTGGGCGAGTAGAGGAAGCCCCACATGATCGCCGCGATGACCCCCGGAACGGCATAGGGCGCGAAGAACGCCAGCCGGAAGAACTTCTTGCCCTTCAGGGCGGGCGAGTCCAGCAGCAGCGCGAACAGCAGCGCGAGCCCGAGCATGATGGGCACCTGCACGACACCGAACAGCAGCACGCGGCCGACCGCCTCCCAGAACGGCGCATTCTGGAAGACGTAGATGTACTGCGTCAGTCCGCCGAAGACCTGCTGTGGCGCGCCGTATGTACCCTCGCGCTGCACGACCAGCAGCGACTGCCATACGGCGTAGCCGATGGGCAGGAGGTAGAAGAGCAGGAAGAGCACTCCGAAGGGTGCCGTGAAGATCGCGATGGCGCCCTTGTGCGGGGTCTTGCGGCGGGGCGGCCTGTCGGCGGGTGCCCGTCGGCGGCGAGGCGCCTGTGCCTCGAGAACAGTCATGCCCTCTCCTCTCGAACGACACGCACGGCGCCGGCCGGCACGACGACGGCTCCGGCCGTCGGCATCCCGGTGATCAGCTCTGTGCCGGCGACGGTCGCCGTGATGTCGACGTCGCCGTGGTTGACGACGAAGACGTAGGAACGGTCGTCGGCGCGACGGCGCACGATCTCGTAGCGGCCACCCTCTGCGCTGACGGCAGCGGGAGCCGAGACACCGGCGGCGGCGACGAGGCGTGCCATAAGTGCACGGTACGCCTGCGGGTCGGGCAATGTCGCGACGTACCACGCGTCGCCGTCGCCCCAGGTGTTGCGCGTGACGGCGGGGGCCCCCGCCGAGGGGCCGTCGACGAAGGATGCCACGACCTCTGCCGTCGTCGTGCGCGTGCGCTCGGACCACAGCGATGCCGTGGTGCCGTCGTCGAGGTTCAGCGTCGTCTCGGGGGCGGTGGGTGCGAACTCCTCTACCCGGATGCCGAGAGCGTCGCGGAAGGGACCGGTGTACCCACCCGTCCACACCCGGTCCTCGGCGTCGACCGTGCCGCTGTAGAACGTGACCAGGGCCGTGCCGCCCGCAGCGACCCAATCGGTGATGACGGCGGCTTCCTCGGCGCGCACGAGGTGCAGCCCCGGAACGACGACGAGACGGTACCCGCTCAGGTCGGCACCGGGCGCGACGACGTCGACCGTGACGCCGAGCGCGTGCAGCGCGTCGTAGGCGGCGTGCACCTGATCGAGGTATCCCACGGCCTGGCTCGGGCGCGACATCGACTGCGTCGCCCACCATGCCTCCCACGAGTAGACCAGCGCCACCTCGGCGACGACGCGGGTGCCGGCGACCTCGCCGAGACGCTGCACCGCCTGACCGAGCTCGACCACCTCGCGCCACAGCGCCGAGTCGGTGCCGGCGTGCGGCAGCATCGCGGAGTGGAACTTCTCGGCGCCCTGCACGGATGCCCGCCACTGGAAGAAGCACACGCCGTCGGCGCCGCGAGCGACGTGGGTGAGGGAGTTGCGCACCATCTCACCGGGCTGCTTGGCGAGGTTGAGCGGCTGCCAGTTGACCGCGCCGGTGGAGTGCTCCATGAGCAGCCACGGCGCGCCATGACCGAGCCCGCGGGTGAGGTCGGCGGCGAAGGCCAGCTCGACGGTGGGATCGGCCAGCCGGTTGTCGAGGTAGTGGTCGTTGGCGATGACGTCCATCTCGGGTGCCCACGACCAGTAGTCGAGGTTCTCGATGTGCGCCGTCACCATGAAGTTCGTCGTGATGGGCCGGTCACTGCGCGGTCGGATGACCTCGGCCTCGGCCCGGTAGTAGTCGAGCAGCTGGTCGGAGCTGAAGCGGTGGAAATCCAGCGCCTGGCCGGGATTTCCGAGCGACAGCGTGGACCGCGGGGGCAGGATCTCGTCCCACTCGCGATACGTCTGACTCCAGAAGGCCGTGCCCCACGCGGTATTGAGCGCCTCGATCGTGTCGTAGCGGGCCTGCAGCCAGCGACGGAAGGCGGCGGCGCTCTCATCGCAGTAGCAGAGGGCGTTGTGGCATCCGAGTTCGTTCGAGACGTGCCACAGGCTCACCGCGGGGTGGTTGCCGTACCGACCGGCGACTTGTTCGACCAAGCGCAGCGCGGCTTCGCGGAAGACCGACGAGCTGGGGCAGAACGCCTGGCGGCCGCCGAACGAGTGGCGCGTGCCGTCTTCGGCCATCGGGAAGAGCTCGGGGTGCTGTCGCGTCAGCCACGCGGGCGGTGAGGCCGTGCCGGTGCCGAGATTGATCCGGATGCCGGCGGCGTGCAGTCGCTCGAGGATGTCGTCGAGGCGGGAGAAGTCGTATTCGCCGGCGCGGGGCTCGATGTGCGACCAGCCGAAGATGTTGATCGCGACGATATCGACGCCCGCCTCGCGCATCAGCTCGATGTCTTCTTCCCACACCTCCGGAGCCCACTGCTCGGGGTTGTAATCGCAGCCGAAGGCGATGCCGTCGTGCTCGAAGGGGCGGTGGGGGCGGGTCATGCTGCGGTCCTCGACTCTGTGAACGTGCACAGCTGGAACCGAGATGCATCTGCGTTACGACGCTGTGAACGTGTACAGAGTAAGCACGGCCCTCGACGCTGTCAACACCGCGCCGGCCTTCCGGCGACTGGCCCGGCCGCATCCGGGCGGGCATACCGCGTCGTCCCGATCGTCCGCCCTGACCTCACGGCCGGATGGCGGCGGCGCGGCCGGGTGCGCGCGTGCCCCTACGATGGGCGTCGTGGAGAGCACAGGTCGCCGCCGTCGAGCCACGGTGAAGGACGTCGCCCTTGAGGCAGGCGTCTCACGCGGCACCGTCAGCCGGGTTCTCAACGGACAGCGCTACGTGTCCGACGAGGCCCGCACCGCCATCGACGCGGCGATCGAGAAGGTCGGATTCGTCCCCAACCGCGCCGCGCGCAGCCTCGTCATGCAGAGCTCGCAGGCCATCGGCCTCGTCGTGCACGAACCCCACTCGCTGTTCGTCGAGGACCCGAACATCGCCTCGATCCTGCTCGGCGCGAACGCCGCCCTGTCCGAGGCCGACTACCAGATGGCATGTCTCATCGCCGACTCGCCGCGCGACATCGAGCGGCTGTCCCACTACCTCGGCGCCGGGCTCATCGACGGCGTCATCATCGTCTCTGCCCGCGTGGGCGACCCGATCACGCAGGCCGTGCAGAAGCTGCAGCTGCCCGCGGCCTTCGTCGGTCACCCGCGCGACATCGGCGAGGCCGCATACGTCGCGATCGACAACCGGGGCGCCGCGCGGCAGGTCACGACGCGCCTCGCGGAGACCGGCCGCGCACGGATCGGCATGATCGCCGCCGCCCTGGACCGCGACTCCGGTTCGGACCGCCTGGCGGGTTTCGTCGACGCGCTCGGGCACCACTTCGACCCGCAGCTCGTCGAGAGCGTGCCGCTGTACTCCTTCTCGGACGGGCAGAAGGGCATGCGCGCCCTCTTGGAGCGCGCGCCCGACATCGACGGCGTCTTCGCCTCGAGCGATGCGGTGGCCGCCGGCGCGATGGAAGTCCTGCAGGCAGCGGGGCGCGTCGTGCCACGGGATGTCGGCATCGTCGGGTTCGACGACAGCTCCTGGGCGCTGCGATGCGACCCGCCGCTGTCGACCGTGCATCAGCCGGCGAACCAGCTGGGACGCGCCGCGGCCGAGTCGGTACTGCGCCAGCTGCGCGGCGAACCGGCCGCGAGCAAGGCGACGGTGCTGGACTGCCCCATCGTGTGGCGCGCCTCAGCCTGACCGATCGGCCATCGCGCCAGACGGTTGACAGTGCCGGGGCCCGGTGTCACCCTGTGTACGTGCACAGGGCCAACCGCTCTTACCTGTGAACGTGCACACACTCGGAACACCCCCGCCGAGGCGCATCGCACCGATGACGCGCTCACCCACAACGAAGTAGGAGCACGTGAACATCACCGTCCCCCCGCGGCGCAGAGCCGCACTCGCCGGAGGGATCGCCGCCGCCGTGGCGGTGTCCCTCCTCGCTTCTCCTCCCGCGACCGCGCAGACCCCCGCGCCGGTCCCGCAGGCCGTGCAGACCGCACCGCCCGCCTCGGTGTCGATCGACCTCGAAGGCACATGGAAGTTCACCAAGGGCGACGACCCCGCCTTCGCCGCGCCGGGCTTCGACGACTCGGCCTGGTCGGACATCCGCGTGCCCGGCGATGGCACGCCCTTCGCCGACTACGACGGCTTCGGGTGGTACCGCCTGGACTTCGTCCTGCCCGCAGAGGCGCAGGGCGCCAACCTCGTGGCATCCCTCGGGTTCCTCGATGATGTCGACGAGGCATTCCTCAACGGCGTGCGCATCGGTGGGTCCGGCACCATGCCGCCCGCCGCGAGCAGCCAGTGGTTCGAGAAGCGCCTCTACCCCGTGCCCGCCGACGCGCCCGTCTTCGGCGGCGAGAACACCCTCGCCGTGCGCCTCTACGACATGAGCGGCGGCGGCGGCTGGTACGAGGGGCCGGTCGGCATCTTCTCGAAGGACGCCGTGCGCGAGAACGTCTACGGCATCTCGGGTCCGCTCGCCGATGACGCGCAGACCGCTGCCGTCAGCGCCGTCCTCGCTGCGCAGCGCGCCGCGCTGGCCGCCGGCGATGCCGACGCCTACCTCGCGACCCTCGAGCAGTCGTACTTCCACGACGGCCGCACGAAAGAGCGGCGGGACCGCGAAGTGCGCTCATGGCTGGCCGAGTCCGGAACGCTCTCCCTCAGCGACAGCGAGGTCGAGGTGGTCGCCGGTCCCGATGGAACGCTCATCGTCGACACGAACCGTACGATCACCGGCACCCGCGACGGCGCGAGCCACGTCTTCCAGCCGGCCGCGCAGGAGTTCCTGCGCTTCTCGCCCGAGACCCTGCGCGAAACCGGCAACCAGTCGCGCTTCTTTCGCGAGACCGTCGATTCCACGCTCGAGGGTGCCCCTCGGGAGTTCGTGACCTACCTTCCGCCGTCGTACCTCGAAGAGCCGAACCGGCGCTACCCCGTGGTCTATCTGCTGCACGGCATCAACGGCGGCAGCCGCGAATGGGAGCCGCGCGACATGGATGACGTACTGGACGCGCTGTGGGCCGACGGGCTCGCCGAGACCATCGTCGTCATGCCCGACGGCGAATCCCTCTGGTACGCCGATCAGCCCGGCGGCACGCCCTGGCGCAGCATGTTCCTCACCGAGATGATGCCTCTCGTGGACGCCGAGTACCGCACGCTGCCCTCGCGGGAGTTCCGTGGCCTGTCGGGGGTTTCGATGGGCGGGTTCGGCGCCTACTCCATCGGCTTCGCCAACCCCCAGCTGTTCTCGTCGCTCGCCTCGCACATCGGCGCGTTGAGCTTCTCGTCGGCGGGGTTGTCGACGCCGCTCTCGCAGGCGGCCGCCATGAGCACCGAGCAGCTGTCGCAGTACTCGTTCTACTTCGATGCGTGCGAGTTCGACGAGTACCGCTTCGACAACGCCGCCCGCACCATGAGCGCCACGCTCACCGCGAAGGGCGTGCCGCACACGTGGCTCGTCGAGGCCGAGGGCCGGCACAACGACGCCTGCTGGATGCCGCACCTCAGCGACTCGTTCGGCATGCACTCCGACAGCTTCCGCTCGTCGGGCCTGATAGAGGAAGCGCTCGCGGTCGACGCGACCCCGCGCACACTCGGCGGCAAGGTGTACGTATCGGTCTCGGCGACCAACAACCAGACGACGCCGGCCGACATCGTGATCACGACGCCTTACGGCGCCAAGACGTTCGCCGCGGTGGCACCGGGCAAGACCGTCGCCGTGTCGGTGAACTCGCGTCTGGCCGCGGTGCCTGCTGGCCAGGCCAGCGTCACGGCGACCTGGACCGTCGACGGCGATACCGTGACCGAGACGCGGACCGCGCCGTTCGGCGTGTTCCCCTCCCGCTGAGTCGCACGATCGTGAGGGGCGGGGCTGGCAGCAGCCCCGCCCCTTCGACTGTCCGGAATCATCCCCGGCCCCGGCGGGTTGTGCCAGAGGATGTCTGCTTCCGCCGCTCCTGCCCTGTCCGTCCTCGACCTCGTGCCCGTGCGCACGGGGCAGACCAGCCCCGAGGCCGTCGCGGCGTCGCTCGGTCTCGCGCAGCACGCCGACAGGCTCGGCTATCGCCGGTACTGGTTCGCCGAGCACCACAACATGCCCGCGGTCGCCTCGACGTCGCCGCCCGTCCTGATCGCAACGGCGGCAGCACGCACGACGACGATCCGCGTCGGCTCGGGCGGGGTCATGCTGCCCAACCACTCGCCGCTCGTCGTCGCCGAGCAGTTCGCGGCGCTCGAGGCGATCGCCCCCGGGCGCATCGACCTCGGGATCGGCCGTGCCCCCGGCAGCGACCCGGTCATCTCGCAGCTGCTGCGCATGTCCGGAACGACGAGCGACGTGGAGCGGTTCCCCGAGCACATCCGCGACATCCTCGGACTCGTCTCGCCCGACGGCGCTACCGTGCGGTTCACCTCGGGCGGCACGTACGACGTGCATGCGACCCCGGCGGCGCGCACCGTGCCCGAGGTCTGGCTGCTCGGCTCGAGCGACTACTCGGCTCAGCTGGCGGCGAGCTTCGGCCTGCCGTACGTCTTCGCGAACCACTTCTCGGGTGAGGGCCTGGACCGAGCGCTCGATCTGTACCGCTCGCGGTTCCAGCCCTCCGCGCTGCTCGACGCCCCGCGGACGTTCCTCACGGCGAACGCGATCGCAGCTCCGACCTCAGACGAAGCCGAGGAGCGCGCTCTTCCGCAGCTGCGGATGATGGCGCGGCTGCGCACGAACCGGCCGCTCACGGCGCTCGAGTCCGTCGAACAGTCGATCTCGGGGGCGGCCGACTTCGACGCCCTCGCGCAGTCGATCATGGCGTCGTCGCGCGCGAACTGGTTCATCGGCACGGGTGCCGAGGTCGCGGCATCCGTCACGGCGTTCGCCGCGAAGCACGAGGTCGACGAAGTGATGATATCGCCCGTCGCCGGCTCGTACGAGAACGAGCCGATGGACACCGCGCACGGCCGCGCACAGACGCTCGAGCTTCTCGCCGCCGCGATGACCGCGGCGTGACCATCAGGCCGCGGGCTCGCCGCTGACGAGGGCCCGCAGCCAATCCCGCGCTTCGACGAAGACATCGTCGGCATACCGGTCGGGATAGCGCACGACCTGGCGGTCGGCCCGCGGGTACGAGCCGAGGAAGATCACGCGAGGGCTGAACCGGCGCAGCCCCATGAGGGCGTCCGCGACGCGCTCGTCGCGGATGTGCCCGTCCGCGTCGATGACGAAGCGGTAGCGTCCCATCTCATCTCCGATCGGACGCGACGCGAGCAGCGACAGGTTGATCCCCCGCGTCGCGAACTGCTCGAGCATCTCGAGCAGCGCGCCGGGGTACTCCTCGGGAAGCTCGACGATGAGCGAGGTCTTGTCGGCGCCCGTCGGCTCGGGCGGCTGCACCGTGCGACTCACCAGCACGAAGCGGGTCACGGCGTTCGGGTTGTCGCCGATCTTCGATGCGAGCAGCTCGAGATCGTGATGATCGAGGATGCCGGGCGGCGCGATCGCGGCATCGGCGTTGCTGGAGCCGTCCACGATGCCGACAGCGCTGGCGACATTGCTCGCGGCGGGCAGATGCGCGTGCGCGGGAAGGTTCTTGGTGAGCCATTGCAGGCACTGCGCGTAGGCGACGGGGTGCGCCGCGACGAGTGAGACGTCGTCGAGCCGCGTGCCGCGCGCTGCGACGAGCACGAACTCGACCGGCACGAGGTACTCCCCCACGATCCGCAGCCCCGGCACGGTGGCCAGGGCATCCTGAGCCGTCGAGACCCCGCCGTCGACCGAGTTCTCGATCGCGATCATGGCGGCATCCGACCGCCCCGTGACGACGTCGCCGAGCGCTTCGCCGACGTTGCGCACGGGCCGCCAGCGCTGGCCGCGGGCCTCGGGAACCTGCGCGAGGGCTGCTTCGGTGAAGGTGCCCGCGGGCCCGAGGAAGCTGTACGTGCGGGTTCCGGGCTCGGCAGTCACCCGCTCAGCCTACGCCGCACCCGCATCCGGGCACCGGGTGTCCTGCGGCTCATCGGACGTGTCCCGTGCGTTGCAGGCCCGCTGCGGGCAGACTGGGACGATGAGCCGAGCTGGACAGCCCGCCGAAGCATCCGACCTGATCGACGTCGACGACCTGATCGCGGCGTACTACGACCGCAGGCCCGACCCCGACGAACCCGCGCAGCGCGTCGCCTTCGGCACGAGCGGCCACCGCGGCTCGTCGCTGTCGTCGAGCTTCAACGAGGACCACATCCTCGCCACGACCCAGGCGATCGTGGACTACCGCCGCAGCCAGGGCATCGAAGGGCCGCTCTTCCTGGGCCGGGACACGCACGCCCTCTCCCGCCCCGCCGAACGCAGCGCGATCGAGGTGCTCGTGGCCAACGGCGTCGACGTGCGCGTGGACAGCCGCGATTCGTGGGTGCCCACCCCAGCCCTCTCGCACGCGATCCTGACCTACAACCGCGGTCGCGACATCGCCGACACCGGGCGCGCCGACGGCATCGTCGTGACGCCGTCGCACAACCCGCCGCGCGACGGCGGCTTCAAGTACAACCCGCCTCACGGCGGGCCCGCCGACACCGACGCGACCGGATGGATCGCGACGCGCGCCAACGAGCTGATCGCCGCGGGATTGGCCGGGGTCGCCCGCACCCGTTACGCCGACATCGAGGCGGAGTCGATCGGCACGTACGACTTCCGTGACGCCTACGTGCGCGACCTCGTGACGATCATCGACCTCGACGCGATTCGCCGGGCGGGCGTGCGGATCGGCGCAGATCCCCTCGGTGGCGCCTCGGTCGACTACTGGGCGCTCATCGCCGATATGCACGACCTCGACCTCACGGTCGTCAACCCCGACGTCGATCCGACGTGGAGCTTCATGACGCTGGACTGGGACGAGAAGATCCGCATGGATCCTTCCTCGCCCTCAGCGATGGCCTCACTGGTCGCACGGCGCGACGAGTACGACATCCTGACGGGCAACGACGCCGACGCGGATCGCCACGGCATCGTCACCCCCGACGCGGGACTGATGAACCCGAATCACTTCCTGGCGGTCGCGATCGACTACCTGTACGCGCATCGGCCCGGCTGGCCGGCCGATGCCGCGGTCGGCAAGACACTCGTGTCGTCGATGATCATCGACCGGGTGACGGCGGCGCTCGGCCGGCAGCTGTACGAAGTGCCGGTCGGCTTCAAGTGGTTCGTGCCCGGACTGCTCGACGGGTCGATCGCGTTCGGCGGCGAAGAGTCTGCCGGCGCCTCGTTCCTGCGCATGGACGGCTCGGTCTGGACGACCGACAAAGACGGCATGCTGCTCTGCCTGCTCGCCGCCGAGATCCTCGCCGTCACGGGCAAGACGCCGTCCGAGCGCTATGCCGAGCTCGAGGCCGAGTACGGTGCATCCGCGTACGAGCGGGTCGACGCGCCCGCGACGCCGGAGCAGAAGGCCACGCTCGCCCGGCTCTCGCCCGACGCCGTCGCGGCGTCGGAGGTGGCGGGCGAGCCGATCACGGGCAAGCTGTCCCACGCTCCCGGCAATGGCGCGGCGATCGGCGGACTCAAGGTGCAGACCGCCGATGCGTGGTTCGCCGCCCGCCCCTCGGGCACCGAAGACGTCTACAAGCTGTACGCCGAATCGCTGCGCGGACCGGAGCACCTCGCTCAGGTTCAGGCCGAAGCGCGCGCCGTCGTCGCCGAGGCCCTCGACGGCTGATGCTCAGGGCGCGCTGTCGCGCACGATGAGCGTCGTCGGGGTGACGTGCGCTGCGACGGGTGCGCCGTCGATCGCCGCCGTGAGGGCCAGCACGGCGCGCTCGCCGAGCGCCTGGAAGTCCTGGCGGACCGTGGTCAGCGGCGGGCGGAACTCCGCGGCATCCGGCACATCGTCAAAGCCCACCACGGCGACGTCTTCGGGGATGCGGCGACCGGAATCGGCGAGAGCGCGCAGCAGGCCGAGCGCCATCTGGTCGTTCGCCGCGAAGACGGCCGTGACGTCGGCGGGCAGCGCCGCGGCCGCGCGGTGACCGGAAGACGCACTCCAATCACCGCGGAGCACCTCGGGCCGGGCCGCCCCCGCCGCGGCGAGCGCTTCGCGCCAGCCCCGCTCCCGCTCATCTGCGGCGAACGACCCCGCGGGGCCCGCAATGTGCCAGACGGTCTCGTGCCCCGACGCGAGCAGGTGCCGGGTGGCGGCGAGGGCGCCCCCGGCGTGGTCCGAGTCGACCACGCCGAAGCGCGGGTCAGGAGGCGAGTCGACCACGACCAGGTGCAGCTGCGCGGGCGCTTCGGCGTCGCGCGCCAGGGCGGTCGCCTCGTTGAGCACGATCGCCCCATCGACGCCCTGGTCGCTCAGCCGCTCGAACGCGTCGGTGAGTGAGGCCCGCTCACTGGCCATGACAAGAGCGAGCGCGTAGCCGCGCACCGCAGCGGCGTCGGACACGGCCTGCAGCATGCGGAAGTTGCCGACCGTCGCGAGGGTCGACGCGACGACGCCGATCGTGCCGCTGCGGCCGGTCCGCAGAGCGCGCGCGGCGCGGTGCGGGCGATAGCCCAGTGCGGCCATCGCCGCCTCGACCCGGGCGCGGGTCGTGGGGTCGACGCGCGGGCTGCCGTTGACGACCCGGGACACCGTCTGCCCCGACACCCCGGCTCGCGCGGCGACGTCGGCCATCGAGACGCGGCGCCCGTCGGCGGCGGGTCGGGGCCGGGGGCTGCGCCCGCGGCGAGCCTCGTGGTCGCGTTCGAGACGCTCGAAGGCACGCATCTCGGGATCCACCGGCACCTCCGCGTACAACTCAGGAGTGTTGACGTTACCACGGGTTCGCGGGTACCGTGTTGACGTGAACACTCCGGAGAACGACACCCCCGCGGCCGGCGAAGTGCTCGGCGCCGGTGTCGTCAAGCGGTCCACCGTCCTCGCCGACGGCCGCGAACTCATCTACTTCGACGACCCCGACACGACCCTCGGCCCGGAACGCGCCGTCGACGCCCGTGTGAGCACGCCTCGCCCACCGACAGCGTCGATGCGCCGCGACGTCCTCACCGGCGACTGGATTTCGATCGCCGCGGCGCGGCAGAACCGCGCGTTCCTGCCCCCGGCCGAACTCGACCCGCTGGCCCCGCAGACTCCGACGAACCCGTCCGAGATCCCCTCGCGCTACAACGTCGCCGTCTTCGAGAACAAGTCCCCCTCGTTCGGCCCCGCCCTGGCCGAGGCGCACGGCGATGCGCCGGCCGCGATCGATCCTCCGCGCGGCACCGACGATCTGACGGCGCCCGGCCTCGGCCGCACCCGCACGTCGGTCGGTCGCTGCGAGGTCGTGTGCTTCAGCCCCGAGCACGAGGGGTCGTTCGGCACCCAGACCCGCACCCGCGCCCGCACCGTGATCGAGGCGTGGGCTGATCGCACGGCGGCACTGTCGGCCCTTCCCGGAATCGAGCAGGTGTTCCCGTTCGAGAACCGCGGCGAGGCGATCGGGGTGACCCTCGCCCACCCCCACGGTCAGATCTACGCCTACCCCTACGTCACTCCGCGCACCGCGACGCTTCTCGCCTCGATCCGGCGCGAGGGCGCCGACCTGTTCGAGCGGATCCTCGACTTCGAGCGGGCCTCCGAGCGCGTCGTGCTGGCGGGCGAGCACTGGACGGCGTTCGTTCCCTTCGCCGCGCGCTGGCCCCTTGAAGTGCACTTGCTGCCGCATCGCCACGTCGCCGACTTCGCCGAGACGAACGACGCCGAGCGCGACGAGCTCGCCCCCCTGTACCTGCGCCTCCTGCGCGGCATCGACGCCCTCTATGACACGCCGACGCCGTACATCGCCGCCTGGCACCAGGCTCCGGTGCACGAGGGCCGCGACACCGTGCGCCTGAATCTGCAGCTCACGAGCCCGCGTCGCGCCGCGGACAAGCTCAAGTACCTCGCCGGCTCGGAGGCCGCGATGGGGGCGTGGATCGGAGACATCCCCCCCGAGGTCGCCGCAGAGCGTCTGCGCGAGGCCGTCGCGACGATCCCCGAGGTGCAGGCATGAGCGCCGCGCGTGAGCTGTTCGAGACCGTCTACGGCCGCGAGCCCGAAGGCACCTGGTCGGCACCGGGACGAGCCAACCTGATCGGCGAGCACACCGACTACAACGACGGGTTCGTCCTGCCCTTCGCGATCCAGCACCGCACGCAGGTCGCCCTCGGCACCCGCGACGACGGCCGCATCCGCGTCGTCTCGCAGTTCCCGGGCGGCTCGCCGCACGACAGCGCGCCCGTCGAGCTCTCCCTGGCCGACCTCGACGCCCTTTTCCCCGCTCGTCGCGACGAGGTCCGCGAGTGGGCCCGATACCCGCTCGGCGTCGCGTGGGCGCTGATGCGTGCCACGGGCGTCGACTCCCCGACCGGCGTCGACCTGGCCTTCACGACCGAGGTCCCTGTCGGGGCAGGGCTGTCCTCGTCTGCGGCGATCGAAGGTGCGACCGCTGCCGCCCTCAACGACATCTGGCACCTCGGACTCGAGGGCGAGGCTCTGGCCCAAGCGGGTCGGACGGCCGAGAACGAAGCGGTGGGTGCGCCCACCGGGATCATGGATCAGATGGCCTCGATCAAGGGCCAGGCGGATGCCGCCATCTTTCTGGACTGCCGCACCCTGGACGCGACCGTGGTCGACCTCGGCTTCGCCGCTGCGGGCTTGCAGCTCGTCGTCATCGACACGGGCGTCCGGCATGCGCACGCGAGCGGAGGCTACGGCGAGCGCCGGGCGGCCTGCGAGCGCGGTGCCGCGATCATGGGCGTCCCGGCCCTGCGGGATCTGCAGCCCGCCGACCTCGGCCGCGCGCGCGACCTCATGGACGACGTCACCTTCCGCCGGGTCCGCCACGTCGTGACCGAGAACCAGCGGGTGCTGGACACCGTGCGCACGCTGCGCGAACACGGTCCCGCCGCGATCGGCGACCTCCTCATCGCCTCGCACGCCTCGATGCGCGACGACTTCGAGATCTCGGTGCCGGAACTCGACACCGCGGTCGATGCGGCGCTCGCGGCCGGGGCGATCGGTGCGCGCATGACCGGCGGCGGGTTCGGCGGCGCCGCCATCGCCCTCGTGCCGCACGACCGCGTCGACGCCGTCGCGGATGCCGCGCGGTCGGCGTTCGCCGCATCCGGTTTCACCGCCCCCACGGTGTTCACCGTGACGCCGTCCGCGGGCGCAGGCCGCGACGACTGACGCGGTCAAGGCCTGGCACTTCGCACCCACCGGCCCTAGCGTCAGATGGTGCCGGGATCCCGCCCGGCCGGAAGGAGTGACCGTGGCGCACATCACCGTCGGCACCGAGAACTCGGCCGACATCGACCTCTTCTACACCGATCAGGGCGCTGGCCAGCCGGTCGTGCTGATCCACGGTTTCCCCTTGGACGGAGAGTCGTGGGGCAAGCAGCAGGCAGCGCTGCTGGATGCGGGCTATCGCGTCATCGCGTATGACCGCCGCGGATTCGGCCGGTCGTCCAAAGCCGGCTCGGGGTATGACTACGACACCTTCGCCGCGGATCTGCACGCGCTGATGGACGACCTCGACCTCACCGACGCGGTGCTCGTGGGCTTCTCGATGGGAACGGGTGAGATCGCGCGCTATCTCTCGCGCTACGGCACCGAGCGTGTCGCGAAGGTCGCCTTCCTGGGCTCGCTCGAGCCGTACCTGCTCAAGACCGACGACAACCCCGACGGCGCCGGGCCGCAGGAGTTCTTCGACGGGATCGCGCAGTCGGTGCGTGAGGACCGCTACGCCTTCGCGCGCGGATTCTTCGACGACTTCTACAACCTCGACCAGAACCTCGGCTCGCGCATCTCACAGGACGCCGTCGACGCGAGCGTGCAGGTGGCGAACACCGCCGGCAATACCGCGATCGCGGCAGCACCCCTCACCTGGCCGACCGATTTCCGGGCCGACATCCCCGCGATCACGGTGCCGGCACTCATCCTGCACGGCACCGCCGATCGCGTCCTGCCCGCCGACGCGACGGCGCGGCGCTTCCGTGACCTGCTGCCCGACGCGACCTACGTCGAACTCGAGGGTGCCCCGCACGGCCTGCTGTGGACCCACGGCGCCGAGGTCAACGACGCACTGCTGGCCTTCCTCGCCGCCTGACCCGACGGCAAGAGAAGGGGATGCCGCGAGTCGCGGCATCCCCTTCTCTCACTTGACCCTGATCTTCGTCTGCTCGGCAGGCGTCGCCCGCAGAGCGTCGGACTGCAGCGTCGCGAATGTCGACCACGTGCCCCACAGGAGCCCCTTGAGGGTGTAATCGAACGTCACGGTGCCACCCGCCGAGGGCGGGGCCGTCGTGACCCGCACCGTGTCGCCAGCGGCAGGAAGCGTCGCGAGAGTCGCCCCGCTCGTGCCGTCGCGGTTCTCAGCACCGACCGCGGTCGCAGCCCCCGCACTGCCGACGGCGGCGGCACCGTAGGCGAACGTGATGTCCTCCTCGCCTCCGAGCCGGATCCACACCTGGAACGTGTTCGTCGCGTTGCCGGCGTACGTCGGCACGCCATTCCAGTCGACGACGAGCCACGACGACACCCCGTCGGTCAGCGATCCGACGCGCAGCGCGCCGCCTGCCGCGGGGTCAAGGTCGGTCCACAGCGGAGCGAGCACGTTGTTCGGCGCGACGGGATTGGGGATCCCGTTCGGCTCGAAGCGGTGGTCGGCGGCCGCGCCACCCCCGACGACGACGTAGCCGTTCGAGTCGACCCCCACCTGCGTGTACGTCTCGCCTCCGTAGGGGAAGGCGGGCACGGTGAAGTTGAGCATCTCCTCGTCGCCGATCGGCGTCGGAGAGATGCCGAACAGCGACAGCGGCAGGTAGCCGCCGCCGGGCGTCGATCCGGGGGCGACGAGCGCGACGGACGAGACGGTCGGCGGGATCGCCGGCGCCAGGGTGCCGCTCCACTTCGCTCCGAGCAGCGTCTTCTTGGCCGGCGCCGTGGCCGAACGCACCTGCAGCAGCGGACTCGCCGCGACGTCGATCTTGGCGGAGACCTCGACCGGCAGGTAGTTCGACGCCGTGACGGTGCACGTCGTCGTGGAGCCGCGCGTGATCGTCGTCGGATCGCACGTCTGGGAGAAGGTCACCTCGGCCTCGCCGACGTTGGCCGCCACGGGCAGCACCACGGGGTTCCCCGTGCGGGGCGTGATCGTGATCTGCCCCTCGTGCCACCCCTCGGTCGCCTTGAGCGCGTCGAGGACGATCTTGAGGTCTCTGGATTTCTTCGGCGCCAGCGAGAAGCTGGAGGGGATGACGGTGATCCGCACCCCCTCGGCGCTCGTGGCCTTCACCGTGAACTGCTGCGTCTTGCCGCTCACGTTCGTCACGGTGCGCGTGGTCGCGATCGCTCCGGGGAGCGGGTCGACATAGACGCTCGGGATGTTGAGGTCGACACGGTGCAGTGGATCGGTCGCGCTCGCGGCGAAGTCGGCCGCCGATTCGCTGATCGTGAGCACGGGCGCAATGGCCCGGTCGGCGCGGATCGATCCTGCGCCGCGGTCGAACACACCGGCGGGCGAGCCGTCGACGTTCACGACCGACTGCAGCGACGAGGTCATGAGCGCGGATTTGATCTGCCCCGGCGTCCACGACGGATACGCCGCCTTGACGAGTGCCGAGACCCCCGCAGCGTGCGGCGCCGACATCGACGTGCCCGCGATGGCCTGGTACTGCTCTCCCGCAGGACCGCTCGAGATCTCGGACGGTGTCGGCGTGTGCCCCGCGATGACCTGCACGCCGGGCGCCGTGACATCGGGCTTGAGGAAGTCGCCGGCGGGACCGCGCGAGCTGAACGCCGCCATGACGTCACCCGGCGAAACCGTGGCGGTGCCGGCCGCCCACGTCGCCGTCGCTCCCGCGTTCGCATCGAGGAACGCCACGAGGTCGCCGTTGGGCCCCTCGAGCTGGATGGTCGGAAGGAAGTGGTTGTCCGTCTGCAGATCCTGCGGTTGGGGGTTGATGAGGATCATGCCCGCCGCCCCTCCCTGCAGCGCGTAATACCCCTTCTCGACCCGTCCGCCGCTGTTCGCGCCGCCGCGGACGCAGAGCACGACCTGTCCGGCGACCGACCCGGGTGCGAACGGCTTGTCGCAGTACTCCGTGCCCGGGTAGCCGGCGACGTTCTTCGTCTGGACGACGGGTGCGTCGGTGACCCCGGCGGTGATCGTCGTGCCGGGCTTGACGAACGTCTCGCCTGCGGCGCCTGCGAGCACGAGAGTCGAGGTGAAGGCCCGGTCCGACGTCGAGGCGGCGACGGTCGTCGTCCACGGGCTCGCGTGGTCGAGCGTCGAGGCGCCCGGCCCCGAGTTGCCCGCCGACGAGTTGACCGTGACTCCCGCCGCGAACGCGTCGAGGAACGCGAGCTCGACGGCGTCATACGGATTCTGGCTGCCGCTGATCGAGTAGTTGATGACGTCGACGCCGTCGAGAACGGCCTGGCCGATCGCGGCGAGCAGATCGCCGTCATACCCACCGAGCTCAGCGAGCGCCCGATAGGCGATGACGGATGCACCGGGGGCGACACCGCTGATCGCGCCCCGGTCGACGCCGAAGATCTCAGCCGATTCGACGTGGCTGCCGGCCGCCGTCGTCGCGGTGTGGGTGCCGTGGCCGTTGGCATCGCGCGCCGAGCAGACGTCGACCGTGCAGTACTCGCCCTCGAGGGCAGGTCCATGCAGCGAGACGTACGTGTCGAGGAAGGCGTGCGCGCCGATCAGCTTGTCGTTGCACTCGAACGCCGCGCCGACGCTGCCGTCGCCGAACTCGCACGCCCACGGCCCACCGTCCGGCCGGTCGATGCCGTTGTCGCGCAGCATCGGGTGCTCGGGCCAGATGCCCGTGTCGATGACGCCGATGATGACGCCTTCACCGGCCTTGTCGCGGCCGCCGAGCTTGGGCCAGACGGCATCCGCTCCGATGAACGTCGTCGCGTCGGCATCCGGCGCGGGCGTCGTGGGGGGCAGGGTGACCGCGGCCCGCGGGGCGACGGGGGTCGCCGGCGGCTTCGTCGCGGGGGCTTTCGTGGCCGGGGCCTTCGCCGGGGCCTTCTCAGGCGTCGGCGTCGGGGTAGACGGCTCGGGGGTCGAGAGCGGGTCGGCGGCCGGGGTCGCGGCATCCGACTGGCGCAGCTCGTTCTCTTGCACGGCGGCGACCGATCCCAGGGCGAGGACATCCTTCGCGCGGTTCGCCGGGATCGTCATGGCGTAGCCGCCGTACACCGTCGCGTAGGTGGCGATCATGCGGGCATCCGGCACGAGGGCGAGCGCGTCGGCCTGCGCCGCCGCGATCTGGGCTTCGACGTACTCGGCGTAGCGCGCGACCGCGGCACCGCCGTCAGCGAGGGAACGCCCCGTCACCTCAGGGCTCGTCGCGTTGTAGCCGTCGACACCGCCGGCGTACGAGGCGACCGGGTCGACGTCGACTTTGACGAGCACCGGCACGACCGCGGCGTCCGAGCGCGCGAGCAGGTCGTCATCGCTCTTCGCGAGGTTGCCCGACGCGGATTTCGCACCGACGTGCGGAGGTCCGTCCGGCGCGATCGGCGACGCGGTGAAGTCCGACGGCGGCGGTGCTGCCGACGCGGGTACGGCGATCGCGCTGACCAGCAGCCCCACCACAGATACACCGACGATGACGGCGCGAGCGTGGCGAAAACGGGAATTGCTCATGGCACTCCTCAGAGGTGATCTGCGAAACGCGCCGAGCTTGGGGAACAACATGGCGTCCCGCTGTGCAACGGAGAATAAGCCCATTCCGTCGCGGGCACCAGAGGCCAAGGCCAGTCCGCACCCAGGTCCCCCCGAGCGACCGTGTCAGCTGAGCGCGGGGATGACCTCGCGCTCGAACAGCTCCATGCCGGAGAGGTCGTAGGCTGCCTCGGGGAAGTAGTGGATCGCGTAGTCCATGCCGTGCGCGGCGCGCTCGGCCAGCCGCTCGGCGATCTGCTCGGGCGTGCCGAACGCGGGCGACGCGAGGTAGTCGCGCTCGACAGCCGCGGTGTGCTCGTCGCCGAGGTGCGGGCGCAGTCGGTCGATCACCGCGGCCAGTCGATCGCGGACCTCTGCTTCGGTCGCCCCGATGATCGTGTTGAAATTGGCACTGCGCGTGATCTCACCCGGGTCGCGGCCGATGCGCTCGCAGTGCCCGCGCAGCACGGCGCTCTTGTGGTCGAAGACATCGAGGTCGTTCGCCCCGAAGTTCGTGTACGAGGCATACGTCGCCGCGATCTTGAGCGTCACCTTCTCGCCGCCGCCGGCGATCCACATCGGGATGCCACCGTCCTGTACGGGGAGCGGCTGCACGATCGCCCCGTCGACCTGGTAGTGCGTGCCGTCGAGCGTGGCGCTGCCGGTGGTCCAGGCCTGTCGCATGATGTCGACGCCTTCACGAAGCATCCCGAGTCGGTCGCCGATGGCGGGGAACCCGTAGCCGTACGCGCGCCATTCGTGCTCGTACCAGCCGCCGCCGATGCCCATCTCGAGGCGTCCGGCCGAGACGTGGTCGATCGTCGCGGCGACCTTCGCGAGGTAGGCGGGGTTGCGGTACCCCATGCAGGTGCACATCTGTCCGAGGCGGATGCGGCTGGTCGAGGCGGCGAAGGCCGCCATGAGCGTCCACGCCTCGTGCGTGGCCTCTTCGCTGGGCACGGGCGTCGTGTGGAAGTGGTCGTACACCCACAGCGACTCCCACGGACCCTCGTCGGCGCGACGCGCGAGGGAGTCCATGACGCCCCACTGCTCGGTGGGGTCGATGCCCACGAGGTCGAAGCGCCAGCCCTGGGGAATGAAGGTTCCGAATCGCATGGGGCCGAGCCTACCGAGCGGGGGCGTCGACAACTCCGGAGAAAACGCCGTTTCGGGTCTGGGCTGCCGCCCCGACCCACCCGTCATCCGGAGTAGTCGACCACCGTGGCGTGCGCCATGCGCTTGCGCATCACCGCGATCGCGTCGGGGTTGTCGTCGACGAGCACGGCGTGGCGACCGAGCGCGACCGCGACGGCTCCGGTCGTGCCCGACCCGGCGAAGAAGTCGAGCACACGGTCTCCGGGGCGGCTCGAGGCCTGCACAATGCGACGCAGGATCCCCTCGGGCTTCTGCGTCGGGTAGCCGGTCTTCTCGCGCCCGCTCGTGGGCACGATGGTGTGCCACCACACGTCGGTCGGCAGCTTGCCGCGCGCGACCTTCTCGGGCGTGACCAGGCCCGGCGCCATGTACGGCTCGCGGTCGACCGTCTCCGAATCGAACCAGTACGCGTCGGGGTTCTTGACGTAGACGAGGATCGTCTCGTGCTTGGTCGGCCAGCGGCGGCGCGTCTTCGCCCCGTAGTCGTACGCCCAGATGAGTTCGTTGAGGAACCGGTCGCGCCCGAACAGCGCGTCGAGCAGCACCTTGGCGTAGTGCGCTTCGCGGTAGTCCAGGTGCAGGTAGAGCGTGCCGTCGTCGGCGAGCAGGCGCCACGCCTCTTCGAGCCGCGGCTCGAGGAACCCCCAGTAGTCGTCGAACCGGTCGTCGTAGGCGCGCAGGTCACCCCGCAGCCGCTCATAGTCACGGCCGTGGAACCCCCGACGCACGACTCCGCGCTCCCCCTCGCCTGCACCCTCCGCACCGGCGGACGGCACCGGGTCATCGACACCGGGGGCATCAGCCACCGTCAGGGGGTCTGCCGCGAGGGGGGCGGATGCCGCCGGCCGAGGCACGCGCGCCGTTTCGAGCGCGCGCTCACGCTGGCGTCCCGTATTGAACGGCGGATCGAGGTAGATGAGCGTGAACGAGCCGTCGTCGAAGCCGCGGATCACGTCGAGATTGTCGCCGTGGTGGATCGTGACCGACCCTGCGGCGAGCGCGGGGACCGACGCCGACGCCGGGAGGGAGCCCGGGGCGGGGGCCGCGGTCACGGCACGCGCTGCAGCCACGCGTCGGTGGCGAACTTCGACGCGACGAGTTCCTCGGCTGCGGCGTACTCGTCGTCCGAGATCGACCCCGGCACGGCGCCGTACAGGTTCGCGAAGGTCTCTTTGAACCGTTCGATGATCGCCTCGCGCGACAGGCCGGTCTGCCGGCGCAGGGGATCGACGCGCTTGGCCGCCGACGTCGTGCCCTTGTCGCTCAGCTTCTCGCGGCCGATGCGCAGCACCTCGGTCATGACCTCGCCGTCCATGTCATAGCTCAGCGTCGCGTGGTGCAGCACGCCGCCGTTGGCGAGCCGCTTCTGGGCGGCGCCGCCGATCTTGCCCTGCGGCGATGCGATGTCGTTGAGCGGCTGGTAGGTCGCCTCGACCCCGAGCGAGCGCAGTGCCTGCAGCACCCAGTCGTCGAGGAACGCGTACGAGTCCGCGAACGTCATGCCGGCGACGAGGGATGCCGGCACGTACAGCGAATACGTCACGATCGAGTTCGCCCCCATGAGCATCGCGCCGCCGCCCGAGATCCGGCGGACGACATCGAAGCCGTGGCGCGCAGCGCCCTCGGGGTCGACCTCGTTGCGCAGCGACTGGAACGACCCGATCACGACGGCGGATTCATCCCACTCCCAGATGCGCAGTGTCGGACGCCGGCGACCGTCGCCCACCCGCGTCGTGAGCACTTCGTCGAGCGCGAGGTTGAGCTGCGGAGAGACGGGGCGCTCGTGGACGATCTCCCAGTCGAAGTCCCGCCATCCCGGAGCCGTCACGAGCGCGCGGCGCACCGCCGTGCCGACCGATTCGGGCGTGAAGCCCAACAATTGGGCACCCTCGGGCAGCGCACCCCGCACCGCGGCGGCGATCGCCGCCACGTCGGACTCGACGGGCATCCCGTTGACGGCCGCGTCGATGTCGGCCAGAGCATCGTCGGGCTCGAGGAAGAAGTCGCCCGCGAGGTGGAAGTCGACGATCCGCCCATCGCGCTCTTCGAGGTCGACGACGACGAGCTTGCCGCCCGGAACCTTGTACTCACCGTGCATGGACCTCAGCCTACGGGCGGCCGACGCGCCGTCGCGCGGGTGGCTCGCAGGTTCGCGTCCGGCCGGACTGCTATCGTTGTGCCGCGGCCATGTGCCGTTGCGTCGTCGTCACGCTCCCCGGCATCCGAAGCCGTGGCTCATTACGAACGGCGAACCGATGCGCGATCCCGCGCCGTCGCCACCTCAGCACTGCTGCCTTTCCGCACGCGTGCACCACCGAAAGCACTCATGTCTTCTTTCCTCTCTCTCGGCGTGCCCGAGAACCTCGCATCCGTCCTCGCCGCTGATGGCAAGACCGAGGCGTTCGCCATTCAGCGCGACACGCTCCCGGACTCGCTCGCCGGTCGCGACGTGCTCGGCCGCGGCCGCACCGGCAGCGGCAAGACCATCGCGTTCGCGCTGCCCCTCGTCGCCCGCCTTTCCGGAGCAGGGGCAGCCAAGCGCCGCCCCGGTCGCCCCCGCGGGCTCGTCCTCGCCCCGACGCGCGAGCTTGCGACCCAGATCGCCGCGACGATCAAGCCGCTGGCCGACGCTGCCGGACTGACCGTGACAACCGTGTTCGGCGGCGTCAGCCAGAAGCCCCAGGAGCAGGCCTTCGGACGCGGCGTCGACATCGTCGTCGCGTGCCCCGGCCGCCTCGAAGACCTCATGAAGCAGGGCGTCGCCAAGCTCGATGCCGTCGAGATCGCCGTGCTCGACGAGGCCGACCACATGGCCGACCTCGGATTCCTCCCGGGTGTCACCCGCATCCTCGCCGCGACGCCGTCGGGCGGTCAGCGCATGCTCTTCAGCGCCACGCTGGACCGCGGCGTCGACAGCCTCGTGAAGCGGTTCCTCTCGAACGAGGTCCTGCACGAGGTCGACGAGGAGAGCGTCCCCCAGGGCGTCATGACGCACCGTGTGTTCGTCACGAACTCTGACGACAAGCTCGCGCTCGTGCGCCACCTCGCGTCCGGCCACGGGCGCCGCATCCTCTTCACCCGCACGAAGCACCAGGCCAAGAAGCTCGCGAAGCAGCTCACGGCAGCGGGCATCCCGTCGGTCGACCTGCACGGCAACCTCGGTCAGAACGCACGCGAGCGCAACCTCGCCGCGTTCGGCGCACCCGTCGAGAAGGGCGGCGTGCGCGTGCTCGTCGCGACCGACGTCGCCGCGCGCGGAGTGCACGTCGACGAGGTCGAGCTGGTCGTGCACGTCGACCCGCCCGTCGAGCACAAGGCGTACCTGCACCGTTCGGGTCGCACCGCCCGCGCCGGCGCCGAGGGCGTCGTCGTGACGGTCGCGACCGACTCGCAGCGCGGCGAGGTCAAGGACCTCCTGCGCAAGGCCAAGGTCACCGCGCCCCTCGAGGCCGTCCACGCCCAGCACGCCGCCGTCGCCGAACTGGTCGGCGAGCCCGCCCCGCACGTCACGCCGGCTCCCGTCCAGCCGCCGCAGCAGCAGCGCCCCTCGACCAAGAGGAAGCCCGCCGTCTCCGGTGAGAGCCAGGGCCGTCCGGCGCGTGGCCGTTCGGGCGGACGAGGCAAGAGCACGACGGATGCCGCGCGCCAGCCCGCTTCGGACCAGTCCCGCTCGGGCGCAGGACGCTCCGGCCAGGGTCGCGCACGCTCGTCCGAGCAGACCCGCAGTGCGGCTCCGGCCGTGCGCACGGGAACCTCGTCGAGCCAGCGCTTCACGACCGGTGCGACCGTCTCCGACATCCGCCGCAGCGCACGCACGCCGAACCGCCGCGCCCGCGGCTGAGCACAGCATCCTGAGACACCGCGGTGTCTCACCCACGACGACGCGCCGGGAGACCCCGGCGCGTCGTCGTGGTTATGCGGGGGTCAGTCCCCTCGCGGGCAGGCGGGCGTCGAGCCACGCGATCAGGTCGGCGCGCACCTCGGCCTGGCCGACCTCGTTGAAGATCTCGTGGCGGGCGTCGGGGTAGACGAGCGTCGTGACGTCGGTCAGCCCTGACCGCTTGCGGTACGCATCGGCGAGGCGGTGCACGCTGCGCGGCCCGCCGACCGTGTCGTCGCGGCCCACCATGAGCAGCACGGGCACGTCGTGCCCGAGATCCCGGCGCGGCAGCCCGTACAGGCGCGCCGCGTCGCGCAGCCCGAACAGCTTGAGCAGCGGGGTCGTCGTGGTGAGGGGGTCGTCGAGGAACGCCGCTCCCACGGAGAGATCCGACGACAGCCACGCGGTGCCCGTGGCATCCTTCGCCTTCCACGGCGCGTTGAGGTCGCCCCCGTTGAGCGACCCCGGCCACCGCAGCGCCGACCCCGACAGCACGACGGCGTCGTACGCATCCGGGTGCGCGTTGAACAGCATCTGCGCGAGGAACGACCCCCACGAGTGACCGAGCAGCACGACAGGCAGCCCGGGGTTCTCCTCGCGGATCAGCTGCGTGAACTGCCACACGGCGGCGAGCGTGGCCGGCATCCCGCCCGGTCCGAGCCGGCCGAGCTTGGTCGCGTCGCCGTTCCACTGCCCCATGCCCGTGCGCCCGTGGCCTCGATGGTCGTCGGCGTACACCGCGTAACCGGCATCTGTGAGCGTTTCGATGAGGGCCGTGTAGCGCCCCGCGTGCTCACCGACGCCGTGCAGCAGCTGCACGGCCGCCCGAGCCTCACTCTTCGCGAGGTGGACGTCGTAGACGATCGGAACGCCGTGTGCATCGATGAACTCGGGCATGCGCTCGATTCTAGGCAGGCTGCCGCCGCATTTTTACTTAACAACGATAATGACCTATGCTAAGGACTTATGCCTGATCACGATGCCTCCGATCTGCGCACGGCTGTCTTCCGGCTCGCGCGGCGCATGCGCACCCAACGCGCCGTCGACACGATGAGCGATGGGCAGTACGCCGTGCTCGCAGCGCTGTGGGTGCACGGCGCACACACCCTGGGCGAGCTCGCCGACCGCGAGCACGTGTCACCCCCCGCGATGAACCGCACGGTCAACTGCCTGCAAGAGGCCGGCTACCTGCACCGCGCCGCCGACGCGACCGACGGCCGCAAGGTCGTCATCGACCTGACCGCGGAAGGCCGATCGGTCGTCGAAGAGACCTCTCGCCGTCGTGACGCCTGGGTCGACGCGGCCCTGGCAGACCTCACCGACGACGAACGGGCGACCATGGCCCGCGCGGCGGGGATCATGCAGCGGATGGTGACGCGATGAGCCGCAGACGCCGCGGCACCCCCGCGATGTTCCGCTCGTTCTCGGTCTTCAACTATCGCGTCTGGTTCATCGGCGCGCTCGTGTCGAACACGGGCGCCTGGATGCAGTCCACCGCCCTCAGCTGGGTCGTGCTGACCGAGCTGACCCCGAACGACGCCAGCGCGATGGGCATCACGATGGCGCTTCAGTTCGCTCCACCGCTTCTTCTGGTGGGCGTCACGGGCTGGGTCGCCGACCGATTCGACCGACGGCATCTGCTCATGGTCACGCAGAGCCTGCTGCTTCTGCTGGGCCTCGTGATCGGGATGCTGCTGCTCATGGGCGTCATGACCCTGCCACTCATGTACGCCTTCGCGCTCGCGCTCGGCGTCGTCGCCGCTTTCGACAATCCCGCCCGCCAGGCATTCGTGTCCGACCTCGTGACGCGCGAGAACGCTTCGAACGCCGTCGCGCTCAACGCGGCGTCCTTCAACGGCGCGCGCATGATCGGCCCGGCCGTCGCGGGCATCGTGATCGTCGCGGTGGGCACGGGCTGGGTGTTCGTCGTCAACGCTGTGACGTTCATCGCCATGATCGCCGCGCTGCTGCTCATCCGCACCGACGAGCTCGTCCCGCGCGTGCGGGCACCGGGGGCGTCGCGCCTGGCCGACGGCTTCCGCTATGTCGCGCGCCGCCCCGACCTCGTCGTCACGTTCGCGATGGTGTTCCTCATCGGGGCGTTCGGCATGAACTTTCCCATCTTCGCCTCGACCATGGCCCTCGAGTTCGGCCAGCAGGCCGACGGCTACGGCCTTTTGAGCTCGATCCTCGCGATCGGTTCACTGTCGGGTGCACTGCTCGCCGCCCGACGCGACCGTGCGCGCATCCGCGTCGTCATCGCGGGCACGCTGCTGTTCGCGACGGCGGCCTCCGTGTCGGCCTTCATGCCGACCTACTGGACGTATGCGGTGACACTCATGTTCACGGGGTTCGCCGTCGTCACGATGCTGACGACCGCGAACGGGTACGTGCAGACGACGACCGATCCTGCGCTTCGCGGTCGCGTGCTCGCGCTCTACATGGCGATCCTGATGGGCGGGATGCCGGTGGGCGCACCCATCGTCGGATGGGTCGCCGCCGAGTTCGGCCCGCGCTTCGCCATCGGCCTCGGCGCCCTCGCCGGCTTCGCGGCATTCTCGATCGGCGCGATCTGGATGCTCGCGTCGGGGCGGCTCAAGCGCCGCAAAGACAGCCGCTTCCGCCTCACGATCGACGAGACGCTGCCGCTCACCGTCGTCACTCAGCCCTCGCCGGAGGCGTTCAGCGACGAGGTCGCCCAGACGACCCCGATCGGCGTTCCCTCCCCGCATCACCGCCCGCCGGAAGGGCGCTGAACCGGGCCGACGAGATCGCGACGCGCGGACGAGACGAGGCGACCCCGCCGACTCGGCGTCGCCGGCTCTCGGGAGAGGGTCAGCGAGTCAGGACGAGACGGCGTCGGCGCGACCCGTCGACTCGCGGATGACGAGTTCGGGCTGGAAGACGATCTGCGCTCGGGAGCCGCCGGCGTCGACCTCTTCGAGGAGAAGCTCCACGGCGCGGAAGCCGATGAGCTCGCTCGGCTGGCGGATCGATGACAGCGGCACGACGGCGGCGGCGGCGAAGTCGATGTCGTCGTAGCCGATGATCGCGATGTCGCCGGGCACAGAGGCACCGCCGAGCATGACGAGCGCCTGGAGGACCCCCATGGCGAGCAGATCGTTCCCCGCGAAGACGGCGTCGGGACGATCGCCGGGGGCACGAGCGTGCAGGCGTTCCCCCGCGGCGCGGCCGGCCAGCACGCTCATCGCGGGGGTCTCGATCACTTCGAGAGTCGCCCCACCGTGCGCCTCGACAGCGCGTCGTGCTCCTTCGAGGCGGTCCGCCACCTGACGCACCGAGACAGGCCCCCCGATGAAGGCGATGCGGCGGCGTCCCGTCTCGAGCAAGTGCTCGACCGCGAGGCGGCCGCCGGCGACGTCATCGACGGAGACCGACGACACATCGAGGTCGTCGCTCGGGCGATCCACGAGGACCGTTGCGATGCCGCGCGCGCGCAGCCGCTCGAGCCTGTTCGAGATGTCGTCGACGGGGGTGATCAGCACACCCTGCACCCGCTGCTCTTCGAACAGATCGAGGTAGCCCGTCTCACGCGCCGGATCATCGTCGCTGTTCCCGAGCAGCACCGTGAGGTCGCTCTCGGCCGCGCGGCGCTCGGCTCCGCGGGCGACATCGGTGAAGAAGGGGTTGCGCACGTCGAGCACGACGAGCCCGATGCTTCGGCTGCGGCCGGCGCGAAGCTGACGCGCGGCGTCGTTGCGCACGAAGCCGAGGTGGGCGATCGCGGCGTGTACGCGCTCGACGGTCGCGGGGGCGACCCGTTCGGGCCGGTTCAGCACGTTCGAGACCGTGCCGACCGAGACGGATGCCGCGGCCGCGACGTCTTTGATACTCACGGTCATCTGGGCTCCCGCTCGAATGCATGTGCAGTCCGGAGTTTATGCCACGTGTGCCGCTGCGACGCGAACCGCGGCGCCCTCGAGGGCCCCGGCTTGCGGATCATCCCCGAGCCCTCTAATCTTGAAACGATTCATGAGCGGGTGCCGCTTCGCTGAGAGGATCTGTCGATGTCGAATCTGAGATCACCCCAGCGCGTGTGCTTCCAGCTGCAGGTGCGCCCCGAGCTCCTCGACGAGTACATCGCGCTCCACAGTCCAGTGCATCCCGAGATGCTCGCCGTGATCGCCGCCGCCGGCCGGCGCAACTACTCACTCTTCGTCGGCGACCAGGGCACCCTCATCGGTTACTACGAGACCGACGACGACGCTGCCGCGCAGGCCTACCTCGCCGCGTCGCCGGTCGCCGCCGCGTGGGAAGCCGAGATGGCCCGCTTCTTCGTCGATCTCAGCGGGCGCCCCGACCAGGCGGCGACGCCGCTCGATGAGATCTTCCACCTTCACGACCAGCTGGCCGCGGCCTCCGAGAACGAAAGCTCCGCATCATGACGACGCTGACCCCCGAGATCCTCGCAAGCCTCGAACGCCAGGGCATCGAGCTGCCCAGCTGGGCATTCGGCAATTCCGGCACCCGCTTCAAAGTCTTCACGACCCCGGGAACCCCCCGCGACCCGTTCGAGAAGATCGCGGATGCCGCAGAGGTGAACCGCGTGACCGCTCTCGCCCCCGCTGTCGCACTGCACATCCCGTGGGACAGAGTCGATGACTATTCCGCGCTGCGCCGCCATGCCGAGGACCTCGGCGTCGAGATCGGCACGATCAACTCCAACACCTTCCAGGACGACGTCTACAAGTTCGGCGCCCTGACCCATGAAGATGCAGCCGTGCGCCGCAAGGCGATCGACCACCACCTGGAGTGCATCGACGTCATGGATGCCACGGGCTCGCGCGACCTCAAGATCTGGCTCGCCGAGGGCTCCAACTATCCCGGCCAGGCGGACCTGCGCGGCCGCCAGGACCGCCTCCAAGGGTCGCTGCAGCAGATCTACGCGCGCCTGTCCGGCGAGCAGCGGCTCGTGTTGGAGTACAAGTTCTTCGAGCCGGCTTTCTATCACACCGACGTCCCGGACTGGGGAACCTCGTACGCGCAGGTCGCGGCGCTCGGAGAGCGCGCCATGGTGTGCCTGGACACGGGCCACCACGCACCCGGCACCAACATCGAGTTCATCGTCATGCAGCTGCTGCGCCTCGGAAAGCTCGGCTCGTTCGACTTCAACTCGCGGTTCTATGCCGATGACGACCTCATCGTCGGCGCCGCCGACCCGTTCCAGCTGTTCCGCATCCTGTTCGAAGTCATCCGCGGTGGCGCGCTCAACAACCCCGCCGTGACCTTCATGCTCGACCAGTGCCACAACATCGAGCAGAAGATCCCCGGTCAGATCCGCTCGGTGCTGAACGTGCAGGAGATGACGGCGCGCGCGCTCCTGGTCGACGGCGATGCCCTGTCGGCGGCTCAGAAGTCCGGCGACGTCCTCGCGGCGAACGCCGTGTTCATGGATGCCTTCTACACCGACGTGCGCCCAGCGCTCGCCCAGTGGCGCGAGTCGCGCGGACTGCCCGCCGATCCGATGGCCGCCTACGCGGCATCCGGATACCAGGAGCGCATCGAGGCCGAACGCGTCGGCGGCGTGCCGGCGAGCTGGGGCGCCTGAGGCAGCGACGCGAGAATTCGGCCGCCGCACCGGCGCGCGTTCGGGCGCGGGTCACGCGCCGCGGTTGATGCTCGTCAGTCGCGCGTAGCGTTCACGGGATGCCGCGTACGCGGCATGACGCTCCGGATCCGGTGCGAACCGGCGTTCGACGGCACCCGCGAGGGCACGGATGTCGGCGAGCGAACAGATGACGCCCGTCGCCAGCCCCGCGAGAAGAGCCGCACCGTGCGCGGCTCCGTGGCCTTGCACCGGACGGTGCACCGGGATCCCGAGCACATCCGCCTTGATCTGCAGCCATGCGTCGGACGTCGCCCCGCCACCCGTGCTCGTGATGCTGTCGAGAGTGAACGCGTGGGCGCGCAGCGTGTCGAGGTCGTGCGCGAGTGCGAGCGAATTGCCCTCCATCGCAGCGATCATGAGGTCGATGCCGTCCGTCGTGAGGTCGAGTCCGTCGAGGATGCCGCGCGCCTCGATGTTCCAGCTGGGCGTGCGCTCGCCCGCCAGACTCGGCACCATGACCGCGCGCCCGGGGCGCGGGCGAGAGAGCAGGGCCCCGGCATCGCGGAGGTCGCGCGTCGGATCGAGCGAATTGACCCAGTCGACCGTCGCGCCGGCCGTCACCTGAGCGGTGATGAGCAGGTCGACGCCGGGCACGCAGTGGCGGGAGTGGATGAAGCCGGGAACGCTCGTGCCTCGCGGCACCGTGAGCATCGTGACGCTCGAGAAGCCGGTCATGTCGACGAGGGGGTCGCCGACCGCGAGCGCGCCGGCTTCGAGCGCCGATCCGATCGCGTCGATTCCGCCCGCGACGACGGGGGTTCCCACGGGGATTCCGGTCGCGGCGGACGCCGCCTCGGTCACACCGCCGACGACAGCCGATGCGGAGACGATCGGCGGAAGGTATCGGAGGGAGGGCACGGCCGCGCGCAGGTCAGGGGCGAAATCCCCGCGCTCCTCGTCGAAGCCTTGCATGAGCGACGCCGTCGTGTCGTCGAGTGAGGCGACCCCGGTGAGGCGGAAGACGATGAATCCGTTGGCCGAGAGCACGTGCGCCGCACGGCTGAGCACATCGGGCCTGTGCTTGTCCCACCAGGGCAGCTTCGCGGTACCGAAGAACGGGTCTGCACTGTTGCGGGACCGGGGGGCGAGACGTCCGATCTCGGCCGCCTCCGCGGTCGCGCGACGGTCGAGCCACGTGAGCGCGCGCCCGGTCGGTTCGCCATCGGCGTCGACCGCGACGAACGTGGGCGCCTGGCTCGTCACCGCGACGGCTGTCACCGTGCGGCCTGCCGTGAGAGCGCTCGTCGCGTCCACGACGGCGCTCCACCACGACATCGCGTCCTGTTCGGCACCGGCACCGCTCGTCTCGGTCGGGTACGGCACCGACCGATCGGCGAGGCGCGTGCCGGCGGCATCCGTCAGAACGACCTTCGTCGAACTCGTTCCGACGTCGATGCCGAGGAGAACCTCGGTCACCGCGCGTCCGCCCGCGGCAGGTCGACGAGGGGATGCAGCAGCGGCTCGCCCGCGAGGTAGCGCCGCACCTCTTCGGCGACTCCGTCTGCCGCGCGCTGCGCGGTCTCCTGGCTCGCGCCCGCGATATGCGGCGTCACGACGACGTCGGCGTCGCTCTTCGCAAGCTCGAACAGACGGTGCCCGAAGTCGACGGGCTCGTCGGGGTACACGTCGAATGCGGCGCCGCCGAGGCGGCCGGCGTCGATCGACGCCGCGACGGCGTCGTAGTCGACGAGTCCGCCGCGCGCGGCGTTGACGAGAAGGGATCCCGGCTGCATGAGCGCGAGACGCTCGCTGTTGACCAGGTGTCGAGTCTCGGGCGTGAGTCGCGCGTGCACCGAGATGAGGTCGGCGCGGCGGAAGACGTCGTCGATGTCGGAGACGCGTTCGACGATGTCATCCAGGACACCGGCCGGAAGGTAGGGGTCGAACACGAGCACGCGGGCGCCCATCGCGGCGAAGACGCGGGCGACGTGCGCGCCGACGGCGCCGGCGCCCAGGAGGCCGACGACCGACCCGGAGACTTCGCGGCCCACCGCATCCGAGCGGTAGAGGTCGCCGCGCCATTCGTCGCGGAGCATGCTGGCCTGGGCGAGGGGGATCCGGCGCAGCAGCGCGAGGGCGAGGCCGATGGACATCTCGGCGGTCGCAATGCCGTTGCGGCCGGGCACGTTTGCGACGGCGATGCCGAAACGTCGCGCCGCGTCGAGGTTCACGTTCGTGGGGCCGCCGCGCGAGACACCGATGATCTTCAGATCGGTGGATGCCGCGAGGACGCGCTCGGTGAGCGGCGCGAGCTGCGTGACGATCGCCGTCACTCCCTCGAGCGCCGCGATGATCTCGTCCTCGCTGCCGGAGGCCTCGTCGACCTCGCCGATCCGGCCGAAAGGCTCGTCGGGCCAGATGAACTCGAGCTCGGCGATGTCGAGGGGCTGAGGGATCGCCCGCTCGAGCGACGAGCGGAAGAGGCTGGATCGGATGAACCGGTCGCCCGCAGCGAGGATGCGCGGCATGATCTGTCCTTTCGCCGACGACGTCGCGTCGGCAGTCTGTCGTGAGGCGGGAGCCCCGCGGTTCGCCGCGCGGACGCGGCTTTGACGCGGTGGTGCCGCCCCGCCGGTGCATCATCGGCGGGGCGGCCGGCGATCATCCGCCGAAGACCTCGTCGTAGTACTCCTGAGCGTTGTCCTTGTCGATGACCGTGACCGGCATGAACTGGTCCTTCTCGATCTCCTCGCCCGCGAGGAGCGCAACTGCCATGTCGATCAGCGTGCGCCCGTGAGCCTTGCCGCCGCCCAGGCTGATGGTCGTCTTGGCGGGGTCGCCCTTCAGGATGTTCTGGATCTCGTTCTCGGTCGCGTCGATCCCGAAGAGACCGAACGACTCGTAGTCGGTGACACCGGCCGACTTGACGCCCTCGTTGCCGCCGACGGCGCCGCCGCCGCCGATCGTCGCGATGACCTTCATGTTGGGGTTGGCCTGCAGGAAGTTCTCGGCGTTCGAGACGCCGTCCTCTGCGGTCAGCGCGGGAGCCGTGGCGACGAGCTTCGCATTGGGCGCGAGCTCGGCGATGGCGTCCTTGATGCCGTTCGCGCGATCGATGATCTCGGGGAAGGTGGGCAGGTCCATGAGGCCCCACTCGACCGTCTCCGCGGCGTCGAAGTTGGCGTTGATCCACTTCGCGGCGGCCTCACCGTTGGCGTAGCCGGTGTTGTAGGCATCGACGAGGTACTGCGCGTCGTAGTTGTCGAGGACCTGGGTGTAGCCGATGACGTCGATGCCGGCATCCTGCGCCCGCTTGGTCACGTCGACGAGAGCCTTCGAATCGACCGCGCAGATGATGATCGAGTCGACACCCTGCTGGATGAAGTTCTCGATCTGCGTGACCTGCTTCGATGCGTCGCTCGTCGCGTCGACGTACGTGACCTCGAGCCCCTGCTCGGCGCCGTAGGACTCGGCCTCCTGCACAAGCTCGGCCCACACGGGGTTGCTCAGGTCCGAGAAGGTGATTCCGACGGTGTACGTGTCGGAGTCTCCGGCGGTCGATCCGCCGTCACCCGATCCGGGTGTCGTGACGGCGCCGGCGCAGCCGGTCAGGGTCAGGGCCGCCACGGCGGCGACGGCGAACATGCCGAGCTTCTTCATTGAGGTTCCTTTCATGGGGTTCGCTCCGGACTCGCGTCCGGCGTCGAGGGGAGAGTTCACGCGGTCGCCGGGATCTTCGGCGTGCGCAGGGCGACACCGCCGATCTGCTTCGGGCGGCCCTTGGAGTTCTTGGACATCGCGTCGTAGATGACGGCGGTCATGAGGATGACACCCTTGATGACGAGCTGGACGTACTCGCTGACGTTCATCAGGACGAGTCCGTTGTCGAGGACGCCGACGATCATGACGCCGACGAAGGCGCCGAACAGGCTTCCGCGGCCACCCATGACGCTGATGCCGCCGAGGACGCAGGCCGTCAGCACACTGAACTCGAAGCCCGCGCCGGTCGCGGACTGCGCCGAGTTGAGACGACTGAGAAGCAGGACGGCGCCGATCGCGGTGAACAGGCCGCTGAGCGCGTAGACCAGGATGATCGTGCGCCGCGTGTTGACGCCCGAGAGTCGGGCAGCCTCGGCGTTGTTGCCGATCGCGTAGAAGTAACGACCGACCGACGTCTTGTTGAGGATGAACAGACCGACGGCCCAGACCACGAGCAGGATCAGCAGCGAGATCGGGATGCCGTACAGAGCACCCTGCCCGATGAGCGAGAACTCCGCGGGGAACCCGAAGATCGGCAGGCCCTTGGACACGAGGTAGCTCGCACCGTTCAGGATCATCATCATCGAGAGCGTGACGATGAGCGGTGCGACGCCGGTGTAGGTGATGATGAGGCCGTTCACGATGCCGATCAGCGTGCCGAGCACGAGAGCCGCGAGCACCGCGAGGTACCAGGGCAGACCCACCTGCGCCATCAGGATGCCCGTCACGACGACGTTGAGCGAGATCTGGTACCCGACGGAGAGGTCGATACCGCCGGTGATCAGCACGAACGAGAAGCCCACCGCGACGATGCCGAGCGTGGCGATCTGACGCGCGATGTTGAAGACGTTGTTCGGATCGAGGAAGTTGGGCGTCAGGATGCTGAACGCCACGACGAGGGCGACCAGCACGAGGACGATGCCGAGATCCTTCAGCCTCGGCATGAATTTGAGCTTCATTCCACCACTCCTTCAGCGGCGAGGACCATGACGGCCTCCTGATTGATTTCGCCCTTGCGCAGCGTGCCCTGCTGTTCGCCTTCGCGAAGCACGACGATGCGGTCGGACATGCCGATGAGCTCCTCCATGTCGGAGGAGATCATGAGGATCGTCTTGCCCTCTTCGGCAAGGCGATTGATGATCTGGTAGATCTCGGCGCGAGCGCCGACATCGATGCCGCGCGTGGGCTCGTCGAAGATCAGCACCGAGGGGTCTGTCGCGAGCCATTTCGCCAGCACGACCTTCTGCTGGTTGCCGCCCGACAGGTTCCCGACGATCTCGTCGGCCGACGGCGCCTTGATGCGCAGCTCCTCCATGTACCGGGCGGCGAGGTCGTCTTCGACGCGGGGCCTCAGCACACCCGCGCGCGCGATGTCCTTCAGAAGCGGCAGCGTGATGTTGTCGCGGATCGAGAAGGGCAGCACGAGACCGTGGCGTTTGCGGTCCTCGGGGACGAGCGCGATCCGATTGCGGATGCCCTGGATCGGCGTGCGCGAGATGACGGATTCGCCGTCGAGGGTAACGGCGCCGGCCTCGATGGGCTTGGCGCCGAAAAGCAGCTCCATGAGCTCGGTGCGGCCGGCGCCGATGAGGCCGGCGAAGCCGAGGATCTCTCCCGAGCGCGCCTCGAAGGAGATGTCCCGCACGCCGTTGCCCGTCAGGCCGGACACGCGCAGCGAGACCGCGCCGGGTTCGAAGTCGCGCACCGGGTAGCCTTCGGTGAGCTCGCGTCCGACCATGAGGGTGATGAGCTCACGACGGTTCGTCTCGGCGGTGTCCATCGTCGCGATGTACTGGCCATCGCGCAGCACGCTCACGCGGTCGGACAGGCGGAAGATCTCCTCCATGCGGTGGGAGATGTAGACGATCGTCATCCCCTCGGCCTTGAGGGCGTCGACGACGAGGTACATGGCCTCGACCTCGGCAGCCGTGAGCGGCGCCGACGGCTCGTCCATGATGAGCAGTCGCGCCTTGCGCGAGAGGGCCTTGGCGATCTCGACGATCTGCTGGTAGCCCGTCGTCAGATCGCTCACGAGCACAGCGGGGTCGATCTTGACTCCGAGGCGCTGGAAGAGCGCGGCGGATTCGGCCGCCATGCGCTTGCGGTCAAGGACCGGTCCGCGCTTCGGGTAGTGCCCGAGGAACACGTTCTCCATCGCGTTGAGCGTCGGGACGAGCGTGAACTCCTGGTAGATGACTGCGATGCCGAGCTCCTGCGCCGACGCCGGGGTCAGCGCCGCGTGCTCCTCGCCGTCGACGACGATCGATCCCGCAGAGGGGGCGACGGCGCCCGAGAGCACCTTGATGAGCGTTGACTTTCCGGCGCCGTTCTCACCGACGATGGCGTGGACCTCGCCGGGGCGCAGGTCGAACGAGACGTCCTGGAGGGCCGTGACGCCGGGATAGAGCTTTGTGATCCCCGATGCCTGCAGCGTGATCGGTCGGTGCTCGACGGCATGCGCGACGACGTCGGTCATGGGGTCGGCCTTTCCCAGCGGGTCGCCTGCAGGTTCATCACCACGGAGCACTCCTTTGTGGATTTGCGGTGTCGTCAGTCTGTGACACCGTGTTAGTTTTTGTCAACTTTGCTGCGCACGCTCACACAATCGCACAGCGGCGCGCGTGACGAGGCACGCCGAGCGCCGGTGCGCGCGAGGCGCCTCAGAGGATGGTCGCGACGATCTGCGCGTAGGGCCGCAGTTCTGCGGACGACGGGGTCAGATCCGTCGCGAGGACGGAGAGTCGGGCGAGGCCGATCGATGCCGCGGTCGCATCCCCGTCGAGCTTGTCGGCGTGCGCACCGACCACGACGGTCGACGAGGAGCGGGCGAAAGCGCGCTTGATCTCGGCCTCTTCGAGCGTGTCCTCGTAGCATGCCCGCTCGTCGAGCGCGGCCGTCGAGGCGAAGAATGCACTGAAGCGCATGCTCTCGAGGAACGCCGTCGCGACGGGACCCACGAGCGAATCCGACCGCCGGTCGGCCGCCCCGCCCGTGAGGATCGCGGTGACACCGGGGATGTCCTGCAGCGCCTGGAAGGTCGAGAGGCCGTTGGTCACGACCGTGAGATCTTCGGCCGCCGTGAGCGCGAGCGCGAGCCGGTGCATCGTCGTCGACGAATCCATCGCGATGACGCCCGCGGGCGGCACGAGCGCCAGGAGCTTCTCGGCGATGACCGCCTTCTCTTCGGAGTGCGATCGCTCGCGACCCGAAAAGCTCACGGGCCCGAGATACACCGCGCCTCCACGCACGCGACGGGCGATGCCCGAGGCCTCGAGATCCGAGAGGTCGCGACGGACCGTCATCTCACTCACGTCGAGGGCGGCAGCGGCGTCGGAGAGTGTCACCGACTTCGACGTCCGCAGCTGCTCGAGCAGCCAGGCGGCACGTTCCTCTGCGGCGAGCGACTTCACACTCACATCATAGAGACTTCACACCCTGAATCGCACAGGTTCTCACACAAGCCAACACCCCGAATCGGCGCGGGGAGCAGCCCGCGGCGCTACTATCGTTCAATGAACCAGCCCCGCGACGACGAGCGGACTTTCTGATGGCAACGATCCGCGACGTCGCACGGCTTGCCGGCGTTTCGGCCGGCACGGTCAGCAACGTGCTGAACCGCCCGTCCTACGTGCGCGCCGAAACGCGCGAGAAGGTCGTCCGCGCGATCGCTGAACTCGATTTCGTGCCCGACCAGAGCTCGCGGCAGTTCCGCGCCGGCCGCACACGCACGATCGGCGTCGTGGTCGCCAACCTCGACAATCCGTTCTTCGTCGATGTCGCTCTCGGCGCCGAGCAGCTCAGCCGCGAGCTGGGACTCGGTGTCGTCGTCTGCAACAGCGCGTACGACGCCGTGCGCGAGTCGCAGAACCTCGACCTGCTCGTGCAGCAGCGCGTGCAGGGCATCATCATCTCGCCCGTCGACGAGAACAGCTCCCGCCTCGAGATGCTGCGCGATCGTGGCGTGCCGATGGTCTTCGTCGACCGGGTCGGCGATGATCGCGACTGCTGGTCGGTCGTCGTCGACGACGGGCACGGCGGGCGCGCGGGAGCACAGCACCTCATCGACCGCGGGCACCGGCGCATCGCGTACGTCGGGCACCCGCACCGCTCCCCCAAGGTGCGCATGCGCTACGAGGGGGCGCGCGAGGTCGTCGACCGCACGGCGGGCGACATCACTCTCGAACTGCTCTCGACCGAGTCCTGGACCGTCGACGAAGGCCGTGCGGCGGGGCGGGCCCTGCTGGCACGACAGCCTGACAAGCGACCGACGGCGGTGCTGTGCGCCAACGACGTCATCGCGTTGGGCCTGCTCCAGTCGGTCACGCACGGCGGACTGCGCGTGCCCGAGGATCTCGCGATCGTCGGTTACGACAACGTCGTGTGGTCCGAAGTGGGCGCCGTGCCCCTGACGACCGTGGCGCAGCCGCGCGCACAGCTGGGCCGGACCGCGGTCGAGATGATCATGCATCTCATCGACAGCCCCCAGCGCAGCCCGAGGACGAATCACGTCGTCCTCGAACCCGACCTGGTCGTGCGCGAATCGACCTGACAGAACACGAAGGGGCGGATGCTGCTGCAGCATCCGCCCCTTCATAAGAGTCCGACTCAGAAAGCGGGCTCCACGTCGTCGACATTGTCGATCGTGACCACGGTCAGCGGGATCGGCAGACGCGCGTCGACCGTCTCGCCGCCGGCGACCTTGAGGATCGTCTCCAGCGCGAGCTGGCCGTCCTCGACGGGCGACTGCAGGATCGTCGCGTAGAAGTGACCGGCCTTGATGGACGCGAACGCATCCGCCTGGCCGTTGATGCCGACGATCACGGGGATGTCGGCGAGGTCACGGCCCGACTCGGTCCACGCGTCGATGAAGCCGCGTGCCATCGTGTCATCGCTCGCATAGACGCCGTCCATGTCGTCGCCGAAGCGCGTGATGAGGTCGCGGCTGGCGACGAGCGCCTTCTGCTGGTCGAAGTCGGCATTCACCGACTGCAGGATCTCGATGCCCGATCCGAGCTCATCGAGACGGTCGGTGAAGCCGTCGCTGCGACCGATGCTCGTGCCGTTGCCTGCCTGGCCGGCGATGATGACGACGTTTCCTTCGCCTCCGAGCGCGTCGTTCATCGCGTCGGCCGATAGCACGCCCTCTTCGTAGACGTCGGGGCCCGTGAAGCTCGCGACGAGCTTGAGCGCCTCGTCATCCATCGGCGAGTTGATCAGCACGACCGGGATCTGAGCCGACTGCGCCTGGATGAGGCCCGGGATGTAGGCCTGCGGGTCGAGCGGCCACAGCACGATGCCGTCGGGGTTGCGGCCGATGCACGTCGAGAGCTGCTCGGTGCCGGTCTGGACGTCGAAGTCCTGACTGAGCATCGTGACCTTGGCGCCTGCCTCCTCGGCGGCGGCGAGGAAGGCCTCGTTGGCGGGGGTGGCGTAGGCGTGCGATTCGGCTGCCGTGATGTAGCAGATCTCCTTGCCGGAGCCTGCGGCCTCGCCGTCTGTCGAGCCGGATCCGGCGTCTGCCGAGCCGGCGCATCCGGCGAGCAGCATCGCCGCTGACAGCACGGCTCCGCCGAACAGGAACTTCTTCTTCATGCGATCGTCCTTTCGATCTCTTGGGTGGTGTCTTTCTGCGCGCCCGACCTCCGTCGTCGGAGCCGTCGCGCGAGCGACGACAGGGAGAGGTCGACACCCTGCTTCGCGAAGGTGAAGCGGTCGAGCAGGATCAGAAGCAGCAGGATGCAGCCGGTCACGATGTCCTGCACGTAGGCGGGCACGCTCTGGTACTCCATCGCCGTCGTCAGCGCCGCGAGGGTCAGCAGACCGCCCAGGGTTCCCAGCGCCGAGCCGACGCCGCCCTCGAGCCGCGTGCCACCGATCACGACGGCCGCGATCGCAGTCAGCACGATCGTGTCGCCGAAGACGGGTGAGCCGGTGTTCGAGGCGATGCTGAACGTCACACCGGCGACGCCGGCCATCATCCCGCTGAACACGAAGGCGCCGAACAGGTACGCGTTGGAGCGCACGCCGCTGGCCGTCGCGCTGGCCGCGTTGCTGCCGACGGCGAACAGGTTGCGTCCGCCGACGCTGCGCGTCAGCCAGAAGTGCAGCAGGACGATGAGCGCGAGGAACAGCAGCACGCGAGCGGACACGGTGCCCGCGACGGGCTGGGTGAGCGGGATACCGAAGAACGGGTCCGTGCCGCTGAGGGGCCGGGAGTCGGTGATGAGGTGGCATACGGCCCGGAAGAACACCATCGTCGCGAGGGTCGCGACGAGCGAGTTGATCTTGAGCACGACCACGAGCACGCCGTTGATGGCGCCCGCGGCCATGGCGACCGCGACGCCGACGAGGGCCGCCGGGATCTGACCGAGAGCGGGCTGCAATCCGATCGCGGCGATACCCGAGAGGGCGAGGATCGCCCCGCCCGAGAGGTCGAGCTGGCCGGCGATCAGCACGACGGTCAGACCGATCGCGAGGAGTCCCATCGTCGCGACACGGTCGATGCCGAGGCTGAGCGTGCGGCCTTCGAAGAAGCCGGGCACGAACGAGGCCGACAGCACGAGGGTCGCGACGAGGATGACGATGACGCGATAGCGCACGAGGCTCAGGAACACGACACTGTCGGTGATCCGATTCGACGAGGTACGGGTCATGATCGGCCTCCCTTCCGGCGGAGGTAGACATCGAGCGAGACGGCCGCCACGATGAGCGCGCCCTTGGCGATGCCCTGCACCGCGGTGGGCACGCCCTGCAGCACGAGGATGTTGTTGAGGAGCGCGACGAAGAGCAGTCCGCCGATCGCGCGCGGGATGCTGCCGGATCCGCCGAGGAGGCTGACGCCACCCACGACGACGGCCGTGATCGCGTCGAACTCGTAGCCGATTCCGATGCCGGGGCGCGCGGTCTGCAGCGTCACCCCGAGCAGCACGCCGGCCATTCCGGCCAAACCTGCGGTCAGCACGAAGGCCGCACCACGCGTGAAGAAGAGAGGCACGGCACTGGCCCGCGTCGCGTCCGGGTTCCCACCAGCCGCATACACCCAGCGCCCGAGAACGGTGCGCGAGAGCACGAGGTGCCCGATGATCGCAACCGCGAGGAAGACCAGCACGATGACGGGGATGCCGAAGATGCGACCGTTGAGGAAGGCCTGCGCCTCGGGGTCGCTGCCGTAGACGATGACGCCACCCACGCTCCACTGCGCGATGCCCAGCACGATCGTGCCGACGGCGAGCGTTGTGATGACGGGGTTGATGCCCGCATAGCCGATGAGGAGACCATTGACGACTCCGGCGGCGAGGGCCGCGAGGATCGCCACGAGCGCCGCCGGGATCGTGCCCATCATCGGCTGCAGTCCGAGCACGAGGATCGCACCGACGGCGACGGTCGCCGGCACCGAGAGGTCGGCGAGGCCGCGGGTGATGAAGACGAAGGTCATCCCGACGACGATGACGCCGAGGATCGAGATGTTGATGAGGACGTTCGTCAGGTTGCCGATGCTCAGGAACCGGTCCGACAGGACCGACCCCACGATCAGCAGCAGAACGATGCCGACAGGCATGCCGATCCAGGGGCCGATGCGCGAGAGCGCGCTGCTCTTGGTCAGGCGGTCGCCCGATCGGGTCGTGTTGGTCTGCGCCCGCGTGGGCGCGGTCGATGAGGTCATTGCGATACCTCTCCGGTAGCGGCGTGCATGACGGATCTTTCGTCGGCGTCGGCGCGGTCGAACTCGGCCGACACGCGCCCTTCGTGAAGGACATAGACGCGATCGCTGACGGCGAGAACCTCGGGAAGCTCGGACGAGATGAGCAGGATCGCGACCCCCTGGGCGGCGAGCTCGCCGATGATCGTGTGGATGTCGGCCTTCGCGCCGACGTCGACCCCGCGCGTCGGTTCGTCCAGCAGCAGCACGTCCGGGTGCGTCGCGAGCCATTTCGCGATGACGACCTTCTGCTGATTGCCGCCGCTGAGCGTGCTCACGGCGCGCTCGATGACGGGCGGGGAGACCCCGAGTGCGTCGACCTCGTTTCGCGCGAGGTCGCGCTCGCGCCGCGACGAGATCCAGCCGGCCGAGCTCACCTTGGGCAGCACGGGCAGGGCGATGTTGTCTTTGATGGATGCTTCGGGGATGATCCCGTCGCGCTTGCGATCCTCGGGGACGTAGGCGATGCCCGCGTTGACCGCTGCGCGCGGACTGCGGACGCGCACATCCGCGCCGTTGACACGCACCGTTCCGGCATCGGCGGCGTCCAGGCCGAAGACGGCGCGCGCGACCTCGGTCCGGCCGGCACCGACGAGGCCCGCGAGACCGACGATCTCGCCGGCGCGCACCGTGAGCGAGACGTCGTCGAAGGCACCCGAGCGGCTGAGGCCGTCGATCTCGAGCACGACGTCTCCGATCGGCACGTCGCGCTTGGGGAAGACGTCGGTCAGATCGCGCCCGACCATGAGGGTGATCATCTCGGTCGCGGTCAGCCCCGATGCGGGCCGCGTCTCGATCTGACGGCCGTCGCGCAGCACCGTGACCTGGTCGGCCAGGTCGAGCACTTCGCGCAGGCGGTGGCTTATGTAGATGATGGCGATTCCGTCGGCGCGCATCGTGCGGATGACACGGAAGAGCGCCTGCGCCTCGTGCTCGCTCAGCGACGACGTGGGCTCATCGAGCACCATGATCTGGGGGCGGGCGGCGTAGGCCTTGGCGATCTCGACCAGCTGCTGCTGGCTCACCGTCAGCGATCCGAGACGTGCGCGCGGGTCGATCCGAGCGTCGAGAGCGTCAAGGACCGCACGGGCGGACTCGAAGAGCGCGCGACGGCGCACGATGCCGAATCTCGACGGCGTGGCCCCCAGGGTGATGTTCTCGGCCACGGATAGGTCGGGCACCAGGTTGAGCTCCTGATAGACCATGCCGATGCCGCGGCGCCGCGCATCCAGCTGACCCGAGATCCGCACGCGTTCGCCCGCCAGGGCGACCGAGCCGGCATCGGGCTGGTAGACCCCGGCGAGGATCTTCATGAGGGTGGACTTGCCGGCGCCGTTCTCACCGACGATGGCGTGGACTTCGCCGGGTTCGACGACCAGGTCCACGTCTGACAGCGCCTTGACGCCGGGGAACGACTTCGAGATCCCCCGCATCTCCAGGGCGGGCACACTCATGCCGACTCCTTCCTCTTCGCGCCGCGCGCGCGGCTGGGCCCGGCATCGATCTCGATGGCATAGGACACCGACTCCCCCGGCTGCAGCTCAGGCAGGACGCCTTCACTGCGCGCGGTGGCGCGCCCCCTGCTCCAATCGACGTTCACGGGTTCGAGCCCGAGCACGTAGTGACCTTCGCCGAGCATCTTCCACTGGTGCAGGCCCGGCAGCGTCTTGGTGTCGAACCTGATGGCGAGACGCACGTCGCGTTCGGGGTTGTCCACCGAGACTTCGGCGAAACCCTGATCGCGGAAGTCATGACGGAACACCTGCTCGGCGTAGTCGCGCGTGGGTGCCGACAGCTCATGCCAGCTCGCGACGCCGGCTTCTGCGGCCGCGTCCCGCGGAGTGACGGCCGCGGACGGGATCCGCAGCACGGCGTCCTCCGAGAGCAGCGGCCAGCCGAGATTGCAATGGTAGAGCACCATGTGACCGGCCGAGCGCGAGTCCTCGTTGGTCACGGTGTCGTCGATGCGGATGACCGAGCCGCCGAGGTCAGCGTGGATCCGGCGGCGCAGAACGAGGTTCTCCCCGAACACCGACGCCTGCCGCACCTCGCCCTCGATGACGATCCCGTCGTCAGCGACCTGCGCGCGCGTGATCGTCGCAGGTATCGAGCTGATCCGGCCGTGCATGGGGTAGTCCACGCCGTCCTCGCTCGTCGGCGGACCGAACGAGTCCAGACCGCAGGTCGTGAGGAGCCCGCCTCCGAACGCCCGCAGCCAGTCCATGCCGACGTCGTGCGTGTGGGCGGGCGCGCCGATGCCGACCGGCGACATCCAGGCCAAGGGAGTTCCGCGGAACGTCACCTGGCCGAGGTCCATCGCCCGATCCGGGTGCACCTCGAACGACAGACCGCCGCCTGTGTCGACACGGATGCGGCGAGCGCCGCGCGCCGCGCCCTGCGTCTCAGTGAACTCGTCGATCCGGGCGATCTGCGCGAGCGTGCCGATCCGCCGCCGCGCCTCGGTGAGGTCGACGCCGAAGAGCTCCGCCGTGCCGGGCATCTACAGTCCCAGCTCTCCGCGCTCGGCGTTCAGCTGCGCGCTGCCGGGGCCGAAGTGCTTGAGGATGACGAGGTCTTCGGTCGCGGACTCGTTGACGACCGTGACGCCCGCCGAGGCTGCGGATGCCGTGACGAAGAACTCGTCGGACGAGAACTGGCCGTATCGGATCGAGCTGATCGCAGCGAGGGACTGGCCGTTGATGGTTCCGCGGCCGCCGACCGCGACGAGACCGTACGCATCGTTCTCGTCGACCGTGACAGCTCCACCGGGGCGCACCGTGAGCTCCTTCGCGCTGAACGCGGGCGAGCGGTAGGTGATCCACTTCTCGACGTAGTCGGGCGTTGCGGCGCGCGCGCTGGCCACCGTCTCGACGGGGGGCGTGAAGCGGTGGCTCCAGAAGTCGGGGTCGACGTTGCGCTCCCAGTCGACCAGCTCGACGATGAAGTCGAGGTCGCCGACGCGGTCGTCGGGCACGTCCTTCCACAGCAGCTCGTCGCCGACCTCACGGTTGTTCGACCAGGACTCGGTCATCGCGAAGACGTCGCAGGCGGCCTGCGGCTCGTACGTGCACATGCTGGCCGGGGCGTGCAGGATGCCGGCGGGAACGTCCCACCCCGTGCCGGGCGTGATCCGGTAGGCCTTCGACAGGTCGGTGATGCGGTTGTCTCCACCGCGCAGGAATCCGGCGAGCTTCTCACGCAGCTGATCCTTCGTCACCTCGGGGTGGAGGCCGAAGAACGTGTACGGGAACTGACCGCCGTGGTTGTTCATCTGCGCCGGGAAGTAGTACGCCTCGGGCTTGCCGGGCTTGCCGACCAGGGCGGCGTGCTCGTCGCGGTGGTGGATGTGGAAGGGCAGCGGGAACTCGTTGTCGAAGAACTTCGAGTACATCGGCCACAGGCCGTGCGAATCCCACAGCCCGCCGATCGCTTCGCCACGGAAGTGCGCGATGAACTCGTCGAACGGGATGACGTTGCCGTCGGGGTCGCGCACGAGGCTCAGTCCCTCGAACGGGTCGGTGCGCGGCCCGTTCTCGGCGCGGATGGCGCTTGCGAGCCAGCGCTCGTCGATGCCGCCCCGGTCTTTGCCGAGCGGGAAGTAGTCATCCGGGTGCAGGCGGATGCGGCGGCCCGGGGTGCAGAACGAGCGCGGCACCCAGGCGGGCGCGAGCGAAAGGACGCCACCCGAGGCGTCCATGGCGCGCTCGATCGCGGTCTCCGCACTCGTGACGTTCTCGTAGGGCCCGGCATTCGCCATTTCTCACTCCTTTGTGACGTCGCCGTTCGACGTCGCTGTCTCTCAGGCTGCACTTGGGTTCATTGAACCTTTTGTGATTCAGTGAATCTAGCAAAGGCGCTCGTGCGATGCAACAAGTACGTCGGATGCATCCAGAAGTTGTGCGATGACCGCTGATGGAGCAATGTCGACGTCATGTCGACCACGAGCTCCCTGGACAGCGAGAGGCGACGGCAGGCCCTGGCCCACCTCGTGGAGGAACAGGGAGCAGTGAGCCTCACCGAAGCGGCGGCGGCATTCGACGTGTCGGCCATGACGATCCGCCGAGACCTGCTCGAACTCGAGACCTCAGGCCTGGTGCGCCGCGTGCGTGGGGGCGCGATCACCGCTCCGGGACCGCAGAGGTTCGGCGTGCGCAGCAATCTGCAGCGCGACGCGAAGGCGCTCATCGCCCGCAAGGCCGCCGACCTCGTGCCGCGCGCCGGCGCGATCGCGATGGATGCGTCGACGACGGTGGGAGCGCTCGCGGCCACCCTCACCGGCACCGACGAGCTGACGGTTGCCACGAACTCCTGGGAGAACTTCTCCGCCGTGCGTCGCGCCGGTTCTGTGAACGCTCTGCTCACGGGCGGCCAGGCCGAAGCCTCTACCGACAGCCTCGTCGGGCCGCTCGCCTGCCGGGCGGCGGCATCGATGAGCTACTCCACCTTCTTCACGAGCGCGAGCGGGGTGCACGCCGAGCTCGGATCGATGGATGTGTCGCTGTCCGAAGCTCAGGTGAAGCAGGAGTTCGCCCGCGCCGCGGAGCGCATCGTGCTTCTCCTGGACTCATCGAAGATCAGTGAACGCGATGTCGCCCGCAGCTTCGACTGGGAGCAGATCGATCTTCTGGTGACGGAGCTCGACCCGACAGACGAGCGGTTGCGCGCGCTGCGCGATGTGGTCGACCTGCGCTGACCATTGCAGGCTTGATCATTTCTTGTCATACTTCACACGAATGAACATCCGCGTACTGGAGGCTCCGTGATGACCGACTCGATTCCCGCACAGCTGATCGCACGCAGCAACCGCCTCGGTGCCGACGCCCGCAACACCAACTACGCCGGCGGCAACACGTCGGCCAAGGGGGCCGAAATCGACCCCGTCACGGGAGAGCCCGTCGAGCTGCTGTGGGTCAAGGGCTCGGGCGGTGACCTGGGCACCCTGACCGAGACGGGTCTCGCGGTGCTGCGCCTGGACCGATTCCGCTCGCTCGTCGACGTGTATCCCGGTGTGGACCGCGAGGATGAGATGGTCGCAGCGTTCGACTACTGCCTGCACGGCAAGGGCGGTGCCGCCCCGTCGATCGACACGGCGATGCACGGCCTCGTCGATGCGGCGCACGTCGACCATCTGCATCCGGATTCGGGCATCGCGATCGCGACTGCAGCTGACGGCGAAGAGCTCACGGCCACGATCTTCGAAGACAAGGTCGTCTGGGTCCCGTGGCGTCGCCCCGGATTCCAGCTGGGTCTGGACATCGCCGAGATCAAGGCGAAGAACCCGCAGGCGATCGGCACGATCCTCGGCGGCCACGGCATCACCGCGTGGGGCGACACGTCCGACGAGGCGGAGGCGAACTCGCTGTGGATCATCGAAACGGCACAGAAGTACCTCGATGAGAACGGCAAGGCCGAGCCGTTCGGTGGTGTCCGCGCCGGATTCGCCGCCCTCCCCGAGACGGAGCGCCGTGCGAAAGCGGCGGCTCTGGCCCCCACGATCCGCGGCCTCGCGTCGACCGACAAGCCCATGGTCGGCCACTTCACCGACTCCGATGTCGTCCTGGACTTCCTCGCGTCCGAGAAGGCACCCGCTCTCGCCGAGCTCGGCACGAGCTGCCCCGACCACTTCCTGCGCACCAAGGTCAAGCCGATGCTGCTCGACCTCGCCGCAGATGCGTCGATCGAAGACTCCATCGCGCGCCTCAAAGAGCTGCACGAGCAGTACCGCAAGGACTACCAGGCGTACTACGACGCCCACGCTTCGACAGACTCCCCCGCGATCCGCGGCGCCGACCCGCTCATTGTTCTCGTGCCCGGTGTCGGCATGTTCTCGTACGGCGCGAACAAGCAGACGGCACGTGTCGCCGGCGAGTTCTACGTCAACGCGATCAACGTCATGCGTGGCGCCGAGTCGCTGTCGACGTACGCTCCCATCTCTGATGCCGAGAAGTTCCGCATCGAGTACTGGGCTCTCGAAGAGGCCAAGCTGCAGCGCATGCCCAAGCCCAAGACGCACCAGGGCCGCATCGCGTTCGTGACGGGTGCGGCATCCGGGATCGGCAAGGCCATCGCCACCCGTCTCGCCGCCGAGGGTGCGTGCGTCGTCGTCGCCGACCTCGACCTCGAGAAGGCGCAGGCCGTGGCCGCCGAGCTCGGCAACACCGACGTCGCGATCGGCGTCGCCGCGAACGTCGCCGACGCCGACGGCGTCCAGGCGGCGATCGACGCGACCGTGCTGGCATTCGGCGGCATCGACCTCGTCGTCAACAACGCGGGCCTGTCGCTCTCGAAGCCGCTGCTGGAGACCACCGAGAAGGACTGGGACCTGCAGCACGACGTCATGGCGAAGGGCTCGTTCCTCGTCTCGAAAGCCGCCGCGAAGGCGCTCATCGAGCAGGGCATGGGCGGCGACGTCATCTACATCTCGTCGAAGAACTCCGTCTTCGCGGGTCCCAACAACATCGCCTACTCCGCGACGAAGGCCGACCAGGCCCACCAGGTACGGCTCCTCGCGGTCGAGCTCGGTGAGCACGGCGTGAAGGTCAACGGCATCAACCCCGACGGCGTCGTGCGAGGCTCCGGCATCTTCGCCAGCGGCTGGGGCGCGAACCGCGCCGCGACCTACGGCGTCGCCGAGCAGGACCTGGGTCAGTTCTACGCCAACCGCACGATCCTCAAGCGCGAGGTCGTGCCCGAGAACGTGGCCGACGCCGTGTACGTCCTCACCGGACCCGAGCTGAGCCGTACGACCGGCCTGCACATCCCGGTCGACTCCGGCGTCGCCGCGGCATTCCTGCGATGAGCACGACGGGCACGGTCGCCGCCGTCGACCTCGGCGCCACGAGCGGCCGTGTCGTCGTCGGTCACGTCGGCACCGACACGCTCGAGCTCACGCAGGTCGCACGGTTCGCGAACGACCCCGTGCAGACCTCGGACGGGCTGCACTGGAACATTCTGGGGCTGTACGGCAGTGCCCTGAACGGGCTGCGCGAAGCGTTCCGCCAGGCTCCCGGCATCCGCACCATCGGGGTGGACTCGTGGGCCGTCGACTACGGTCTGCTGCGCGATGGGCGCCTGTTGGGTGAGCCGTTCCACTACCGCGATGCGCGCACCGAGCGCGGTGTCACGGCGGTTCACGAGCGGATGCCGCACGCCGAGCTCTTCGCCCGCAACGGCCTGCAGTTCCTCCCGTTCAACTCGCTCTATCAGTTCGCCGCCGAGCCGCGCGACGTGCTCGAGTTCGCCGACGCGGCGTTGCTCGTGCCCGACCTCATCGGCTACTGGCTGACCGGCATCGCCCGCGCCGAGCTGACGAACGCCTCGACGACCGGGCTGCTCCGCGACGGCGACTGGGCGGCCGACCTGCTGGCGGCTGCAGGCGTGCCGCGCGGCATTCTTCCCCCGCTCATCGCTCCCGGCGAGCGCCTGGGCGCTCTGTCGGAGCGGGTCGCCGCGTCGATCGGCGCACCCGAGGGCGTGTCCGTGACCGCGGTCGGCTCGCATGACACCGCATCGGCGGTCGTGGCGGTGCCGATGCAAGCGGATGCCGCCGCGTACATCTCGTGCGGAACGTGGGGCCTGGTCGGCGTCGAGGTCGACCGCCCGGTGCTGTCGCCCGAGGCTCTCGCGGCGAACTTCACCAACGAGGGCGGCGTCGATGGCCGCGTGCGACTGCTGCACAACGTGATGGGTCTGTGGGTGCTGAGCGAGACCGTGCGCACGTGGGAGCGCGCCGGTGAACGCATCGACCTTGCGTCACTGCTCGACGCGGCCGAAGACGTCTCGGGCGACGTGCCCGTCTTCGACGTCAACGACCCGCGCTTCATGCCGCCCGGCGACATGCCCGCACGGATCGACGCGTGGTTCGATGAGCACGGCGTCGCTCCCCCGCGCTCGCGGGCGGAGTACGCCCGGTCGATCGTCGAATCGCTGGCCCAGGCGTTCGCCGACGCATCTCGCCGAGCCGCCCGCATCGGCGGCGTCGACGTGCGCACGATCCATATCGTCGGGGGTGGCGCGCTCAACGAGCTGCTGTGCCAGCGCACGGCCGACCGTTCGGGCCTGCCGGTGCTGGCAGGGCCCGTCGAGGCGACGGCGCTCGGCAACATCCTGGTGCAGGCCAGGGCCGCGGGGCTCGTGGCGGGCTCGCTGGAGACGCTGCGCGACCTCGTCGCGCGCACGCACGCACCGAGGCGTTACGACCCGGCCCGCTGACTACTGCCCGGGGTATGCCGCGTACGGCGCGGTCCGCGTGACCGACGTGCTGCCGGCGTTCGTCGCGATGGTGACCGCTCCGGCAGGCACGGCGGCGAGGCGCGAGTTGATGCTCGCCGCGACCGAGTCCCCGGGTGCGACGCCACGGAAGGTCTTGCCACCATAGGCCGTCGTGACGACGATGTCGGCGGGCACCGCGAGCGTGTTCGTCGCCGTCACAGACAGGTAGACATCACCGGCGAGAATGCGCGGCACGACCTCGACCGGGTACCCGCCGTAGGGCACGGTCTCGGTCTCGCTCGCGGTGCCACTCGTCGCCGTGATCGTGGCGAATCCGGGCGGGATGATCGTGAGGCGGGTGTTGATCGACGCTGCGACGGTCCGGCCCGGCGCGACGGCGGCGAAAGTCGGGCCGCCGTAGACGGTCGAAAAGACGATGTCGACGGGGGTCGACGAGACGTTCGTGGCCGTGATCGACAAGAAGACGTTGCCCGCGAGGATCCGCTGAGTGAGGTTGACGCTCACAAGATCGGGCGCCGCCACCTCGGCGACCATCGCGTGAGATGGAGCCGCCGTCGCCGCTGTCGTGCCACCGAGAACCAGTGCGCAACTCGCGATTCCGATCGCCCCCGCCATCGCCGTCCGGCGCCATCGTGCAATCATCGACATCGTCTCTCCTTTGAGCGTTCGACGAGCGCTGCATCGGGGCGTCCCCAGGAACATCCTGGATCTCCCGCAGCTGGAGCCGAGTCAGGCAAAGCTATTGGCCGCGGCCACCCACTGTCAACGCCCATCACCGGCGGAGAGGCTGCAACGGTCGCCGAAACCGGGGGTCCCACCCGCGCTCTCGGCGCCCTGTTGCAGTCTCGCGAGCCGAGGGTCAGCGTTGGACGGAGAAGGCGCCGTAGGGCACCGTCTTCGTTTCGCTCACGGACACACCGTCCATGACACCCGCGACCTCGACCGTGGCCTCGCCCGCGGGCACTTCGGCCAGCCTCGTGTTCACCGACACCGATACCGAGGCGCCTGATGCGACCTGTGTGAACGACTTCTTCCCGTACAGCGTGGCCACTGACACATCCACCGGAACGTCCGCATCGTTGGTCACCGACACCGACAAGTACGCCTTGCCGGCGAGCGTGCGCTGCGCCACATCGACCGACGCCGGCAGACGCTCGACCCCGGTGAACACCCACGTGCCCGACCCGACACGGAAGCGCTCGATGCCGCCTTCGACACCCAGCGACTCAGCCGTCGCGCCATCGGGACCGTCGATCGCATAGTCGATGCCCACCCCGTTCGGCACCTCGACGATCGCCGACACGTTGACCGGGATCGTCGCGCTCAGGGTCACGTTGTTGCCCTGACGGGTCCACGAGGACGACACCCGGCCACGCTGCGTGACCTGCGAGCCCTCCGCATGCTGGAGTCCCGTGTCGGGAACACTGATCCGGATGCGGGAGGCACCGGCATCCGTGACCGCGATGCCCAGCACCGAATCGAGGATGTCGACGACGCCCTGCGCACCCCAGCCATGCGAGCCGCTGTTGGCCGAACCGCTCAGTTCCCATGCCTCCGGGGTGAACGTGCCGCCCTGCTTGAGCCACTGCGCCCAGCCGAAGTCGTCTTCGTTCGTCAGCAGGTTGAGCATCCCCTCACCCTGCCCCGACGCGGCGAGCGCGGCGAGCAGGAAGTGCGACGTCATCGGACCCTGCTTCATGCCCATCGAGGCGATGTGCGCGCCGAGGGCGGGCAGGTCCTCTTCGGGCGCGATGCCGAACGCGATCGCATACGACGTCGAGTGCTGACCGGCGTGTGCGGACTGCGTGCCGTCGGCCGCCAGGCCGTCTACGTAGATGCCGTCCTCGCCGCGGAGCGTCTCGTTCATGCGCTGGGCGAGAGCATCGGCGTCGGTTCGGTACGCCTGCACTTCGTCGGCGGGGCGTTCGAGCGCCTCGGCGACGAGCGCGACCTTTCGCAGCACGTTCACGCCGAGGGCGTTGACGGTCGTGCGGGCCGCTGCCCCCATGTCGTACCCGAAGCGGCCGTGCGCGGGCCAGTCCACGATGCCGTGGTTGTACTGACCGCTGCCGCCGGTGAGGCGTGTGACCAGTCCCGCAGTCGGCCCTTCGGTCGGGATGTGACGACGCACGTAGTCCGCCGTCGCGCTGATGTTGTCGTACACGTCCTCGAGCAGTTCACGGTCGCCCGTCTCGTGGTAGTACTGCCAGATCCAGTCCGGCACCACCTGAGTGAAGTCGGGGATGTCGCGCTTGCCGTCGCCGTTGGGATAGACCGCGTTGTAGCGGCCGCTGTCGGCGAGCGTCGCGCTCCACCAGCGTTCCTGGCTCAGCATGAACTCGCGGATCGCCTTGCGCGTGGCGTTGCGCTCGAACTGAGTCGCCATGAGCCCGTCGGAGATACTGATCGTGTCGTGCAGGAACTGGCCTTGCTCACGCGTGGGGGTGTCCACGAATGTCTCCTGCACCGAGTAGCGCAGCGACCGATCCATGAGGTCCCAGACGGCGTTCAATGTCGGGTTCGAGCTTTCGAACGTCGCCGCGCCGTCCTCGGGGTAATCGACGTGCACGATCGTCGCCGTCACATCCTCGGTCGTGATCGGTTCACCGGCATCCGGGATCTCGAGGTAGCGGAACGCCAGGTGACCGAACGCCTCGTACCGCTGGGCGCCGGCGACCTGGGTATAGGGCCACGACATGTTGGTGCCCTGCGTGTCCACGCCGGCGGTCGAGACGCGTCCGTTCGGGGCGAGACCGAGGCTCCCGCGGATCGGGATCACTCGACCTGCCTGGCCGTTCTCGAAGGTCACGGCGGGTCGCGCGGGGATGACGACACCGAAGTCGGCGACCGGGGTGCCGTCCTGGGCGATGAGGATCTGCTCGGGATGCACCACGGTCTCGCTCATGCGGGTGATGTCGCCCTCGAGGGTCGTCCAGGGACCCGTGGGGTGCTCACCGAGCACGACCGCGTCGGCCCAGTCGCTGTCGTCGTACGACGGCTGCTTCCATTCGCCGATCGCCGCGACGGCGGGGCCCTCGAGGTGTTCGATGTAGAGTCCCTCGCCGTTGCGCGTGCCGACCATGCGGTACGGCCCCCGGCGCACGTTCCACGAGTCGTCGGTGACGACGACGAACTCCGACCCATCCGCGTATTCGACGACGATGCGCGCGAGCAGGCCCGGTTCGACCCCAGCGCGACCCTGGCCGCTGCTGAACCAGTGCAGCATCGCCCCGATCGCGAGTTCTTCGCCCGGCTCGACCAGCGACGTCACGTCGGCGACGTGGTAGTAGCCCTCGCCCGGGTAGCCGAAGTTGCTCACGCGATCAGCGGTCTCGCCGTTGAGGTAGAGCTCAGCCGTGTGGCTTGCCGCGAGGTAGCTGCGTGCCCGAACGATCTCGCCCTCGGGGAGGTCGACAGCCGTGCGCGCGAGCGTGTACTCGTCGGCTTCGCGGTTCGTCGTGCCTCGGACCCACTGGTCGAGGGCGCCGTCGAAGTTCTCGGCGAACAGCACCTGACTGCCGTCGAGCGACGTGACTCGGATGTTGTCGAAGTCGGCCACCTCGCCGCTGGCCATGCGCAGCCCGATCGTGCCCTGCGTCGAGCCCGTGTTCGACGCATCGGTCCAGGTGTCGACGACCTCGCCGTTGATGCTCGTCGTGAAGGCCTGTCCCTCGATCCGGATGCTCGTCCGGTAGGTGATCTGCGTGTCGATCGTGAGCGGCACCGAACGACGCGCGTCGGTGGGGAAGCCGCCGGCGATCATGCGGTGGGTCTTCAGTGCGTTGTCGTTGGCGTGCAGCTGCCACATGTACCCGTTGCGGTCGCCGCTGCCGCGGAAGACGAGGGCCGCGGCGCGGGTGATCGGCGTGACGTCCATCGTGACGACGTAGTCGGTCCAGTCGGCACCGGTCTTGACGAGCGTGACGTCGCCGCCGCTCACGCGGCCCTTGCCGTCGATGATGCTGAGCGAAGATGCGTCGGGGTTGCCGGGCTCGCGACGGATCCACTCCGCCCCGCCCCAGTCGCCATCGCCGAGGCCGGTGTCGAAGCTCGCCTCTTCTGCCCACGGCGACGCCAGATCGTCGCGATCCCAGGTCTGTACTGTCCAGGAGTAGGTGCTGCCCGGCTCGAGCGCCTCGCCGCCGTAGTCGATGTACGACTGATCGGATGCCGCGACCTTGCCCGAATCCCAGACGACATCATCGGCGTCGTCGACGACGCGGATACGGTAGGCGCTCTGCACTTCGTTGCCGTCTTCGTCTTGTGGCAACCACCCGAAGCGAGGCGTCACGTCGGTGCCGAGCGGTTGCACGTCATCCTCGACCGTGAGGCGTGTGGGCGCATCGGGAGCGTTCGTCTCGGCGCTGGCGGCGGCGCTCGGCAGGGCGAGCAGCGCACCGGTCAGGGCCGCGACACTCAGAGCGGCGGTCGCGACGAGGCCGCGGTGGCGTCTGGAGTGGACGGGGGTCAGGTCGTCAGGCATGGATCCGGCTTTCCGGCGACGGCGGCATTGCGTTCACACCTCTTCATCCGCGGTGCGTCATCGCCCTGGGGTGGGTGGCCAAGTGCCTTGGCGGGCACGATTGAAACGATAAAGCAGCCTGACGCCACGGTCAAGGACTCGTGCGAGCGGACCCGTGGGGCGCGCACTCCCACGAGGATGTCGGTGCACGCGAAAGCCCGGCATGCGGACGCAGACCGGGCTTTCGTGCGTTGGTGACGACTTAGAAGTCGAAGTCGCCGATGTTGTCGGCGTCGAAGACGAAGGGGTCTCCGAGCAGCACGCCGTTGTCCGGGCCGACCTCGAACGAGCCGAGCTTGCCGGCCTCGAACGTGTCGCCCTCGGCACCGGTGATCTCGCCGGTGATGAGCGCCGCCGTGGCGAACGCGGCAAGGTAGCCGAGGTCAGCCGGGTTCCACAGCGCGAACGACTTGACGGTGCCGTCTTCGACGTACTCGCGCATCTGGTTCGGGGTGCCCAGGCCGGTCAGCGCGACCTTGCCCTGGTACTCCGAGGTCGACAGGTAACGTGCCGCAGCGGCGATACCGACGGTGGTCGGCGAGACGATGCCCTTCAGCTCGGGGTAGGTCTGCAGCAGAGCGGCGGTCTTGTCGAACGACGTCTGGTCGTCGTCGTCACCGTAGGCGATCTCGACGATCTCGATGTCCGGGTAGCTCGCGGCGAGCTCCTCTTCCATCAACTCGATCCACTCGTTCTGGTTCGTCGCGTTCGCCGACGCCGACAGAACAGCGATCTCACCCGAGCCGCCGATCTGGTCCGCGATCAGCTCAGCCTGGACCCTGGCGATACCCTCACTGGCCGCCTGGTTGATGAACAGGTCGCGGCAGTCGGGGTTGGTGTCCGAGTCGAACGTGACGACCTTGACGCCTGCCGACCGCGCCTCGTCGAGTGCGTCGCAGATCGCCTCGGGGTCGTTCGCCGACACGATGAGTCCACCCGCACCCTGCTGGGCAGCCGTCTGGATGTACTGCACCTGCGACGTCGGCGAAGCCTCGGTCGGGCCGACCTCTTCGAACGTGCCGTCGAACTCGGCGGTCGCCTCTTCGGCGCCGCCGGTCGAGGTGTCGAAGTACGGGTTGCCGAGGTTCTTCGGCAGCATCGTGATCGTCAGGTTCGCGTCGCCGTCGCCGCTGTCGCCGCCGTCGGTCGAGGTGCCGCCGCCGTCGCCGCCCGAGCAACCGGCCGCGACCAGCACCACGCCGAGAGCCAGCGCGGCTGCAACACCAGCACGCCGCTTACGCTTCAATCCGAACATCATTGTTTCCTTCCTTGGTGCGAGGAGCTCTCGCGGGGTTTGTGATTACGGCGTCGGGTCGACGGCTGTCGCTCGCTCAGCGACGCGTCTTCCTCTTCGCTTTCCGATGGCCGCGGTACGTCGCTTGTGCAGCCATGCGAGGAAACTTGCAGACACCACCGACAGGATCAGCAGAACACCGGTGACGACATTGATGATGTCGCTCGTGACACCGGCAAGGCGCAGCGCGCTGCCGAGGGTGCCGATCAGCAGAACACCGGCGATGACACCGTGAAGCGCACCGCGACCGCCGAAGATCGACACGCCCCCCAGCAACACGGCGGCGATGATCTGCAGCTCCATGCCCATCGCGTTGTCGCCCCGCGCGTTGGAGTACAGCAGCGTGAAGTAGACGCCCGCGAAGCCCGAGACGGTGCCCGACATCACGAACAGCAGGAACTTGGTGCGGCCGACGTCGATGCCCGAGAAGTGCGCGGCCTCCTTGTTGAGGCCGATCGCGTACAGCGAGCGCCCGAACGGAGTGAAGTGCAGCAGGATCGCGAACAGGATCGCCAGCACGATGAAGGGGATGATGACCACCGGGATCGGCGTACCGGGGATGTTCGCCTTCGCGAGGGCGGTCCACTCATCCGGGAAGTCGGTGATTGCCGTCGTGCCGAGCAGGCCCACCGCGATCCCGCGGAACAGCGCGAGCGTGCCGATCGTGACCGCGAGTGAGGGCAGCCCGACCACCGTGATGAGAAAGCCGTTCACTGCGCCCGCTACGGCACCGACGAGAATCGCCAGCACGGCGGCGACGGGGAACGGCAACCCCGCCTGTGTGAGGATGCCCGTCATCACACTCGACAGCCCGACGACGGATGCCACGGAAAGGTCGATCTCTTCCGTGATGATGATCAACGTCATGGGCAGCGCGATCAGCAGGATCGGCGCGACGTCGCGCAGCAGGTAGGTGACCGTGAGCGGACTGTCGAAGTTGCGCACCGTCGCCAGAGCGACCACGATCACGATGACGAGCAGCGCGATGATCGCGGACTCGCGCGTGAAAAGGATGCGTCTCCACGCCGGACGGGCGTGCGCCTGATAGAGCCGGACCGGGGTGGTCTCGGTGGCCACGGCGCTCATCGGCCCTCCTCCCGTTGTGCAATGAGTCGTCGGTGCTGGCGGACCGCGAGGACGCGGTCGAGCACGATCGATCCGATGATGAGGATGCCGACGACGGCGCGCTGCCAGAAGTCGTCGATCCCGAGGATGGGCAGGGCGCGGTTGATCGTGAGCAGCAGGAACGCGCCGATGGCGGCGCCCCACACCGTTCCGACACCGCCCGCGATCGCGACGCCGCCGATCACCGCGGCACCGATCGCCTGCAGCTCCCAGCCGGTTCCGGCTGCGGATGAGACCGTCCCGTAGCGCGCTGCGTACAGCACACCGGCCAGACCCGACAGGGCGCCCGAGACGACGAATGCCGTGATGATGCGTCGGTTCACCTTCAGCCCGTAGAGGTGCGCGGCTGCCGGATCGGAGCCGATCGCGTAGAACTCACGGCCACCGCGCGTGTTGCGCAGATACCAGGCCGCAGCGATCAGCACCACGACGGCGATGATCGTGAGGACCGGGATCCCCAGCAGCTGGTCGGTTCCGAGACCGCGGAAGTCCCGTGGCAGATCCGACGCGTTGATCCGATCGCTTCCGGTCCACGCCACGTTGATGCCGCGATAGATGTACATCGTGCCGAGGGTGATCACCAGCGCCGGCACTTTGGCCCACGCCACGAGCAGTCCGTTGATCGCGCCGAGGAGGCCCCCCAACACCACTCCCGCCACGAACACGACGATCGGCGGGATGCCCTCGAAATCGATGAACAAGCGGCCCGTCAGGTAGGCGGTGAGCCCCACGACCGAACCGACCGACAGGTCGACGCTGCGAGTGATGATGACGAAAGCCTGACCCACAGCCACAAGCAGCAGCAGGGACGGCGTCAGCAGCAGGTCGCGGAAACCGTCGTTCGAGAAGAGGAAGGTGGGATTCGCGGCGGTCGCGACGACCACGATCACGATCAGCGCGATGGCGATACCGGCCTCGCGCGCCGTGGCGATGCGCCGCACGAGCCGTGCGGCGCCGCTCGTCCCCGGCTTCACGGCGGAGGGTGTCAGAGTCGCGCTCACGCGGCGACCCCCGCATCCGCCGTCGCTGCGAACATGACGGCTTCGGGCGTCGCGGCTGCCCGCGGGAACTCCCCGGTCAGGCGGCCCTCGCGCATGACGAGTACACGGTCGGCCATGCCGAGCACCTCCGGAAGTTCGGACGAGATCATGAGGATCGCCAGCCCTTGCTGTGCCAGTTCGCTGAGGAGCCGATGCACCTCGGCCTTCGTTCCCACATCGATGCCGCGGGTCGGCTCGTCGACGATCAGCACTGTGGGCTCCGTCGCGAGCCACTTGCCGATCACCACCTTCTGCTGGTTGCCTCCGGAGAGAGTCCCGGCCTCGGCGTCCAGGGCTGCCGTCTTCACCTCGAGGCGACTGGCCCACGTCTTCGCAGCCTGATTCTCCAGGCCGTTCCAGATGAGTCCCCATCTTGCGAGCTTCGAACGAATCGCGAGTGTGATGTTGCGGGACACTCCATCGTCGAGCACGAGTCCCTGCTTGCGGCGGTCTTCCGGTACCAGTGCGACGCCTCGCGTCGTCGCGAGGCGGGGGTTGCCCTTCGGGAGCACCTTGCCCTCGAGCGTGACGACCCCGGACTCGTAGGTGTCCACGCCGAAGACAGCGCGCGCTACCTCGCTGCGCCCGGCGCCGACGAGCCCTGCCAGACCCACGATCTCGCCCGCACGTACGTGGAAGGAGATGTCGGAGAACACGCCCTTCCGAGTCAGTCCCTCGACCTCGAGGACGACGTCGCCCATCTCGGCGGGCAGCTTGGGGAACAAGTCGTTCACATCGCGCCCGACCATCTGGCGCACGAGATCGTCGACGGTCGTGTCCGCGATTGCCGTCGTGTCGATGTACGAGCCGTCGCGCATCACCGTGACCGTGTCGCACAGGGCGAAGACTTCGTCGAACCGGTGCGAGATGAACAACAGCGCACGACCCTCGTCGCGCAGGCTCCGCGCCACGGCGAACAGCCTCTCGACCTCGACGCCGGACAGCGCCGCTGTCGGCTCGTCCATGATGAGCACCTTGGCATCGAGCGAAATGGCTTTGGCGATCTCAATGATCTGCTGATCGGCGATCGAGAGGCCGTCGGTCACGCGGTCAGGGTCAAGGCTCACGCCCAGACGCTGGAAGATCTGCACGGCCTCCGCGCGCATCGCCTTGCGGTCGATCCGCCCCACGGCATTCGTGGGCTGGCGCCCCATGAAGATGTTCTCGGTCACCGACAAGTCGGGGAACAACGTCGGCTCCTGGTAGATCACGGCGATTCCGGCCTCTTTCGACTGCGCCGTCGAGGTGAAGTCGACCGACTGGCCGTCCAAGAGGAACTCGCCCGAATCACGCCGGTAGAGGCCGGCGACGATCTTGACGAGCGTCGACTTGCCGGCGCCGTTCTCTCCGATCAACGCGTGAATCGACCCGCGGTGCAGCGTCAGACTTCCCGAGCGCAGCGCGAGAACAGCACCGAAGGATTTCACGACGCGCTCGAGGACGAGCGCGGGCTCGCGCGACGGGTTGCTCTCAGCCACGGGTGCAGCCTCCCCTTTGAGGTCAGGCCGAAAGTGAATCGATTCAGCCGGGTACTCCTACCTTATTTACGCTCATCCCCCCGGTCAAGTCGAGCGCAGTCCGTGATGGGATCGTGACCAGCGCGCTCCAAGCGGTCACAACGTCCAGAGCCCGTCCAACTCGCAGTGGGACCCGCTGTTCGCGGACATCCCGCTGATCACGATTCCACCGCCGGTGATGTGCATCCTCTTCCAGAAGCAGGTTGTGGCCGGGATGACGAGCAGCGCCGTCAAGGGCTGACGCGACGCACGAGCCGGTCACTGCCCAGGAGGGAACGCCGCGTACCGAACGGTCTTCGTGTCCGAGACCGTCTCACCGTCGGCGATGCGCGTCGCGACGATCGTCACCTCGCCCGCGGGGATCGCCGCGAGCCTCGAGTTGACCGAGACGCTGACCGACGTGCCGGGCTGGACGTTCGTGAACGTCTTGTTCCCGTACGGCGTCGCGATGACGACGTCAGCCTGCACCGTGGCGTTGTTCGCCGCCGAGACGGAGAGGTACGTCTTGCCGCCCAGCATCCTCGGCGTCACTTCTGCGCCGAGATCGAAGCCGTCCGGGCACGCCGCACCGACGGCGCTCGGGTCGCTGTCCCGCGACGCGCTGACGTAATGGCACCCAGCGGGCACCTCGATGACGAGGTACCCACCCTCGCGGGCGGCCTGAGTCTCGATCCGGTCCACGAAGAGAGTGCCGTCTCCCACGCCCTCGACGGGAACGGACACGACCGCGGTCGAGCCCGACGGCACCCGAAGTCCGAGATCCGTCCGGCCGCCCTCCTGCGCGTATGCCGCGCGGATCAAGCCGCGCACGGTGGGCACGCTGACGTCCGCGGAGGACAACCCTCCCGGCTGCAGCTTGACCGAGAACTTCTCGTACCCCGGCTCGATCGACCTGATTCCGAACACACCGCGCGGGATCATGAACGCCGGCGACGAGGCCCAGGGATGCGAGAACGTGGTGTTCGACTTCAGTGCCGGGTCCCAGGCCTCCATCGTGGCACCCGCACCCAGCGCGATCATGTTCATCCAGCTGCGCTGCCCCGTCGACGTCATGAGCCCGTACGCCGCGTCACCCTGGTCGCCGTCATAGAGCGCCTGCAAAAGGAAGGGCGCGCAGTACACGCTGCATTGCATGCCGCGACCCGCCAGGTACTCACCGACGGTCTCTCGCTGATCGTCGGCTGTGACGCCGAACGCCTGCGCGAAGACACTCGCGTGGATCGCATGATGACCGGTGCGCACCTTCGCGGCATCCATCCCGTCATCGAATGCACCGGCGTCCCGGTCGTAGAGATAAGTGTTCATCGCCTCGCGCAGCCGATCGGCGATCGCGCCGAAGCGCACGGCGTCGTCGGCGTGACCGGTCGCGTCGGCGATGTCGGCCATGTCGCGGTAGCTGCGATAGGCGAGCGCGTTGACGACGGTGTTGTACTGACGGAACTGGTACCCGTCACGCTCGCCCGCGGGCCAGTCGACGATGTCGCAGTCCGTGCGGCTGTTGCATCCGTCCGAACCCGATGTCTTGCGAATGAGCCCCGTCTCCTCCTCGAGGTACTGAGCGGGAAGCTTCGACACGAGTGCGTCATAGTGTTCGGAGGTGAACGACTCGTCCCCCGTGGACTGCCACAGTTCGTGCGCGGCGAGGATCAGGTACATCGGCCATTCGGTCGGCCAGGTGCGCCTGCTCAACAGGTACTCCACCGAGTACTGCGCGAGGGTCGGGTCAGCATCGAGATAGATGTGCGACTGCAGCTGGATGAACACGTCAGCTTCATACGGCGCGCGCTCTCGCGTCCACGAGTCGCCGTAGATGTCGAAGTTCTGCGAGTCGATCGTGTGCCGGGACAACTCCCAGACCGCATCGATCGCTTCACCGTCGCCTCGGAACTGAGCGTCGTCGCTCATCGGGTAAACGAGCGCGGCCGCCTGCAGGTTGTCTGCCGTGACAGGCTCGGGCGCCCCGATGATCTCCACGTAGCGGAACACCCGGAAGCCCCAATTCTGCAGCGCCTCCCCGTTGCCCGACAGCGTGTAATAGTCGCGGTAGTTGTTGCCGGTGCGCATCTGCCAGCGCACGGTGTTCGCCGTGGTGGTGCGATCGGTCAGCTCTTCGCCGTACCGGATCTCTACGCGCGCTCCCGCGGCACCGTCCAGTTGAAGCCGTACGCCGCCGAGCCAGGAGCGGCCGAAGTCGACGAAGTAGTGGCCCGGACCCTTCTGCACGATCCGCTCGGGAGCGTGGAGCTCTTCGGCGAGATTCTCGGTCGTCGACGGTGCGAGGCGCGGCAGAGTCGATCGCGCGGACGCTCGCGCCCAGGAGGAATCGTCGAACCCGGGCTCGGCGAATCCGAAAGGGTAGACGCGCGCGTCGAGGTCCTCGACCGGTGCGCGGAAGTACGACGTTCCGATCGACCCGCCGCTCGGGTAGACGTCGGTCCCTCCGCGGCTCGTCCACTCGCGCCCCGTGTCGAAAACCTGGCGAGTCCCGTCCTCGTATTCAACGATGAGCTTCGCGAGGAACCCCGGGCCCTGTGTCGAATGGGCGAGCGCTCCGATGGCGTTGCTCTCGCCCGCACGCACGAGCGATGTGACGTCGTACCCGCCGAATCGGTTCTCGTCGGCGGCGGGTTGCTGCGGTCCGGCACCGACGAACTCTCCATTGACCCAGATGCGATAGACGTACTGGCGCCCCGGGGCGGTCGACGAGCCGCTGGTGAACAAGGTCGCCCATGCCACCGGCTTGTCTTCGAGCGCCGCTTCGCCGCGCAGGAACGCCCATTCCTCCGCGCCGCCCGCCTGCCCCGCGCGCACGCAGTCTGCGGACCGCGGAACCGTCAGTTCCCCTGACTCGGCGGTGCCGCAGGGGAACGCTGAGTCACCGCTCGGGAAGGCGTTCTCGTACACGACCTGTCCGCGCGGGCTGGTCACGCGGAGGTTCGAGAAAACGCCGACCTCCTGGCCGCCGTTGCGGAACCCGATCCCGCCGGCGCGGACGCCGGGGACGACACGCGAATCGACCTGTGTGCCGTTGACGGATGTCGTGAACATGTCGCCTCGCGCCGAAATCTTGATGCGGTTGGTCGTGCCGATGCCGATCGCGGGAGACACCACCGTGTGGGGCAGCGCGGTGAAGGTGCCGTTGACCCTCGTGTGCGGCACGATGCGGGAGTTGTCGCCGCGGATCTGCCACATGACGTTGTTCCGGGCGTCCGCGGCCCGCAGCAGAATCCCCGTCGCGACGTTCGAGACCTTGACGTCCACTTCGAGGTCGTAGTCCGACCACGGGCCGAAGTGCATGCACCCGGTACGCTGAGCGATCGGGATGGACAGGGCGGACCCGGTCAGGGTGCCGCAGCTGAAGTCGTTGTATCCAGTCCCCTCGAAGTCGTTCTCGTAGAGCACGGCCCCGTGCGGGTCGGTCATCCGCACGTCGTCGACGACGAAGGACTCGGTGCCGCCGGTGTAGAAACCGAACCCGCCGCTGGCGAGCGTCGCGTCGACGGTGGTGTCGACCAGGACGTCATCGAGGTAGGTGCGGATCACGTCACCCTCCGCTTCGATGCGGATGTCGTAGAGTCTCGCGCTCGCTCCGTTCTCGATCTGCACGCCGAGCGGGACCGTCTTGAGCACGGCGGGCGACGGGTCGCCGTCGAGCTTTCGGTGCACGGCGAGCTCGTTGACACCGTCACCTCGGAACTGCCACAGGTAGTAGTTGTTCGCGTCCGTCGCTCTGAACGCGACGGTGACATGACGCTGCACGAACCGCGCACGCAGACTCAGCGAGAAGTCCGACCCCCACCTCTCGGATCCGCCCACCCACACAGTGTCCGCAGAGGACCACCCGGCACCAGGGCCTGTACCGAACATTGCCGCCGTCGCCCATGACGTCGCGACCCCTGCCCCGTCCCACGTCATGACACTCCAGAAGTACCGCTCGCCCTCGGCGAGTTCCGGACCCGCGTACGCGATGCCGCCGATGCGGTCCGACTCGACCCGCCCCGAGTCCCACACATCAGCGGCGTCGCCCAGGAGCTGCTCGGACGACGCCACTACGACACGGTAGGCGGTCTGGGACTGCGACGGCGCGAGGTTCCACCGGAACGTCGGCGCCGTGGCGGCGTCGACACCCATCGGCGCCGGCAGAAAGTTCGTGGAAAGAACGGATGGCGCGGGTCCGGCTTCGACCGCCGACGCAGACCGCGCCGGCACACCCGCGAGGGTGATCGCCAGCGTCGCGGCAAGTAGCGCGATCAGTGGCGCGCGAAGGGTATCGCGCAGGCGCGTGCGAGCAGTGTTCACATGTCCTCCTTGACAAGCGTGCCGTCGGCCACCCCGTCGGCGTCGAGATGCCGACATCGTGCGGACCCGAATCGTGAATCGATTCAGCGGTCACGCAGAGGCTACCAGTGCGGACAGCATCGCGAAACGGCCGATCCGCGCGGCGTTTCCGGCGGAGGTAACGACCGGGTAACGAGCCATCGGGCAACCCTTCCCCCCGGCATCCGCACCCCCATAGCCTCAACGGCATGACACAACACGTGCGCCTCAGGCGCTTAACACTCACGCTGGCCTGCACAACGGGCCTCGTCCTTGCCAGCCTCCCCGCCGTCGCGCAGGCGGCCGAGGTTCCCGTCACCCCGCCCGACACGATCGTCGACGCTCCCCTGACGGGTGGCATCACCCGCGACCAGAACAGCCGAGTCCCGGCAGGCGCCGCCTGGACCGAGCACTACTTCTCCACTTCGGACGGAAGCGATGTCGAACTGCACGCCGATGTGCTTCGACCCGTTCACCTGCCGCTCGACCAGCCCACCCCCATCATCCTGTCGGTCGGTCCGTACTTCGGGCACATCGGCCAGTCCGGCAATGACCGCCACCCCCACACCGGCCCCTCGGACCGTTTCACCGACCTCATCGAGGGCGGATCGCTCATGGAACGCGGCTACACCGTCGTCTACGTCGACCTCCGCGGATACGGCGGTTCGACGGGCTGCATCGACTTCGCCGGACCCGGCGAACAGGCCGACGTGGTCGCAGCAGTGGACTGGGTCGTGAACCAGGAATGGTCCACCGGCAAGGTCGGCCTGTACGGCAAGTCCTACGACGCCGTCACCGGCCTCATCGGAGCGAACCTCGAGCCCGAAGGACTCGAGGCCGTCGTCGCACAGGAGCCGCTGTGGAACATGTACAACTACCTGTACAGCAACGAGGTGCCGCGCTCCAACGTCACCGGCACCCCGCGTGCCTACAACGGGATCGCGTCGCTGCAGGGCATGGCCGATGACACCGCGCGGTACAAAGCCAACGCGGCGTACGAGATCGCACACCCCGAATGCCTCTCGAACAACCTGCGGGATGCACTGGAGCCCCGTCTGGACTCGGAGTACTGGAGCGCCCGCAACCTGGCCGAGCAGGCCAAGGGTTCGACGGTCCCGCTGTTCGTCACACAGGGCATGACCGAAGCGAACACCAAGCCCGAGGACTTCAACGAGTACCTCACCAACCACGAAGGACCCCAGCGCGGCTGGCTCGGTCCGTGGGACCACGTGCGCGGCGGTGACCGCAACGCGGCCGGCGTGCTCGAGATGGGACGCGAGGGCTGGTACGACGAGGTCATGCGCTTCTACGACAAGTACCTCAAGGGCATCGAGCCCGAGGTCGTCGACCCCGCGTTCCTGATCCAGGACAACTTCGGCTCGTGGCGCGCACAGGACTCGTGGCCCGCGATCGACCGCACCACCGTGATCGACCTCGAGCCCGGGTCGTACGTCGATGACGACGGCCGCACGGCCGCCCCGGCCGGCGCTGCCACGTTCGACATGGAGAACGCCCCGAGCCTGCTGCCGAAGGGCGATCTCGTCAAGGCCGAGAGCGGCAACTTCCAGGCTCGCAGTCGCAGCGCGGAACCGCCGCGGACCACATCGGACGCGGACGGCTACTACACCTGGTCGCGCCCGCTGAACGATGAGACGCGCGTTTCGGGTACTCCCACGATCTCGTTCAACGCGACCGGCACCGGCAACGTGCTGGCGCGGCTGTGGGATGTCGCACCCGACGGCACCGCGGTGATGTTCACCGAGCAGATGTCGAGGGTGGCCAACGGTACGGTCACGTTCGACCTCAAGGACGTGGACTGGACCCTGCTCGAGGGCCACCAGCTCGCCGTCGGCATCGGCACGAACTACACCCGCAGCTGGCCGCGCAGCGGCTCGGGCGGGACCATCACGGTGAGCGAACCCACCCTGACGCTGCCGCTGGCGAGCACCGCGAACGACCAGGAAGCGCACGGCGCGCGCGCGCCGTTCCTGAGCCGGTACCTCACGAGCTACACCAGCCGACTGGCAGGCATCGAGGGCACCTTCTCGCTGAACGCGGGCTTGGATGTCACGGCCGAAGTGACGCCGCGCTCCCTCGCGGGCAAGGTCTACCTGTCAGTGTCGGCGACGAACCACGATTCGGTTCCGGTCGACCTGACCATCTCGACCGTCTACGGTGCCAAGACGTTCACGAACGTTGCGCCGGGCAAGACGGTCTCGGTGTCGATCAACACGCGTCTGGCGTCGGTTCCGGCCGGTGAGGCGACGGTCACGGTGACCGGAACCATCGACGGCGTCTTGTTCAGCGGAACCGAAACGGCTCCGTTCGTCGGGTTCCCCGTCGAAGGCTAGTCAGCCGCAGAGTGACCAGGGGCGGGGATGCGCAGTCAGGCATCCCCGCCCCTTCTCGCGCGTGCAGCTCCCGTCAAGCCCCTATCCGCCCCGCGGATGCAGGCCTAGCCTTACGGCATGGATGAAGAGCGACGCGCCGAAGACCAGCCCATCGAACAAGACGCCCCGACGGGCGGCGACGAGACGACAGAAAGCGAACTCGAAGCCGACAACGCCGTCGAAGAGGACATGCTCAAGACGCTCGACCCGAACGACGCCCCCGCGTGACGAATACGTCTCGAGTGCGCCGCCGATCCGCGATGCTGAAGGGTAACGTCGTCCGCACGGTCAGATGGTGAAGTTGTCGGTGATCGTGGGAATCGTGCACCATCCGCCCCAGACCAACGTGACAGCGCCCGAGTACGACGCCGAGTGCCAGCCTGGCGACCCGATGCCGACATACCGGTCGCCTGAATCGTCACCGGCGCTCCACATCGCGGCGCTGTCGTTCCACCCTATGGCGAGGTCGGTTCCGACCGTGAGGGTTCGGTGGACGACGACGCCTTGGCTAGAGCTGAACCCGTAGTTGACATACATTCGCCCGCGCGCGCCCCGGTTGTATCCCTCGATCCAGGCTGTTCCGCAGTTATATGTCTGCACCGCATAGGTAGTCGGCCCTCCCTTGCTGGGCGTCGGGCAGTAGCCGCGCTCCTGGGCGTATGCCAGAACGTCGCCGGTGAACTCATCACACGCGAGGACGGCCTCCACAGAGGCTGCATCTTCAGGAATCTCGCCGTCGCCCACAGCGACCACGAGGGCTATGACAGTCTTGTATCGACTGACTCATCGGCGAATACGGCGGACGAGCCAAGAAGCACCCCGCACACGGCCGCCGCCGTCGCCGTCGCCGTCGCCGTCGCCGTCGCCGTCGCCGTCGCGATGATTGCAACTGAGATCCTGGACTTCTTCATCATTTCCCCCGTTCCGCAGGCGCTCATCCGCGACAGGATCAGGATGAAGCAATCAAGGGGCTGTGTACCACTGCTGACGCCAGATCTCCCCCCTCTTCCTTGCCTTGAGGCGGCGTAGCGTGACACGCATGGCCACGCGGAGAGCATATTTCCCGACCGCCCGAGGTCTCGCAGCTGCCCTCTGGGTTCTGCAGAGTAGGGGATATGGGACAAGGGTCGGATTGCCTGAAAACGGGCCAACGAGCGAGGGCGACGAATCGCAGAATCTTCACTCAGAAGCTGTCCTCTGGGCCAGCAGGCTCGGCGTTTCGCAGGCAACAGGACTCGTGCCCCTCGATATCGATGCTCGCGAGCTGGCAGACTTACCAACCTTGCAGCCCTACCTCCGAGACCGTCGCTCGGAGTTAACCTCGTGGCTCGACGACGTTTGCCCCCGAAATGAAGGCAGGCACTCCCTCCCTCTCCACACGATGCCCGCAGAGACGATCTCATCTGTCCTCGGGGTAACCGCCCGACGCTGACCCGAGCGCGCCGAGCATCCAAGCCGAGCCATGACGTGCGGCCGCTCAAGAAGGACCGCTTCGTCAAGCTCACCGGCACCCGCCCCGCCGTCGACCAGGTCCTCATCGACCGCGCCCGGCAGCTCGCCGGCCTGAAAGGGTACGTCACGAACATCCTCCAGGTCCGGCTCCCCGGTGGTGAGGTCGTCGCGGCGTATCAGGAGCTGTTCCGGGTCGAGCGGTCGTTCCGGATGGCGAAGACCGACCTGCGCGCGACTAATGTTCCACCACGAACGGGATTCGATCCACGCACACCTCACGATCGTGTGCACCGCCCTCGCCGTCTCACGCCACCTACAAGAGGCCACCGCGGCCAGCGTCCGCAAGATCATCCGCAGCCTCCGACCACTCGGCGACGTCAGCATCAGCATCGGCGGGAACGAGATCACCGCGACCACGCCGCCCGGAGCCAACGCACAGGAAATCCTCGACTCACTCGACCGGAGCGCTACGCACTAAATCGGCACGACTTCGAGGGAGGCCCGCCCTCACGAACGGAAGCGACCCGGAGTAGGGAATTTCGATGAGCACAACTGGGGAATTTCAGTGAGCGCCGTCAACGCGGAGCTGCTCGCGGAAAACTACCCCTAAAACGCGAAAGGGCCACCCAGCATTGGGTGGCCCTTTC